>NZ_JAXBMB010000019.1:0-59647 GCF_033963905.1 Cognatiyoonia sp. IB215182
GGCAGGCTCCTGAAGGACACGCCATCGCGATGGACTGGTGCGAAGGCTTCATGGAGGCGGTGAAGCTTGATGTCGCGACCTGGGATACCTTTGGACAGTCTGCAATAGGTGCGAAGCTGATGATGCCGATCCTGGTTCATATGTTTGATAACGACGGCAACTCAATGTTCGAGATTGCGGAGGAGAATATTGATCAGACCCTAAAAGTCGCTGCAGAGGCTGTTCTCCAGGTCGTGCCATTGATCTACCGGGAGATGCGACAAAGATAGCGACCCAATCGATCCGCGATCTCTGATACCGATATTTTGGCTTCAAGCCACTTTGCAAGCTTGCGTTGTTCGCCCCGCTTCAGGTGACAGTAGTGGCTTCCCGTTCTTCATACTCCATACAACTCTCTGTTTTAGTACAGAATTTGCAATTCGTATGGCGGATGGGCATTTGCAGATCGTGGCGCGGGGCACGCCGCAAAACGATTTTGGGATTTCAATCTAGCGCTGTCGTGCGGCTCTGTCGCGTAGGGAGCAAGTCGCCAGGCGATCACTTACGCGCAGCTGCCCACGCAGCGTAGCAGGCAATGCTCAAGCCCAAAAAGCCGGGTTCAATGGACGGAAGGAGATTAGCAGTATCTTGCCCGGGTCAGTCGTGACTTTTCAGCCGACGTAGTGAGCTGCGGCAAGTGGTCGTCAAGATGATGGCGCTTATGGCGATCAAAGTGGTGGTCGTTAGTATGGGTGCAGTGATGCAGCCCTCTGAGTTGGCGGAATTCGTGACGTCATCGGCTTCAATCCAGGTGCTTATGTTCAGGACCATGATTGCAAACAGCAGTGTTACTGTGATGGAGGCGATCCAGGTTTTTCTGAGTAAAACAGCCGCAACGGTTAACACCAAAACGATCAGGCCCAAAGGCTCAATGAAGAACAAGGTCAGGTCTTCAAATTGGTTGATCGGGCCATCAGCTGGGTTCCAGCCTGGCCGAACTTTGTCACAAACTTCAGCCGCAGCCGGTGTGGACGCGATCACTCCACCCGCAGTCGCCCAACTGCGCTTGAGTAACTCTAGTTCCAAGGGAACAACTCCTGCACTTTCGTGATCTTGTAACCGGGGATGCGGGCGATGGTGTCGGCGAGCCAGGTTTGCGGGTCTACCTTGCGATGAACCAATTTGCGGCAACGTCTCATTCTGGCCTGCGCCGGCAGTCACATACAGTGCTGTTTCTCTAGAACACCACTTTCAGCCCTGCATTTGCGCTGAGGGCACTGGTGTCGCCCGCATTGCTGAGCCCGGTGGCATAGGCAACGTCGCCGAAGAGATCCACACGCTCGGTCAGGACATAGCTACCGCCAAGTCCGGCCCCAAGCGTCCAGGGCTCACGCTCCGTCGTCAGCGACGTGCCCGCCACCTCCACCTCACTGCCCGCACCAAACTCATGGTACAGGTTCACAATGCCATAGAGGCCACTCTCCCCACGCTCCTGCGCCGCGACCTCAAGCCCAAGCCGCAGCTGCTGGCTGGTCGCATCGCTCAGCGCGACCGCCTCCTGGTGCGCCTCACTCGTGAAGTCACTGAACGTCACTGACGACAGGCTCAGCTGGGATTGCGGCGTCACCGTCAGCCGCGTGCCCAGATCAAGCTGCTGTCCCGCCTCCAGCGACAGCGCATAGCCCGTCCCGCTGTTGCCCTCGGTCAGGGTCCCAAGCCTGTCCGAGGTCAGATCGCTGGTGTAGGAGGTCAGCGTCACCTGCCCGTCAACATAGAACCGGCGCGCATCATACCACGTGGCGGCCAGCCCAAGGCCCAGGCCACTGGTCTCGATCGACCCGTCCCCCAGGTCAGAGCTGACATCCGTACTGCCCGTCCCGTAGGAGAACATCAGCCCGCCCACAAGAAGCCCCGCATCACTGCTGTTCAGGGTCAGATCCGCCCCGATCTCCATCTCCCACAGACTGCTCTCAAGTGCCGCCCCTGTGGTGCTGTGCTCTTCCGACGTGGTCAGCTGCTCTGTCCCCATCCGGATCCACAGCGGCGTGCCGGTATCCTGATCAGCCGCATCAGCCCCTGCGCCGCCCCAGGCCAGGCTCCGGAAGTCCTGCGCACTGCCCCGTGCGTCCAGCCCAGAGGGCGCATTAAACGCCAGCAGCGACGCACCATAGCTGTCATAGAGCGGCGCGGACGGTTGATAGGTGACTTCACCGCGCTTCGACCGCGCGTTCAATCCCCAACCACCGCCCGTCTCAACCAGCCTGTAGAGATAGGCGCCCGAGATAACAGTACGCTCCTCTTCCGGGGTGACATAGTTGCCCATCAGGGTGAAGGTTGCGTCATCGGACGCTCCGCCAACTGTGACCAGGTTAAGCTCAAGCGGGGCGTCCGTAGGAGCAATGCTATCCAGGCCAGCAATCAACAGCATCGTCTCGCCCGACGCGTCGCCGGTGATCTCAAGCCTGTCGGTGTTCACACCATCGTCGTCCATACGCGCATCCAAGGCAAAGACACTCGATCCCGATCCGGTGTAGTTGCCCTCAATGGTGATCACATCCCCCGCAGTCCGGTCCTGCACGCTCAAGGTACCACTATTGGTCACATCACCGACGATGGTCACGGCGCTGCCAGACGCGTTGGCCACTTTGCCTGCAATGGACGTCCCCGTGGGGGTGCCCCCGCCAGACATGCTGAATACAGATCCTGCCTCTATCGAGAGATCCATATCCAGCCTGGAACCCTTATCCAGGCTCAACTTCGTCCCATCCTTCAGTGTAAGATGCTCCCAGTCGCTGACGTTCTCCATTGAGGTCATCGTTCGCCCACTTAAAATCAGCTGATCATTGTCACCTGCACCACCGTCCAGGATATAGGACCCATCATACTCAGTGGCGGCCGATATGGTGACTGTATCGTTGCCCGCGCCGGCATAGATATCCCCGGTGAAACGGCCGCTCGTCAGGGTCAGGATATCATCCCCTACCCCAAGACGCACAGCGCCGGTAACTGTGCCTGCCGACATGATCTCCGTACCACCATCCCCGTCCTGTATCGCAATACGAGAGTCCCCTGCCGTCACGGTAGCGCCGCTGGCAATATCAATCATCCCTCCAGCGCTGGAGATCGTGCGGATCGCAGCGCCATTGTCAGCGCCACCTGTCAAGCGACCGACTACGTCCACGTCAAAGCCTGTTGCACCCTCAGCGCGGATCCCGTCTGCATTCATTCCGGAAGCCGTGACCACGGCGTTCTCACCCAGGTCAACAACAGCCGGCCCGCCTTCCGATACTGCGTTAAGCCCGTGTGCGTCTGCTCCTTGGGTGGTGACCGAGCCGCCTATCATTGTGAGGCGCTCCCAGTTGATGACGTTCTCCATTGAGGTCATGGTTTGACCATGCAAGGTCAGGTGATCATCGCCACCCTCGCCGCCGTCCAGGGTATAGGAAAAGTCATAGGTGGCTGTGGAAGAAATCGTGAGACTATCGTCCCCCGCCCCAAGACGCACATCACCGGTCAGTTCCCCTGCCGAAGTGACGACCGCATCCCCATCCCCGTCCTGTATTGCAAGACCAGACATCCCGGCGTTCACCTCGGCACCGCTGTCGATATCAATCGTCCCGCCAGGGCTGGACGTCGTTCGTATCGCGGCGCCGTTGATAGCTCCTTTAGTGGATGTCGCTTCCCTGAACGCTCCGCCACTCACAACTCCCGCCACGTCGATGTCAAACCCGCTTGCACCCTGAACGTGAATGCCGTCTGCACCGGCTCCGGAAGCCGTGACAGTGGCGCTCACGCCCAGGTCGACAACAGCCTGACCGCCCAACGATATCGCCGAAATTCCAACAGCATCTTCGCCACTCGTGGTGACCGTGCCGCCCACCATTTGCGCCCTTGCCTCACCAGCGCCAGAATTCCCCACCACAAGCCCATCGGCAAGGTCACCCGTTGTATTGACTGCCCCGTCAGTCATATGCACGGTCGCCGCGGCTGTACCCGACCCATTGGTGAAGAACGAAACAACTCCAAATCCACCTATGCCAGTCGTGGTGACCGCGCCGCCCTCTATTTGTACAGAGATTTCACCTTCACCCGTCCCACTCCCAGACACACTCACCCCTTTGCCACTCACCTCGATGCTAGGGCCGTCGGCTGGAGGTACCGGAAGTATCAGAGTGAGCCCGTCAGAAAAGGCATAGTTGATGCCATCAGTGTAGTTGGGGTAGCTGGAATCGCTAGCGCCACATGTGACGGTGTCTTGGCCAGCCCTATCCGTCCCACACTCATTGTCCGCATGCGCCGCGCCGCCGGTGAACAGAACCGCAGCCGTCGCCGCAACCAAGCACCCTGGCGCAAGGCTCGCCACCTGCCCCTTGAACTTGGTCAGACGACCGCCCCGAATAAAAACATTGAGCGGACGAACGACTGGCTGGATGTCCAAGGGTTCGTTTTTCATCCTGAAACTCTCCTGTGTGGTGTATTGCGAACGTGTTTGAACGGGGTCGGAAAGGCACCGCCCCGCCCCTTAGGCGGTCACTGGGTTAGCGGAAATGCGGGTTTAACAATGGCGTCTGCCGCAGGCTTTGTTTGAGCCTCAGCCAGAGGTGAACCACCGTCGGCGATCGGCAGAGCGCTGTTTCGGCACAGTCCATCCTGATCGTGGAAAAGTGCGAGGGGGTCACATCAGACCCCAAACTGCTAACAGCCACAGCGCGTGTCAGGCCATCCAATCCAGAAACCGTGATCAGACCGTAAGGATGATGTAGCCGGTGGGTGCTGCTGTCTGCGCCGACGCGCAGCATGAACCGGTGATATGACAGGCCGAACCGACCTGTTAGCAACAGGCTAGATTTATTGCGGATACTGACGGTTTTCAGCCAAACACACGCAGGCCATTCGATGTGCACCATACTGAACAATAGAACCAGCTTGCAGCCTTAAGGAAATTCCAAAATCCTATGCTTGGATAGGCACCAGCTATGACTGGATGTGCACCGACAATCGTGTGACAGAGTTTTCTATATCCGGCTTGCGCAACTTAGCAGTATCTTGCCCGTGTCAGTCGTGACTTCGCGGCTGGCGTTTCGAGATGCGCATAGCGGCCACCAGAATACCTGGCGCAGTCGAGCGCGTAGCCAGCTGCAATAACTGCCGCGCCAATGTCCTCACCTTCAGCATAGCAAACTCCAACCCAGCGATCATGGGTGCGCTCCCCGCTAAAATCACAGGTCACCTGCTTTCCCCTGAGAAAAGTCACCATCCATCGGCGAGACTCCTGCCCGGCACGCGTTCCAAGTTCCGGTGCATCAACGCCATTCAGTCGTACCGGCGTCCCTCTCACAACGATTGTGTCAGCGTCTCGAACGTGGACTTCGGCCATTGCTTTGATCGGCAACCACAAAGCTCCGAGAAGCACACCTGCCATTAAGACGTGGGTAATTGATCTGCACCTTTGTTGAAATCATGATCAGTTATTAAATCTGTGCTACCCGAACAAGTCCTAGTGCTCGGCATCATATTGTTCCGCCCAAAGTCGGTCTTGTTATAGCTGCGCTTCATGGCGGTCTTGCCGTTTCTGATAAATCGTCATGATGTCGTAGGTGGAAAGGCCATATTTCTCAGCAAGTGCTGGTACGCTATCGGGGTTGGCACGTATTGCCTTCCAGACGCGGTCGACCTCGGTCGCTTTGATCTCATAAGCTCGAGTGAGGCTGATATCCAGCGTCTCGGCAATCTGACGATAGGATTCGCCATTAACGTGGCGCCGGAGCAGTTCGCGCCTGATCTTGGCTCTTTCGTCGAGGTACTGCCGATGTCGTTTTTTCTTGGCCAAGCCAGCCTCCAACAACGTTGTGTTTGCCAACAAAAACGTGTTGAGCGATTTAAAGTCGAGGCCGTGCCTGAACATAACTGTGACAATGTCGGCGACAATTATCTCAGCCTCGGCCGTTCGATGGCGAGTTTTATTGGAAGCTTGTTTATGCATTTTGTGCCTTGCTGACGGTGCCGAAATGCGATTCACACGGTGAATGGCGTCGAGAGTTAATGGAAGTAGCGGCTCATCGCTCTTGTTTTCTGGCCTTCTGAGCACGGTACTCTCGTTCCATTCTTTCGCCTTCAGCCTTCATATCTTCAGCGTCTGCGAAACCATACGCCTGTGCCCAAAGATCCGCCCATTCTTGCGCCAACATCTCAGACTCTTCCGGTGAAAGTGGTTCGATATCTAAGTCACCGCAGCTCAAATCGCTTGTCCCTGCCACTCTGTTAATCATGGGTCTTATCAATGAATATGACTGCGGCTTGGGTCCGCTCTAAAACGGCACCGATAAACCTGCAGCCTTCGCTCCAGCTCTGTAGCCTTCGTTCTTTGCTTCATGATCATGTAGAGCCAGAACGCTTGCTGTTTTGCCGTGACTGGGTCTTTCGTGATCAACTCTGCTACAGAGCTCTTGAGCCAATTGGGGGCATGCTTTGATACGAGCACTCTTCCCACGGATGGCACTTCAAAAGGGCCCAGCACTGTTAACAGCCTTTCTCTACACAGGCGCGTCGTGACTCCGCTGAACGCTGCACTGTGGCTGACGCCACCACCGAAAGGCTTGGTGCGACGTCCGCCACCTGACCCTTGAACCTGGTCAAACGATCACCCCGAACTAAAACGTCGAACAGAAGAACGGCTGGCTGGGTGCCCAAGGGTTCATTTGTCATTCTGGAATACTCCTGTAGGGGCCAAAGTTGAAACAGGGGGAAATTGCAGCCGCCAATACTCATTTCCAACGAGCGCGCTTGTCCAAACCAACAGCAGATCACATCAGAAAACCCCCAGACTCTCCCTCTTGTGGGGATAAGGGAACGCCTGGGGGCAGGCTTGGTCTATAAAACAATTACAGCAGGGTTGGTGCCCGAAATAAAATACAGATAAGCAATGCTTCGATAGGGTAATCCTATTCATCTGCGCGCCGTAAGAGGTTGAATGCCGGACGGGGCAGAATCCTGGTGAGGTAATTGTCAAAGTTCCCTCTTTGTTCTACTATGACTCATCGCGTTCCATTTCCGGGACATCATGATTTGTAGACTTACGGGAACCTTTGAGATGCTCGATGAAAATGCAGGATCCAGAGTTGCGCCGCGTATCCGCCAACTCGACGATGCAGCAATAAACCGCATTGCTGCTGGCGAAGTTGTCGAACGACCAGCATCGGCTGTGAAGGAACTGGTCGAGAACGCGATTGATGCGATGGCAACCCGGATTACGATCGATATCGCTGACGGCGGCAAAACACTGATCCGTGTTACGGACGATGGGTATGGCATTCCGGCCGAGGATTTGCCACTGGCCCTGTCTCGTCATGCGACGTCCAAGCTGGACGGGTCCGACTTACTCAACATTCATACCTTTGGGTTTCGTGGTGAGGCTTTGCCGGCTCTTGGAGCTGTGGGGCGACTGACAATCACAACTCGTGTGGCTGATGAAGAGGCGGCTTCGATCCATGTTTCTGGTGGAGATATGGAAGCTGTGAAACCCGCAGCCCTACACACCGGTACTGTTGTGGAACTCTGTGACCTGTTCTTTGCAACACCGGCCCGCTTGAAGTTCATGCGCACTGATCGCGCAGAAGCACAAGCGATTTCAGATGTTGTTAAGCGGCTTTCCATGGCCGAGCCCTCAGTCACGTTTGTCTTACGAGACGTATCTGGTGGAGGTGAAGGACGTGTTGTCTTCCGGGCGGATCGTGAGAGCGGTGATTTGTTTGATGCATTGCACGCAAGGCTCGCAAAGGTCTTAGGCCATGACTTTGCGGACAACGCATTGCGGATTGATGCGACTCGGGATGGGCTTCGGCTTTACGGATATGCGGCCCTCCCAACCTATTCGCGGGGCGCTGCGGTGTCGCAATTCCTTTACGTCAACGGCCGTCCAGTACGTGACAAGTTGCTCGTCGGGGCGCTTCGGGGCGCCTACTCCGATTTTCTCAGTCGCGACCGCCACCCTGCTGCGGTGCTGTTCATAGATTGCGAACCCACCCTGGTGGATGTCAATGTCCATCCTGCGAAATCTGAGGTCCGGTTCCGCGACCCAGGTGTAGCCCGTGGGTTAATCGTCTCGGCTTTGAAGCATGCTTTGGCCGATGCAGGGCATAGGGCCTCGACGACTGTTTCTGAGGCAACACTGGGTGCAATGAGACCGGAGTCAATAAAGCCCGGCCCAACCCGAGTCTATCAAATGGATCGGCCATCAAATGCGGCGCGGAGTACGGCATATCAAGCTCAGACTCCTGCGTTTGACGAGCTTGCCAATGATCTGAGCGGCAACACTCCGGAGCTCAGTGTTCCAGAAGGTTCTTCCTCATCTGAGCCAGCACCTATCCAGGAACCCGACATGCCTGCAGAAAGCCTTCCGCTTGGTGCAGCCCGCGGACAGGTGCATGAAAACTACATCATCGCGCAAACATCTGACGGTATAGTGATCGTAGACCAACATGCAGCACATGAAAGACTGGTCTACGAGAAACTGAAACACCAGATGGCGAAAGACGGCATCGCTGCCCAAGCACTTCTGATTCCGGAAATAGTGGAGCTTCCGGAGGAAGATTGCTCGCGGCTGATGGAAGTGGCCGAGGAACTCAGTGGTATGGGATTGACCATCGAACCATTTGGGGGAAATGCCATTGCTGTGCGAGAGACACCCGCTATTCTGGGTGAAGTCGATGCACAGTCCTTGCTTCTCGACGTTTTGGACGAACTCTCAGATCAGGGCGAAAGCCAAATCGTAAAAGCGAAAATCGACGCCATCCTCAGCCGTGTTGCTTGTCACGGATCTATTCGATCAGGACGTTGGATGCGCGCAGAAGAAATGAACGCATTGCTCCGTGAAATGGAGGCAACACCGCATTCCGGTCAGTGCAACCATGGACGACCAACCTATGTGGAATTGAAGCTCGCCGATATTGAAAGGCTCTTCGGACGCACTTGACGACCGCAACAGGTTCAATGCCTGTTCGGCTTCCATGGGCGCTCTTGTAGGATGTCGACAGTGCCCGCGTCAGACAAGCATGAGCATTTTCGATTTTCCCGACATGACGAGATTACGTCATTACGTTGCTCGTGGTTTTGGCAATGACCCCAAGCGCTTCACGAACACGACGTCTGGGCTGTACATAGCATAAGATCGCATAACGCGCTCCACAGCAGCGTGTTCTGCGTGGACGGCGCTGATATGTGTTATCCTGGTGCCATGGATACTGATGGTGATTTCAAATCTGTCCGGCCTTTGAAGCGGTTTTGCTTTTGAGACGCCCATCGCGTTGCCTAGTCATACTTTATGTTGGTCAGGGCTGCCTGCCTTGGCGGCTTTGCGTCTGTGGCAAGCCCAAACGTCGAGCAATATAGACGTCACCATTATCGATCTATCCCTCGGATCTTCTTCAGCATCTCAGAGCGTGTGAAGTACATCGCCTTGCTCGCCATGATTGGCTTGGAGTCCCGAGTCAAAATAATCGCGCCGTGGCGTGGAATTTCAGAGATTTGCCGCGCCGAAAGTAAGGGCATTTCTCTCAATTGTTCGCTGCGGGTGGTTCCCGATTGAACCCTCATGATGCTATCTGTAGTCGAGCTTTTTGAGTGACTAAGCGTTTCGACAACTTCGGTACTGGTACCGAGCATTCCGGAAAGGTCTTCTGCTCGGGTTTTCGACTGAACCCAGCCCAGGACTTTCGCTTCCGTTCCATTCATCCAAGCTTCCGCGCCCTCCCTTTCCCAAACGCCCTCTACCTCGCCCCAGGTTTGGTAGATCATCATGAGATGCAGGCCGTATCCTCGGCCTTCGTCTCGAATGAGAGGAAGAATGTCTAGTTTCCCGAGGCTTTTTGCCTCGTCGATAATGATCAGACGCCGCGCCAAAGGTTTCTCAGGTGTGACACCTATTTGGGCTCCAATGAGAATGCTGCCAAGTAAGAGACGGATCAACGGTTCAAACGTCTTAAGCGTCAATGTCGATACGTTGACGAAAATGTCCGTTTTTGGGTCGAGAGCGATATTTGATTTATTGGATCCCTCAGGGCTGCTGACATATGCCGCCGTGTCCGGGTACTCCGCAAAGTTAAGCTTATTGGTAATCGGTCGAATGAAGCTGTCAAAGCCACGCTCATCGATTGCCTTGGCTCGTTCGAGGGCATTGACGACAAACGGAACATCCGCGTGAAGTGCCGCCACATCGGCAGCACGTTCCAGGACCTCTTCCATATCGCCAGATAGGAACTTCAAGATATCCGCCGGAATGCATTGGCTCTTGGATTTCATGAAGTGGTAGAGAAGGGGTGTCAGTAGGTCGACGCTTCTCTCCCGGAAATACTCGTGTTCTGCCGACGCGGACCTGGGGACAAGTAAGTCCGCGATTGTTCTATAAGTCGACAGTTCATTTCCAATGAGTGGTTCCAACATCCGAAAAGGGTCCAAGCCATCATCGCTTCCAATCTTGATCGGATTGAAGCCCATTGCACGGCGTGCAGCTTTCGTGAGTTCGTATATCTCCCCCTTGGGATCCACCACTATAACGGGGCCATTATACGTCAGGACATTCGGAATCACGATCCCGCTGCTCTTGTAGCCACCTGTCTCGGACACGACGAGTACGTGCCCATTACCTGCTGCGGGGTCTATCGTCAGCAAATCACCTTTGCCCTGCCTACCCCATGTTGATGGTTCCTTATGCTTAAAATTGGGTGTTTCCTTGATTGGATCGGTCAATTCTCCAAGAACGATCCCGCCGGGTACAGACATGTTGCGCCGGATAGTGCTGCGGTCTTCCCAGGTAGCATTATGCAGGCCCTTAACGGCGCGCGACTTTTTCTTGTTCCCTAAGCGGTCGTGACCATCTCGGAGCCACTCATATGTTACCCGGACGCCGCAACAGCTTACGAAGAACGTCAGCGCAGCCATAATCAAAACCAAACTGGATCCTGAATCGATTTGCAAACGTTGGGGAGCGTTAAGCACGCCACGAAACGACAGCGCAATTTCACTGACTTGCCAATAACTTCCGTATAATACGGCGAGGCTGCTAAACAATATCACAGGGCCACACGCGTGGAAGCGCCGATAATGCACTCTGAAGACAATCCAAAGTAAAGCGGGTGCACTCCACCAGGCAGCCATCGTGGCGAGTTGTTTGATAACAACCGTGGCCTCACCAGTCACAGCAATGTGTGAGCGCCATACCGCTATGTGGTATGGGGTGTTTGACAAGAAAACTGCAATGAATGGCAAGGCACTAAGGAGCCAAAATAGGAAAACCTGGATGCCACGGCGCTGGCTTTGGCTTATGTTTTTATCAAACCACAGCGAGGTTGTTTTAACCGGTTTCCAACGATCCAGACCAGTAGCTCGTAGGGCAGATCCAACCAGAGTGTCATGGTCACCTGATATGGATTGCGCCTGCGCAAATAAAGCCATGCACAATCGTATCCCGAGCGCACCGAGCAGGAACCACCCCGCGTACCAGGCCATGATCTTCAGCATGACGGGCGAGATTTGGAAGCCGTTTGCAAAGGTGAGCGATGCTTTCAATTGCAATAGCAACGGACCTGTCAAAGTGGATGTTGAGTAGAAAAAGAAGAAAGCAATACCCACAAATATCGGCCCAAACAGACTGGGTCTGATGGACCGCATGGTGACGCTACCTGTGATGGTTGCGATGAGAAGGGCCAACAAGAGTTGCCAGTTATAGACAACAAAATCATGGAACTGGATGTTACGCGCCAACATGTCTTCCATGCGTGCGCGCCCGACAAAATGGACCTGCACGATGGCTGTCAGAATGCATGCAAACCCAAACACAAAAGCTGTGAAGAAATTTTCACGTGTCATGGGGTGGCTCCCTGTCAGCATCATTCGTTTCGGAATCGCCGTTCCCGTCTAACCAATCCGCCATGATCTCTTTGTTGCGGGCCGCGACGTTGGCGTCCTTGTGCTGGGACAGAAACTTCTCAAGTTCACCTGCAACCCACTCAAACTCTTCTGGCCGGTGGTTGATCTGCGCTATCAAAAAAGAACCCAGGAGAATCTTGCGCTGTGCGTCAAGGCGACGGGCGGCATCGCGCATTCGGGAATTGAGCTTTGTCATGCGGTCCTCGAGCTTTCTCAGTTGAGAATGTTTCGGTGTCATGGTGGCAAGGGTCTGCTTGAACATCTCGTCGATGTCCGCTGTCTTGATCGCCTGGCTAAAATAGCCGGCGCGTTTGGCGACGGCGATCAGACGCGCTTCTTCACGGGTGCGGACGCGTTTGATCTCCTCCTCAAGTTCGTTCGGCGACATTGACGCCACCGTGGGTTTGTTATTGTTCATGCAGGTGTTCCCCCAACATGCCGCGATCCTGGCGCTGCGATCGTTGGCATGACCACCTCATTTCCCCAAATCCAATGCGGGTAGTCTTCCTCCTGCAGAGCGGTCTGGATGTCGCGGATCGTTTCAACTGATGCGCCAGGTGGCGTCACAAACATCGCAATGGGGTTCTCGGTGTCGCTGAGCAGAACAGATGCAATGGTCGCGTCAGGCGGCAGGTTAAACCTCTGTTGCTTGATAAAGCGACGCTTCTGGCTGACCAGTGTTTCCAGAAGCTTGGCTTCCTTTACATGTTCGAAGGGCAGGAACTCGCGGGTCACAAGTATCATGCCGATAGTCTGTAAGGCTGGATATCCGGCCTTCGTCATTGTGAACGTGGCAATCGCAATCGGCATCGCGCCATCGACTATGCTTGCCAGGATCAATTGCTCTTCAAATACCCGGTTGAATCGCTTTGTCAGGTCAGCATCCGCAAAAAAACTACAATCGGGGATATGCTTGAATGTGAATTTTGAGCCGTAAATGGAAGGTTGATGAGATTTGTACTCGGCAATGAGAATGCCGACAGAGGTGCCACCTGGACTCATGCGCGCGATCTGATCGAACTTGCGGGTACGTTCCTCGGTCAGTTGCGCGGCACGGGGTACGCTAAAAGGTTCAGGAATATAGACGACATCACCAAGGCTCAAACCCTTGGCGATTTTGCTGTCCATCCCCCGGCGCAGAGCAGAACACACGACACCCCACCACCTTTTGCCCTCCATCGCAGGAACCCATTTCACCAGATCGGCCTCATGCCACAGATAATGCAGCAAAGCTGTCAGGCTCATTTTCTTGGGGTTGCTGATGGCTTCGGTTGCAGTTGCCCCCGACGCGGAAGGTGGTGCCGCCTGGTTGCGTCGTTTGGTGAGGGGAAAGCCCAGCTTGAGAAGTGTGGTCCCCTCATCGGCGGATTCAACAATGGCAGTCCCGTTGAGTTCGGACAGGCCCGAAAGATGCTCTGGCGCTTCAAAGGCATCACAGTCAGGGGCATGCCGCGGACCCGTCCCTGGCATACGCTTCACGTAGAAACGCGCCCCTATCTTTGTAATGTACATCTCCTGGGGCGGCCGCGTGCAGCGGCATTCAACACGTGTGCGCGTTTTGTGGGCTTCTTCCAGTGCGGCCTGCGCATCTTGCGCGGACAGATCCAACGCGCAATCATTCAAGTAAAGCAACATGCTATGTCTCCCACGTGATGAATGGTCGCCACCAGCCCTGGATTTGCGAAGGCTCCACTCTGCCAATGAGATCACTGTCGATGGCAAAAGCCCCCCTGCCCGCGACTTCGAGCGATCCATTTGCAAGACGTTTGCGAATGCGTTTGAGAAGTGCGGTGTTCTCCGGAGCTGCCGGGTGACAAACCTGGTCGAAGAAGAAGAACACGGCGTGGTCTTGCCGCAGACAAAACGATACGTAAGTTGCTTTTTCGCGCGAGGTGCGAACGTAAAGCCCCAGTGGTGCCGAGCTGGTCCAATTGATCGTAAACCTGGTCTGTGGGGGCAGGATCTTGATCACCAGGATGGCGATGAAGGCCACGAAGAGAAGAAGAAACCAGATCGGTGGTTTGCGTCTCTTCAATTGACCGCTCCTTCTGCCAGGCGAAGGATGTTGTGTCCGCTATCGGCATGGAAAACACGCACGCCAAGCAGTCGCCCCATGTCCGCGCTGATCTTGCGGCGCAGCCCCGCTATCGGCAGCGGTTCAGTCCAATAGTCATTGGCAATGATGATCACATTGGCCGGGCGGGCAACTGATACCCGCAACCAACTGGCAAGGCTGAATCCTTCAATGCAGGAGAGCCACTGGGTATGGGGGCGCATGTCATCCTGATGAATGACCGCGGGAAGAAAAGGCCAAGGGTTCCCGGTAATCCCGGGTATGCCCACTTGCGCAGCATATGCGAGTGGAAGGTCCCTGCAATCACTATCCGGACGCAGAATGCGCACCTGTGCACGGCCCGTTCCGGCTTCCTGGATACCGAGGTAAACAGTGGCATTCCGCGAAGGAAGCACACGGCACAACATCTGGATTTCGAGGTGGTCCTGCGATGCCAGGATGTTCTCGCCAGTGATGTAGGTCTCCCCATCCTGCAGCTGGGTGATGACTGCCATCATTTTTCCGCGCTTCGTCGACATGATGCTGGCGTTTGTCGCAACCTCTTCCCAACTCTCTGACGATGCCAGCTCGCGCCCGGATTGAGACCCCGAGGTAAAGCTTTGCATGGCAAGCCCTAATACCCCGGCAAGTATCATCGCGACCGCAAAGCTGTTTGAGTATCGGCGCTTTGAACGGAAACCTTCAATTGCGCCGCAACCAGCAATGACCAATGCAAGCGACCAGATTGTACTGTCAGCAATGAAGAACCCCGTCGCAAGCAAGGGATGCCCCGGAAAGAAAGGGATTATTGCCAGGACAAGTAATGAAATTGTCACACCAAAAGATCCAACCATCGCGGAACACAAGCCTGCAGCAACCAACCCGCCCATGATGACCAGCCATGGGGCGTATCCCATTTGGATCAATCCCCACCCCGCCATGAGCGCGATCGCCAGGAAGTAGGGTGCGACGATCAGCCCACGCAACATGCGCCAGCGCATGCAAAGGGCTGCAACGAACGGCAGAACAGCGACAACAAGCGGCACCGCTTCAACGAAAAACCCGGCGTAAACAGCCCCAATGGCAAGCATTGCGGCCAGGTAATGTTTGCGTCTTGATCGTCTCTCTCGCATGGCTAGTCCCTAGTTGGAGTACGTCCTCATGTTCCAGACAGCAGCCTGTCCCAGTTCTCGTTCAGCATCGATCTCCGCTTGCATCTGCGCGACCCGGGCGCGGTAAGACAGAACCGCAGCACCGCCATCAACCAGTTGGGTCAATTGCCCACCGTCGCCTTGAAGCATTGCCATGAAATTTTTCGTGGTTGTGAGAGTACGGTTACCCGCGATCCCATCATATGCCGATTTGCCAGTATCGGGCCCTGATAACAGCGGCAAAGCCGCCCAGATATACGCAATGCAGTTTCCGTATTGCACGACATTGTTGCGACGCGCTTTGCATTCCAACAACAACAGATCCGCCAGGTGATCCTGCATGTGACGGTCAAACAGTGCATTACGATCAATGCCATGCTTGTTCACGAGGCCACGCAAGGTGCGCTGAATGATTTGGTATGCGCCGGACGCGGTCGATATGACGTCACCCTGTGATCTCTGCCATGCCATGACCTCGCCCACAGTCATTTGTGTCAGAGGACGAGGTGGCGCTAATCTCATTCCAGGATGATAGAGATCGTAATCACTGGTGGCCTCATAGTGGCGAATGAATGCCCGCACCTGTTCTGAATTGGCTGTGACCGGCCCTGCAATAGCGGGGTCAGGTATGACCACGAACGCGAGGCTCGAGATTGTGCAAAAGAGCAATGTTCTCACCAAGCCGAATAATTGATTCACGCGGAAACTCCTCTTACAACGGCGAGTTTTGTCATGGTTCGCGGCACCGCGACCAAAAGCACAAGCGCAACGAGATCCAGGGTTAAAGCGGCAAAGGCCCGGCCCAGTATTCCCGATGCGGCGCTCAGATCTCTCGTCAGATCCAGTGTCGCAAACAGGATGATGGTGATTGTCAGAATCTGCAGAAAAGCTCCGAGAAGCTTTGCCAGCACGCCAAAAGCCACATGCTGTGTGCCGCTCAAGGAGCCAAGTCCCAGCAGGATCGCCGAGGCAGCCAGTACGATCAGAGACCGCATATACACAAAGATCACTGCGCCCAACTGCAAGGCCAACACGATCAGGTTGCACAACGTTGCAGCCAAAACGCCGCCATAGACCCAGGTTGACAAAGCATACCCGGCTTCCATGTTGCGGCTGAACAAGATCATCCGATCCCGGATGAGTGTTGCCAGCGAAAAGCCTTCCGAGCCGATTGTATCGTTGGAGACTTGCGTGGCTGCTCTGGCTGTCCACGTTAAAATGTCGCCAAAGTTGGTGATCACCACCCAAAGCAGTAATGTGAGCGGCAGCAGGAATACCATGCTCGCGATCATGGCCTCCAGTCCTTCGCCCATAATCGCAAGGCGGCCGAACATGAACACGAGCTGCACCGCCAACAGGCTCCACAACAACCAGATTGCCACTTGGGAATATCGATCGACGATCCTGGCGGATTGCTCCCGGATGTTCTCTAACAGGGCTTCAATGCTGAGCCCGACGCGTAAGCCCGCGCGCACAATTGCGGATCGGGTTCTGATCTCCGAAAGCCCAATTTCACAGGCCATGAATGCCATGTAGCTGTCTGGATCGATCAGGGCGTGATTGCCTGCGATCCCTTCGTAGGTCGAGACGCCACGCCCCGGACCCGTAACACGCGGCAAGGCGGCCCAAACGCCAGAAATCCGATTTGCGACATTCGGGTCCGTGGTGCCGTTCGTATAACCGATATCCGCGAGCAAGGCGGCACCCAACCGATCCTGTGTCCTCGGACTGAACCGATCTGACGGGCGCACAACACCCTGTGCAACCAGACTCTCCAGGGTGGCCCGAATAACCTGATACCGACCCGCTGCAGAGGACACGGCAGTACGGGACGCTTCGCGCTGCCAATTGATCACCTCCTGCACCGTCATGCTGGTGATCGGCGCGGGCGGCATCAGTTTTACGCCGCTATAGACTTGATTATATCCCTCAGGGGCCTCAAGACTGCCGATGAACTCCAACATCTGCGATGTCGTGCAGGCCTGCACTCCGATTGGCGTGAGGACGATCATCAAAGCCATCCAAATGGATGCGCTAAAGCGTCGTGTCATATTTGCGATTAAGCAGAACACACGTGATCTTTTGTTGCCTGAACCGCGGGGATCTCGCTGGGCAGATATGTCAGGCCATATGTCTGCATCACGTGCTCAAAACGCAAAATGTACTGACACTGAAACCCTGCCGCTGGTGGCAACCACTGATCGTAGCCTTGTGCCCCTTTTGTGCTGATTGCGGTTGGATCGACCGCCAACAGGTTTATGGGGTCATTGGCGAACTGAGACCTGGTTTCTGCGCTCCAGTTTGCACCGCCCCGGATATGCGCCCAGGCCAACGGCACAAGATGATCGATCGCAAGCTGGTTTGCTTGTGTGAATACCACATCTGTATAGGGGTCGAGCCAACGGCCAGTCACAATCCCGCATCCATCTGCGGTGCGTGTTATTGGGCCCATCGACAAAAGCTCAAGCATCTCGTCGCGGGTATCCTGGCAATCGCCGTCTATGTCTGCCCAACCGCCATATAAGGCGGGATCATAGGGGATGTGCGTTGCACCAGCGTTGGCCGGCATGATGCGCGTTTGATGATCCCCACTCATGGGACTGACGTCACCACGGTGTTGAACAGCGTCAGGGAAGAAAAAGTCTCGCGTAATCTGAACGTTGATGTAGGTCCCTGCCTCGATGCGGAATATCGAACCGCGCGCCAGGCTTTCGTTGATGTAAGCCGTCCCAACACGATCGACCCCCTGCCCCAACGCAATTTGTGCTGCCGCGCCAAGTGTTGCGGCGTCACTGGAGCTTTGGGTTTGCCCAACCGATCCCGCCAGGTTCAGCAGCGCTGTCTGGAAAACAGCAATCAAGAAGCCTTGTCGCCGCCGCCCTTCGACACCAACACCGCCACCCTCAGCGAGTGCGACTGCGCTATCGAGCTCAACCATGTTCCCATTCGGAAACCGCACTCTGTTCCAGATAATACCCATGCGGCGCTGACCCGGGGAAGACGCTCTGATGTATTCCCCCAACAATTGGGAGCCCTGAGGAATGACGATAACTCTGCCCGTATCTGTATCCCAGACATTGGTCGTCACCATTGCACGCACGAGCCCCGGTAACTCGGAGTCTATGGCATCCAGCAGTCCAGCACGAATAACCGTGCCTGCCGCAAGGATATGACCGCTCTGGGCCGGCTCAGCGCTTCCTGGAGAGACAGGGAGTGGATCGACACGGTCAAGCTCAGAGCGCGCCGCTGCACGGCGCTCCTCTTCCAGCCGACGCGCTTCCTCTGCCGCTGCACGTTGTGATGCCCCATAAAGGTCTTCAGGGCTATGAATGCTGTCACCCAATGGCGCGGTTGACGCCTCTTGTGCTCTTACGGCGCGACGTTCGTCTTCGCGTTGTTGTGCTTCAAGAATGACCCGGATTTCGTCCGACATTGGCTCCGCGCTGCGCTGTTGCACAACCGGAGTGCCTTGCTCATTGTTGATTTGTGCCATGGCCGCGGCGGTTGGGTCTAAACCTGCGATGGGCAAATCAGGTTCGTTGCGTATATCAGGTTCGGTGGCCACATCAGGCTGTTCACGCAGCGCCGGCACCTCAGGTTGTGCATCAACCTCAAACGACCGCTCGGTTTCAAATTGGGAATTGTCGGCAATCCATTGCTCAGAACCGTAACGCGTTTGATCTTCTCCAACGTATCGCTCGGCGCGCGCCTCACCGAGTTCGTCGTTGATCGCCTGGCTGGGACCCTCCCCTTGCAGTCCTGAAAAAAGCGAAGACAAGGAAATGCCAACGACGGAAAGAACCGCAGTGGACATTACACCTACCACTGCCGTGATGAGGAGTGTGCGGCGTAGGAAAGCTCCGGGCAGTTTATCGGCCATCATCCATCTCCCAAATAATCAAACCAGTAATCCTGGACGAAAAGGCCAAACGGATTTGTGGCCAAGGCGTCCGCATCCTGGGGTTCGGCTTCACCCACAACCAATGTGCCCTGGTAAAGCCCCGTGAGAGGCGCCAGATTGGGGTCATTGGGTGAAACAATTTCACGCCATTCTACAACCCAACTGTTTCCACCCTTGTAGACGACAGAGGTGACCTCGACGCGGCGCGTCAGTTGGCCAAGGAATGCACGTGGCGTTCTCTCGGGATCTTCCAGGAATTCCATGGTGCGCCGTTCACCCGCTGTTGATGGCGCGAGAAAAGCAAACAGCCGCGCGACGTCACGACGTAAGACCTCCCGATCTGCAGGTATGGACCGCAAACGCTCAACAAACGTTGCTAGCTCACGACGCGCTACCCCTTCCGGCAGTCGCGAAATCGATGCCGTCTCAAGAGCACGTGGCGGGATCAATTCAGCGGATGACACGAGGAACGGGACATAACCCTCACGCGACTTGACAGCGATCAAGGCTGCAAGGCTCGCCGCCAAGACTATGACGCCTATCCCGGTGACGAGTTGTGCCTGACGGGCCAGACTTTGATAAGAGCCGTGACGATCACTCCACACCTGCTCGGCCAATTCGTAAGGGTTGCCACTGGCGCCTGTCGCCACCTGGTTCTCTGAACCCTGGTGGTTTTCTGCAATGAGCCGCCTGATCCATCTCAACATCAGCTTGCATCCCGCAATCGAACCACATCAAAGTCTTCCACCCCCAGTGCCGCCGGGTTATGCACCAGATCTTCCGCGCTCATCGGCGGGTTCACGACAACCCGCAAAATGCTCTGGTAACGGAATCTCGAAAAACGTTGGCCAGAGGATTTGGACCTTGATGTTTCGTTCCAGACAATCAGCCAAACGCCGGGTTCCTGAAGCTCGATACGCTCGATCTTGATTTCCCGCATACGTTCATCCGACAACACAATACGGGCCTGGGGGTTGTTGATGTTCTCGGCGTCATTTGCGTTCGAACGCGCTACCGAGTTCGCCGGCGTAAAGGCTTTCAGGCGCACCAACTGCGCCAACACCAACGCATCATCGCTCGGGATTTCACGTAGCGCGAAAATGAAATCCTGTGCAAAGCGCCGTTGCACCACCAACGGGATGTCTGACAACTCCGAAGGTTGGATGCCGAGCGCAACCCGACCTTGAGAATCTGACACAGACACAAAAGGGCGTATGTTGACGACAGTGGCTTGCCATACGGTGAGACCACCTACGACCAATGCGCTTGCCCACACACCGGCGGCGATCAATCTCCAGTATTCGAACTTGCGGCGCGCGGCATCCACCCTGGAACCGTAGTCTCTGCGCCATTGCTGCTGTTCTTGCATTACTTGTCCAACTTCAATGCAAGGCGCTCAATCATCGCGGCGGTGTTGCGGCTGACAGAATTGCCGTAGCGGGATCCAGGGTTTGTGGCGGCCGCCGCTCCGGCACCCATTCTTGCGCCCTTAAGACTTCCGGATACTGTCCCTGATCCTGCACCTTTCAGAACTGACCCGGCCGCCTGGCCTATTGATGCTGACGCTCTCATTGAGCCGATCGCGGCACCGGTTCCACCGGCCGCCGCGCCAACAACAGATCCGGTCGCAGCGCCCACAGCTGCGGCACCCGCGGTTGTCGTTGCCTGGGATGCGATGCGTGCAGCGCCATCAGACGCACCGCTTACGGCCGCACCCCCAGCGAGGTTTTGCATCGCGGTTGGGATCGTCGCCAACAGGATGACGAGGAGAACCTGAACCATGATCGCAGTCATGCTTTGCTCGAAGCCTAACGTCACACTGTCTGCACTGAGAATGGCGACGGTGATTTCTTGCATAATGGCGTAGGTCATCAAAAAACCCAGCAGCTTGAGGGCCTGCCCCAGCATCGTTCTCAGGTAGGTCACGGCTGCATCTTTGGTGCTGGACGTGCCAGCAAAGGCCAGAACAATCAGTCCGGCAAAGGCGGTGATATAAAACTCCGCGTAAACCAGGACCAGCAATGCCGCGACAATCGCCGACGTAATGACCATAATGATGGCCACCATAACGTTATAGATCGAGGCTGGCTTCCATACCGAAACCTCACCCAGCGCTGCCATCGCATAGTTGGAGCCATCACGCATGATGTTACCAACGGACGGTTCTTCGACTGTCTCGCTGCCTCTGACTTGCTGGCCAATGCGCAACGTGGTCTCGATCAGGAATTGAACGATGTCTGCCGCATTCTGCGCGAAGTACCAGGCCACACCCACAAACGCGAACCGCAAGACAAACGGTCCCACAACTTCTCCAAGGTTGGCCCCACTGATCACAGCGCGTCCAAAGGTCAACACAATATCCACTGCGAGCAGCGTCACCAAAATGCCGATGACAATGCCAGATAAGCGAACCCCCATCGTGTCAACGGCCAGTTTCAGCTGCGTGACAATGTCGTCACCAGTTTCAACGACCTCCTGGGCTGTCGCATCTGTCGCAACAAATACCGCCGCCACAGCACAGAGAGCGAAAAGGGATTTATGATGGGTCAATTGCATTCACACCTTGTCGCAGCCCATCAAGGTCGCAACCCCAGGATATCCTGGATACTGCGTCCTGTGCCCCGCTGTTGCTCAAGGTTCTCAACCGTTTGCTTGATCTCCTGCTCCGTATCGCGGCGCGCAATTTCCTGTTTATCCTGCTCACCCAACACACGGCCCCAGGCCACGGAGTTTTGCTGAAGTTGCGAGGCGGTGAGCATCCGCAGGTCCACCAATTGGCGACTCATCGCTCCCGCAAGCTCGTTGGCCACCTGCAGCGCTTGCATCTGGCCTTGCTCATTCCCGATGCGTCCCTGGATGGCGTCGATCAAAGCGGCATCGCTTTCGACATCCTCAAAGGTCAAACCGGCCTGGCGAAGCCCGCTTTCCAGAGTACCGTTCCAGGTGTCCAGCCATTCATCGTACCGCTCAGTCAGCTGGGCGTTTTCCAGAGCCGTCGGGTCATACGCATCCGCAGTAACGGCCCCCGATCGCAGGAATGTATCAAGCGCCCGACCATCACGCGCAACAGCGCCAGCCTCTTCCAGAATGCCCCGCATCTGAACGACTGTACCCGTTACCTGGTCCTTGAATTCATCTGGCAGGCCTTGCGTATTGAACATGATCGTCTCGTAGGTCTGCATCAATGTACGAACCTGCTCGAGGTTCGCGGACAAGACTTGCGACATTTGCGCAAGGCTCTCTCCTTCCAGGGCGGCCACTCTGAGCAATTGCAACTGGTTCAACCATTGTGTCGTCTCGAGAGCGCCGCCTGTCCCTGCGACGGTTCCGGCTGTGGCCGGCGCTGATGAAAGCATGGCCAGTATCAGGGCACGTTTCACTATCTGCGATGTCGACATAGTCGTCTCCTAACTTGCAGCGTCGTGTTGAAGATCTTCAATCCAGTAGTCAGGTCTCTCTGCAGCAAGACGTTTGGCACGATCACTCGCCGTCTTATCGGTCTTGGCAAAAAGGCTTAAACTTGCGGCACCAAACCTGAAGTTCATGACCCGCGACCCTTGCGGCTTCATGACGTAGTAATCTCGCTTGGGCTCAAGCATCGAGATGATTTCAATCTGGCGATCCGTCAGGTTGAACTCGCGATAGGCATCAGCTGTCTTTTTTGAAGCCGCCCTCGCATTGGGCAAAAACACATAGGAGTGCACGTTTTCAAAACTGGCACCAATACCTGAGTTGACGAAGTCACTGACTTGCTGTGTCGCCATGACGATTGAAACGTTTTTCTTCCGCACCTCCCGAAGCCATTCCGCTATTTGTGTCCTGAATAATTCGTGACGCAGGAAGGCTGCGGCTTCATCAAAAACAACCAGCGTTGGGCGACCATCAAAGCGTTGTTCACAGCGACGGAAGATATAATCCAAAGCCAACAAGGAGGTTGCCTCATCGTATTGGAACAACTCTTCAGCTTCAAATACGGTCAGCGGTTTCCATTCCAGCGTATCGATCTTTCCGTCCAGGATCGCTGGCCTGCCCTCAGACCCAAGAAAGCGCTCAACGGCTTTGCCCGCATCTTTGCCAAGAACAAAATCACGGATATCGGTGAGCGACCCACCACCCTCGTCAGAAAGATTGCGCACGGCTTCAACCAATTCATCGCCATCTTTGGGTGAGGCGTCTTTATCGACCAGACGCGGGATCATCCGGACCCATTTCTCCGCCCATTCCTGACCAACCTCCTCGATGTTGCCGAGCGGCGCGAGCCCGCGCCGAACTCGATAAAGCTGCCACCGACTGCGTTGCAAAGATGGCGACTTGAGCAATGCTTATCGAAGTAGAACACCTGCGCATTCTCGTACTTGAGAAAATGCGCGGCGATTGCGCCCAGCAACACGGACTTACCGGCTCCGGTTGGGCCAGCCACAATCGTATGCCCGACATCTTTGACATGAAGATTGAACTGGAACAGTTCACCCCTGGCGGAATGCGCCAGCATCAGAGGCGGTGATTTCGGCGGGAACTTATCACAAGGACAATACCGTTCACCGTTCCAGAACGATCGATAAGGGATAAGCGTTGCGAAGTTAAACGCCGACATTGTGCTCGAGCGGGCTTGCATCGCCATGTGACCCGGGAGTGAGCCGAGATATGCTTCCCGGGCATTCACGCGTTCCCGACGGCCTCTAAATCCATTGGCCATGAGGACCTGGTCAACAGCGGCGATCTTGCGGCGCAAGTCTCGTGCCGGATCTTCGCCATCTCCAGCCAAAACCGTAATTGTACTCGTGAGTTCGCCAAATCGAAGGCCGCGGCCCAAATCAACGGATACCCCGTCCAGGGAATTGGCCATCATGTCTGCGTGGAGATCCCGGTCCTGAGATTGCGCCCCCAGTATATTGCCCAGAAGATTGGAGCCCGCTTGCCGCCAGCGCCTGCGAAGAGCGGTGACAGCTGCGCGGGTTCTGGTCTGTGATTGAACAATATAACGGACCGTCCAGCGGTAATCGAAATCCAGGGTCTCAAGAGCTGCCAAAGCATCAAGATCATAATCCTGAGGCCAGCTCTCAATACTGATAAAAGCCGCCTCTTGCCCGTCCAGACGCGGGACTTCCTGGAATCCCGGTTGTTCGTAGTCCGCGGCTAATGCTGCGTCCAGGTAAATGTCCTGTTGCCGGGAGAGGCGTTGCTGGATCGGTCGACCGGCTGCCATCGTCGCCAACAGATCCGCAAGTTCATCCGTCTCAAACGATCCACCGGATTCCGTCTGCACTTTATGCGTTCCAAGGCGGGTCAATTTAAAGACTGAACCAAGGATGTTTTGGACGACCTCCCGACGACGTTCGAACGCCTCCAGCCGTTGTTCCATGGTCGGGAAATCATCTTCCAACGCACATCTGTAGACGACATGAATGCTGTTCTCGTAAATCTCACCTTCGGTTTCAATTTCAGCGTTTTCGCTGACCACCAGAGCCACCGCAGGTTCAAGGTGATCTACGGCGGTCTGACTGAGTTTTGCCGTGGGTGCCAAAGCCCGCCAAAGTGTGAGCCACAGGGCATCACCCTCCTGCAGCTCACTGACCCCACGCGCAACCCGCTCCAGGGTGGCGTGGAGCTCGTCAGGATCAACGCTTTCGTTGTCCAGCCCATCCAGCTTCCACCCAGCAAGAAAACCATCGTCTTTGCAGATGATCACACCCGGCGCGACGCGGTGCGCGTAGTTGAGCATGTCTGACATCTGCATGAACAAACCCTTCCTGATCTATCGCTTCGAAATGCGAATTCTGGTGCGACCAACTTGCAGTGAGAAATTGCTTAAGGACCGATCCGCAATGAGTTGACGCCTATCGCGGCTGACACGCACATTGACCACCCCGTTGCTCTGACCTGTTCCTGCAAGCAAGACCGGCGTTTCGCCGCGATAATTGTCGGGCAAGTCAATGTATGTTCTCTGGCCATCCGTGTAGACGCGCAGTGGCCGGAAAGCTCCGTTACCAGAAATGTTGTAGTTGAAATCCAGGTCTTCAGCCGGAACTGCGCCTTGCGTGGTCTCGACACCGCGCTGCCTGACAGCTGCAGCGCGCGCTACCTGTGCCGCGTGACGTTCAGCTGCCCGTGCTGCCGCGGCACTTGCCTTCTGCGCTTCTGCAGCCGCTGCCTGCGCGGCCAGATGCTCTCGCATTTCACGCTCACGCGTGTCCGGGTAGCTATATGCCAGGATATGGGTATGGGACGTGCGCGAGGGCACCAACATGATCGGGTAAATCCGACGATCTGTATAAACCGTCAATGTCGTTGTCTGCGCGTCTGCCGCCGGTTTGATGGCGAGGTACTGCGTATCGGTGCCGTCGGGTGACGTCCGCAAGCGGGGCGTCATAATCCAGCGGACCGGATCGCCCAGGATGGGCGTATCACTGAACTTCTCACCCGCTTCGAACTCAACATTACAGACAAATTCGGTTTGACAGACGAGGCGTGCAATTGAACCATCATAGGTCTGCACAAGCCGTCCCACGCTGCCCATGCCAACAGATGTGGTGCGATCCATCCAGTTGTCTGCCGCCTGAGAGGTAAGTTCTTCCTGGGTCAGCTGCGGGGGCGCAGCCGCCTCGGCTTGCATTGGTTGCGTCACAATAACAGGTGCGACAGGTGCTGTGTCCGCTGTCTCGGCTTCAGGGGACCCCCGATCAGGCTCTTCAGCTCCACCTTGTTCTGATTGCGTTTCATTTGTGCCGCCAACATCCGGAACCGTCGACGCATTGCCGCTTTGGATCTCTGCAGCCATCTCCTGCGTAAGCAAGTCTATGTCAGGCGTTTCCTGGGCGAGCGTGTGACCACACCAAACGGCAAAAACGGCAGAGATCAGAAATGAATTACGCATCATAATATGGCCCCTTTCAGCATGGTTCATGAGGCTAGTGAGAAGACAGCGCAGTTGAGCTGGACAGGTAGCGATTGTTGGGGTCGTACATCATGCCCGAGACGTCAGAACCTGTGAGGAACTGCACAACATTGACGGAGAAAATCACAAACCCGACCCCCAACAGAACCATCGGAACACGACGACCGAAGCCGCCAAAGTCAGAACCGAAGATGATCATTCCACCCATCACCACGATGGCAATGATGGCGACTCCCATTGCAAAACCGCCCGTCAAGAACCCGACAAACTGACCAATGGGGTTGGTTGTTCCTCCAAATATTTCGTTTGCCTCTGTCATTTTGGCCAGGGCTTGATACGGAAGCAGGCACATCGCTCCTGCGACAAGAGTTGTGTTGATCGTCGTTTTCATGTGTAGATTTCCTCCAGGACAAACGTTTCATTCACGCATTTCACGCGTGCTAATTCCGTAACTCTTGGGCCATTGCTCCCGCGTGCCAGATGCACGATCAGATCAAGTGCATTGGCAATCAGCGCATCAACGCCGCGCGGGGCTTCTTGCACACAAAGCCTTTGGACACGGGCCAAAGCGTCGACAACGCTGTTGGCTGCGATTGCCGTCATGCCGCCAGGGTGACTCCTGTTCCACGCCGAAAGCAGCACGGTCATGATCTCGCCTGTGCGGGCCTCCGCGACGATGATCCGTTTTACGCCCATATGCAGAGCCGCAACCAAAAGCACTTCCATCGGTTTGTTTCCCGATGCGGTTCTTTGGATCATGTTGGATGACGTGACATCGAGGGCCGCTGCATCTTCCAGGATGATGCTGCGCTCGTCGGGTTCAACCTCAGCCAAATACATCAGGCAGGCATCAATAAAACCGATCCTGTCCGCATCTTCATGCGCGGAAACAAGGATGTTCTTTTTCGTCCGGATTGCCTCTTTGATGACATCCAGGAATTCAGCATCAGGGCTCAGTTGTTGGAGGGTCGGCTTCATTTCTGCACGTCCTCAACAACAAACCCGTCTTCGTGACGCATCACACGCGCCAGTTCAGTGACTTGTGGGGCATCTTGCCCCCGCGACAGGTGCACAACCAGATCCAGCGAGCTGGCGATCAAGGCATCAACGCCGCCTTGAATCTCCTCTGCACACAGCATCTGAACCCGCGGAAGTACGTCCATTGCACTGTTGGCGTGAATTGTGGTGATGCCGCCCGGATGACCTGTGTTCCATGCTTTTAGCAGCAATGTCATGACTTTCCCCGTGCGCACCTCACCAACGATGATGCGCTTGGGAGCCAGCCGGAGCGTGGATACCAACAGGCGATCCATACTGATCATTTCTGAACTGACGAGCCGAAGTGTGTTTGGCATTGGAACCTGGAGCTCCGCCGTGTCCTCAAGAACCACACAACGCTGATCAGCGGCGACTTCCGCCAGGTGAGCCAGGCAGGCATTCGCAAAGCTGGTCTTGCCTGCACCGGTTCCACCGGAAATCAGCAGGTTACTCTTGTCCTTGATGGCTTGCCTGATCACAGACAGAAAGCCCACATCAGGCACAAACTCACTCAAATCCGAGACCTGGTCCCGGTGCCTGCGGATTGAGAATGACGCGTTGGCGACGTTGGGAGGGAGTATCGCTTCCAATCGGTGATGCATCGTGGCGATGCGCGTGGAAACAATCGTCTGGTCAGCGGTATAGGCTGCGTTTCCCTTATTGGCGCAGTATCGAATGAAGCGCTCCGCTTCCTGTGGACGCATCTCCCCTGCCCTTTGCGGCGCAGACCCGAAGCGCTCAACGAACAACGCACCATCGTCGTTGAGAGAAATCTCGACCACTTGATCATCGATCAAATGGGCCCAGACAGACCCTGCCAGATCAGCGAGACGGGGATCAGCGGAATGCTTCAAATCACGGCTCATTTGAAGTAACCTCGCGCACATCGCGTAGAGGAACTTTCCAACATGCCCCGTATCGACCAGGCCATGTCACAACCGCTTCTTGTAGCCGGATGTGAACCTATACCCTTCGCCAGTTGCGTTATGGGGTTTCTCGGCATCACAGCGCTCTTCAGCTTTTCTCCAAACGTGACGATCCCTTTGCTGCCCTTGTTCATCGGCGCCATACTCTGTTTGCGCAAAATTGCGGAGTTCGATCCAAAATTCTTTCGGGTTGCATGGACAAATACGATGCCCGGTATCCGCTCTTCGATCCGCGGGACACTTGGTGTTGGCCAAAGCCTTTGGGACATGCCGACGGCAAAACGATCCATACCCATGATCAAAGACAAGAGCGGGCGACGCGGGTTGTAAGTCATACCTCGTCCTCCTGGTCTTGCGCGGCCAGGACCTGCGCCGCCCAGGCCGGCGGCTTCTGCAACTCCGCAATGAACACACCCACCAGGCTCGCAAACTCCGTCTTGCCTGTGCGCAGGTTGAGCTCACGGGCCAGGGATTTGGTAAAATCATCCATGGATACGCCGTCGTGCTGCAGAAAGATCGACAGGCAGATGCAAACGTCTGACGCCAGGGTTTCGAGGTCGGACCCGGTGCGATAACCGCTGTCATAGAAAACCTCGCGAGGTGTCAGCCCATCCTCACAAAAACCGATACTGATATAGATCGTCTGCTCTGCCGCTGAGGGATTAAGGGGTGATTGCCATACGACACGGCGGCTTTCAGAACGTCGGCGGTTTGGGAGTCTTTTGCGCAATTCCTACCCTCCCAAGCCAAACATCACGAAAGTCATCGCAGATGCTGTCATGGCCGCCGGAACGCCAGCCGGATATCCACATCTCCAGAACGGCTTGTTTCGGATGGCCATGTAGGTAAGGCAGGTCGCGAAGGAGAACCCGGCAAAGAGCGTCACCGTCAACACGAGATACTCTAAACCACCGACCGCAAACATCGCTCCAAACAGGTAAATATCGCCCTGACCAATCAGGCCGCGGCGCGACAGATAAATCATCAGACCACCTGCGACGCCAATCAGGCCGGCCAACAGGCGGTCTGCAATGACGACCACCCAGGCAGCGTTCAAAAACAGAATTGTATCAGGTGTTGGGGTCGCGTTGAGAGCGCTCGCCAGCAGGTAGCTCGCCGTTGCGTCAAAAACCCACCACGGATTAATCTCAAAGCGGCGCATGTCCTCTATTGCCACTGCCAACCAGGCAACAAGAGATCCCATCACCAGTACCATCACCGCAGCTCCGCGAATGCTGGCAATTCCAGGATGGTAACGTCAGAGACCCCATAAACGCCGGTCTCCGCCAGCTCATAATTGCGAGACAGCTTCAGGCGTTCACCCACCACTGCCGTCGCGGTCACGACAAAACTACTACTCTTGACGACTTCGACCTCAAAACCGCCCCGCGCGCCTCGATCATCGATCTTGAACCCGGCTTGCTGCAGATATGCGATGGCGTAGGTCTCGCAGCCAGTCTTGCGGCGGGGCGCGATGATCACCGTCTCCGTCAACGAGACATGTGTGTAAATCTGCTGTGCGAGATCGTACCCGATCGCACATTCTTGCACGGGTGTCATGCGTGGCGGCGATGCCATGCTGAAAGGCTCAAAGTTTGATGTGCAGCCAGTGATCGCCAAAACCATGATCAATGCCATACCCTTCGATTTACGCATTGCCGCGCCAGCCAACGTCGTCAATCTGTTCCCCATATGCCGAATGTGACCGGGAACAGCGCACAGAGATGCGCCATGTCAGGCGCACAAAGGCCACTTGGCACCAGGCGCGTTTCCATGAGCGCGCCATCTGATTGCTGCAGCGCCTCTTGATAGGTTTGAATGGCGCGTAACTGCTTCATGTTGGCGATCAGCTCAGCGCGTGCAATTTGCAGGTCACGAAGCGCCTGGTCGTTCCCATCCCGCCGGTCGGCGTCCTCCTCCGCAATGCTCGATGTGCCGACCACGATCATTGCCGCACAAATTGCCAACGACCATTTCAACATCCCGTACATCCCCCGGTGACAATGGTCTGAAATACACCCTGATCTGCCGTCATGTCGCCGCTGAGCCCGAGACTGCCAGTGACAATGCTTTCGGCATTCAGCTCTGTTGCAACGGTTATGGCATTTGCGGAAACCGTCCCGTCTACTTCCGCAGAGGCCGCCGCAATAGCGCCGCTCGCCGAAACCGATCCTGCCGTCAATTCGCCGCTTACGGCCACATCCTCAACCTGCGCTGCCCCGGCAATCGTGGCATCGACAGCTGTCAGCGTTCCGGACACAGACACAGCATTGGTGACGTTGATATTGACGCTCTCCAACGCATCCGAAACAACAACATCTTCCGCGATAAGCGTCTCTAATGTGAGCTGCGACGCTGACAGATTTCCGGTGTTGACGATATCATTGCCACCCATGTCCAATGGCGCTGACATCTGGTTCAGAACAACACCGCCAACCGTCAGGGCATCCCGGTGCAAATAAGGCCGTACATCAGCACCAAAGTTCAGATACCGCACGGCGATCAAATCATTGACAGCAGGCCAACCCAGAGCAGCCTGAAGTGTGGTGACATCCCAGTTCAGGCCCACGCCCTGCAAGATCGTTGGCCGCCACTCTGCCACGTAGCCAATGAGACCAGTGTCTGCCACCGAGGATGGCACATTGACCAGCTCAGCAGTCCCGTGCGCACGCGCCAGAACGATGACTTCCCAGGCCGTCGGCGCATAGAGCCAGAGATCCACGGCGCGACGCGTGGGTGATGCGCTTGAAAAACCATCCATAACCAACCCAGTGGCTTCCAGATCTGCAACACTCACCTGCAGGATGTTTCCAACGCCGATTGTCGTGATCAAATCCTGCAGATCGCGCCTGACATAGCGCTCGCCTAAATCGGCTAAATCCGCGACCCTTTGGATCTCGACCAGATTGTGCTTCTTGTGCCCTTCCACTTCGAAGAACCGTATTGCTTCACTGACGATAATGACGCCGACAAATATCGTCAGAACCGCCTCAAACATGGACAGACCACGGCGCGCGCGATGCGCGCGGCGGTGTTTGTTGAAACGACGTGGGACAAGGGGTCTCAGCATCCAACACACCCATTGATTGCTGTGAGGGTATTGGTTGTCAGGCCGCTGCCCAGGACATCACCGCTGATGAACATATCACTGTCGATCGTGATGCGGTCAGCCTGCAGCCTGTCGCCAACACTGACTGTTCCCGCCCGCAACTGACCCGGCAGGGTGAGCGCAACACCCTTCAATGTGCCCGCGTTCACCGTTTCACCTTCTGAAAGGCCGATCCCTTCATCACTGTCTGCAATTGTGACATTCTGGGCATTGACTTGGTTCACAACGACCATTGCGTCGGCGATGAGCGCATCGCTGATCACCAGGCTGCCCGCATTCACCTCTGCTGCCACCAAATCGACGCCTGTGAGGGATTGTGTGGCCAGATCACCTTTGGAAACCATTGACTGCACATCGGCCGTCTGAACAGCCACCTTGAAAGACGCAAGGGCCTCCAGGCTGCCGACATTGATGATGTCCCCGGTCGTGGCGGTCCCTGCACCCATGCGCAGTTCCGCTCGCATGGATTGCCCGCTTTGCCCCACCCACGGTTCACGCAAGACCCAATCACTTTCCACAGTAACGAAAGGATAGGTCAAGACAGGTACTTCAGTGACAAGCGGATCACGCCCCATCACGGCAAGGAAGACCTGTTCAGTCCCGACGATTTCTTCCCCTTCACCAGCACTGATAGCCCAGTCGACGAGGGCCGCGCGAAAGCTTTCGCGCGTCAACACATCCACGCTGGATGCGACCTCAAAAACCAGCATACCGGTCGCGATAGGCGCCTGGGTCACGGAAACCACATAGGCCCGTACTGTTATTCCGTTGACCAATGGAACAGGCGCATCCCCGACCCAATGCGCAGGTTGCATCCCGTGAACCCGAAGGGCCGCTGGAATCGGGTCCATCTCCTGACCTGATACAACTGGCAGGGTGTTATAACCCGCTATAGTGTAGGCTCCGGCTTCAGATAAACCGCAAAACATCAGATCAATGGCGCAGTTGCGCACAAGCCCTTCCCAACGTTGGGCCATGACCGATGCGACTTCAGCGAGATGGCGGCCGGCTTCGCGTTTTTGCGCACGCCCCAAGTCTTCGATCACGTAGTTGATCATGACCACCCCGACCAACAACCCCAATGTCACGGCAAACAGCGACACGCCGCGCCGCCGACGTCGGTGGGGTTCTGCGTGAGACAGGTTGCGGATCAGAGTCATGGAAACTCCCTGAATGGATTGATGCTGGCGCCTTACGTGTCCCACAGCAGAGCCACCTAGAATTTAATGCCGACATTATAGAGCCCGTCGCTCGCACCAGAGCACGCCGTCGAGATGCCCGCATTGCTGTATGGAAGCGTCACTGTGCTAGTATTTACAGTCACACCATGTACGGTCCGACCAGGGTCGATCATTGCCTCCAGCAACTTCTCACAAGGGCTTTCCTTGAGATTGTTCACAGTGATGATGAAGTTATGCGGAGGGTCCCCATCGACGCTCATGTCGGTTCCGAATGGCGAGCGCATGTGGTAAGTACCGCCAGTCTCGTAGATCTCGCGATCTGAGAATTCACCACGACTCTTGATGATCCCAAGAAGGCTGCCGCTGTCATAAGTCGGAAACGCGCGAAAGCTGCTTTCAACACTCGACGCAGTGCGCATCATCAGTGTTTGCAGCTGAACGTTGCGCATACCCGTCATGACGCTGTTGTAAATTGCGATCGTGCCTGCAATCACCATCACGAAAATGGTGAGATAAAGAATTGCGCTGAACAGATCGGTGCCACGACGCGAACGACGGCCTCGGCGAGGGCGTGCTTTATGTATTTCTGCAGTCGTTTCTTCCATAAACATCCTGTTTTTCCTCTATAAGACGGCTGAGGTGCCGTTGGTCCTTAACGGCTCCTACAGGCCACTTTGCACCGATGAGATGACGCTGAAGATGGCGGTCACAACGCTGATGATCACAGCGGCAATAAGCGTGATCAGCACCATGTTGATGATCGCGGCTTTGGCCTTCACACGCTTTTCTGCCGCCAGCATCCAGCGATCCGTGTAGACGCCAAAGTTCTCAAGAGCATTCGGCTGCCCGGCCAGAACACCCATGACCGCGTTGAGCTCGGGATCAGGGAATGACCCACCTCCCTGAAACGCCTCCTCCAGAGACTGACCACTGTTGAGCGCTTCGGCCATGCGCGCCACGTTTGTACTCGTGTACCGGCTACCGTGTTCGGTCATATCAGACAGTGTCGGACCACTGATCGTGCCCCCTGAGCGCGCAACTTCAACGATCGTAAATGCAAAGGACGCACCCGTTGAAAGACGGTAAAAGCTCCAGGGTGGATAGCGATCCAGAAACTCGCGAAACCGACGGATCGAAAGGCTGTTCGCGCTCGCCAGGAGTGGCAAAGACAGGGCGATCAGCACGCAGAGCAGCACAAATCCAATTGCGCCTATCCACCCGCTGGAAATGACCCACTCTGATACACTGGCCATAAAGCGTGTGAGCGCTGGCCATTGATTGCGTGGCGTCAGGGCTTCGAATGCCGGAAACAGCCGCAAACCCATTGCTACAACGAGACCAATTACAGCCAGCATCAACGCCACAGGTTTGGCCAGGGCTTCAACCACAGCGTTGCGGATGAGTTTTTCGTTGCGCAAAACCCGCGCGGCACCACGATAGACAACGGAGCCAGTCACCTTGCCGACATTTGCAAACAACAGGGCCTCTGACCCTTTTGCCACAAGCTTGACGGTCTCAGCGAATGCACCACGCGCAAAAGACCGTTCGAGATCTTCAAGCACCATCGCGGCAGCGCGTTTCCCGCGAAGGCGGAACATGTGGGCGGCAGCTCCGATCGCACGATTGTCGTCCAGCCCGCTCTCCATCAGATCCGCAATAACGTCCCAGGCATCGGCGCGATCCTTTGCATGAAACATCGATCGTGCCATTGCGATGTTCCATGGCGGCAGGACGGCCGACATTGCGTGCCTGAGTTTGTGAGATTGCGCAGCGGCAGCCAAATCAAGCCCCTCGCCCTGTTGCAGCGGCGACTGACTTGGGCCCGAGAGCCACGTCCCCCGCACCACGGTCACGGCCATCGTCCGGATCGACCAGACCCATCAGCACATCGCGGCGGATTTTTTCCCCTATCGTGACGCCACCAAGGCCACCTTGCTCCTTCGGCTTTCGCCAGTGTTGCATCGCACCCAACCCGTCGTTGCGTCCGATACAGGAGAGATAGGTTTCATCAGGCTCAACCAACTCGCCCACCGCAATGAGGCGCTCGTAGCCCGCCCATGCAACTTTCCCCACACCGGTGTAGTCCTTCACGCATGCAGGGCAGCCCTCAGGGTTGCGAAACCGCAAGGAGGCAAGTTGGTCGGCATCAAGAATGCGCAAATACTTCGGCAAGACTTGAGAGCCGTCAAAAGGTACGGAGCATTCTTTACAGAGATGCTTCACGAGCTTTTGCTGAACCATCACCTTGATCAAGCCAGGACGTGCAAGCTCGGCCGCCGGGATGCCCCACCCAATCAGGCGGAACGGTATTTCATTGACGCTGTTCGTGTGGATCGTCGTGTAGCACGTGTGCCCGGAACTGACGAACTGGAGAACCTGCCTTGCACCGTAACCATCGCGCATCTCCGAGATAATCCCGACATCGGGATTAACACGGCTGAAATGCATCAGCGCCCGGCGGTACACTTCTTCACGGTTCTCACCATCACCCGCCGAAGATACCGGGATCTGCATGATCGCCGGGTCATCAAGGCGCATCTCGACCGGATCTTCGATCGTGACGACGCTCGTGCGACCTTGCTTTTCTTCGATCAGGCGCTGAACCGAGCGGATCAGGGTTGTCGACTTGCCATCCCCGGTCGATCCCCCAACAATCATCGCCCCATCACTGGAGTGACGCATACTCTCAAATGCCTCAAGGATCTCGGCGTCAAATCCCAGGCTTTCAATTGACGAGGTGTTCTTGTCACCTTCACTGTAGAAAAAACGCACCACATGATGGTCGCCAATATCAGCCGCGGTCTCATGAAATCCGCGCTGGCCGCGCAGCTTTACAACCCCGGCCGGCAGGCGCAACGTTTCTGTTGAGGTAATGGAAAAGGACTGGAAGCTGCGTTGTTCACGGACCGTCTGACCCGAACCCTCTTCACGGGCGTTGAACAGGCATTCCAACGCAACCCGTCCTTCGTCTCGCGTCCATTGGTCTTTGAAATCATGCCAGGCACCACCAACCTTCATGCGAAGATCCGTATGGAAGTCGCGTAAGACGATTGCCAAATCACTGGCGCGTGCGTTGGCACAATCCACCAGCAGGCTTTCAACACGCATGCGAACATCGACGGTACTGGCGAGTGCGGGGCCGTCTGCTTTCTCTCCGGCCCGAGGCGCCCGTGCGTTATAGGCTTCCGCCACCTCCGAAAGCGTAACGATGCGGGTGTCTGTGATGGCCGGGATGCGTCCGGACGCCACCAGCTTCTTGCGCTCTGTCCGCATTTCAGCGTTATGCTGGTATCCGCTCGCCACCAAACACAGCCCATCCACCTGGATCGCACACAAACGCCGAAACTCAGGTGAGCCGACATCGAATGTTCCATTCTCAAGCAGTTTGGCCAATGCGCTTTTGGCTTGTTTTGGCGTGCGGGATTTGAACAGCATGTGGGCTACTCACCCCCGCGTGGGGTAACCACGGTAGCATCGACCTCATGCGCAGCACCGGTCTGCAAATTGCGGTAGGTGACACTGGGATTAATGAAATGCCCTGACGGCATTTGAGACACCAGCGTAAGTCTCACAGAACCGGCGCAATCACTGAGAACAACAAATGGCTCGCCGGATTCGTCACTCCAGGGTACGCTGACTTCGGATACTTCCACCGCACGCGCGAGAAAATCTCCCACGCCAACGCTCACGCTTTCTGCGTAATAGTCTCCGTTCGGATTATGACTGCTGATCAGGCCCAGGATGCCGCGGGGTTCACCTCCGGCAGAATTTGAAGACCCGATCAGGACATATGCAGACGCCGGACGGGGGTCCGCGCACGTTGGAGCGGAAACACTTTCCGCTAACGGCTTTTCTGCTTCCGCCAGCTCTTCGGTATCTGCGGCCTCCCGGCGGTCATCATTCTCACCAGAAAGCTCGCGCAAACCGTCCGCACCAGTGAGATTGGTTGAACTGGCTGCCGCTCCAGGAGGCACGGTCGGAGCCGCGCTTTCCACCTGTTCACGTGCAGCGCTGAGTTCCGCATAGCTTTGAACCAGGGCTGCTTCAGCGTCCATGACTTCGCGAAACAGATCCGCGTGTTCGCGACACAGATGCATAACTTCGATGGCGGTCACATAGCGGACTGCCGCCTGATAGCCACTTGTGGCTTCGTCATAGGCAGATTGCAGGAGATGAATAGGGCACTGAACGGTCCCCGTCGGCGCAACAATCTCTGCCATCGGTGTGTCGCCTGACACCTCATCAGACGATGAGAACACACGTTGGGTTTCCGCTTGTGTGACGATAGCCTGTTCGGATTCTTGCCCGAATGCGGGCAAAGCCGCACTGAGTGCGGAGAAAACAAGACACCCGGCAAGGGTATTCCTGTGCTTCATGGGCCGGAGCACTTGACGTCTCATTCTCCCGTCCACCCCACAGCCGGTTTCAAATCAGCGATGAGAACATGACGTTCATCGTTCGTCTCCAGATTGGTGACGAAGATCCCGTCTGCGCGGTCGTCCGGATACCAGGTGAAATACACACCCTCCGGTGTGGACATGGTGAATTCCGCCTCAAACCGGGCGCCAGCCGGGATAAAATCCCCAACAGGGACGGTCAGTTCCTGCCCGACAATCTGCTGAAGAAAAGGCCGTGTGCCGGGAAACTCTGGATCGTTGGAGAAAGACCACTGGATTTGGCTTGCTTGACTGTCAACAGGTATTTCAAAGACCCATTTACCGTCTTCAATGACGTTAAATACGTCGTCGGCTTTCGAATAAGCCATCAACGTATCGAATTCTCCATTCTCGTTGAGGATCCATGCAAGACCCGGGTTGGCGTCAAGGACGTAGTAAAACCCGAGTTTGCTGTGAAAAATCTCGTTCGGGTAAGCCTGGCGCGCAATGGCTTCAATGGGGACTGTTTCGGCAGACAGGCCCAACGGCACGAGGTGACCCAGCACAACACAGGCGGCGAGCGCCGTGGGCCTGATACATGTCATTGCGCTGTCCCCTGCACCTGATCAAGGGGGATCGCCGTGAACGCGGTCACGAGATCCGGGCGGTGAATCCGCTTGCCCGGGTCCTGCTCCACCAGTTCAAAATAGTTCCAGGATGTCTGGGCCTCGTTCACGAAGCTTCCCAGGCTTTCGGCGGACGGAAACTCCGGGCAGGCCGTGTACACGCCGGCCGGAATACCAGCTTGCAGGTGACCTTTGCGCACGTCGCGCCAGTAACCGGGGTACGCAGCAATTTCGGCAAGCTGCCCCGTTTCGGCCTTGTACTGCAGGTTACCAAAACCGACATTTCCATTGGGTACGGTTACCTGCAAAAGTGGAAAGTGCATCAGGTATTTAGAGCTTTCGCGCATCACCGATGCCCACTCGTGGGGAGCATAAGCGCCCTCTAGCGGACGGCCGGTGATATAGTCCACCATACAGCCTTCCTCGATGCCGTTGGCCCCATAATACAGCACGGTAATTGCACCATAGGCCTTGCCACGCCCGCCACTCTCTTCATAAGCGACGAAGGTATGACCTGTGAGCAATTCCACGAGATCGGGTTGTGTGACATTCTGGAGAACAAAATCCCCCGATTTAAACTGTCCTTGAATGTCCCAATGATCGTAAAAGGCTCGTTCAGCCAACAGATCGTCGATGGTAAGTTGCGTACAGCCAGCGAGTGCCAAAACGGCTGCACCAATCGATTTCCGCATACCCATTAGGCATCCTCCAGGACATTTGGCGGAACAACAGGTATCCAGCGGCTCTGGAGCCGTTCGACCATCGCCTTGTATGTCGCAAATGTCTGTTCGGCGTCCCCAATCTCGATCAACTGGACGCAGAGATCGATTTGGCTTTCAATCCAATCCCACTCGGGGTCATCCGCTGGGATTGCGGCGACAATGGCGGGGGCTATCGCGTAGTATTCAGCAATGAATGGATGCAGCTTCGGATCGTTGGCCATGACGTTGTCACGGAAGTTGCGCAGGGCGGTCAAAGTTGGACCGTCATCAGCTTCACCGCGGCGCTCGACAATCGCCGTCGTTAAGAAACAGTCACCACCGCCGCCGCCACCTCCGTCACTGTTGTTCCTTTCATTCCGCTCGCGCGACGACCCGTTACAGCTACCAGAGCAATTACTCACTCTATCTATATCACGGTTGGAGATGCCGTTCTCCCGCGCGTATTCACGCGCATCGCGCCCGCTCCGGAAATCGCCCCGGCCATCACCGTCCACGTCGTAGTACTCTCTCCCATTGTCACGGTCGTTGTTTCTCGAGGCACACCGGTTGACCGTCGTGACCCATGCCGAACGGTTGACCATGACCGCAGGTGCGCCCCCGCTCATGTAGGACACCGTTGTGGTCTGAACGTTACGGGCCTGATCAAGGCAACTATTCGCTCTTCTGGTCTCACGGACTGTTGCAACATCGGTCCGCTGACAGGCATTACGTGTGGTTTCCCAATCGCCATATGTACGAATGTCATAGGAGACATTGCTGTTTGGCAGCTCGTAATGGGTGTCTGTGATCAGGCGACGACGGTCGTAAGTTCCCTGCGGGAACGATGGAAAAGCGGAACAGGAAAGACCGTTCTGGTTCTCCCATTGGGTCGTGGCATTCTCCTCCAAACGGGGGAGTTGACCCTCGCACATCAAAAGATGCGGCTCCCATGTGGCGGCATCACCAACGGGTGCCCATTGCTTGGCTTCTCCCTCAAGGTAATAGCCGCGCAGGGGCGGCACCTCTCGCATTTCAGCGCGGTAGGTATTGGTGAGGGTTCTTTCGACGCCTGCCACGATGCGTTGGCAATCCTGGCGAATAGTCCCAACGCGCTCTTGTGGCGCACGGCAGCCACCATCGTAAATGAGATCAGAGGCCCAGTCCTGGGGGATTGGTGTGCCATCCGCCATCTCAGGCGCATAATCTCCGCCCCGCCGAACAGTGTATTGCCCGCGGACAAAGGAAGCGCGACCAATCACAAGACCGCGGTCGACGGCATCCGGGTAATCCGTACAAAGAAGCGTACCTTCTTCACTGACGCGCTCGAGCGAGTGGGTGAACTGCAACTGACGTGGTGTCACGTATTCAAACACCGCAAGACTCCGTCGCGACGGCGGCTGATCACCGCTCCAGATCGTGTTGTCGAGCAAACACTCCGGAATGTCGGCTGCAGAACCTTGATCATGAGTATCACTGCCAATCGGCACGAACATGGGGCTGATCTTCGTGTCCAGAATGCCAAGCATCGCGCGACTGGTGTCGCGCTCGACAGTCAGACCCTGCAGCAACTTATGTCCGACACCTGCCTGTGCAACCAATTCCCGAATATCGCCATAGGAGACAGGCAAGTCGGGCAGGATCGTCATGAGAACATACTCATAACCCGGCTCCGGCAGCTTGGTGATCGGGTTAACGGTCCCTACGCCGCAAAGACGATAGCGGATGTTGTAATGGCGCTTACCATGGAGACGGGCGTCAAATGGGCGCGCGCCATCAGGGTGGGTGTAAGTCTCGATCCGACCCGTTTTGTCTTTGAGGACATGTTCAATGTCGAGATAACGAAGACCACCATCTTCTTCATCAGCGTAATCGGGGCGCAGATCACTGACCTGGACGAGGCGGCGCATCATTGTGTGGGCGCCATTCAAGGCCACCATGGCCTGATAGGCCGTCATTAACCGCGCGTTCTGCACCTCCTGACGGGCGTTCTGGACAGTGTCGTCCAGAAGAGCGCTTTGGGCAGTTAAAGGCGTCGGGTTACACAGCATCAGTGCGAGGGCAGAAACGGTGCCAAGTATTTTCGAGTGCACGGATTTCATGGTGTTACCTCTTGGATTGCGACGGATGGGTGGGTTTTGGCGTCAGAGCCGCATTTGCCGGGCGACTGAAACGCACTGCCGTTGGGCTCAACAGAACCGTTGAGACATTGTCCTCAAAAGTGATGGTGTTGATTTCGATCCCGTCGAGAGCCTGCGCCAGCGTGAACGCCGCTTCCAACGAGGTGTTGAGCTTCACCTGATGCGTGTTGACCGTGGGCGTTACCACTTGCCCCTGTCCTAATGAGATAGCCTGCGCTTGCGCGCTTTCTTCAAGCACAGAGATAAAGGCGTTCTCGATTTGCGTTCCGAAGGACACCATTTCCCCGGGCGCGACAAATGGAACCCAACTCACATCAAGACCATGGCCGACAACAATGCGACCTTCCTCGATCTCTTTCAGATGTGGCCAGTCGCGCAGCATGAATTCTGCCATACGCGCACTTGTGACTTCGCTATCCAGGATAGCGGCGTAACGTTCCCCACGTTTGAATTCTTTCCAGACGACAGCCGCTTCCGGCTCGCCAATCGGCCTCACACTGCGCGGTAAAGCACAGCCGACTGAGACGATTTCCCAGCCAGGGACGCCCGGCCACTCTGCGCTCAGGGATGCAACACAGGCAGCAGCAAATGAAGAACCGTCCACTGCGAACTGTTCCAACACAACAGTCTCGGTCGCCCTCGGTGCATATGATTGCGCGTTCAGGGCGTCTACAAGAGCGCTTAGGCTCAGGCTTCCGAGTGCAAGAACCGAAACCGCTACCCCCGCGATCAGTGCTGCTTTTGGCGTAGCGACGCGGTAAGCGACAAAAACTGGCGCGCTGTCCAGTCTCTCCTGTGAGAGAGACGACAGTGAAGGCAAAACCTGCGGATCCAGACCAGTATCAGCAACACGGGTGGTTTCGACAAAGCCATCTGGAAGATAAATCTGCGCTACAGCATTGGACCGCTTGGCCTGGGCCGCCCATTCGAGAACAGACTGGATATCATCAAACAGCTCTTCGCTGTCGATAAGAACTGAGCCATCCTTGAACTGTGCGCTCCAGAAGCCGCCATCATCCAGCGGCATGATTGCCGCGACAGTTTCGCGTTCAGCCGCAAGCGACATGCCCACCAGGGCCGCCAAAGGGATTTTGCCGATCAGATCTGCGTTTGTCGCTTCGGCGATACTACCCGAATAACAGGCGAACCCCTGCCCGGCCGCCCCAAAGCGGAGCGTCTTGATGAGATGAGGATGCTCGCCGATTTCCCACGTCAAACCAACGGCAACTGGCTGCCCACCAACCGAAGAAAGACGCGGCTCCATCAGCTGCCACCGTCGGCCACCGCTAGAATAGCGGGGCGTACCAGCACGATCATCCGAACCTTATGGACTTCGGCGTCACTTAGGCCACCGAGGAAGAAATTGTTCGTCCGCTCAGTGCGCGTTGTGTATTCCTGCTCATATCCGGCAAGGACAAGCGTCTCACCCGGTGACAGGATTGCGTCAGTCTGCAAGGCACGCTGGTCAATGCTTGGCAGTTGTACCGTTGAATCGGACGATGAGAACTCATCAAGCCCGTTTAGACTGGATTGCAGAATTGTAAGGCTCAGGTGGATGTTGCCATTGTTCACGATGCGCGGAAGGGCGTGAATGGACAGGCCGCTATCGACAGTCCCTGTCTGTATTGAAGTGGATGTCACGCCATCGGTTGTCGACGTTTCTGTCCCTGATACGTAGTTCGTGGAACTGCGGATAATCGTTGGGGTCCAGACACCGGATTGGGCAATGCTTGAAGCCTGGCGGAAATCAACAACCGCTGCGTTGCGCGCAAGCGCACGGAAGGACAGTGTTGCATTGCCGCCCGTGAGCGTCGCAACACCGTTGCCCGCAAGAGCGGTGGTCAGACCGGAAATCTCGTAGCGTGACCCTGATCCCTCGATGCCGCCTTCAAACTCCGTGAGCTTTTCGCTGTCCACGAAGAAGATGCCAATCTCAAGCCCAATGCGTGCGCCATAAATCGCTTTGAACTCATCGATGACACGTTCCGCCGCCGCCTGAACGGACGGTGGCCCAAGCACTGTAATTGTCCCTGCATTGCGGTTCAGCATGAACTCACCAGGGGGCGGGACCGCTTGTGCAAGGCGTGTTTCTATTTCGGCCCAGGGCTCAAACTGGGAGTCACGTGACAGCGAAACACTTGACCCGGTCGCCTGCAGGCCATCCACAGTTGAGGTGAAGCTTGACGATCCTGTTGGCAGGGGAACCTGATAGCTTTCGGTCACCATCGAGTTAAAGACGATTGCGGTACCGTCATATTCCCACTGGGTATCTGTACGGGCCGCTACAATATCGAGCGCCCGTGAGAGTGCCCCTTCGTGTTCGAGCGTAATCCGCGTTGATGGCCGGACATCTACGGCGTCCCAATTCTGGGTGGAGTAGAGCGTGCGAATGTTTACTGGGATGTCACTTTGATTGGTGACGGCCGTCGCGAAGTCGGAAAGCGAGCTGTTGCGGAGATTGAAGGTGCTGCCTATTGCAGCTTCAACACGACGCGGCAGGGGTTGCCCGCGCGTTTGTCCGAGTGGAACACGGACTGCTCTACCGTAGTACGGGCTATCGACAATCTGTATTTCACCCCGTTGCGCCGCTGCAAGCCGCGCGGCTTGCTCACCCGTAAGACGGGCCGCTTCGTTGATCTGAGCGTCAGCCTGATCATGAGTTTCACAGGCGGTCAGACCAATCGTCAGGGCGATCAATGCGCCGCTTCGGAGAGTGTGCCACATCACAGACCTCCAATCTTGACAACGTTGTTGCTGAATACCTGAACGGCAGGTGCTGTTCCTTGCGCGGCAAAGCCACGAACAACCCGTTGTAAGACGTCCCGGAATGAGCCTTCTTCGTTCACATCCACGGCGAAGGTCCAATCCTCATTCGTTTCAACAACGACTGTGTAGCCGGCAGCACGGGCCCATCTCTGGACTGCAACGAGAAAGCTCTCACCTTTACGGGCAGTCCATCTCGGGATTGGTGCTGGCGTCGGTAGGGCAGAAGCACCAACAGGGATGTGAGGTACCCCCTGCCCTACCTTGCTTCCTGCACAAGGAAGACGAATAGCAGTGCCAACGCGCAAAGCATTTACACTGCTGATTGTTGATTGATTAAGGACGGCGATTTCTCTCCAGCGTGCCGCGCTACCCAGGCGTGCCGCAGCAATGCGCGACAACGTATCACCCGCGACAATGGTATATGTGCAGCTTGCTGCAGCCGGTGAGCTGGCACCACCTGTCGCATCAAGCGGAGCACGCGTGCGATTCAGGGCTTCATGAAAGTCGTTTTCTGGCGCTGCAGCAGAACGCAACGCGGCTGTGCGGTCAGCAGCAAACAACGCCTTCCAGTCCGGACATCGAATTAACTCACCAGAGAAGGCAAAGCTGGGGATTATCAGGCTAGTTAGCAGCAAAGCACGCAAGGGAACCTCCGTTCTCATGCATGCCTTTTTATAGTAAGACGTTGTATACAACGCGAACTGCGCTCCGGATGATGATCTGACTGGCAAACAGGTGAAACAGATAATCCCGCGTAAAATGCGGAATTTATTGGGTAAATTGACAACCTCTTATCGCGCATTGGTGGAACAGCCAATTCATCTTTCACCTAATGCTAGGGCCCGGTCGCCGCATTGGGAAATACTTCTATTCTATATTTGAATAGGCATCGACTATGGTTTCCCTGCAGATTCACATCCAGGGGTCACTGGTCCGGGATTGTGGAATGCAAAACTGCGCGGATCTGAATTAGTCCCGCGTTGTTTCAGAATCTTCCTGCTCTGCTTCCTGCAGCAATTGGTAAGGTTTAACCCCTAACGGAAAAGACAGCGCGGCGACAACGTCAATGGACGCAGATTTCTTCCTATACTCCACACTCTGCACCGTTGACAGGGACAAACGGGATTTTAACGCTAGATCAGTTTGCGACAACCCATTCTGCTGTCGAAGCTTTTTGACGTTACCGGCCAGTACGTCTCTGATGAAGCCGGTATCAGATCCCAGAATCTTGTAGCCTTCTGCCAGTAACTCAGCGACATTACCATTAGGGCAAAGGCTATCTTTTCAAGCGTCGCCAGGTCTGACGATTTCTTGGACGTTTCCGTGCGGTTGATCGTTGTATCGGAAAGCCCCGTCAAAGCGGCGAGTTTATGCTGGGATAGTGACAAGGATTCGCGTCTTGCTTTCATGTCCAGAGCGAAGCATTTTTGAGCCGATGTATCAGGGTTTGTCATTTCACCGAGAAACCATATTGACGCTGTTTGAGCTATTGGGGCAGCGTAAAACGGAACCTGTGCCCGAAGCTCTACATCTGGTGTAGGGCTAGGGTTAGACTTATAGTTCTAATGATACAAGCCGGACAAAAATGAGGAAAGCGACACCCGGACAAGTGAAGCCCACGGAAAGCAGAGCTTCCAGAGGGCCGCACGAGTTCTTGTCCATTCAGATCCTAGGTTCCGTGTTTCCCGATTTCAGTGCAACTTAAAAAAACGCATATGTGCGATACAAGAAGTTTTGCGTGTCGCCGCTTTGTCCAACGAGCAGACGAAAGGACAAGAGCATGAGGACGGAAACGTTCCCTCTCCTTCCAAAGGGATTTTCCAGACGCGACGTGATCGCGCTGATGGCCGATATTGGCCGCGACATTGGGCCTGGCCCGAGGCTGTCCGTATACCCACCATCTTCGCACAGCCATCACTCGCTCCGCGAAGCTCCTAGTTGCAACATCGCATGACCTCTATGAGTCTAAAATCACCGATGCTGCAAAGCTGCTAGATGACCCTTTGCTCCAGTTCGGCAGGGTCGGCGACATCGATGTGCCAAAAGTCGCGTGCTTCAACTGGTAGTTTGGCTAAGACACGCTCGAAGTCTTGTCGGTTGGTGCAGCGACGAACCGCCCATGCCATTGCCTCAATCGCATTGTCTGGTGTCAAGTTGTGGTTCACACGCACAGCCTTAACCTCAGAAATGAGCGTCTCTCGATCATCAAAGGCGACGCAAGGCTTCGTAACATCCCAGTTATGAACAAAAATCGCGCGTAGTACACTCGGCAAGACACTCGCGAATTCCAAACCCTCTTGAGCATTCAAACGACACCGGAATACCTGAAACACGGCATCAACCGCCGTGTAAGCCATGTTGTCCGACTCAAGGGACATGCGCTCTTTTACATCATCGAGGAAAGCTCGCCATTCCTTGGAGGCGTGCCGATATGTCCAGGGCATTGGCATGGATAGCTAGTTCCTTCATTAGATTTGCTGTTGGTAACACTATCAAAATTCACAAGGTTTGTCGAAGAAACCGACGTCAACTTCGTTCGTTGATCTGCCAACAGGGCTAGTGGATTGAAGGTCCGGATTGAGGCTGAGGTTGTCGATCCTGGAGGATCGATGATGTGTGTTTTCGGCAAAGGCTGGAAGCAGTTACGTCGACATTTTATCGAGGGCGCGAAGCGAAGTCAGACGACTCTTTTCCGGTTCGGCATTTAAGCTCAGAAAACCTCGCAGCAAATGTACCAGGTCCGCTCGAATCCAATATCAAAGACTGGGTGTTGAATCTCGAACTGTTCTGGTGTTTTTCGTGTCGCCATGGCTGCATTCAGAAGCGTAGAACTTCTATGGTAAAATAGGCCCCAACTATGGTCTGGTCGTGTAGAAGACGTCGTGTGCGGCAGGAACAATCCAGCCAACAAGGTTCCCCAGATTGTGGGCGGAGTGATTTGAAACGAGCTAGAGAATTGCTCTTTTGAGTTCGCCTATCAATTGATTCCACGGAGGCTTTATGAAGAACAGTTCGGTTTTGCGGTTTCTTTTTGTCTTGTGTGGTTCTCTTGTTCTTGGAACCCCTGTCAAAGCGGAATTCACTTCGCTGCACGATGCTGCCGCACACGGTACCGAGTATGCAGATGTGACCAGATTTCTTGAAGCTGGAGCGGATGTGAATGGCATCCAAGCATATAGTGTAACCCCATTGCACCTTGCTGCAAAGAATCCACACCCCGAGATTACAGAGGCACTTATCGCATCCGGAGCGGATCCCAATGCGCGTACGAACGACCAAGCCGTTCCGCTTCTTTGGGCCGCCGCCCAAAATTCAAACCCACTCATTGTGCAGATGTTGGTTGATGCTGGCGCTGATGTGAATGTGGCAAACAACTTCGATAATACACCGTTGCATGCATTGCTTCTCAATCCCTATGCGTCCCAACTGGCACCCGTGCTTTTGCGGGCGGGCGCCGACGTCAATGCACGCAATTTTGCAGGGTGGACACCGCTACATCAAGCCACACAGCTGAACTTTGATCTGGCTGCAATTTTGGTTGATGCTGGCACAGATGTGAACGCCAAGGATGACATGGGCAGAACTCCGATCTTTTTTGCGGTAGGGGTTTCGAATGCGGACGCAGTCGCGATGCTGATCGAGGCAGGCGCGGAGCTGAACCTTGTGGACTCTGAAGGCAGGCACCTGCTGAGCTACGCAAAAAACTCGGAAATCTCCGACTTGCTCAAGGATAATAGCGCGAGGTGACTTTTGCACTGTAACAAAAGGAGTTGGCGGTTCTCGCGCAGGCGAAGAATGCTGCGTTTAATTGAAAATTTTTGTGCCGTCCTGTTTCTAACCATTTTGACCCAGATCGGTGGCATTGCGTGGCTGATAGCGCTTTTCTTCCGGCAAAAAGTCTTCGTGTTCCCACTCACCTATACAGCTTTGACGGCGGCGGCTGTCTGGATCGCACCGAGCTTTGGTCGAGTCGCGTTGAATTGCTTCGAAAACGGTCCGCTTCAGGTTCAAAGCTGGATGTATTGCGCGCTAAACCGCAACTATGTGACGCCAGAACTGCGGGAGGTTCTTATTGACACGGCTAAAGAGATGGACCGCCAATACCCCGGCACGGAAACCCTCGTGCTCGACGCAAGCTTCCCTTTCTTAGACGGTTTTCCTTTGCTACCACATCTATCTCATGATGATGGTGAGAAGGCTGATCTCGCATTTTTCTACCGTGATGAGACAGGATACCTGCCGGGTGCGACGCGATCACCGATAGGGTATTTCGCTTTCGAACCCGGTCCAACTGATTGCACACCGAGATGGCCAACGCTCAGGTGGGACTTTGACGCTATTCAGCCGCTTTGGCGCGACTATGAATTGGACGAAGCACGTATGGCAGCCGTGATGCGAATCCTTGCTACCGATGCCCGCGTGGGGAAGACCTTTATCGAACCGCATCTGGTTCAATCGCTACGCATTGCCCATCCACGTATTAGGTTTCAAGGATGTAGGGCAGCGCGACACGACGATCACATTCACTTTCAGTTATGACTCCGTTTGAGAGTTCTTGCCTTTGCGAAGTGCTCGAAAGTTCGTGGCTGGCGCAGCGAAAGTCAGCGAACCCAGATTGTTCTCCACTTGTTCTTCCAGATGCTCAAATACCCACGTTCGGTCCAGTTAGGACAGTTTTCCGAGGTTTTCGGTCTCTCTCGCCGCGCCCGTCACCATTTGTGAGTGTCATTGTTCACAAGATAGTTTGTAGGGACGTGCTTCGGTAGACGAGTCATTTGCCGACCCCAAACTGTGATCGGACCATTTCAAATCGATTGAGGTGTTGAGGCCCCTGCCGCTGATCTTATGGGGTACACAGGTCGCGCGATAGTTGATGTCTATTCAAGTATAGGATTTGGGAATTTCACAATGCGGCCGCCGCGTCCCAGTATTGGGCATGGAACGAATGGCGCGCCTACATCTGCAATAAACTCAGTCTGCTACTTGCGAGCCGAGTGGGTCCGGCGGTTCATCGGTATCAAAGGCTCACGATCGCATTTCAACATCCAAAGAATAGCAATCATCATGCGCCTGCTTAAGACGTTAGCCCTGATCACGACTGCCATTGTCACCTTGGCCACCTCCGTCTTTGCAAACGTCTACGAAGGTCAACTCTCCTCTTATTCCGATCAACAGGTCTTGAACTATCTCGTCCGCGAACATGCGCGAGATCCATCAACCTTCGCGGATGCGCACGCGTATATCCTCGTGAACCGGCCGGCAATTATGGAGGAGTACCTCAGTCAAACCTCGGGCTGGGCGTCAGACACCCGTCGCTTTTCCTTTGCGGCGCCAGGCACCGGGGAGACCTCCGGAGCTGGTTCGATGATCGTTCTTGGGGTCGTTGGAATGGCGACTGCACTTTCACTTGCAGTCGATGGCGGTGGTGAAAGCTCTGGTCCAGAGCCTGGGCCCATACTGGGCCCATCACCTTTACCAGGTCCCGGCCCTGATCCAGACTCCGGCCTAAACGACCCCGCCGACTACCAAACCCGTGAATTCTACCGAAACTATGGCCTGTCTCTGATCGGAGCCGATGAACGATACGCAAAGGGCGGACAAGGACAAGGAATAAAGATTGCAATCCTGGACACGGGCATCGATACCAATCATCCAGACTTCGCGGGTAAAATCGACACTGAATACAGCTACTCTTTTCCCAGAAACTCCAAAGATATTTCGGACAGCGGCAATCATGGCACCCACGTTGCCGGCATTGCTGCCGGCAGGAAAGACGGTCGAGGCACGCACGGCGTTGCCTTTGAAGCTGAGCTTCTCATCCTCCAGGGAATTGGTCATTTGTCTGCTTCCATAAACCGCTCAATCGAGGCTCAGGCGCACGTCATAAACCACAGCTGGGTTTATACTCGTCATGACGTCACCATTCCAATCACTGATTATTCAAGTGCCTCCCATCTCGAGCGGGAACTTGGACCCGCAACCATCAAAGCCCTGAAAGCCGCCAAAGGGGCTGACTTGATGAGCATTTTTGCCGCAGGCAACGACGGCGCGCCCGAAGTCTCATACCTTGCAGGCATTCCACACTTACTATCCGATTATGACGGTTACGTCATCGCCGCCGTCGCTGTCGATGAAGCCAAGAACATATGGGACTCCTCCAACCGCTGTGGCGTTGCAAAGGACTTTTGCCTTGCTGCCCCAGGCGTAAGTATCCCTAGCGCCAGAAATGGCGACCGCCGTGGCCACAGCCCCCTGTGGTCGAGCGGAACGTCCATGGCCGCCCCACACATCGCTGGAGCATATGCCGTATTGAAGAGCCAATGGCCAGACCTGACAGCGCCCATAATCGCTGAGATTATGTTCGAGGCAGCTGAAGATCTCGGTGAGCCGGGTGTTGACCCGATCTACGGGCAGGGCCTCCTCAATCTGGAACGCGCCATGCGTCCTATGGGGGAACTGGTTGTCTACCAGGGGAACACTACCGAGGGCGACGCCATGCCTCTTGCCAAAACGGGTATCGTCGCCAGCGAGGCCCTGGCGCCAGCCCTCAATCAGGCCCTCGCTGGACAGGTCTTGATGGTCGCAGATAAGTTTACGCGTGGATTTGACCTCGCCGCCAGCGCCCTGGTCTCCGAACTCAAGGCGCCAATACCTCGTCTCACGATCGTACGGGAAGTAAAGGCCAGCGACACCGTGACAGTCATGCGTTCAGATCACGGAACAAACATCCGTGTTGATGGAGATGTGTCCTCCTATGAGATAAACCTCGGAGAAACAGATCCCGGCGCAGATCCATTTGGGCAGCTTTTGACGGAGGACTACGCATTCGGGCACGACGTCCAGCTGACAGACGCGCTGGCGCTGACGACGGACCATGCAATCGGATCATCCACTGACACCTTCTCAAGGACCAGGATAGGGCTTGAAGCAAAAGACAAGGATGGGTCAGGCTTTTCTGCCCGGGTCGGCCGTATCGAAGAGAACGGGACAGTCCTTGGGTCCCGCTTTATGGGCGCTGCAGGTCAGGACGGAAACAGCAATACCTCATTCCTTGAGATATCGGGATCTGTTGCTTTTGGGCGTGGCACGCTCCTGACAGCATCTGGCACGCAAAGCCGGACAGATTTCCGACAGGAAGGTTTGGTCACTGGCGGCGCAAACCTGATGGGACGTGCCGGCGAAGTCTCAATCAGCCAGGCGCATTTTCTCGGCAGCCCAGGCACGATGCGCTTGTCTGTCTCCAGTCCACTCCAGATCTCCTCTGGCCAGATCGCGATCGACCTCCCACAGGACAGGGTTGCAGCAGTGGCCGGCCGGGAAAGCACGGGTGTGACAAGAACCTCTGAAACTGTCGACATTACACCGTCAGAGCGGCCGATCGATATTGGGCTGACCTATCAGATTGCTTCGGATACTCCCGGACCGGATATTCTGTTGAGTGCCGGATATCGTGCACAAGGCGGTGACGCAGATCCCTACATTGGGTTTGCGCTCAGTCACAGTTTTTGATCCGCAGCGCAAGTTCCCAATCCCTTCAGGGTCAGCCGGGAGATATGATCGGGTGCGAACCCAATGCTACCAACTTCAAATGTTGCGGGAGCCCAAATGCACTATGCAAAGTGGTTCGACATGACCTTACAACTTGCGAAGTGATGAAGTGCAATGAAAATCAAATGCAAATGACATCTACTGGAAGATCGCCCTTGCGGTGCCCAACAGTGAACTAGCCTATGAGCAACTAACAAAATAAGGCATTGGAGTTAGCCGCCCACGACAGCATCGCGATATCGGTTATCTGGCCCACTTCCCGGACCCGGAAGGCTTCACAATCGAGCTCATCGAACAGTGGTTTAAGGGGAACCGTCCAACCGGTCGCCTCGACAGGTCTCGCCTTGGCGGCGGCGCGACACTCAACTTGCTGATCCTTCGCACGCACGACATCGCTCCGCTGCGCGAAGCGTGTCTCACTTGGGGCATGTCTCCCATGTCGGTTTAACCCGTTGAGAGCCATGGTTTTACACTGCACTTCTTCGCGTTCACGAAGGAGACGCCTCCAAACGCGGACCTCACCGCCATTGAAAACCGCGAATGGCTGTACCAGCGCCCCTACACCGTGCTTGAGATACAGGAAGTCCATGGCGCGGCACCGATGGTCGATCGCGTCCCCGGGGCCGCTGGATATTGCGTTACTCAGCTCACCGGAACGAAAATGGCGATTATCAATGGCCCATTGCGGATTGTTAGTCAGCCGTATGAAATGCCTTGAGTAGGATCACGCCATGATTGACAGTGCGTCAGTGGCCTTTCCGGTCAAACCAGCTGCCATGCGGGGAATGCGACCGCGTTGTCCGAGCTGCCAGGAAGGCAAACTCTTCAAAGGCTATGTCAAACCTGTCGAGACATGCGACCACTGCGGATAGGAATGCACACTCCAACGAGGGGATGCCGGCCCACTCTCGATCGTAATTTTTTCATGGGCCCTTTCACTGCCTCGCAGATGGCCTCTGCATTGGCGGCATCAATCGGACGACATGACCCAGCTTCGACAGCTCATGTGCCCAATGGTGGCTTGACGCACAGGCCTTAATGCCGACTAGACACGGGCCCGCGCGTTCAAGGAACGCCAAAACCTGGGCGCGACGCAAATGCCTACTATAGGGACTTCACCGTCTTCGGCAACGCCGTGAACGTGCAAGACACTCCTGGCCAAACCGAGGCCGACGGTGGTAATTTGCATCGGGTGCCTCCTCTCTCTATCGCAGATCCTGACACCTGCAGTATGGCGCATTGCGGCGCCGGGGAACCGGAGCCATCCACCTCATCTGGTCAGGCCATGTTGCCAACATGAACGTCTGACAGGTGTGGGCCTCACCATAGCTGATTTCTATTCAAATATAGAACTTCGGTATTTTCCAATTCAGCGATCTGGTTCCAATGTTGGATGCGAGACGAATTGACTGGACGGACTTGCTGGCAATCAAAACAGCAAAACTTTGGAACGTTGGCCAGGAACGTTGAGCCAAATGCCCGCTCATCACCGGCGCGTTCAGGGTCAGAGCGAGATCACCGCAATTGCTCACAGATTGAATTGGAGACCTTAATGACCGTTATGAACAATGCACCCGTTTTGGCAATTGCATTGCCCAATCAGTCTTCAGCAGAAGATGAGACCGTGAGCTTTGCATTACCGGCGAATGCATTCACGGATATGGATGGCGATGTGCTGACCTTAAGCGCGACGCTTGCGGATGGCACGGCCCTGCCAGACTGGCTTGTGTTTGATGCGGCTGCGGGGAGTTTTTCGGGCACACCGCCGCAGGATTTCAATGGAACAGTCAACGTGATGGTGACGGCCAGCGACGGGTCTCTTTCAGCCAGCAGTTCCTTTGTGCTTGATGTTACCCCAGTCAATGATGCACCGGTCGCGGCTGATGATACCGTTGATCCGAGTGAGTTCCTGGTCAATGAATTCACCAATAACGAACAAAAAAACCCGAGTGTTACCGCTCTCTCCAATGGCCATTTCGTCGTCACCTGGCAGTCTGATGACGGGCAGCAGGGCGACACGTCTGGTTCTGCTATCAAGGCCCGTATTCTCAATGAGAATGGTGTCGAGATTGTCAGTGAATTCCTGGTGAATGAGTCTACTAATGGTAGTCAACAGACCCCCAGCGTTACCGAGCTCGCCAATGGCCATTTCGTCGTCACATGGTCGTCCAATGGCCAGCAACAAGGGCATCCGTCTGGTTTTGACATCAAGGCCCGTATTTTTGATACGGATGGTAACGAGATTGTCAGTCAGTTCCCGGTCAATGAAGTTACCAATGACGCGCAACTAAACCCGAGCGTGACAGCCCTTGCCAATGGCCATTTCGTCGTCACTTGGCATTCTTGGGACAAACAGCAAGGGGATACGTCCAGTTCTGCCATCAAGGCCCGCACTTTCGATGCAAATGGCTATGAGATTGTCAGTGAATTCCTGGTCAATGAATACACCAATGACTCGCAACTATACTCGAGCGTGACAGCCCTCACCAATGGCCATTTCGTCGTCACCTGGCATTCTTGGGACCAACAGCAAGGCGATCCGTTTTGGTCTGCCGTCAAGGCCCGTATTTTCAATGAGAATGGCGATGAGATTGTTAGTGAGTTCCGTGTCAACGAATTCACCGATTGGTGGCAAGAGAACCCGAGTGTGACAGCCCTCGCCAATGGGGGTTTTGTTGTCACCTGGGCGTCTCTGGACCAGCAGCAAGGGGATACTGATTTTGCTGCCATTAAGGCCCGTATTTTCAATGAGAATGGCGCTGAGATTGTCAGTGAGTTCGTGGTCAATGAATACACCAATGACTGGCAAGTATACCCGAGTATTACAGCGCTCACCAATGGCAATTTTGTTGTCACCTGGTTGTCTCAAGACGGGCAGCAGGGGGATACCGATGGTTCTGCCATCAAGGCCCGCATTTTCGATGCAAATGGCGATGAGATCGTCAATGAATTCCTGGTCAATGAATTCACCAATAGCTGGCAAGATGACCCGAGTGTGACAGCCCTCGCCAATGGGGGTTTTGTTGTCACCTGGGCGTCTAATGACGGACAGCAGGGCGATACGTCCGATTATGCCATCAAGGCCCGCGTTTTTGATGCGAACGGTGTTGCGCAAAGTCACAAGATTATCACTGAAGATGTTGTCACCTCGATTGATATCGCCACGCTTCTGGCCAACGACATCGATGTCGACGGGGATGTACTCACAATTGAAGCTGTTGATGCCACGAGTGCACATGGCGCAACCCTGATGCTGAACACAGACGACGGGACGATCAGCTATGATCCCACCGGCGCAGACGCTGTTCAGGCCCTGGCAGAGGGTCAGACCCTGACGGATACCTTCACCTATACCGTCAAGGACGGTAATGGCGGGGAGAGCACCGCAAGTGTTTCAGTGGTTGTGCATGGAGCCAACGATGCGCCTGTTGTGGCGATTGTATTGCCTGATCAGTCTTCCGAAGAAGATGAACCCGTGAGCTTTGTTTTGCCGGCGAATGCATTCACGGATGTGGATGGGGATGCGCTGACCTTCAGCGCGACGCTTACGGATGGGACGGCGCTGCCGGACTGGCTGGTGTTTGATGCGGTTGCAGGGAGCTTCTCAGGCACACCGCCGCAGGATTTCAACGGCATAGTCAATGTCATGGTGACGGCCAGCGACGGGTCCCTGTCAGCAAGCAGTGCCTTCGCACTTGATATTACTCCTGTCAACGACGCACCTGTCGCAGTTAATGATGTTGCGCAAAGTCCCGCTCCGATCACCGAAGATGTTGTGACCTCGATTGATATCGCCACCCTTCTGGCCAATGACATCGATGTGGATGGCGATGCGCTGACGATGCTAACGGTTAATGCGAAAAGTACGCATGATGCGGTCCTGAGGCTGAACAACGACGGCACGATCAGCTATGATCCCACCGGCGCAGCTGATGTTCAGGCCCTGGCAGAGGGCCAGACACTTATCGACACATTTTCCTATGCGACCGATGACGGCAATGGCGGTGTGGGCGTCGCAACCGTTTCGATCATTGTGCACGGAACCAATGATGCCCCTGTTGTGGCACTTGTATTGCCTGATCAGGCTTCCGCGGAAGATGAGGCCGTGAGTTTTGTGCTGCCGGCGAACGCATTCACGGATGTGGACGGGGATGCGCTGACCCTGAGTGCAACGCTGGTTGGGGGTGCGGCCCTGCCGGACTGGCTGGTGTTTGATGCGGCTTCCGGGAGCTTCTCAGGCACACCGCCCCAGGACTATACGGGGCAAGTCAGTGTCACGGTGACGGCCAGTGACGGGTCCCTTTCAGCAAGCAGTTCCTTTGCGCTTGAGATTACTCCTGTCAACGACGCACCTGTCGCAGCAATTGCATTGCCTGATCAGTCTTCTGCGGAAGATGAGGCCGTGAGCTTTGCACTGCCCGCGAATGCATTCACGGATGTGGATGGCGATGCACTGATCCTGAGTGCCACGCTGGCTGGGGGTGCGGCCCTGCCGGACTGGCTGGTGTTTGATGCGGCTTCGGGGAGCTTCTCGGGCACACCACCGCAGGACTTCTATGGCGCATTGAGTGTTACGGTGACGGCCAGCGACGGGTCTCTTTCAGCAAGTGGCACCTTTGCGCTTGATATTACACCTGTCAACGACGCACCTGTCGCGGCTGATGATGTGGCGCAAAGTCCCACGCCGGTCACCGAAGATGTTGTCACCTTGATTGACACCGCCACCCTTCTGGCCAATGACAGCGATGTCGATGGGGATGTGCTCGCGGTGACAGCTGTTGATGCCACGAGTGCGCATGGGGCCGCGCTGGAGCTGCACACCGACGGCACCATCAGCTATGATCCCACCAATGCGGATGCTGTTAGGGCTCTGGAGAGGGACCAGACCCTGACGGATACATTCACCTACACCATCGAGGACGGCTTTGGCGAGGAGAGTACCGCGACAGTTTCGATCGTTGTGCACGGAGCCAACGAAGCACCTGTTTTGGTTGATGATATTGTGGTCAACAATATCATTGGTGTCAGTGAGTTCCTGGTCAATGATTTTACCCATAACTCTCAAACCAACCCAAGCATTACAGAACTCGCCAATGGCAATTTCGTCGTCACTTGGCAGTCTCTTGACCGGCAACAAGGCGATACGTCTGGTTATGCCATCAAGGCCGGTATTTTTGACGCTAACGGCGTCGAGATTGTCAGTGAGTTCCTGGTCAATGACTTCACCGTCGGTACTCAATGGCGCCCGAGTGTCACAGCGCTCGCCAATGGCCATTTCGTTGTCATTTGGGAGTCTGATGACGGACAGCAGGGCGATACGTCCCATACTGCTATCAAGGCCCGTGTTTTTGATGCTGATGGTGCTGAGATCGTCAGTGAATTCCGCGTCAATGAGTTTAGCGGAGGCAGTCAATATGCTCCAAGTGTGACAGCGCTCGCCAATGACCAATTCGTCGTCACCTGGTCGTCTGCTTACGGGCAGCAAGGCGATACTTCCAGTTCGGCCGTCAAGGCCCGCATTTTTGATGCGAGCGGTGACGAGATCGTCAGTGAATTCCTGGTCAACGAATTTACCAATGACTCTCAATGGATTCCAAGTGTGACAACCCTCGCCAATGGCAATTTCGTTGTCACCTGGAGTTCTCGTGACGGGCAACAGGGCGACACCGAAGGTGCCGCTGTCAAGGCCCGCATTTTTGATGCGAATGGCGATGAGATCGTCAATGAGTTCCTGGTCAATGAATTCACCGATGGCTGGCAATGGGCCACGAGTGTGACAGCGCTCGCCAATAGTCGTTTTGTCGTCACTTGGGCGTCTGATGACCAGCAGCAAGGCGATGATGGCTGGGCCATCAAGGCCCGTATTTTTGACGCAAATGGTGTTGAGGTTGTCAGTGAGTTCCTGGTCAATGAATTTACCAATAATAGTCAAGTCGACCCGAGTGTGACAGCGCTCGCCAATGGCCATTTCGTCGTCACCTGGGAGTCTCTTGATGGGCAGCAAGGCGATACGTCTCAAACTGCCATCAAGGCCCGTATTTTTGATGCGGATGGAAATGAGATTGTCAGTGAGTTCCTGGTCAATGAGTTTACTGGAGGCAGTCAATATGCTCCAAGTGTGACAGCGCTCGCCAATGGTCATTTTGTCGTCACCTGGACGTCAGGAGACCAGCATCAACACGATACTTCCAGTTGGGCCGTCAAGGCCCGCATTTTTGATGCGAGCGGTGTTGCTCAAACCTCTAATCTTATCACAGAGGATGCTATCACCTTGATTGATGCCGCTACGCTTCTCGCCAACGACAGCGATGCCGAAGGGGATGCGATCACAATTGCAGCTGTTTCTGCCACGAGTACGAACGGAGCCGCCCTGAAGTTGAACACTGACGGGACGATCAGATATGATCCCACCGGCGCAGATGCTGTTCAAGCTTTGACTGATGGCCAGATACTGACGGATACGTTCACCTACACAGTCGAGGACAGCCATGGAGGAGAAAGCACTGCAACCGTTTCTGTCGTTGTTCAAGGACGAAACGAAGCACCGGTCGTTGCAGCGCCCGCCGTTTTGATGGGCACCGACTTTTGGGATCACATCATTGGCGGACCCGAAAACGAAGAATTGTACGGACTTTTGGGAAATGACTTACTGATTGGTGGCGCTGGTGATGATTTTTTACAAGGAGATGTACGCGGAGAAACCATCGGCATGCGGCTCATTCCCGACGGCAACGGGGGTTACATCGCTACAGCCGTACCGAATAGCGTGCCTGGACAAGATACTCTGACAGGTGGTGCCGGTGCCGATGTATTCAACTTCGTAAGGAGCTTTGGGCTTGATACCATCACCGATTTCGAAGTTGGGACTGACATTATTCGTTTCGATGCAAATGGTGAATCTGACATTGCGTTCAATGACGTTTCAATTACGGAGACAAACGGTAACGCCGTTGTTTCGGTTCCCTTGCATATGTGGGGCAGTATCATTCTGGAAGGCATAGGCGCATCGCAGCTCACCGAAGATGATTTCATGTTCATGTAGGGATTAGCAACTGTATTTCTCATGCTCATCAGATCAGACCATTTCTGGCCTGGTTTGATGAGCGCATTGACGATCGTGATGAGTTTGCGAGCGACGGCATTGATGACGACCTTGTGCGGTTTACCTGTCGTGCGGAGGCGATCCGCGAAGGTTTTGAGAACCGGGTTGTGATTGCTGGCGACCAGGGCGGCTTGGAACATCACGTGCCTCAGCAGCCTTCGCCCACCACCTATTGCGAGCTTTCCGCGCATTGCTCCGCTGTCATGCCCTGCGCGGAAGGCGATAGCGAAGCAATCTGCCGAGTGGAGGCGATTGGTGCAAGCCCCGTGAGTGCGACGGCGTGGTCGCCTGTGATCTGGCCGAGTTCTGGCATTTCCGAGATCAGCATCGTACTTGCAATCGGGCCGATGCCAGGAACCGAGCGTAAGATGCTGGCCGTTTCAGCAAGGCCTTCGTCAGCCGCAATAAGCCGTTCGATCCGAGCCTCCAGCTTGGCGATCTGGCGGTCCAGCAGGTCTCGCAGTTCGGCACCCATGGCTACGAAGGTATCAGCTGATCCGGGCTTCCTATGCGCTTTGACCTGCGCGAGAAGGCGTTTTCGGGCCTCAACGAGTTGCCCACGCTTGGCCACCAAAGCCCTGATAAAGAGTAACTTTTCTGGCTGACGGATGCACAGATGGCGCGTCTTGAGCCCTTCTCTCTGAAGTTCCACGGTAAGCCTCGCGTTGATGACAGGCGGATGTTGAGAGGAATTATCTTCATCAATCGCAATGGGTTGCGCTGGCGAGACACACCCAAGGATTACGGCCCCCAAAAGACGCTCTACAATCGTTGGAACAGGTGGCGAAACAAAGGCATCTTTGCACAAATGATGGTTGGTCTTGCTGCCGATCATGGAGAGGAAAGGACGGTCATGATCGGCGTCACATATCTCAAAGTTCATCACACGGCGTCCAGTTTTGCTGTCAAAAAGGGGGCGTGGAAGTCTGTTTGGACGCACAAAGGGTGGCAGGAACGCCAAGCTGCATGCCGCCTGTCACAGCAAAGGGCGCCCCCTCAACCTCTTCCTCACCGCCGGGCAAGTCAGGCAGTACATCGGCGCACGGGCCTTGCTGAACAGCCTGCCGGATGTCGATTGGCTGCTCGGCGACCGTGGCTACGATGCCAACTGGTTCAGAGAAGCGTTGAAAGACAAAGGGATACCTCCCTGCCTCTCAGGCCGAAGGCAACGCAAAATGATCGTGAAATACGACAAGCGGCGATACAAACGACGCAACCGGATTGAGATCATGTTCGGGAGGCTCAACGACTGGCGTCGTGTCGCAACACGATATGACTGCTGTCCGAAAGTCTTCCTCTCAGTCATCGCACTCGCTGCTCCCATAGTCTATTGGCTATGAGACGCTGTAACGGGGTCTGCGTCACGCACCGCCGTTGCCTAGTGACTCAATATGTCCGCTGCGGCTCCGGAGGAGGAAAATTCAAAGCCGAAAAAGGCAGACCTGCTGGAAGCGCTTGGATTTGTTAGATGTGCCGTTTCAGTATTAGCGCTCGCGCCAAGTGATCCTGACGACAATCGCCTTACATTGGCAGTTACGCGTGCGCAGGAGTACATAAAGGAAGCACGTAAGGCGTATCCCGGTTCGGTGGGAAAAACACCACTGACTTCACTGACTTGGTTGTACAATTCACCAAACTGCAGCGGAATCAGCCCGAACGGCGAGTCGAGATTGAAGTCCATTAGAGGTAATGTGTCAGATTGCACTGGAAGTAGTTTTGGGGCTTTCACGTTATTTCAGGTGCAGAAATAGCTTACAGCTTTCCAGGTTCCGCTATTGTTCCTCATAAAACCCAAATGAGCACGTTCGGTTCAGTTAGGCCTATTATAACTGGTGTCTATCCAAATATAGTTTTTTTGAATTTCCCGATGCAGCAACCGGATTCTAGTCTCGGTTATCATGGGCGCTGGTGGATGCTTTCTTCGACACGCCCGCCAGCTACTCACCCTCCCTTGCCCCCAAGGCGAGGCATCAAATCAAATGACGAGGCTTGGGGCGCGAAAGCAGGCAGAGTTTCTGCGCTGTCGCTTTCAAATCTGAAATGTCTCGACCTTGTACGGAGAATACCGGAATGTGCGCGCATATTAGCATGGAAGACTTGCTTGGCCTGACAAAAAGCAAAAATGTAACAAATAAAACAATAACTTACTTGCATTCGGAGTGGGTCCGAGTATCATCGCTTCATCGCTTCATCGCTTCATCGCTTCATCGCTTCATCGCTTCATCGCTTCATCGC
>NZ_JAXBMB010000020.1:0-57737 GCF_033963905.1 Cognatiyoonia sp. IB215182
CACACCTATCAACAGAAACAAACAGGAACGGATGCTACACCCGAACGGCACGGATCAGGGGGCCGTCATTTCCACATGACATGCATCGTGAATAGCGTCCTGCGCCACGCGACTGGTATCTCGTCGTCCATCTCCAAGAACCGTAACACCGGGTCGGCGCGTTGAGCGGCCCCTTGCGTCGACAGGACACCATCCCGTCTCGTCGACCAGCCCTGCAGAGCGCGCAATCCTTCCTGCGCCCTGTTGCGGCACGAAGTTAACCACACGAGCTGTCAGCAGACCGGCATCTGTTTCAATGCGCCCGGCCTCTGCATTGACCGACAAAACCTGTCCACCTTCACCCGCCATATACCAATCGATCTTATTCGTAGGTAGCAACGCATGAAACGCGTCGCGCAATTGGACGTGGCGCCCGCCATCGAGCACCGTGAGACGCTTGCAATTGCCAGCCAGCCAAACGGCGCGGTCATGCGCAACGGCGGGGTGGCTCAGGTCTTTTGGCAAGCGCAGCACAACATGGCCATCTTCCGGCAAACGTGCAATTTGCGTTTGCAGGCGATGCGCTTCGCGAGGGCTGCCCCATGCCGCTGGCCACATATGGCGTGCGCGCGCGTCCAGTCCGGCAATGTCTTCCGGCACGGCTTCCGCCCCCGGCGCAAGATACAGGCGGTCGAAGGCAAGAACCCGGCCCGAGAAAAGCTTGATTCCGCGTGCTGACCAATCAATACCAACGGCTTCGTCGAGGACAATTTCGACGCCCGCCTCTTGCAGCGTTCCGTAGGCGATCATGGTATTGACGCGTAAAAAGCGCGCTTGATGGTCCGGCACGGGATTGAAGCGCGTTGGATCCCTTTCCACAAGAACCACGGAAAGCCCCGGCTGTGCACGCGCCAGTGAGAGGGCCGCATGGGCTCCTGCGGGGCCCGCGCCCAATACAACGGCTTGGGCCTTTTGGCTTGGCAAGCTCAAAATTGCGGCGCCTGCAGCTGCACCAAGCAGAAAACGGCGACGTGACTGTGTCATTGGCGTTTCTCCAGAAATTCTGCGTCGGGGTGGATCGGGCGGTAGATCTCCACGCGGTCCCCTTCCTTCACAGGTTTGTCCAATTTGGCGACTGTGCCGAAGATGCCGACTTTGTTTGTGTCGGTGTCAATTTCGGGAAACTCATCGAGTAGGCCTGATGCCTCGATCACGTCGCGTACGGTGGACCCCTCCGCGACATCAAGGTTGCGCCAGATTTGCGCATTGGGGCGAGCATAGGCAATGCCGACATTCATGGGCGGTCTCCTGTGTCTGTATCTGGGGTCAGCACACCTGCGGCAATGAAGGCGCGCCTGCGGCTTTCTGGTTCCGCGCCGCCTTCCTGCCGGCTACGACTGATCGCGTCGATTTTGGCTTTCGCGGCGAGGAGGAACCCCAGAACGATGAAGCCGCCGGGCGGTAGGATCAGAAGCAGAAAACCCGGGTAGTCCGGAAACACAGTGACTTCGAGAAAGCCGAAGGCCGGGCCCAATACCACATCCGCATTGGCAAAAAGTGTTCCCGATCCAAAGATCTCGCGGATGGCGCCGAGCAGCACGAGCACGAAGGTAAAACCAATGCCCATCATCATTCCATCAAAGGCGGCCGCGACGGGGCCTTGCCGGGAAGCAAAGGCCTCTGCCCGGCCAAGGATAGCACAATTGGTGACAATCAATGGGATGAACAGGCCGAGCCCCTTGTGCAATTCATGCGCCCAAGCGTTGAGGCCAAGGTCAACCATGGTGACGATGGTGGCGATTATCAAAACAAAGGCGGGAATACGGATTTCGGGCGTAATGACCGGGCGTAACAATGAAACCGCCAAGCCGGAAACGACCATGACAGCCGTGGATGCAAACCCCATGCCTAGCCCGTTTGTCGCAGTGCCTGTCACGGCCAACAGGGGACAGAGGGCAAGAAACTGTCCAAAGACCACGTTATTGTCCCAGATCCCGTCCCGGGCGATTTTGCGAAAGTCGGTCATGGCCCTGTCTCCAATATCTCGGACCTGTGCCGCGCGAAAAGCTGCAAGCCGCGTTCGACCGTCTTGATCACGGTGCGCGGCGTAATCGTCGCTCCCGAAAACTGGTCAAAAGCACCGCCTTCCTTGCGCACGGTCCAGCCGTCCGGGTCAGGGTCGCCCAGCGAGCGGCCCTGGAAGCTGTCGATCCAGGGACTGATCCGATGCTCGATCTTATCGCCGAGGCCCGGCGTTTCACTGTGACTGAGCACGCGTGCGCCCAGAACGGTGCCGTCTGGTGCAATGCCGATCAACACGCGGATCGCCCCTGCGTAGCCAAAGCCCGCGAGTTCCAGTGCCGTCCCGGTGACCGCGCCATCGCGCGTGGCGAGGTAGAGCATAACCTCGCCCTCGGCCGCATCTGTCAGAGTTCGTGTGGTGCGCGACGGGTCATTGTCATGATCGTCAGCAGGCAGAACCTGTGCAAGCGAGGCCAAAAGGTCTTCGGCCTTGCGCTGTTCGATGGCCGCTTCCGTGAGAGAGTGGGTCAGCGACAGGATGACCGCCGCAGCCAGTGAAAACAGACCTAGAAGCACGCCATGCCCAAGCGGTGCATGAAAAATCCATCTGCCTTCTGATACTGCCTGCTCAGACATCAGCGCTCCTCCAGTGGCAAGGGAGTGCCTTTGCGGGTTCGGCCAAAAATACGCGGGCGCGTGTAAGTATCGATCAGCGGCACACAGGCGTTCATCAGCAGCACGGCAAAAGCCACACCCTCCGGAAAGGCACCCCAAGTGCGGATAACGAAGATGAGCGCACCGATACCAATCCCGTAGATGGCTTTGCCCAGTGCGGTCATCGGCGCAGTGACATAATCCGTCGCAATAAAGAAAGCGCAAAACACTGCCGACCCGGTTGCTAGATGGAAAGCCGGGTGCACGAATTGCTCGGGATCCACCAGATGTGCAGCGCCCGACAGCGCCGCAAGGCTGCCCAGGACCGTCAGCGGCAGGATCAGTCGAATGATCCGAAGCAGCACGAGTGCCAGTCCGCCAAGGAGAAGCAGAAACACACTTGTCTCTCCCAGGCTGCCCGGCACGGCACCGTAGAACTGCTTTTGCAGGCTTTCCCAATCGGGACCGATCTCAGACAAGGTGCGCCCCGCGCCAAGCTGGCTTTGTACCTCACTAAGTATCGTCGCCCCGCTGATCGCATCCGCTGGAATGTCCGAGCCAAAGGTAATCGTCAGGGCCTGCTCCAGATTCGGCCTCTCTCCCAGGGGCAGAGGGGCAACCCAGGTCGTCATATGCACTGGTAGCGCCACGAGAAGAACCGCGCGCGCGACCATCGCGGGGTTAAAGAGGTTCTGACCGAGACCGCCAAAGACGTGTTTTCCCAGCACAACGGCAATGGCTGCCCCGAGTGTGCCGATCCACCAAGGCGCCCAGGGGGGCAATGTCATCGCCACCAACCAACCGGTGAGCAGCGCCGATCCGTCCATTGAAAATCGTAAAACGGCCCGCCCCGAAAGAGCGAGGCAGACCAACTCACAAAGGATGGCCGACGCGACCGTGACAGCAAAAAGCAGAAGAGCGGGCCAGCCAAAATGAAAAATCCCGTGGGCTGTTGCCGGGAACAGACAGGTCATGACCGCAAGCATCGTACGCGAGACATTGAACATGGAATGCGTGTAAGGGGCCGCCATCGCGGTTTGCAGGGTCATTGCGCAGCCTCCTCGTTCGCGGCCTGCGCGGCCTTCGCCTCGGCTTCTTTGCGCTTTTTCTCGGCCATTTGTGCTTTGCGTTTGGCCATGGCCTCCCGCTTGGCCGCAGCGATCGCTTCCTCGCGCGCAGTGCGCGCTGCGGCAAGGCGCTTGGTTTCTTCGCGCTGATGGTCTTGGCTCTGCTTTTCAGCCAGCCGCCCCTTGGCGTAGCTGAAGCCCTGAACAAGCGGGATATTTGACGGGCAGGCATAGGTGCAGCAGCCGCAAGCAATGCAATCCATCAGCCCAACCTCGACCGCACCATCGAGATTTTCGGCCTGGATCCGCGTGTTCATTTCAAACGGGGTAAGACCTGCGGGACAGGCCTGCACGCAAGAGCCGCAGCGGATGCAGGGCATGGCGTCCGATTTGCGACGCTCGGCTTTGGTCAGGGCCAGAATACCGCTTGTGCTCTTGATTGCGGGGATGCGCAGCGACTGAACCGGAAAGCCCATCATCGGTCCGCCCATAACGAGTTGTGTCTGATCCCCGATCAGCCCGCCGCAATGATCGAGGATTTCTTTGATAGGTGTCCCGATCAGAACGCGCAAATTGCGCGGCTCCTTCACCCCACGCCCGGAGACTGTCACGACGCGGTGCAAAGACGGCTCACCATAGCGTACGGCCAGATGCATCGCGTAGGCCGTCGCGACGTTGTGGACCACCACACCCAATTCCGCGGACAGCGCGCGGGCGGGGGTTTCGCGCCCGGTGATGATCTTCACAAGGTGATTGCCGGACCCCATCGGGTATTGCGTCGGCAAGACCCGGATATCAATGTGGTATCCCAGCACATTCCGGTACCCAGACAGCGCCGCGATGGCCGCAGCCTTGTTCGCCTCGACCCCAAAGATGAGACGCTTGACGCCCAGGGCCTTCGCCATGATGGCGGCACCATCCACGATTTCTTCTGCATGTTCGCGCATCAGCCGATCATCGCATGTCAGGTAGGGCTCGCATTCGGCACCATTGATGATCAGCGTATCCAGATCGAATTTCTGGCCGAGATGGAGTTTCACGGCGGCTGGAAACCCTGCGCCGCCCATGCCGACGATACCGGCCTCGGCTGCGCGGGTTGCCAGCTCGGGTGCTGTGGCGTCTTCGGGGTGCATCCGTGCCAGACGCGGTCCCCAACTGTCTTGTCCGTCGGGGCGGATCGTCACCGTGGGTACCGGAAGACCCGACGGGTGAGGTGCCGTAAAGAACCCAACGGCGATAACCTGACCGGAGGTCGGTGCATGAACATTGGCAGATACCGTGCTGCGCGCGCTGGCGATGAGCTGCCCTTTCACCACCGCATCGCCTCTTTTGACCAGCGGCTCGGCTTGCGCTCCGATATGCTGGCGCAAGGGGAGCCGGATCAGGCTGGGTAGCGGCATGCTTTCGATGGGGGTCTCTGCGGTCAGGAATTTGCGTCCTTCCGGGTGGACGCCACCTTTGAGAGCAAAAAGCCCGTTGCGGTTCAGCAGATGTGCCAATGAAAGGCTCATGAGGCGTGCTCCAGCGCAGCGGTGGTTAGTCCCGGATCGGGCTTGTCCCAATACCAATTGGCCAGTGTCCGAGGTTTTCCGCGCAGGATAATCGCCTCTGTCGGGCAGACCTGCACACAGGCGTCGCAGCCGATGCAGGCATCCGTCACGACCGTGTGGATCTGCTTGGCCGCCCCAACAATCGCGTCCGTTGGGCAGCGTTTGAAGCATTTGGTGCAGCCGGTGCAGTGATCTTCAAAAATAAACGCCACTTGGGGCGCGGCCTCTTCAAAGTCCGATAGAGCCGTCTCCGCCGCACCGCCTGCGCCCGTCACCTCTGCCAGTTGCTGGACCAGATCGCGTCCCCCGGGCGGGCAAAGCGTCACCGGCGCGCTTGCTTCTGCAAGCGCCTCTGCGGCGGCCCGACATCCGGGAAAGCCGCATTGCCCACAATTCGTACCGGGCATCAGTTGTTCGATTTCGTCCACGATGGGTGGGGTTTCGACATGAAACTTGCGTGCCGCGATGCCCAGCATCGTCCCAAGCCCAACGCCAATGGCCGTCATCGAAAGCGCAGCTGTGATCATGGCCCTATCCTCTTTCGCGATCAGTTCGGCACAAGTCCAGCAAAGCCCATGAAGCCCATGGACATCAGTCCTGCAGCAATGAAGGCAATAGGCGCCCCAGCAAATGACGCTGGTACCGACAGTTGCGCCATTTGCTCTCGCAGCCCGGCAAAGATCACCAGAACCAGCGTGAATCCAAGCGCAGAGCCAAAGCCGTACAGCACGCTTTGAGCGAACCCATGACCTTCCTGGATGTTGAGCAGTGCCACCCCAAGCACCGCGCAATTGGTTGTGATCAATGGCAGGAAAATCCCCAATGCGCGATAGAGTTGCGGAGAGACTTTCCGCATCACCGTTTCGGTGAATTGTACAATCGCCGCGATGACCAGAATGAAACTCAGGATGCGGAGGAATTCGAGATCAAGTGGCACAAGGATCGCGTTTTCAACAGCCCATCCTGCCGCCGCAGCAAGCGTGAGTACAAAGGTCGTGGCGAAGCCCATGCCAATCGCGGCATCCACTTTGCGCGATACCCCCATGAATGGGCAAAGGCCAAGAAACTTCACAAGCACCACGTTGTTCACGAGGGCCGTGCTCAACATTATGGCAAAGAAGTCGTGCATAGGAGGCCTCTCTCGCGGTGTCCTGAGCTTGCAGGATTTACAGCAAGGTCCGTGCCAAGCGCCGGCGGGCTGGGTCAGCGCCGGTAAGGCAGTGTTTAAGTGTTCGGAAGCCGACAATTTGTCGGACAGCATAAGCAATGTCGTATGCCACGCGGTCAAACCCGGCCCGCAGCACGACTTGGCACGTTTGTTGCTGGTATCTTGGGTAACCGTGCCAACTTAGCAAGAAAGCTGTTCCGTGCCGCAAACCCAGACTCTACGGACCTGTCCCGCCACCGGGCCCGCAAGAAAAGGCGTGCAGGTGACAGATCGGATCACCTGGATCGGGGCCCTGGACCCGACGCTGAGAACCTTTGACGTGATTTTGAAAACCGCCAATGGGACGACTTACAATTCCTACATCGTGCGTGGCAGCGATGGCGTGGCAGTGATCGACACGGTCAAGGAAGCCTTTGTATCCGAGTTCTTAGCCAAGCTTACGCAGGTTGCGCGCTATGACGAGCTTACCCATTTGGTGCTCAACCATCTTGAGCCGGACCATACCGGCGCAGTTGCCGCGTTGCTGGAGCGCGCGCCGCATTTGCGCATCCATGTCTCGACCCGTGGGCTGCAGGTCTTGCGTGGACTTCTGAAGGGTGACTTTGACCGCTACGATATTCACGCGGTCACAACCGGTGATATGGTTTCGCTGGGCGACCTGACGTTGCGTTTCTTTACGACGCCGTATGTTCATTGGCCGGACACGCAATGCACCTTTGTCGAAGAGCAAAGCGTATTATTCACTTGTGATTTTCTCGGCTGTCATTTCTGTGATGAGCGGCTATTCAATGATGCGGTGGGCGATTTTCGCTTCTCTTTCGAATATTACTTCGACCACATCATGCGGCCCTTTCGGCGCCATGTTGTCGAGGCGCTCGACCTGATCGAACCTCTGAACGCGCAGGTTATCGCGCCCGGACATGGGCCGATCCTGCGCAGCCATCCCGGTTCCTACATCCAGCATTACAGACGCCTCGTGACATCCCGCTTGATGCGGGAAACCGGCGAAGAAAAGACGCTGCTGATCTTCTACGTCAGCGCCTATGGCGCAACCGAGCAAATGGCGCAGGCCGTCTGCGCAGGAGCCTCCGACATTGAGAATGTGCGGGTGTCTCTCTTTGATCTGCAAGGTGGGGAGTTGTTGCCCTTCGTCGATCTGATCGAAGAGGCGGACGGGCTGGTGTTTGGCACGCCGACCATCAATGGCGATGCTGTGCGCACGGTGTGGGATCTGCTGTCAAACCTGGTGGACATCGATACAACCGGCAAGGTTGGCGCGGCCTTCGGATCATACGGTTGGTCGGGCGAAGCCGTGCCGATGATTGAGGCGCGACTGCGGGGGCTCAAGATGCGGGTCCCCGAAGACGGGCTGCGTATCCGGATGTACCCCCAGGCCGACGAAGAAGAGAGCTGCCGCGCTTTCGGGCGCAGGCTGGCGCAGCACCTGGTCGGTCGCATGCCGCCCAAGGAAATCGATATGTCCGAACTTTTTGCCGCTGAAAACTGAAAGGAAGCTTCATGCCGATTGGAAAACTCACCTTTGAAGACGTGGCGCTGACGGTCAAAGTGCCTGAGGGCACGCGGATCATTGAGATTTCGGAGAAAATCGGGGCTGGCATCACTTATGGATGTCGCGAAGGGGAATGCGGCACCTGCCTGACCCGGATCGTCGAAGGGCAAGACAACCTGTCGACCCCCTCCGCGTTGGAATTGCGCGTACTCAAAGAGAATTTGGCTGGCCACAATGATCGGTTGGCTTGTCAGTGCAAAGTCATGGGCGGTGACGTCACCGTCCGCCCGGGCTGAGCCCGTAATCTAGATTTCAAACCTGAAAGGAACCTCGTCATGGCCATGTTTATTGTATCAGATCTGTGTACGTCCTGCGGTGATTGCGAACCTGTCTGCCCAACCGGGGCCATCGTGCCCAAAAAGGGCGTGTTCTTCATCAATGCGGAAACGTGCACCGAATGCGAACCTGACCACGATATGCCGCAATGCTTGAATGTGTGCATGGAATTGGATTGCATCATTCCCGCCGAGGCGTGATGTCGGAGCTTGCCGCAGACGGGCCACGCCTGTTGCAGCAACCGGGGCGTATTGTCGAGGTTGCGGGTGCCAAAGCGCAAGTTGTTGTAGACCCGATCGCAGGTTGCGGGGCCTGTGCTGCGCGCTCCGGCTGTGCGGCGCGCGTACTTGTCGACATGGGACCCCGGCGTGACAATGCGCTTTGCCTTCCTGCAACAGAAACACTGCGCCCCGGTCAGCAAGTGCTGGTAAGCATGCCCGCGTCGGACTTTCTGACCGCAGCGACTTTGGCACTGCTGCTGCCCGCCGTGACTTTTGTGGCCGCAATCTGGCTGTGTTTGATCTTCAAGCTACCAACCTTTGCGGCGACCATCTTTTGTGTCGGTGCAGTCTTGGTGTCTTTCTGGCCGCTTTGGCGGGCTGAACGCAGCGGTCGGCTTTTCAGCCGACTGCGCATTGACAACGATTTACCGCCGGAGACGCCAGAGTGATGAGGCGTGTGGACGCCCCTTTGTCGATCGCGGCGCTGATGATCGCACTATTATGTGCCACGCTAGTTTGGCAGCGACCCGCCGCGGAGTTGCGCGAGACGCGTCTGGTTTTTGGGACCTTGGTTGAGATTGCCATCCGCCATGCTGATCCTGGCGAGGCGCAGACAGCGCTCACCGAAGTCGGGCATCTGATGCAAGATCTGCACCGTGACTGGCACGCTTGGGAGCCGGGCGCGCTCAGCCGGCTTAATGCTGAACTGCGTGCCGGGCGGCGCGCACATGTCTCGCCGGAGTTGGCGCAAGTCTTGGCGCAGGCACAATATCTGGCCTGCACCAGCGACAGCAGGTTTGAACCCGCGATTGGGCAACTCATCGCTCTTTGGGGCTTTCACTCTGATACACCGCAGGGTGCGTTACCCGAACCTGACAAAGTGGCTGTCCTGCGGGGACAAAACCCTCGCATGGCGGATCTGACAATCTCCGGCTCGTTTGTGACGACGTCCAACGCTGCGGTGCAAATTGATCTTGGGGCCTTTGGCAAAGGCGCTGCTCTGGATTCGGTTGTCACAGCGCTGCGCGCCCATGGTATCGAAAACGCGGTGGTGAATGCAGGCGGCGATGTCAATGTTATTGGCACTTTCGGTAACCGGCCCTGGCGCGTGGCGATCCGGGACCCGTTTGAATGGGGGGCTGTTGCGTCGGTCGAGATGCGACCAGAAGAGGCGCTGTATACATCTGGCAATTACGAACGGTTCTTCGAAGAAGGCGGTGTTCGCTTCGCACATATCCTTGACCCCCGTACCGGCGCGCCAGTGCAAAAAATCGTATCGGCGTCAGTCCTGCATCACAGCGGGGCGGTGGCAGACGCGGCCGCGACAGCGCTGAGCGTAGCGGGGCCCGACGCTTGGGCACAGGTTGCTGCGGATATGGGTATCTCCCATGCCATGTTGATCACTGATGGCGGGCGCGTATTGGCGAGCCCCAGTATGGCCGCCCGGCTGCAATTCGAAAATCCAGGATTTCAACAGGCGCTTGAAGTGCATCCCTTACCCGCACCGCGCGATTTGGGCTGTGCTGAGGCGACTGCGATTCAGCTCTCTGAACTGTGAAACCAGATTGTTTTGGCACGATCTTTGCTCGGAAATTAACGCCGCCCCGAATGCGGCGCAGTCAAGCCAAAAAAGGAAAGAGCCGTGCCAAACATCACCTTTCAAAGCCCGACAATGCATCGCGACAAAACCGTTTACGCGATTGCCGGCAACACCAAAACCATTCTGGGTCTTGCCGACGAACACCAAATCCCAATCCCGTTTGAATGCCGCGACGGCAATTGCGGGTCCTGCCTGATCGAAGTGAAGTCCTTGGAAAAGAAGCCGAGTATGGGAATGTCCCTTACCGAGAAGGAAAAGGCGCGCCTCAAGGAACTGCAGAAGATCACACCGGAAGAGCTGCAGAATGCTGAGGTCAATGATCTTCCACCGCGCTATCGCCTCGCCTGCCAGTTCATCGCGCGCGACCAGGACGTGATTGTGCGCTTCCCCGGCACGCCCGGCGGCTCTTTCTGATCTGTCCACCACGCCAAGGAGACCCAAATGAAATCCAACACGCCTTTACCAAATGTCACTTTCCAGACACGGGTCCGCGACGACAGCATTGACGGGCCAAACCCTTATCGCTGGCACGACATGACCACCGCCGATTACTTTGCTGGCAAGCGGGCCATTCTGTTTTCGTTGCCCGGCGCCTTTACGCCCACATGTTCAACGTACCAATTGCCTGGTTTTGAGGCGAATGCCGAAGCTTTCGCCGCACACGGGATCGATGACATCTACTGCCTGTCCGTCAACGACAGCTTTGTCATGAACCAATGGGCCAAGGCGCAGGACATCAAGTCAGTCAAAGTGATCCCGGACGGTGCTGGCGAATTTAGCCGCAAAATCGGCATGCTCGTGCGCAAAGATAATCTCGGCTTTGGCCTGCGATCGTGGCGCTACGCTGCAATTGTCAACGATGGGGTGATTGAGGCCTGGTTTGAAGAACCGGGGCTTATGGATAACTGCCCGGACGACCCTTACGGCGTCTCAAGCCCGGAAAACCTGCTTGCGTACCTGAACCAGGCGGTGGCGGCGGAATAAGATGCTTGCGCCGATGGCCCCTTGAGCCTCGTTTGGCCCCACAATTCACTGTGGGGCCAATTTCGTTTGGGTATATCTGGCGCGTCGCAAAACCGTGAGAGCGCCCCCACTTGGCACATCCTTTGCTTTCGACTTGGCATGAGGCGGGCCGCCCAACTCGGACGGATCTGCTGCGCATCACAGAACCTTTTGAGAGAAAGCAAGGCAAATGGCGAAAATCGGGATTTTCTTCGGAACGGATACCGGCAACACGCGCAAGATTGCGAAACAGATTCAGCGCAAATATGGCGACGAACTGATGTCGAAACCGCTGAATGTCAATCGCACCGAGGTGGATGACTTCATGAGTTACGACTACCTCATCCTGGGAACACCAACCTTGGGCGATGGCCTGCTTCCCGGTCTCAGCGCGGATGCCGAAAACGAAAGCTGGGAGGAGTTCCTGCCCAAGCTTGAGGATCAAAGCTTCGATGGCAAGACAATCGCGATTTACGGGCTTGGCGATCAGGTGACCTATCCACTTGAATTCATCAATGCCGTCTATTTTCTACACGAATTTTTCGATGAGCGTGGCGCGACATTGACCGGGTATTGGCCTACGGACGGGTATGGATTTGAGGACTCTCTTGCCGTTGACGGGGACCATTTCCTTGGCCTTGCGCTGGATCTCGACAACGAATCCATGCTGACCGATGAACGCCTCACCGGTTGGCTTGACAGTATCGCCTCGACCTTCGGGATGCCGATGAGCGCCGACTTGACCAACGCTTGACAGACAGATGGTCGCGGATACGGAGAGTGGTGCACCTTTGGGACGTCTTGGAGACTGAAAGTTGCCGCCTGTCCAAATGCGCCGACAGCAATGCAACCTAGACTTCTCTGGGTTTCGTAACGCTGGGCGTCAGGCACGGACTTTCGTTTCCTTGATGGCATCTCTCAACGCGGCACTTCGCAGTCTTGACGGTCATGTGGGGCGGGCGCTCGCATCCGTGTCGAAACAGGCGCACTGACAGAAAATCACCTGACATTCCTTTTCAATGCTCGAAAGACGCGGTCGCGATCCCCAGCGCCGCGTCTTTCTTTGTTTTGGGCTTTCCAGACGGGCGGCACCGTCACAAAAGCCAAATTGTCGGCTTTCGTGCAAATCCTTACAATATGTTCAAGTGCTTGAATACAATAATAAAATTTCCACGCGATCGGTAAAACAACTTGGCACGCTCACTGCTGTATTCCTTTTGAGCGCGGTCCTGCACCGTCTCACCTTGAGTGAATGTAGACCTATAAAGGAACCTGAACATGAGCGAACTTCGTCAGATCGCGTTTTACGGTAAGGGAGGGATCGGTAAGTCGACAACCTCGCAGAACACCCTCGCCGCACTCGTGGAATTGCAACAGAAAATCCTGATTGTGGGCTGTGACCCCAAAGCGGACTCCACCCGTCTGATCCTGAACTCCAAAGCGCAGGACACTGTGCTGCACATGGCCGCCGAAATGGGCTCGGTCGAGGATCTTGAACTCGAAGACGTGCTGAAGACCGGCTATCAGGACATCAAATGTGTGGAATCCGGTGGTCCTGAGCCGGGTGTTGGTTGCGCGGGTCGTGGTGTGATCACGGCGATCAACTTCCTGGAAGAAAACGGCGCCTATGATGACGTGGACTATGTGTCCTACGACGTGCTGGGCGATGTTGTCTGCGGTGGCTTTGCGATGCCAATCCGCGAAAACAAGGCGCAGGAAATCTACATCGTGATGTCCGGCGAGATGATGGCGCTTTATGCGGCCAACAACATCTCCAAAGGCATTCTGAAATATGCCAATTCCGGCGGCGTGCGTCTGGGTGGCCTGATCTGCAACGAACGCCAGACCGACAAGGAACTGGAACTGGCCGAAGCCATGGCTGAAAAGCTGGGCTCCAAGCTGATCCACTTCGTGCCGCGCGACAATATCGTGCAACACGCCGAACTGCGTCGCCAGACGGTGTTGCAATACGCGCCCGACAGCAAGCAGGCCGATGAATACCGTCAGCTGGCCCAGAAAATCCACGAAAACTCCGGCAAGGGTGTGATCCCGACACCGGTGACCATGGATGAGCTGGAAGAGATGCTGATGGAGTTTGGCATCATGCAGTCCGAGGAAGAGCGCGAAGCGGCAATCGCCGCATCGGACGCAGAAATGGCTGCAAGCTAACCCGAAATCCGGGGGCCGGTTTTGCACCGGCCTCCACCCACCCAGATCAGTGAGAAGGAGCCAAAAGGATGGCCAAAGATCACACAGGTCCGGACGATTATGAGGCAATGATCGAGGAAGTCCTCGACGCCTATCCGGACAAAGCCAGAAAGCGGCGTGCCAAGCACCTGACCGTATCCAAACCGTCGGACGAAGCGCCAGATGAGACAACAGGCATCGCCTCAAAATGCGATACCCAGAAATCCAACATCAAATCCGTACCAGGTGTCATGACTATCCGGGGCTGCGCCTATGCGGGCTCAAAAGGTGTGGTCTGGGGGCCGGTCAAGGACATGGTCCACATCAGTCACGGCCCCGTCGGCTGCGGTCAGTATTCCTGGTCCCAGCGGCGCAACTATTACATCGGGAAGACCGGCGTTGACAGTTTCGTGACCATGCAGTTCACAACCGATTTCCAGGAAAAGGACATTGTGTTCGGCGGTGACAAGAAGCTCGCGAAGACCATCGACGAGATCGAGGAATTGTTCCCGCTGAATAACGGCACCACGATCCAGTCGGAATGCCCTATCGGACTGATCGGGGATGATATCGAAGCAGTGGCACGCGACAAGAACAAGGAATACGACAAGACGATGGTGCCTGTCCGTTGCGAAGGTTTCCGTGGTGTGTCGCAATCCCTCGGTCACCACATCGCCAATGACGCCGTGCGTGACTGGGTGTTCGAAAAGGGCGAAGGCGCTGGTGCTGGCTATGAGCCTGGACCTTACGATGTGAACGTCATTGGTGACTACAACATCGGTGGAGACGCCTGGGCCTCGCGCATCCTGCTCGAAGAGATGGGTCTGAATGTGGTCGGCAACTGGTCTGGTGACGCAACCCTGGCCGAGATCGAACGCGCACCCAAGGCCAAGCTGAACCTGATCCACTGCTACCGGTCGATGAACTACATCTGCCGTTACATGGAAGAGAAATACGACATCGGCTGGATGGAGTATAACTTCTTCGGTCCGACACAGATCGCGGCCAGCCTGCGGGCGATTGCCAAGAACTTTGACGAGACCATTCAGGAGAACGCCGAAAAGGTCATCGCAAAGTATCAGCCGCTGGTGGATGACGTCATCGCCAAGTATCGTCCGCGTCTCGAAGGCAAGTCGGTCATGCTTTATGTCGGCGGTTTGCGCCCTCGCCATGTTGTCACCGCCTATGATGACCTTGGCATGGTGATCGCCGGGACAGGGTATGAGTTCGGCCACGCCGACGATTACAAGCGGACCGGTCACTACGTCAAAGACGGCACGCTGATTTATGATGACGTCACCGGCTACGAGCTGGAGAAGTTCATCGAAAAGGTGCGGCCTGACCTCGTCGGCTCCGGTATCAAAGAAAAGTACCCGGTGCAGAAGATGGGCATCCCGTTCCGTCAGATGCACAGCTGGGACTATTCCGGCCCGTATCACGGCTATGACGGGTTCGCGATCTTCGCGCGCGACATGGACTTAGCGATCAACAACCCTGTCTGGGGCATGTATGACGCGCCTTGGTCCGCGCCAACTGCCATCGCCGCAGAATAAGCAAACCTTCGGGCGGCGTTTTTGTCCGCCCGTCTCCTCAATTCCTCAACCAGGCGCGTCTCGGAATGCGGACGGCCAAGAGAAGGATAAAGATCATGCCCCAATCGGCGGACAAGGTGCTGGATCACGCACCCCTCTTTCAGCAACCCGAATACAAGGAAATGCTGGAAAACAAGAAAGTCAAATTCGAATGCGGTCACCCAGATGACATGGTGGCCGAGATCGGAGACTGGACGAAATCCTGGGAGTATCGCGAAAAGAACCTCAATCGCGAAGCCCTCACCGTAAACCCGGCGAAAGCCTGTCAGCCCTTGGGTGCTGTCTTTGCGGCCGCAGGCTACGAAAAGACCATGAGCTTCGTACATGGCTCTCAGGGCTGTGTGGCCTATTACCGCTCGCACCTGAGCCGCCACTTCAAGGAACCCTCGTCATGCGTTTCATCGTCCATGACCGAAGACGCGGCCGTGTTTGGCGGTCTGGTGAACATGGTGGACGGTCTGGCGAACACCAAGGCGCTTTACGATCCGGCGATGATCGCGGTGTCGACCACCTGCATGGCCGAAGTGATTGGGGATGACCTGAACTCCTTCATCATCCAGTCGCGGGAAAAAGGCTCCGTACCCGAAGACTTCCCCGTCCCCTTCGCCCACACCCCGGCGTTTGTTGGGTCCCATGTCGATGGTTATGACAACATGACCAAAGGCATTCTCAAGAACTTCTGGGACAAGGTCGAAGAACCGACACAGAACGAGAAGATCAACATCATCCCAGGCTTCGACGGCTTTGCGGTCGCCAACAACCGTGAAATCAAACGGATGCTGGATGAGATGGGTGTCGAATACACGTTCCTGTCGGACGTCTCCGACGTCTACGACACCCCCTCCGACGGTGAGTTCCGCATGTATGACGGCGGCACGTCCTTGGAGGACCTCGAGGACGCCGTGAACGCAAAAGCCACCGTTTCGATGCAGGAATACTGCACCCCGAAAACGCTGGAATATGCGGCCTCCAAAGGTCAGGACACCGCCAGCCTGCACTACCCGATGGGCGTGCAAGCCACCGACGAATTCCTGATGAAGATGTCCGAGCTTTCGGGCAAAGAAATCCCCGAAAGCCTTCGTCTGGAGCGCGGCCGCCTCGTGGACGCCATCGCAGACAGCCAAGCGCACCTGCACGGCAAGACCTTTGCCATCTACGGTGACCCGGACTTCGTCTACGCCATGGCCAAATTCGTGATGGAACTCGGCGCTGAACCGCTGCATTGCCTGGCCACCAATGGAGGCAAGGAATGGGAAGCGCAGATGAAAGAGCTTCTGGCCTCTTCGCCCTTCGGTGCCAAGGCGCAAGTCTGGCCCAAGAAGGACCTGTGGCACATGCGTTCGCTGCTGAACACCGAGCCGGTGGATATGCTGATCGGCAACAGCTACGGCAAGTATCTGGAGCGCGATACTGGGACACCGCTCATTCGCCTGATGTTCCCGATCTTCGACCGGCATCACCACCACCGCTTCCCAACCTGGGGCTACCAAGGTGCGCTGAACACACTTGTCAAATTGTTGGATACCGTCTTTGACAAGCTTGACGATGATACAATCATCCCGGGCGAGACGGATTACAGCTACGACCTGACCCGTTGATCTACTCTCCCCGGCGCGCTTTCGTTTGTGCGCCGGGGCCACTTATGAATTTCGATGAGTGGTGAAATGGATTTGTTATTTTCCCCGGGGGCTGTGCCCCTTTTTTTGCGCCGGAACCATCAATTGTCATGTGTCCGACATTCCTGTGCCAGTTCTGCGACAAGCCTGCCGCGTAATCTGGCCCGAAGACTTGGCACGTACATTGCTGCGTTTCTGCAGATAGCTGGGGAAGCCGCATGCCCGACACAGTCAAAGACAAAATTCAGGACGTCTTCAACGAACCCGCCTGCGGGACCAATATTTCGAAATCCGAACAACAGCGCAAAAAGGGCTGCGCAAAGCCACTCACCCCTGGGGCGGCGGCTGGCGGGTGTGCATTTGACGGTGCCAAGATCGCGTTGCAGCCCATTGTGGATGTGGCGCATCTGGTCCATGCGCCACTGGCTTGTGAAGGCAATGGCTGGGACAACCGCGGGGCAGCATCTTCGGGGTCGGAGCTTTATCGCATCGGCCTGACCACGGACATGACCGAGCTGGACATTGTCATGGGCTTTGGCGAGAAGAAGCTCTTCAAAGCGATCAAAGAAACGATCGACGCGCATGATCCACCGGCGGTCTTTGTCTATTCGACCTGTGTGCCGGCGCTGATCGGCGACGACATTGGCGCGGTCTGCAAAGCTGCGACCGACAAATTTGGCACACCCTGCATCCCCGTTGACGTTCCGGGTTATGTGGGCTCGAAAAACTTGGGCAACAAGCTTGCTGGCGAGGCCATGCTGGACCATGTGATCGGCACGATGGAGCCGGCGGAGCCAACGCCTTATGACATCAACATCGTCGGCGATTACAACCTGTCCGGCGAGCTATGGCAGGTCAAACCGCTGCTCGACCGGCTGGGCATTCGTATTCTGGGATCGCTTGCAGCAGATGCACGTTATGCCCAAGTGGCGATGATGCACCGGGCGCAGGTCACGATGATGGTCTGCTCGAAGGCGCTCATCAATGTGGCGCGCAAGCTTGAAGAACGTTGGGGTGTGCCTTTCTTTGAGGGCTCCTTCTACGGCATTTCCGATACGTCCGAAGCATTGCGCACCATGTGCCGCATTCTGGTGGAACGCGGGGCCGATGCCGAATTGCTCGACAGATGCGAGGCGCTGATCGCGAAAGAAGAGGCCAAGATATGGGCCGAGCTTGAGACCTTCCGCCCGCGTGTCGCAGGGCGTCGCGTGCTTCTCTACACCGGCGGCCATAAGAGCTGGTCGGTGGTGGCCGCTTTGCAAGAACTCGGGATGGAAGTCATCGGGACCTCGGTGCGCAAGGCCACCGACGAAGACAAGGACCGCGTGGTCGAAGTCATGGGCGATGACAAGCACATGTTCGACAATATGGCGCCCAAAGACATGTACAGGCTGCTCAAGGATGCGGGCGCAGATCTGCTGATGTCGGGTGGACGCAGCCAGTTTGTCGCACTCAAGGCAAAAATGCCCTGGGTCGACGTGAACCAGGAAAAGCACGAACCCTACGCAGGATATATGGGTATGGTCGATCTGGTCCGTGCCATCGACCGGGCGGTCAACAATCCGATGTGGGCAGAACTGCGCGACCCGCCCCCCTGGGACGCGCCGATTACGGGGCCAAATGCGATGCCGCCGATCTCGGGGGTTTGTCCTATCACGGGTACACCCGCAGGTCGCGTGGCGCCCATCACACTGCCAGCGCCGATGCCGCCGCAAGCCAGCCTGTCGGCCGGCGCCTCAGATGTGTTGGGGCTGCAATCTTCATCCACTGATTTTGAGGATTGCTAATATGGCCAAGCTGATCCATCCCAAACGCGCACTTTCCACAATGCCCTTGAAAAGCTCTGCCCCGTTGGGCGCCGCTCTGGCTTATTTGGGTATAGAGCGCGCGGTGCCCTTGTTTCACGGGTCACAAGGCTGCACCGCCTTCGCGATGGTCCATCTGGTGCGGCATTTTAAGGAAGCCGTCCCGCTTCAAACCACAGCGATGAATGAAGTGTCCACCATCCTTGGTGGCGCCGAACAGATCGAGGAAGCGATTGAAAACCTACGCAAAAAAGCGTCGCCCAAATTTATCGGCATCGCTTCGACGGCGCTCACAGAAACCCGCGGCGAGGATGTGCAGGGCGAGTTAAATGAGATCATTGCCCGCCGCACTGACTTTGCGGATACGCGCGTTGTCTATGCATCAACACCGGATTTCGACGGGGCCTTGCAGGATGGCTGGGCGCGGGCTGTAGAGGCAATCATTGATGCGATGCTGCCGGAGCAGTATGAACGCGATATTGACCTGCGCCAGGTCAACCTGCTGCCTGGCAGTCATCTCACCCCGGCTGACATTGAGGAGTTGGTGCGCTTGGCACAGTGCTTTGGCCTTCGGCCCGTGGTGCTGCCGGATATCTCGACCTCTCTTGATGGGCATGTCAGCGATGATTGGTCAGGTACATCACTTGGCGGTACGAGGTTGGACGATATCGGCAAGGTTGGGCGCAGCGCCTTTACACTGGCGATTGGCAGCCAGATGGAAGCCGCTGCCAAGCTGATCGAAGATCGCGCGCTGGTCCCTTATCGCGTTTTCCCGACGCTTACGGGGCTCAAACCCACAGATGCTTTCGTACGCACACTTATGGACTTGTCGGGAATCCAGGATCCGCCCGAGGCGCTGAAACGAGATCGTGCGCGGCTGATGGACGCCGCTTTGGATGCACATTTTCATATTGGGGGTCTCAAGGTCGCTATTGGGGCAGATCCCGATCTGATGTTTGCGCTGTCCCATGCCCTTGCTTCGCTAGGCGCCGATATCGTAAGCGCCGTCACCACTTCGCAGCATAGCCCCATCTTCGACCAGATGCCGTGCGACGATGTCGTTCTGGGTGATCTGGGCGATCTGGAGCGCGGCGCGCGCGCGGGCGCCGCAGACCTTCTGATCACCCATTCCCATGGGCGACATGTGGCCAACGCGCTGAACAAACCGCTTTTGCGGGCAGGCTTTCCCATTTTCGATCGGATTGGTGCACAGGATATTCGCCGCGTCGGATATCGCGGCAGCCGCGCATTCTATTACGAGGTCGCCAATACCGTGCAGTCGCAACATCACCGTGCCCGGCCAGAAGATTTCGGCGCGGCCCCCATCTCAGAGGAGTTTGAACATGTCCCGTACGCTACGCGTCATTGAAGACAACCGTCCGTCCCCCAACGGAAAACCGCTGCGCATCGCGATTGCGACCAATGACATGGAAAACCTCGATGCGCATTTCGGGTCAGCCAAGAAATTCGCGATCTACGATGTCTGGACTACTGGTGTGCGGTTCATTGCGGCCCATGAGTTTGACAATGTGACCAAGCAAAGCGGTCAACACGACAGTCAGGACGACAAGATCACGCCCAAGGTCGAGGCCCTGTCGGATTGTGCGCTCTTGTTTGCGTTGGCCGTGGGCGGGCCATCCGCAGCCAAGCTCGTGCGTGCCGGTGTGCATCCGATCAAGCGAAAAGAGGCTGAGCCGATTGAGGCGATCCTCATGCAGACGCAGGAAATGCTGAAAGGCACGCCCCCACCGTTCCTTCGCAAGATCCTTGGAACCTACGAAAAACCCGACTTCACGGACAATTACGAAATTGAGGAGACCGCATAATGACAACTGAAACTCTGGAGGCCGCGCGTGGCGGCGACATGGTTGACAGCGACTTTCTAAAACAGTTGTCCGCAGTGATCCGCGCCGAGGATAGCTATGGCCAGTGGGACGGAAAATCCGACGCCGACATCATGGCCGAGTTCATTGTCACCAAGGACGAGCGCCGGGAGATCCCGATCATTGGTGACCCTGACCCGGATGTGATGTGGCGCGTTGAAAAATTCTACGACGCTGTGGGTCTGATGATTGAAAAGCGCACGGGCTGCATGGCGAGCCAAATGCAAAAGATGAGCCATGAGGGTTTTGGCCGCATCGTACTGATCGCGGGCAAGCTGGTCGTTGTCTCCAAACATTTGCGCGACATTCATCGTTTTGGCTTTGAGACCTGGGCCAAGCTGGCCGAAGGGGGTGAAAGTCTTGTCGAAAGCGCCGCGCAGACGATTGATGCCCACCCGGATGCCGCACGCGGCTGATCTAGTCAGGAAAGGAAAGAACATGACGCTAGAAGAGCTGGAAAAGAAGGTCAAAAAACTTTCGATGCGCGCCACCGACGCCAAGATGAATCTGCATGATTTGGCCGAAGAACTGCCCATCGATTTCGAGAAAATCCCTGAGACAGCGGAAGCGACATATAACGTATACAAAGACCTAACCGCTGCGCGCAAAGAGCTTAAAGCCGCCAAGAAGGCGGCGGCTGAGGTCTGATGCGATGCCCAGGGTAGCTTACACGCGCGGTGGAGCGGAATATGTGCCTGAATTTCTCATGGCCATCGATCCCGAAAAGTGCATCGGCTGCGGGCGGTGTTTCAAGGTCTGCGGGCGCGATGTGATGACCCTTTACGGGTTGACCGAGGACGGCGATCTGGTGCGTCCCGGTACCGATGAGTTTGATGATGTCGAGGATGAGATTGTCAAATCCGTCATGAACATGATTGCACCTGATAAATGCATCGGGTGCGGTGCCTGTGCACGGGTCTGTCCGTCTGACTGCCAGACTCATGCAGTTGCAGATTGAGGCCTGGGCACCGACGGCCGGGCCTTTGCGCCCAGACATGTGCACGACCTCCGATTTTTGCTGCATTGTTGATCATGCTATGGCCGAGCGGAACGCAGGTCTCGGGCCATTGACCTCTCGGTTAGGGCTCCCAGGAACTGAGATCGCCGCGCTAAGTGACCGCTGGCTGCCGAGGGTGCAATTGCCAGACCTCCAAAATGGCGCACCCAAGGTGACGCCGGACCAAGACGCCATAATGAAGCTCATTCTCATGCGAGCCGGGAACCGCACACAGGAAGCGTCATGGCTGGCACGCATTCTCGCCCGGCGATCAATGGAGACGCGCCATTTATGGGAAGATCTCGGACTGCCCAGCCGTGCGGCCCTATCCGCGATGATTGCACGGCATTTGCCGGGCTTATTTGCCGCCAACAGTGCCAATATGCGCTGGAAAAAGTATTTTTATCGCCAAATCTGTTCGGATGCCGCTTTTTCATTGTGCCTGTCGCCGACCTGTGACGATTGCGATGAAAAGGCTGAGTGTTTTGCGCCAGACTGACGCTTTGGCGCTGCTGGACGGGGCGACCGCAGCCATCACCGAAACCGAGCAAAGCGCAGAGGCGATTGCCCAAGCACTTGCCGCCGCCCCAAACGATATTGATGTCCTCCTGGCGGCTTATCGTTTTGCCTTCTACACCCATGATTACAGCGCTGCATGCAGACATGCGCAGGCCATCCTTTCCCATGCTGCCCGGCAATTGAACATTGCAACGGATTGGCGCGACGTTAGCTGCGAGGATGCGGATTTTACGGCGCATCGATTTGCGCCCGGCCTTTATCTGCAGGCCTTGATCGGTTGGGGCTATTGTTTGGCGCGCATGGGGGTGGTGCAAGACGCGGCAAAACTGCTTGAGCAAGCTGCAGCACTTGATCCGACAGATCGTTTTGGCGGCGCGTGGCTCCTCGACAAGGTGCTGCAGCCGCAAGACGACGATTGTGATGATGACTGACAAGAGCGTTGTCGGATTTGTGCCAATGTTTGTCTGTCTTGTCCGTCGATCACGATAAGTATTTGAAGTTGCGAAACTAAAATACTTGGCACGCTTCTTGCTAAAGCAACGCAAAGGCCAACCTTCGGCAACGCCGTCAACTCAGGAGCATGCACATGATCGAGATTACCGAACCCGCCCGCAGCGCAATCAAAGCCGCCATTGATGGGGCCGGCCAACCGGTCGCGGGCTTGCGCCTGATGGTTCAAGGCGGTGGCTGCGCTGGCATGAAATACGGCATGGCGCTCGAACTGGAACAGCAAACTGACGATGCGGTCATTGAAGCGGGCGAGGTCACCGTACTGGTAGACCCCGAAAGCCAGTCAATCCTCGCCGGGACAACGATTGATTTTGTTTCCGGGCTCGAAGGATCCGGTTTCGTCTTTAACAACCCCAACGCCTCCAGCTCTTGCGGCTGTGGCAAATCCTTCTGCTAAGGGAGCACCAGCCGATGTGGGACTATAGCGAAAAGGTCAAAGAACATTTCTTCAACCCCAAGAACGCAGGTGCGCTTACCGACGCCAACGCGGTGGGGGAAGTGGGGAGCCTGTCTTGCGGTGATGCGTTGAAGCTGATGCTGAAGGTGAATCCGGACAACGACATTATCGAGGATGCAAAGTTCCAAACGTTTGGCTGTGGATCCGCCATCGCGTCATCCTCGGCGCTAACAGAGTTGATCATCGGCAAGACGATCGCGGATGCGCGAAAGCTCACCAACCAGGATATTGCCGATTTCCTCGACGGGCTGCCTCCGGAAAAGATGCATTGTTCCGTCATGGGCCAAGAGGCGCTGCATGCGGCCGTCGCCGCTTATACCGGCGAAGAATTGGAAGACGATGATCACGAAGAAGGCGCGCTGATCTGTAAGTGCTTTGGCATTGATGCCGGCATGATCGAGCGCGCGATCCGCACCAACAAGCTCAACACGCTTGAGATGCTGACCTTCTACACCAAGGCAGGTGGCGGATGTTCGTCCTGCCGCGAACCGTTGGAAGAGCTGCTGGCTGATACCAATGCGGCCATGGTTGCTGAAGGGCTAATGCCTGAGGCCGATGCCTATGTTTTCGGGGCGGCTCCCGCGCCAGCAAAGAAAAAGCCGACCGGATTCGTGATCCCCGATCAGCCACCTGCCCCGAAACTACCGCCGCAACCATCCGCACCGGTGCAGATCGCCATGCCTGCAGCGGCCCCTGTGCCCGACCCCACCCCCGCACCGGAACCTGTGGCAAATGGGATGACCGCAGCCAAGGAAGCGATCCTTGCGGCCAAGATCATTGAAGAGCTCCGCCCTGTTTTCCGGCGTGATGGCGGTGATGTGGAGCTTGTGGATATGGAAGGGTCGATGGTGCTCGTCAACCTGACGGGCGCCTGCTCGGGCTGCCAACTCGCTAGCCAGACGCTTGGCGGCATCCAACAAAAGATTTCCGAAGCGCTCGGGCGCACGGTGCGGGTCATGCCCGTCGCCACGGTGTAAGGAGGCAAGCCAATGACCAACCCCGTCTATCTTGACAACAATGCGACGACCCGAGTCTTTCCCGAAGTGGTCGAGGCCATGCTGCCCTATTTCTCCGAGCAATTCGGCAATGCGTCCTCCATCCATGCCTATGGGTCCGAAGTGGGTGGAGCGCTGCGGCGTGCCCGCAAATCGCTGCAAGCGCTCATCGGCGCGGAATATGATCACGAGATCATCTTCACATCCGGCGGCACGGAGTCCAACAACACCGCCATTCGGTCGGCCCTGCAGGTCATGCCCGGGCGCAATGAAGTCATCACGTCGACTGTTGAACACCCAGCGATCCTGACGTTGTGCGACTGGCTGGAAAAGCACGAAAACATCATCGTCCACCGGATCCCAGTTGACAAACAGGGGCGGCTCGACATCGAGGCCTACCGCGCCGCACTGTCCGAAAGGGTGGCCATTGTCAGCTTCATGTGGGCCAATAATGAGACCGGCACGGTCTTTCCGGTCGAAGGGCTGGCCGAGATGGCCCATGAGGTCGGCGCGCTCTTTCACACGGACGCGGTACAGGCAGTGGGCAAGCTGCCAATTGATCTAAAGACCACAGACATCGATATGCTGTCGCTGTCCTCACACAAGTTTCACGGCCCCAAAGGTCTCGGCGCGCTCTATATGCGGAAAGGCACGCGGTTCCGTCCGCTTTTGCGGGGTGGGCATCAGGAACGCGGGCGCAGAGCCGGCACGGAGAACGCACCCGCAATTGTCGGATTGGGTCGTGCGGCAGAGATAGCCCTGTCAACGCTGGATGAAGATACCACCCGCATGAAAGCCTTGCGTGACCGGCTGGAACAAGGTCTGGTCCAGCAGATTGGGCACTGCTTTGTGACAGGCGATCCCTATGACCGTCTGCCAAACACAGCCACGGTGGCCTTCGAGTATATCGAAGGCGAAGCGATCTTGCTCAAGCTTAACCAGGCCGGCATCGCAGCATCTTCCGGTTCGGCGTGCACCTCCGGCTCGCTGGAACCCAGCCATGTGTTGCGCGCGATGGACATTCCGTTCACCGCGGCCCACGGGGCGATCCGCTTCTCACTGTCGCGGGACACCACTGACGCGGATGTTGACCGTGTACTTGAGGTCATGCCGGCAATCATTTCGGGCCTGCGCGACATGTCTCCGTTCTGGAGCGAGGACGGCGCGCAGCCTGACGGCTTCCACCCGGAATATGCTTGAGTATGCCCGATGACGCCTGTCTCTGACCTCAACGCCAATCTGCCCAACCGTCGCGTTCTTTTGTGTGATACAACTTTGCGGGATGGTGAGCAGACGGCCGGCGTTGCCTTCTCTCTCGACGAGAAAATCGCGATTGCCAAAGCGCTGGATCAAGTAGGGGTAGCCGAGATCGAAGCGGGCATTGCCGCGATGGGCGACGATGATGTCGCCGAAATACAGGCCATCGTAAAACAAGTCACACACGCGGCGCCGGTCGTCTGGTGCCGCTTGCGCGACTACGACCTGGAGATGGCGGCGCATTGCGGCACGCGGCGCATTCATTTTGCAGTTCCCACATCTGAGGCGCAACTGCGTGGCAAACTACGCGCGGATCGCGCCTGGGCCTTGTCTGAAACGCAACGGCTGGTGGAACTGGCCACGGCACGCGGTTTTGACGTCTCAATCGGGGCCGAAGATGCAAGCCGCACCGATACGAGCTTTCTGGTCGCGTTGGCCGAAACGGCCGCTCGGGCTGGCGCCATACGCTACCGCATCGCCGATACGCTGGGCATTCTTGACCCGATGAGCGCGTATCGACTGGCTCAGGAACTGACTGCGCGCATTTCGCTGCCTTTGGAAATCCACGCACATAACGATTTCGGATTGGCCACTGCCAATACCATTATGGCTGCCATCGGTGGCGCGACACACCTGTCGGTCACAGTGAATGGGCTGGGTGAGCGTGCAGGCAATGCCGCCCTTGAGGAGGTCGCTGCGGCCATGGAGTCAGGGGGGCTGAATACAGGTATTGATCTGACCGCATTATCACATCTTTCCCAAATCGTTGCAGATGCGTCCGGGCGTAACCTGCCCGAAGACAAGCCGATCACGGGCAAGATGGTTTTCGCCCATGAGGCGGGCATCCATGTGGACGCGATCCTCAAGAACGCCAGCACATATGAGGATCCGCGCTGCGCGCCGGAACGGTTCGGGCGCACGCGTCAGTTCGTTTTAGGCAAGCATTCAGGAACGGCAGGGCTGCGCGCCGCATTGAATAGTGCCGGTTTGCCTTCGGATGACCAGATATTGGCGGCGCTGAAACCAAAGTTGCGCGCCCATGCGATCAACACCAAACGCCCGGTCACGGCCTCCGATCTTGTCGCGATGGTCACCCGACTGGCCTTGCAGGAAGGCTAGGCAATGGCGCGCTTCCTGTCCCTTATTCGCAGCGATTTCAACGCCATTCGCGCGCGGGATCCTGCGGCGCGAGGGGCGATTGAAACTTTGCTGACCTATCCAGGGCTGCACGCAACTTTCGCCCATCGGATCGCCCATATACTCTGGCGCAACAGATGGCGCAGTTCGGCACGGTTGCTGTCTTACCTGGCCCGGATGGTCACCGGGATCGACATACATCCAGGGGCCAAAATTGGTCCTGGCTTTTTCATCGACCACGGCGCAGGCGTCGTGATTGGCGAGACAGCCGAAATCGGTTGTGACGTGACACTCTATCATGGTGTGACTCTGGGCGGCGTGTCCTGGAACGGCGGCAAACGACATCCGACCCTTGAAGATCGCGTGATGGTTGGTGCTGGTGCGAAGATTTTGGGGCCAATCTGTGTGGGCGCGGATGCGCGCGTCGGCGCAAACTCGGTCGTCGTCGAAGAGGTGCCACCCGAAGCCACGGTGGTCGGAATTCCCGCTCGCATCGTGCAGAGCGCCACCCCACGCAGTTCTGACCCCTATCGCGTGAATCTGAACCATCACCTGATGCCTGACCCTGTGGGACGCACCCTGCTGCGCCTGGCCGATCGGATCGCCTTTCTCGAAGCGCGCTTAGATGCGCGCGGGCCCGGCAAAACCTCCAACGTCCCTTCAGAGCCCTGTTCCAAACCTGTCTCTGAACGCAGTCCAGAACTCACCAATTGACCTCGTGAAGGAGTATGACACATGCCAAAAGACTTCGAAGAAACCGGCGTTCTCGATCATATCAACAAGCTGTCTTCTGCCGAAGACATCTTTACCTACCTGTTGTTGCCACATGATGCTGATGTCGTGAACATATCGCGGCTGCACATTATGAAACGCTTTGGTGCCTATCTGCGCAAAGCCAGTTTCAGTGGGTTGGCAGAAGACGAGGTCTTTTTGGAATGTCGCCAACTGCTCAAGCAGGCTTATGCAGACTTTGTGGAAAGCACACCGATTAGAGAAAAGGTGTTTAAAGTTTTCCGAGACGAGGAGGAAAAACGCAAGAACCGCTTTGTCGGCATTGATGCGCTGAAAGTGTCCGTTCAATGAAATGGGTGGCGCTGGCCTCCATACTGGCCTGTCTTGCCAGTCTTACTGCTGCAGAGACTGTGGTGATGGCCGCGGCGTCTACCAATCGGGCCATTACTGCTGCAATTGACGATAGTGGCATCGAAGCTGTGAGCAGTTTTGCCGCATCCGGCGTGTTGGCCCGGCAGATCGAACAGGGGGCGCCCGCAGATATCTTTGTTTCCGCAAATCCTAAATGGATGTCTCATCTTGTAGAGAACGGCGTGATTGCCGAAGACGCCGTTCGCCTGCTGATGTCGAACAGCCTTGTCCTAATCGCCCCCACCGACGCGCCGAAGTGGACGGATGTCACTCTTGAGGCGCGCCTGTCAGGTGAAGTCTTTGCCATGGCGGATCCTGCCGTCGCACCGGTGGGCGCGTATGGAAAGGAGGCGCTCGAGAACTTGGGACTGTGGGGTTCGGTTCAAGGCCACCTGGTTCCGATGCATAATACGTTGGCAACCGTAGCGGCAGTTTCCACCGGCGACGCAGCAATAGGGCTTGTCTATGCAAGCGATGCAATCGGGCAACCGGTTCAGGTCCTATGGTCAATCCCCCAGGAGAGCCATCCAGAGATACGCTATCTGATCGCCCCCATTGGGCAGGGAAGCGATGCAAGTGCTGCAAACGCGCTCTTGTCCTATCTCGACAGTGATGCAGGCCGCACAGTTTTGGCGGCCAATGGCTTTCTCATAGGGCAAGGCAACTGATGCTGGGCCTGACCGAAATGGAGTATTCAGCGCTGACGCTGTCATTGCGCGCATCTGCCTGGGCGGTGCTTTGGTCACTGCCATTTGCTATCGGTCTGGGCTGGCTTTTAGGAACAAAGCGATTTCCCGGGCATGCGTTACTAAATGCGGTAGTGCACCTGCCTTTGGTGCTGCCGCCAGTCGTGTTGGGGTATTTGTTGCTCTTGCTCCTCGGACGTAATGGTCCGATCGGCGCGTTGCTGCTGGAATGGTTTGGCATTCGGATTGCTTTCAGCACCGAGGCGGTTGTGATCGCCTGCGCGGTCGTCGGTTTTCCGCTATTGGTACGCTCCATCCGTCAATCTGCCGAAGCCATTGATCCGCGATATGCTTGTGCGGCGCGCAGCCTCGGTGCCTCCGAAGCGCGGATCTTTATCGTCCTGACCTTGCCAATGATGGCACCTGGCATTCTGACAGGAACGACGCTCGCCTTTGCCCGGGCGGTTGGTGAGTTTGGCGCGACAATTACGCTCGCAGGCAACATGCCAGGTCGCACACAGACGTTGCCGCTCGCGCTCTATACGGTCAGTCAGAGCCCGGATGGCGATATGGCCGCCATGCGTTTGTGTTTGCTGTCGCTTACCCTGGCGGGTGGTGCGCTTTTGATCTCTGAAGCGATGTCGCGCCATCTCGTCCCACATGAGACAAAGGTGGCGTGATGGAGATCGATCTGCTCCACCAGCGCGGCACTTTCCGTATGGATGTTTCCCTGACGCTTCCGACCACGGGGATCACAGGTCTGATCGGTCGCTCGGGATCGGGCAAATCAACCTTGTTTTCCTGTTTGGCCGGTCATTTGAAACCTCTGTCGGGTCGGATCGTTTTAAGGGACAAGGTACTCTTCGATAGCAATCTGGATATCAATCTACCGCCGAAGCAACGCGGCATTGGCCTGGTTTTCCAAGAGGGGCTTCTTTTCCCGCATATGAGCGTCGCGCAGAACCTTGCCTTTGGCACCAAGCAGAAGGGCACGGCATTTTGGCACGAAGTGGTGCATGCGCTTGAGCTTACGCATGTCATGAAAGCCCGCCCCGCCCATCTGTCCGGTGGCGAGCGCCAGCGCGCAGCAATTGCACGCGCTTTGATGGCGGAGCCGCAAATGCTGCTTCTGGACGAACCGGTCAGCGCGCTTGACCCAGAGTTAAAGGCGCGCACCCTCGATCTGATCGCGTCGGTGCAAGAACGCACGCAGATCCCCATGCTCTTTATCAGCCATGCGCCGGAAGAGGTGCGACGTCTGTGCGGCAACGTGATCTCACTGATGAACGGACATGCTGATCTTGCCACGCCGACTCGCGTTCGGCCCCTGATAGACAGCAGTGCACGCCCCATGCTTTCTTTGGTTCGGAGGTCTGTTTGATCTTATGCTCATGCACTCGTCTGACCTCCTCTCAGCTTCGGGATATGCTGGACATCCGCTATCAAGAGGACCCCTATCGTCTTGTCACACCTGGTCGGCTATTTGCGATGACCGGCCGCAAGATGCAGTGCGGACGATGCGCAAAACTGGTGAACGAAGCCATCACCATGGAAATTCAACGTCTGCAACAGGCGCTGCCCAACAACCGCACACTGACACCTCAATCGGGAAAGGATTGATCCATGAAGGGTGACGAAAAGGTCATTGATTATCTCAATAGTTCGCTGCGCCACGAGCTGACCGCCGTGAACCAATACTGGCTGCACTATAGATTGCAGGAGGATTGGGGCTTTGCAAAGCTGGCTAAGAAAAGCCGCGAAGAGAGCATCGAAGAGATGGAACACGCGGACAAGCTCATCGAGCGGATCATATTTTTGGAGGGGCATCCGAACCTTCAGGTGCTCGACCCGCTGCGCATTGGCGAAAACATCAAAGAAACGCTCGAATGCGATCTCGAGGCTGAGTACTCGGCCCGTGCACTTTACAAAGAGGCTCGCGAGGTCTGTCGCGATGCCGGTGATTACGTCACCATGGACCTTTTCGAAAAACTGCTGAGCGATGAAGAAGGGCATATCGACTTTCTTGAAACACAGCTGCAGCTTTATGAAACGATCGGTGCGGAAAACTACGGTCAACTGAACGCGGTTTCGGCCGACGCAGCGGAAGGGTAGTGCGCATGTGGGCCCATGCGGCGACGGATCAGCGTCGCGGCAATGGCGCGCATTCCGCCCAGGTCGGAAAGAGTTAGGATTAACCCATGGAGATGGCGCAAACATTCGCACAAACGCAAGTGCAAACTCAGCAAATGAGTGGGCAGATGCTGAACTCACTAGCGATCCTGGGCATGTCGTCCGAGGATCTGGCGGAGTATTTGTCGGAAAAGGCGCAATCCAATCCTTATGTTTCCTACGCGCCTGCGCCGGCTATTGCCGCCCGTAGCAGCGAAGATTTTGATGCTGTTGCACTGCTTTCGTCTGATAGGCCCAGCCTGATGTCGCACATTATCGGCCAGATCGAATTGCACTTCACAGTACCTAAAGAGCGCATGATCGCCTTGCGATTTGCCGAAGCCTTGGAGCCGACCGGCTGGTTGGGACAGTCGGTCGAAACCATTGCCCTGTCGGCTTCGGTTCCGATTGTACTTGCCGAACGTGTTCTGGATGTGTTGCAGTCGTTTGAACCGGCTGGGCTGTTTGCGCGCTCTCTCAAAGAATGCCTGCTGCTTCAGGCAAAGGAAGCGGATATCCTAACCTGGGATCTGAAAACGCTAATCGAGAACATTCATCTGGTCGCCGAAAAGCGTTTGGGTGACTTGGCGGATTTGTGTGATTGTGAGCTGGCTGATTTACCCGACCTGCTTGCGCTTGTGCGCGGCCTTGATCCGAAGCCGGGGCTTGCCTTTGATCATGTGCCAGCGCCCGTTTTTCCACCTGACTTGATTGCGCGGCGCGGCGATGATGGATGGGAGGTTGAATTGAACCGCGCAACGTCGCCGACCATCATAGTGCGCGAGGATCGCTTGCAAGACGGCCAGGTTGACAAAGAAGCGCGCCGCGCCCGTCGCCGCGCTTTGGCTGAGGCGCGCGCGCTGGCGGTGGCCTTGAACAGGCGGGGCGATACACTTTTGCGTGCCGCCTCTGTGCTGGTGGCGCGGCAGACCGCTTTTCTGGATGCCGGACCGGCGCAATTGGCGCCTCTCACACTTGAAGACGTAGCGGAGGAACTGGGTCTTCATGCATCTACCATCAGCCGTGCGTTGGCTGGTCGGATGATCCAGACACCAACCCACGCCCTGCCCTTGCGCGCCTTTTTCGCGCGGGCAGTAGGCCCCAATGTGGAGGGACAAGGCGTATCCCGCGACAAAGCGATGGACTTTGTGCAGCGCGCGTTGGCCCAAGAAGACGCCACTGATCCCTTAAGCGACGGAGCAATCGTGGACCTTGCCAAGGCAGATGGGTTGAGGATCGCAAGACGCACGGTCGCGAAGTATCGCATGCTCCTCGGCGTCGGTTCGTCTTACGACAGGCGAAAAGCAGCTATCGACGCGTGATTCTGAGCCCGTTACACATGTGCCGTAGAAGCAGGCGCCGCTGCTGAACAATGCGGCACTTGTCTGTCATTCTATCCCGAGTCGTCACCATCTTGTGCAATTTCGCGCGAATGCCTGCGTCAAAATGATCCGAACATCTCGAATTATCATGCATTTACACAGGCAATGATAAACTGCTGCTGAGGAGGCTGGTCTGCCATTCTCCGATGGCAGTTCATGAATAACGAAAGGGAGAACTCCGCTACGGCACCTCATAGGAGACAGTGAGTATGATAATGTCCGAAGAAAGAACCCACGCTTCTGGTCCATCCATTGCCGGAACAGGCGCCGTAGTGAATAAAATGGCGATTGACCGGCTTGCCCTCGACGCGGTTTATGAGGTTGCAAAATCGTTTTCTACGGCTGCGGACCCAATCGAAGTCGTTCCGAACATTCTCAATGTGCTATCGTCTTTTCTGGATCTGCGGCACGGCGTTTTGGCATTGCTCAGCGAGCCAGACGGCACTGCTGCTTCTGGAGTTACGAACCCTTACAGGATCGCTGCGACCGCCTTTGCCGTTCACGACACCGAAGACGTGAACGACATTATGTCAGACAGGATTGCAAAGGTTGTCTTTCGGTCCGGTGTACCGTTGATCGCCTTTGATCTTGCCGACGAGTATGGCGAGGAAGCGGTGCCGGAGCGTTTGCGGGGGGAACCACAGACCGTCGTGGCCGTGCCGCTGCGTGACCCTGACCAAACGCACTTTGTGATTGGCGTATTGGCGGCGTATCGTTGCCACAACACCAACATCAGCGCCTTACCCGAGGTAGATGTTCGCGTCTTGACGATGGTTGCCTCACTTCTGGAGCAGGCGCTGCGCTTCCGCCGGCGCATTGCACGCGACCGGGCCCGGGCGCAGGAAGACACACGCCGCTTGTTACAAACCTTTCGCGGACAGTTGAAACCGGTGAATACACCGATTTCGCTAGACGGCATCATTGGAGATAGTCCAGCAATACTTGACGTGATTGAACAGGTGAAACGGGTAGCCACCAAACAGACACCCGTCCTGCTACGGGGCGAAAGCGGAACGGGCAAGGAGCTTTTTGCACGTGCCGTGCACAGCCAATCCAACCGCTCCAATGGCCCCTTCGTCCGCGTGAATTGCGCTGCATTGTCCGAAACCCTGCTTGAATCGGAGCTGTTCGGCCATGAAAAGGGAGCCTTTACCGGGGCAACAGCTCTCAAGAAGGGGCGGTTCGAATTGGCCGATGGCGGTACGCTGTTTCTCGACGAAATCGGCGACATCAGCCCGAGCTTTCAGACAAAGCTGTTACGCATCCTGCAAGAGGGTGAATTTGAGCGTGTGGGTGGGACAAAGACGATAAAGGCCAATGTGCGTATTGTCGCTGCAACCAACCGTGATCTGGAGGATGCAGTAGCGCAAGGCGAGTTTCGCGCCGATCTATATTTCCGCATCTGTGTTGTTCCCATTGTCCTTCCCCCTTTACGTGATCGGGCGGGCGATATCCGTCCCCTCGCGCAGGTTTTCCTGGATCAATTCAACAAAACCAACGGGACCAAGGTGCGATTTGCCCCGGACGCGTTTGACGTGATCTGCAAGTGCCAGTTCCCCGGGAATGTGCGCGAACTTGAGAACTGCGTGAACCGGGCTGCGTCCCTTTCCGATGGTGAGGTTGTGTTGGCTAACGAATTGGCATGCCGCCAAAATGCCTGCCTTTCGGCCGACCTTGCGCGCCTCAAGGAAGGCGCATCGCCTGTTGGCGGGCTGGCCATTGGACGTACCGTCACGCCCTCGGTTGATACGAAGACCCCAGCCCGCAATGCGCATTCCTTTTCTGAGCCACCCGCAGTCTACACACCAGCAGAACCTGGGCGGCGTAAGACGGCGACTACTGCAAAAGACGAGTTGATCGCCGCCATGGAAGAAGCTGGTTGGGTAAAAGCGAAGGCGGCACGCCTTCTCGGCATGACACCACGCCAGATTGGCTATGCCCTTCAGAAGCATGGGGTTGAAGTGCGCAAAATCTGATCTCCCCGGTTATTGTGCGCACGGGGCGGCCCCTGACAAAGGGGCCGCCTTTTTTGCGACATCGCATTGTTGAGTTTCCGACATTTCCGCCTGTCTGTGACTTGGCACGCCTTTTGCTGGGGTATCTGCAATTGCGTTTCCCAGCCGGAAGGATACCCTGCCCATGTCCAATGTTATCTCCCTTGATGGTTTGACCGTCGGGTCCAAAGACGCGCTGACGAAGGCCATGGAATCCGAAGGATGCTCAACCTCGGCCTGTGGATCGTCCGACGCACCAGAGGATATGGACCCGGCCACATGGGAAAAGGTCAAAGACCATCCTTGCTATTCAGAGGAAGCCCACCATTACTTTGCGCGGATGCATGTCGCAGTCGCACCGGCCTGCAACATCCAGTGCAACTACTGCAATCGCAAATATGACTGCGCCAATGAAAGCCGCCCGGGCGTGGTCTCGGAGCGGCTGAATCCAGAGCAGGCCGCGCGCAAAGTGATCGCCGTTGCCAATGAGATCCCACAGCTCTCGGTTCTCGGTATCGCCGGACCTGGCGACAGTGCCTATGACTGGCGCAAAACATCTGAGACTTTCAAGCGCGTGGCAGAGCAGTTGCCGGATATCAAGCTGTGCCTTTCGACAAACGGTCTCGCCTTGCCAGATCATGTTGATGAGTTGCTCGATATGAATATCGACCACGTGACGTTGACCATCAACATGATCGACCCGGAAGTGGGTACAAAGATATACCCGTGGATCTTTTACGAACACAAACGCCGGACCGGTCTAGAGGCGAGCCAAATCCTGCATGAGCGGCAGATGGAGAGCCTTGATCTGCTGCATGAGCGGGGCATTCTGGTCAAGGTGAACTCGGTCATGATCCCTGGGATCAATGACAAGCATCTCTTGGACGTGAACAAGGAGGTCAAAAGACGCGGCGCCTTCCTGCATAACATCATGCCGCTGATCTCAGCACCCGAACATGGCACCGTGTTTGGCCTTGAGGGGCAACGCGGCCCGACAGCGGCGGAGCTGAAAGAGCTGCAAGACGCCTGCGCAGGCGGTGCTAACTTGATGAAGCATTGCCGACAGTGCCGCGCGGATGCCGTGGGGCTGTTAGGCGAGGACCGCGGGCAGGAATTCACCATGGATCTTGTGCCTGATGAGGTCAGCTACGACCCCGAGAAACGCGAAACCTATCGCGACTGGGTCGCCAAAGAGCGAGAAGACCGCCGCGCCGCCGCCGCAACTGCCAAGGCCGAAACGGAAACCGCCGTCGCCGAAGACGCCGCTGCGATGCTTGTTGCCGTTGCGACCAAAGGCGGTGGGCGCATCAATCAACACTTTGGCCATGCAACAGAATTCCAGATCTTTGAGGTTGATGCCGAAGGCGTGCGCTTTGTCACCCATCGCCGTTGCGACAACTATTGCGTCGGTGGCTATGGCGAAGAGGACACGCTGGATCTTGTGATCAAGACGCTCGAAGGGATTGACACGATCTTGTGCGCCAAAATTGGCGATTGCCCCCGCGAGGCGTTGGAAGAAGCGGGGATCACTGCCATTCAGGACTACGCCTACGACTACATCGAAACCGCCGTATCGGCTGTATACCGCGCCAAGCAGGGTCTACCCGCCGCTGAGATCGCCTGATCTCTTAATCAGAAAGGAACACGCCTATGGCCCTGACCATTGTCGAAAGCAACTGTACCGTGTGTGGCGCTTGCGAGTTTGAATGCCCCAATGCCGCAATCAGTTTCACTGGCGAGACCTATGTGATCGATCCGGACCTGTGTACCGAGTGCAAGGGCGATTTCGACCTTCCGCAATGCACCCAGATCTGTCCAGTGCCGGACACTTGCATTCCCTTGCCGGCGTAGTTCGCATGCCTGAAGGACCGGATCCAGTTGATTGGCAAGGTGCAGCGCTGGACTGCACCGCCTGCGCCTTTCGCGACCGGATCAAGGCCGGGCAATGCGGGCAAGGCTGGGCCTGCGCCCATGATCGGTATGCCAAACGGATCGAACGGTTCTTCGTGCTGAACCCGGATTTGGCCGATGAGTGCCTCTCCATGCCATATTTCGAGACCCGCATGAACGCGGCGCGTGTCGCGTCCGTGTTTCGCTTGACCCGGCTTCTCACAGACGAAGATGCGGGCGTGCGCGCTATGGCCATCCTTCGTTTGCCGCGCAAACAGGCCGCGCGCAAGATCAAGGATCCCGACCGGCGCGTGCGCATCGCAGTAGCTCACCGATTGCCTGTAGATGATCTGCTACCCATGACTGCCGACGATGACGGCTATGTCAGGTCAATCGTTGCGCGGCGCGCAGATCCGGGCCTGCTGCCAGTGATGATCCCCGATATTGATCCTGAAATTCGCCGGATTGTGGCGCGCCGGATTGGGGATCAATGGCTCGACCGGTTTCGCCATGACCCAGACCCGCTGGTACGCCGAGCGGCTGCCGCGCGCCGCCCCGCCTTGTTTGTGCATGACGACGATCTTCGCGTGCGTCACACCGTGGCCGAGCACGGTACCTCGCCGGAACTGACCGCCTTGCTGAACGACACTGAAGACATCATCCGAGAAACCGCCGCCGCGCGCCTCGATCACTTGAAAACAAAGGCCTGACCCATGTCCACCGACGATCGTGAAATCGAAGTCTACCGCGACCCTATCTTCGCCCCGGGCGACAAGGTCGTGTCAAAGAAAAACATCAAGAATGACGGCACGATGGCCGGCAAGGAAATTGGCGAAACCGTCGTTAAGAAGGGCGATGTCGGGTATGTGCGCGACATTGGTGTGTTTCTGCAGCAGTTTTACATCTATGCCGTCGATTTCGTTGAACGCCAAAGCATCGTGGGCATGCGCGAACGTGAGTTGGTTGCGGAAGAGATCCGCGGTTTTGACCACGCAGACGGCCCCGCCCTGCAATCCCATATCGTTACCCGCGAAACTCTGGAGGCATCCCCATGAAAATCATGATCCGCAACACGCCTAAGGGACTTGAAGCCTACGTGCCCAAAAAGGATCTCGAAGAGATGATCGTCGAGACTGAGAAGCCCGATTTGTGGGGAGGCTGGGCGCGCCTCTCCAATGGCTGGGTCTTTGCCATGCCGGATTTCGATGAGGCCCCCAAGCTGCCCATCACTGTCGATGCTCGTCGCCTTGCGACGGCAGAGGAGGACTAAATCATGTCGGATCTCAACCTTCTGGAACAGGCGCTTGATGAGGTCGCAGCAGGCAAACGTATTGCCTATCTCGGGCCAGAGGTATCGGCCCTCTCGGGCGGCGATTGGCCCGCTACGCCCGAACGCCTTTGTGCCCTGATCGAAGCGCAGGTGCGGGCCCCGCGTCGGGCGACCGGCAATCTATGGTCTGTCGCACAATTCGTCGAAAGCCGGAAGTTTCGCGCTACTTTGAATGCAATCGTAAATGCAGCCTTCGACGCCGCTTCCGGAAACGCGAACCCAATTCACGATTGGCTGGCCCACATACGTCCGCCGATGGTTGTCGACACTTGGTATGACGACGGCCTGTTGCAGGCCTTCGGCGGGGGAAACTGGGGCCTCGTCCAAGGGGTGAGCCGCAATGGCGAATGGATCGATCTTTTTACCCGAAGCTACGACGCGGCAGGCACTGAAGTGGAGGCACCTGATCCTGCGTGGGAGACCTTGATTTACAAGCCGCATGGGCTGGGCAAAACAGGTTCATCTTTTCTCATGTCCGATAGCGACTATGTCGAAGTACTCACCGAAATCGACATCCAACGCCCAATCCCAGAAGAGGTACAGAAACGCCGCACGGGGTTGCCATTCTTGTTTCTGGGATGTCGTTTCGATGACCAGATGTTACGTACTTTCGCACGGCAAATCGCCAAGCGTTCGGGAACTGGCCATATTGCGGTGATGCCCGGGTCACTGACCCGTATGGAAGGGCGCTTTCTCAATGAGATGAACATGAAGCGTCTCGACATGCCCCTAAAGACCGTCAAGGATGCCCTCACTATATCGCAGACATAGCCAAGCGCTCATGTGAGCAACCTCTCATCGAAACGAAGATCAAGAGGTTCAAGCTTCTCTCATTCTAGGTCCAACAAGCCTTTCCCGATGTGCCCGACTTAAGCGGTGTCGAAGCCCGCGCTTTGGGATCGAGTGGACCTTTTGGCAGAAGGCGACGATTCTGCACATGCTCCTCCATCAAGACGCTGGCAAACCACTCGCCGACAGAATGCCCCGGCATTACTATGACATTGCCGGACTGACTCGGCATGACGCCAATGCCGGCATCAGCAATACTGTTTCCGACTGACGCAACAAAAATCATGGCCTGAAACGCTCTGTCGTCTCCGCAACGAGGTGCCCCCTGGTAGCCAGAAACCCCGCATAGGCGAAGCATCCGCCCCTTAATGACGTCGGGCTTCAGCAAATCCGGGGAAGCTGCTCTCCGACCAGCATGTCGACGATCCGGGTGCCTCCGAAGCGGGTTCGGAGGGTGACGGGCATAGAACCGCGTACGGTCGCGTTACCGATGATCGCGGCATCCCGCCCGGCATCGGTCGCACGCATGGCGGCCAGTGCAGCGGTTGCCTCTGCTTCGGGGACAAAGACAACCAGAGTTCCTTCGTTGGCAAGGTAAAGCGGATCAAGACCTAGGATTTCGCAGACACCGGCAACTTCGGGGCGAAGGGGTAGCAGGTCTTCGTCGATCTCGATCGATACGCCCGCCGCATCCGCCATCTCGTTCAACGCCGAGGCAAGACCGCCGCGTGTTGCATCGCGAGCGGCACGAAGACCGGGCGCAGCGTCGATTGCGGAATCCATCAAGTCATTCAAGGGTTGGCAATCGCTTTCGATGTCGGTCGAAAGCGCAAGATCTCCGCGTGCAGCAAGGATTGCGGCACCGTGGTCTCCGAGGACTCCGTTGACGATGGCGACGTCACCCGGCTGGATCGCATCGGCGCGCAGGTCCCGTCCCGGAGGAATGACGCCGACACCCGAAGTCGTGACAAAGACACCATCAGCCGAGCCTCGCTCAACGACCTTGGTGTCACCGGTCACGATGCGAACCCCGGCGGCCTCTGCCTCGCGTACCATGCTGGCGACGATCCGGCGCAGAAGTGCGATCTCGGTACCCTCCTCAATAATAAAGGAGGCGGAAAGCCAGAGCGGGTTCGCGCCACCGACGGCGAGGTCGTTGACCGTACCACAGACGGCCAGCGTGCCGATGTCGCCGCCGGGAAACTCGATCGGTGTGACAACAAAGCTGTCGGTCGTGAAGGCAAGTTGCGCGCCTGGTTCCTGAAGAGCCGCGGACATCAGACGGGCCTGATCCTCCATTCCCGGGGGTTCGAAAGCCGTTACGAATACTTCATCGATGAGATCGCGCATGGCCTTGCCTCCGCCACCATGCGCAAGCGTCACGCGCGCATCGCGAAGACGGGAAATGCGCTTCGTCATGTTCATTCCGCCGCCTCCAATGGTCGTGCGCCACCGTATTGCCAGTAGGCTGCACACGCGCCCTCTGACGATACCATGAGTGCGCCGAGCGGCATTTCTGGCGTACAACCCGTGCCGAATTGGGGGCAATCGGTGGGTTTGCAGCGCCCGGTCATGACCGCTCCGCAGGCACATCCCTCGGGTTCTTCGACGGGCGCGCGGCCGGTGTCGGACCCGTAGCCGATCCCGAATTTCGCTTCGGCGTCATACGCGCGATATGCCTGGCGGATTCGGAGGCCACTTTCGTCGATTTCGCCAAGCCCCCGCCATTCAAAGGTCGGCCGGGGCTCGTACACATCCTGAACGGCCGCGATGCTGACCGGGTTTCCGTGCTCAGGCACAACGCGGGCGTACTGGTTCTCGATCTCGGCACGGCCATCACGGATCTGTTCAAGAACCATCAGAACCGACTGTAAAAGGTCCAGGGGTTCGAAACCTGCGACGACAAGCGGCTTGCCGAACTCTTCGGCAATGAAGTCGTAGGGGTGCACACCGATCACCATCGAGACATGCCCCGGTCCAACGAAACCGTCGAGCACCATGTGCGGATCGGAAAGGAGCGCACGGATGGGCGGCGGGACGGTGATGTGATTGCAGAAGACGGTGAAGTTGGTGAGGCCCTCGCGCGCGGCCTGCTGGATCGAGAACGCTGTTGATGGTGTTGTCGTCTCGAACCCGAGACCAAAGAACACTACCTCGCGGTCCGGGTTCCGGCGGGCTAGTTCCAACGCATCAAGCGGCGAATAGACCATCCGTATGTCAGCGCCGTCAGCCTTGGCCTGCAACAGGGATTTCCGCGTTCCGGGAACGCGCATGGCATCTCCGAAAGTCGTGAATATGACCTCCGGCCGCTCCGCCAGCTCTACGCATTCATCGACGCGACTCATGGGCAGGACGCAAACAGGGCAGCCGGGGCCATGGATAAATTCGATTCCTTCATGGACGAGTTTGTCGAGCCCGTAGCGGAAGATCGCGTGGGTATGACCCCCGCAGATCTCCATTATGTGGACCGGCTTCTCTTTCGTGGCCCCGATCTCGTCGGCAACGCGGGCAATGGCAGACAGGACACTTTTAGCGGCCTTGGGATCGCGGAATTCTTCGACATACTTCATGACCGGGCCTCCGCGAAGGCCCTTTCGCCCTCTGCCATCTGTTCCAGGGTTTCCTGCGCCTCGCCGAGCCCCTTGAGAGCCTCGAGCGTCTCAGCCGCTTCATGTTCGTCAATGACCGCCATCGCGAAGCCCACATGGATCAGCACCCACGCCCCGATCAGTTCGTCGAGATCGCCGCTGACGACAGGGGCAAGCGACACTTCCCGACGAACACCCGAGACGTCAGCCATTGCCATCTGAAGCTCCCTGTCAGTGATCGCTGTGATTTGTCCTGGTATGCCTAGGCACATGGGCTCACTCCTCTTCAGATGTGGCGGCGCGGGGCTCGATGCCGTAGCGATCAAGCTTGGCGCGTAGACCGACGCGGCTGAGGCCAAGCTCACTGGCTGCGCGGCTCTTGTTCCATTTCATTCGCGTCATCGTTTCGCGAAGGATGCGCATCTCCATCATTTCGACGCGGTCCTTCAAAGTGCCATCCATTGTGCCAAGGTCGGCGGCCTTGCGGTCAGCACCATTCTCCCCCGGTTCGGCCTGAAGGATATGACGAGAGATCAATTCGGGCCCGAGCGTGACCTCTTGCGCGATAATCAGCATGCGGATGACTTCGTTCTGAAGTTCGAGCAGGTTGCCGGGCCAGTCGTAACCTTCGAGGAACTCAAGCGCGGAATCGGAGAAGCCGCGGACCGGCTTGCCATGTTCTTCGGCGGCGGCGTGCAGAAACTTCTCTGCTAGACCTGCGACATCGCCCGGTCGTCCGCGAAGGGGGGGCACGTGGAGTTCCGTGACGGCGAGTGCAAAGTAGAGGTCGCCGCGAAAGCCCCCCTCGGCGACCCTCTGGCGAAGGTCGCGGTGGGACCCAGCCAGAATGCGCGCACCCGATGTCTGCGTCTCGTGGCTGCCGACAGGCTGGTAGGCGCCTTCGCGCAGCAGCCGCAGCAACGTCAATTGCATGACCTCGGACAGGCTATCAATCCCATTGAGAATGATTGTGCCGCGATCCGCCTTTTGCAGGATACCGAACCGTGTCGATTGCACCCCGGGTGCAGCCCCGCGCTTGATCCCGAAAAGCTCAGCCGCGAGCGCTTCGTCGCTCAGCCCCGTGCAATTCAGCTCGAAGAAGGGCCGATCGGAGCGGAGCGAGCCGTAGTGCATGGCGCGGGCAAGCTCGGTCTTACCCGTACCCGCCTCGCCCGTAAGAAGAACGGGGACGTCGAAGCTGGCATATTGCCGGGCGAGCGCTATCACAGCGTTCAACGGTGAATTTGGCCCGCGCCACACACTGTCGAAACCGAGCCCCTCCTGCAACTGGCGTCGCCGGGCGTCGAGTTTCGCGGTGGCAGTCGACCCGAGATAGCGCATCTCTAGCGTCATGCGTTCGTGGTCGCGGGCCAGTTCAAATAGCCGGACGGCGTTCCTGACGGCCATGAGCAGCTGATCGGGGTGCCATGGCTTGGTAATGAACTGATAAATGCCAGCTTCGTTGATCGCATCGATCATGTCGTTGGATTCGGTGTAGCCGGTGATGATGATCCGGACCGTCTCGGGCCAGCGGTCCCGGATCTCGGTCAGCAACTCCGTCCCGGTTTTGCCCGGCATCCGCTGATCCGAAAGGACCACCTGAACCCAATGCTCTTCCATAAGCGCAAGCGCCTCGGTCGCATTCATCGCTTCGAGCACATTAAAGTCGTCTTCGAGTGCCATGCGCATCGAAGCGACCGAATGCTTCTCATCGTCGACGACAAGAACGCTCGGAAGCGTGCGGGCCGCCATCTACTCGGCCGCCTGCTTGATGCGCTTGGCCTGCGCCTCTGCCTTCAGCCAAGCGATCCAGCGGTCCAGCCCCTCGCCCGTTCTGGCCGACACGCGGATCACCTCGATCAGCGGGTTGACCCGTTTCAGATTGGCCTCGTAAAGGTCGAGGTCCACGTCGCAGTGTGGCGCAAGGTCGACCTTGTTCAACAAAGCGAGCTTCGATGCAGTGAACATATCTGGGTATTTGAGCGGCTTATCCTCGCCCTCGGTCACGCTCAGGATCGCAACCTTGGCATCCTCGCCCAGATCGAAGGCCGCCGGACAGACAAGGTTGCCGACGTTCTCGATGAACAGCGTCGTGCCTTCGACGGGGGCAAGATGATCCAGTGCGTGTCCAACCATGTGCCCGTCGAGGTGACACCCCTTGCCGGTGTTGATCTGCACCGCCGGTGCACCCGTCGCACGGATGCGGTCGGCGTCGTTCGAAGTCTGCTGATCGCCTTCTATGACGGCGACCGGCGCCTGCATCTTCGTGATCGTGGCACACAGAAGGGTCGTCTTGCCCGATCCGGGTGACGACACCAGGTTCACCGCATAGGCGTCGAGTTCGCGAAGGCGGGCGCGGTTCAAGCTAGCGTAGCGATCGTTTTCCGAAAGAATCCCGGTTTCGATCTCGATCAGGCGTTCCTGGCTCATTCCTGGAACAGCGACCCCGGCCGGACCGGTGCCGTAGTGTATGTCATGCCTGTGATCGTGCCGGTGATCATGAACGTGTCTGTGTCCGTGATCGTGGTCGTGAGAATGGCCGTGATGCCCGTCTCCTTCGACCTTGCCATCACCGCATCCGCAAACCGTACACATCACGCCACCTCCATATCTTTGATACGCATCTCGTCCCCACCTTCTGGTAGGAGCCTTCCGCCGCCGCAATCGGGGCACGGGTCGAGCCTGTCCATGATCTCGACCGTTTTTACACAGTCGAAACAGGTCGCCGTTCCCGGAAGATCAATCATTTCGAGGACCGCGCCCTCGGCTTTGGAGCCGCGCATCACCACGTCCCAGGCGAAGCTCAGCGCCTTCTTCTCTACGCCAGCGAATTGACCGATCTCGACACGGACGCGGGTCACACGCGCGATGTCGTCCGAGGCCGAGGCCTGCTCGACAATGCGGCGGATGCCCTCGCAAAGGCTCATCTCATGCATGACCTACCTCCGTAAGGCGCACAGGACTACAGGGATCAAGCACGTCCAGAAGAAGATTGCCAAGGCCCCCTTTGGTCGCGGGAAGCGTGGATAGAGCACAATCAAGGACGCCGCCAGCAGCCAAGAGATGATCGGTTGGCGTTACACGGTCAAAGCGGGTCACGGTATCGCCGGTTGCTTCGATCCGAACGGCATAGCTGCCGCGTGCAGCCGGCACGATGGCCTCTCCCTTCGTGGGCGTAGCCACCGATGGCAGATCGCCGTCGTTGATAGCGTGAAGATCGTAGAGACGCGCAGCGGCGCGCCAGAGAGGACCTTTGCCGCGGCTCTCAGCGATACCAAGCATGGCGGGGTGACGGGCCACCCGCGAGGCTACAGAATTGTCCACCGAGCCCGGCGACCAGATGCTCTGCGCAGTGACGGGCGGCAGATCCGCGACGGCTTCGCCAGTAGCGAAAGATCCGTCAATGAGGCGAAGAACAGGAGCATAGCCCGTATCACTTGTCAGGTAATCGAAGAAGTCGGCGGCGGTGGCTGGCGCCTCGCCCGGCGGCCCGAAAGCCGCGAGGGAAAGCGCAGGTCCACACACCGCCCAGTTGTCCGGCAAGGGCGTGGGAGGCCGCCCGAAACAAGCCGGCCAGGTAACGTGGAACTTCAGAAGATGATCGCGCAGGATCTCGATCGCGATCCCATCCGTGTCCGCCTTTCGGCCAAGGGCCACCTCGACCGCCGCGCCCTGCGCCGCACGGCAGAGGTTGAACAGTCGTGGCAACAACTCGACGACCTCGCCCACCTCACGACCAACCACCAGCCGCGACACCGGAAGCGCCGGGGCTGGCTGAAACGACAGCGTGGAAGAGGCGGACAGATCAAGCATCAGGCCGCTCCGTCCGGGGCGGCCACACCGCCCGAGATGACTGCCCGTCGCGACGGTGCCGGGTCCAGAATAGGGACTGCCTCGTCTTCGACCTCGACCTCCGTTAAAGCGGTAAGCTCGGCCTCGCGGGCGGCGCGGATATCGGCGGCGCGGTCGGTTTCGGCCCGGTGCTCGGGGCTGAAGATCGCGTCCATCACCGCGCGGGCGACATCGATCGCATCCTTGTGACTGGTGAAATCGCCCATTGGGGAGAAGAGCGAGCACGCCTTGTAGCCGCCGGTCATCTCACGTGTGTTATGGATGAATTCGTAATCCCCGGACGGAAAGGCGATAACCTCTTTCGCCCCCGTCACAAGATCGGACCAGTCGTCCCCATCTGGCAGAAGAACGAGGTTCATGAACCACGGGCTGACAAGCACGCCCATCACCCTGCCATCGTGCTTGCGAAAGCCGACCGCCTCGACGCGGAGCGCCTTGTTCACAAGGGGAACGTCGCGCATCGTCGAATGCCAGACCTCGGTAAAGTCGGCGACCAGCTTTTCGGTCAGCGCCGCGATCTGCGCGGCCTCCTGAACCGCTTCCGAACCCGGGTCCTCAAGCACCATGAACTGCTCCTGCGCCGCGCCGCAATTCGGGCAGGACCAGTCTTCAGGAAGCGCCGTGAATGGCGTACCCGGCTCGATCTGGCGATAGTCGTCACCCTCGGTCGGATCGTAAGGCGTCCAGCAGATCTTGCATTCCATGATCGCCAATGGGCTGATCTTGTCGGTCGCGCCCAGGAACGAGCCTTCGAACCCGGTCATCGGATCGCCTCCATCACCTGACGCAACCGCGCGGCGCTTTCGGCCAGATCCTCGTCGGCGGCCAACACCACTTCGGGCATGTCGGTGACTTCGAGCGTATCCAGAATCAGCGTGTCCATGGAATTGAAGAACTGCACGCGCCAGACATGGGGTAGCGCCGTGGCCCTGATCCGGCAATTGCCGTATCCGCGCGACAGGATGTCCGTTGCACCCTGCCCAAGACGCGTATCGAGCCAGAGAAGATCTTCCTCGGTATGTGGAAGAAGCGTTAGGTTGATCACATGCAGCTCACCGGCATATCCCGCGCTTTTGTCTTCGAGCTCGGCGATCAATGCGGGCGCATTGACAACACCCGGACCGGCCTGAACAGCACGCCGCTCGACCGAGGCAACGAAGGCATGGTCACGGGCGGCGTCGGGCACCGTGGCGACATCGATACGATCGATGCCCACTCCCGTCACCGTCCAGATACCCGCAAAGACACTCTCCTGAACCGAAAGGGCCGGGATGCCCCGAAGCTTCATGGCGACCTCGCCCTCGCCCATCGTCTCGGCGATGAGGCCGCGATTGGCCTTGTCCAGCCCGCTCAGATCAAAGCTGACGCTCTTTCCACCCTTGGCGACCTTGTCGGCGGCGTCCGCGATCTGGCCCATAAGCGCCATGGCCGGTGCAAGGGCCGGGTCGGCCTCGACCATGGGGATGCTGGGCGTATAGGTCCGCATATCCTGAGGCAGGCTCATGTATTCGAGCTCGGAACCTTCCGTCTCGCTCGGCTGTGAGCCTGGACCGAAACCTGTCGGAGGAATCTGGACATCACGGATCATAGGTGTGGCTCCTTCACTCGGCCGCAATGGGCAGGTCTAGAAAGCGCGTGATCCGCGCGATGTAATCGTCCCAGTCGCGAACCTTGGGAATACCGCCAAGGCAGACGCCGTCGCGGTAAAAGATGAGCGACGGCGTCTTGTTGATACCGGAGGCATTCTTGACCATGCCGTGCATTTCGTCGACGACGATTGCGCAATCGAACCGGCCCTGAAACGCGGCCACCAGTTCAGGTACGATCACGGCGACGTCCGGGGTCTCAAGGTTGCGCTCGACATCGCCCGGGACAAAAAGCGCGTGGGCGCCCGGGCGCGAAATAAAGGCCAGCACCTCGTCTTCGGTCGAAAGGCTGGACCATCCAAGTTCGTGTGTCAGTCTGTCGATCAGCGGGTGTCCCATGGGCCTCTCCCTTGCTCAGGCATGTGTCTTCCCAGCCGCCGCAGCCGCCGCAAGATGCGGTGGCAGGCTGGGTGTGGTTCCGGTCAGGTCTGCGAAGGCATCGCCCAGATCGCCGCCGTTCATCACCCGTTCGAGTCCGGCGATGGCGGCGCCAATCCGTTCGGCGTCGTCTTCGGTCAACACTTCGCGTGCGGCGCCGAGGAAATTCAGGACCCACGTGCCCACCGGTTGCGTGCCGACCAGCGACAGGTCGATGGCCTCGGTCCGCGCCCCGTTGGTTGCGACGGCGTTGGTGCCGTCGACCTCCGTGATCTGAAAGGGGATGCCGATGCACATGTGCCTACTCTCCGGCAGGTAGGAAGCGGGCGTCGCCAATCCGGCAGGCCTCTTCTTCCGAAGGACGGCCGTCCTCGTACGCCGCCATCCGGATCGAGCGATCAGCAAGCTCGTTCGCCTCGGTGCGGCCTGGCTCTGACGTGACGCCCCGCGCTTCCAGCCACTCGCAGGCGATGCGCAGCGCTTCGGGGATACGATTAGCCACCAGCGGGCGAAGGCCCCCGCCGTAATCCTCCAACTCGACTGGCTGACAGCCGATCAGCAACAGCTCGTCCGGGCACTGGCCCATCAACTGTGCCGTCGCGATGACATCCTGAAACCCGGTCTGGTGAAGGCTCATCTTCTTGGCACCCATGAAACGCGGCACCTCGTCGCCTTCGACGATCTTCATCGTTCCGGGCTCTAGTCCGTAGTCCACTGCGTCGAACACGACGAGAAGATCTGCATCTTCAAGAAACGGAAGTAGGTAGAGACCCTGCGTCCCACCATCCAGAAGCAGCGCATCGTCTCCGAAGGATCGGGTTTCGGCCAGAGCTTCAACACAGCGGACCCCAAAGCCTTCATCGGCCCAGAGTACGTTTCCGATGCCAAGAACAAGCGCTTTCGCCATATCCCTTGATCCTCCCGCAGTGGACGTCCGGGTTCCCAACCGGTCGTACTGGTGCCAGTCTTGGCGATTTTCGCGTAAATCGGATGGAAAATGACCACCAATCCTGAAAGTCTCCTAGTATTTTGAAATTAAACAAAAAACACTGAAAAAAGTCGGTTTTGGTTTGCACGAAAACGCAAGGTTACCATCCATTACTTAATCATATTGAAACTTTACTTTCCAGTATCAAAAACGGGCGCCGAAGCGCCCGTCCGATTCCTTCCGAAAGTGGTTAGCCTCAATCCACCTTATCGTCCTTGAACGTTCTGGTTCCGGAGATCATGGTTGAAACCATGGACTGACGGCTCATTATGTCTTCGCGGATCGCCGCATAGATGTGGATCATCATGAAGATCAGAATGAACCACATGCCCAGACGATGGATCTGGTGAAGCACCTGGCTATTGCCGATCCAGTCGCGCAGTGGCCCAAAAATTGCGTCCAGGATGCCGCCCTGCCCCGCGCCCTCGGCATAGAGTGCAAAGCCGGTGACGATCATGAACGTCATGCCGATGGTCATGAAAAAGAACATGGCGATCTGTGCCAGCGGGTTGTGGCCGACATATTTCTTCGGCGTCTTTTCCAGGAACGCGTACCACTTGATCTCGTGCCAGACCTCGGCCCACCACTGACCTTTCCAGAATGGGAGCATGAACATCTGCTTGGAGTGGTGGTTTCCGACAAGTGCCCAGTAGATCCGACCGAAAAAGCCAACGGTCATGATCATACCAGCGGCGAAATGCGCAAAGCGGATATAGCCAAAAACGAACTGGTGCGTCGCTTCTGCAATCTGCATCGACGGCGGTGGAGACCCGATCAGATAGCCCGTGACAATCAGAACCATGATTGCAAAGGCGTTGATCCAATGCCAGAGACGAACTGGTGCCTCGTAGACATAGACGCTGGTGCGCCGGGTGATAGTGGCAAGGTCCTGATCTGTGGCATCGCCCGTCAGAATGGTGTCGTTGTCGGTGACGCTCATTCTCGCGCCCTCCAGATGACCAGCACAACAGCTATGAGGGCGAAGGCGCCGATCAAGGGGGCGGCGTGAAAGGTGCCATGTGCGGGCTCGGCAAGAGCGGCATGACCGCCATGCGCCAGAGCCGAGGTCGGAGCCAGAACGGCAAGTGCGAACAGTCTTTTCATTGGAAATCCCCTTTCTCTAGCGGACCTTGACGGTGGTGAGCTCTTCACCATCCGGCGACATGACATGGGTCGAGCATGCGAGACACGGGTCGAAACTGTGCAGCGTTCGCAGGATTTCGACCGGCTCTTCGGGTCGCTCGACCCGTGTGTTCATCAGTGCCGCTTCAAAGGCGCCGATATTGCCCTGGCTGTCGCGTGGCGAGCCGTTCCAGGTTGTCGGAACAACGCATTGATAATTCTCGATGCGTCCTTCCTCGATATGAACCCAGTGACCAAGCGCGCCACGCGGCGCTTCGGTCATGCCGACGCCCTTGGTGGATTTGGGCCAGGTCGACGGCTCCCATTTGGCGACATTCGCGGTGCTCTCGTCGCCGTTCTTGATGTTGGTGACGAGCTTGTCGAAGAAGTATTTTTGGAGACGCCCGCAATACTCGCCTTCGAGCGCGCGCGCCGCCGTCCGACCTAGCGTCGAGAACAGAGCATCCACCGGCAGGTCCATCGTTCGCAAGAGACCGTTGATCTGATTTGTGATGTCCTCGTGCCCCGAGGCATAGCCCACAACATAGCGGGCCAGCGGTCCGACCTCCATCGCATTCCCACGCCAGCGGGGCGCCTTGATCCAGGAATATTTTGCAGCCTCGTCGATCTGCTGGATGTTCGTCTTTGTCCCCTTCATGTTGGGACCAAGCTCAAACTTGGCATCGGTGACGCCGTCCCACGGATGCAAGCCTTTGCCAGGCTCACCGTAGTCGTACCAGGAATGGTCGACGAATTCCTGAATTTGCTCAGGGTCGCGCACGTCCACGTCGTGAACGACCGACAGGTCCCCATTGGTAATCGCGCCGCGCGGCAGGTAAAGCTGCTCGGGCGAGAAATCGTTCGGGTGCTCCGGGATATCGCCGTATGCCAGACATGCCTGCGACGAGAGCCCACCGCCATAAAGCCAGTTCTTGTAGAACCCGCCAATCGCGACGACGTCCGGCAGATAGACGTTCTTGTTAAACTCGATGCACTTGTCGATGATCGACGACACAAGGTTCAGGCGTTCCATGTTAATTGCGCCAACCGCGCCGGTGGAATGCACGTTGATCGGACACGGCACACCACCCACCAGCCAGTTTGGATGCGGATTCTTTCCGCCGAAAATGGTGTGGATCTTGGCGATGTCCTTTTGCAGGTCCAGTGCCTCAAGGTAATGCGTCGTCGCCATCAGATCGGCCTCTGGCGGCAAAAGATAGGCCGGATTGTCCCAATACCCGTTCTTGAATATGCCAAGCTGGCCGCTTTCCACGAAAGCCTTCAACCGGTTTTGGATGTCACGGAAATAGCCGGGGCTCGACAGCGGATGCGACGGGCTGACGGCCTGCTGCAACTCGCTCGTTGCCTTGGGATCCGCACGAAGCGCATTGACTGGATTCACCCAGTCGAGCGCGTGCAGGTGGTAGAAATGCACAATGTGGTCGTGGATCTGCAGGTTCAGCTGCATGATGTTCCGGATCGAGTTGGCATTGTCCGGAATTTCGATCCCAAGCGCGTCTTCGACCGCGCGGACCGATGTCAGCGCGTGCGTGCCCGTGCAGACCCCGCAGATGCGCTCGGTGAAGGCCCAGGCGTCGCGCGGATCGCGACCCTTGAGGATCACTTCCAGACCACGCCACATCGTTCCTGTCGAGACCGCGTTGGTGATCATATTGTTTTCATCGACATTCACTTCGCAGCGCATGTGGCCTTCGATCCGGGTAACCGGATCGACCACGACGCGCTGGCCGCTATCGTCGAGTGTGAAGCCGTTGGGTGTCTGGACAACCATGTCTTAGACCTCCTCGTTCTCGGACACGCGGTCCTGCGTTTTCTTTTGAGCAGATTTGAGCGCACTAATCGCGGCATGCGCGGCGATACCCGCACCCACGGTGCCGGCAGCGGCGATGCCGATCTGATCGGCATTTGCCTCGACGCCAAACTGCGTCAGGTCTGTTACGCGGTTGTAGAAGCTGCCCTGATCCCAGAAACCGTCCTCGGAACATCCGATACATCCGTGACCGGACTGAATCGGAAATGATACGCCCTCATTCCAGCGTACGGTCGAACAAGCGTTGTAGGTAGTCGGGCCTTTGCAGCCGACCTTGTAAAGGCAGTAGCCCTTGCGCGCGTTCTCATCGTCCCATTCCTCAACGAATTGCCCCGCGTCGAAATGCGGACGGCGGTAGCATTTGTCGTGAATGCGCTGACCATAGAACATGGCCGGGCGGCCCTGACGGTCGAGTTCCGGCAGCCGGTCAAAGGTCAGCATATAAGTGATCACGCCCGTCATGACCTCGGCAATCGGCGGGCATCCGGGCACCTTGATGATCGGCTTATCGGTGATGACCTTATGAACCGGTGTGGCCTGTGTCGGGTTGGGCTTGGCCGCCTGAACGCATCCGTAAGACGCACAGGCACCCCACGAGATGATCGCCTTGGCGTCCTTGGCCACATGGCGCAGCTGCTCGACGAACGGTTTGCCCGCATTGATGCAGAACATGCCGTCTTCGTTCAGTGGCGGGTTGCCCTCGACAGCCAGAATGTAGTTGCCTTTGTATTTCTCGATGGCCTCTTCAAGCGCCGCCTCCGCCGCCTCGCCGGCTGCCGCCATCAGGACGTGGCTGTAATCGAGCGAGATCATCGACAGGACCACATCCTTGGCGAGCGGATGCGCCCCGCGAATGAAGCTTTCCGAGCAACATGTGCACTCCAAGCCGTTGATCCAGATGACAGGCGTGCGAGGTTTTGTCTCCATCGCATGCGCGATCTTGGGTACGAAGCTTGGCCCAAGACCCAGCGCAGCCGCAGTCAGCGAACAGTATTTCATAAAGCTTCGGCGGGTGATCCCCTGCTTTCGCATCACTTCATAGAAGGTTTCGATCTGGCTCAAGGCAGGCCTCCTCCGGTTCCCGTTGTGTTCGGGCACGCGTCGCACGTCGTGCCGATCCATTTACAGGATCGCGGTATGCGCCAGTATGCGACAGGGAAAGTGACTGCTTTTGTGGCAGTCTCCAAGTGTCTGTGAAGATTGGCCTTTTTCACATAATGGCGCTTTTCAACAGGTAGGGAGCTTACCGGTGGTGCAGGTGGATGGTCAGTAGCTTTCCATCCGCGCAAGGGCGACGAGCGCCTGTCCAAAAGCGAGTCCGCCGTCGTTTGCGGGTACCTGTCCAGGGCCGCAAATCTGCATGTCCGGCAATTCATCGATGACGCGCCGCAGTAGCAAAACGTTCTGAAAACATCCACCCGAGAGAGCGATGGTGTCGGTACCAACCGCCTCTGCCGACGCCAGTGCTGCATTGGCAAAGGCCGTGGCGACAAACCCATGGAACCGGGCCGCAATCACGCCATGGTCCAGATCGGATTCAAGGTCCGATGCAAGGCTTTCGAACATCGGGACCGGGTCGATCTTTTGTCCATCGAAGGCATAGGGATACGCCTCTCTGGTGTCGGCCTTTTCGGCAAGCGCCTGAAGTCGCATCGCCGCCTCACCTTCAAAGGTCTGTCGGTCAGTCGCAATGCCGAGACAGGCGGCGACGGCATCGAAGAGCCGCCCGACCGATGATGACATCGGTGCGTTCACCCCGACGGCTGCTGCGCTTCTGAGCACGTCGATCGGCTTGTCCCGAAAAAGCCGCTCGGCCACGTTCGAAAGCCCAGCCTGATCGAGCCGGACGACCGCATTGCGCCACGGTTCGGACTGCGCACGGTCGCCACCGACAAGTGGGGCAGGCTTCAGAGCAACCGACCGTTCATAGTCGGCATATCCACCTGCCAGCACCTCGCCGCCCCAAACCGTGCCGTCCGGACCCAGCCCGAGGCCATCCAGAACCATCCCGATCGCAACCGAGCCCGTCCAGCCTGCTTCACCAAGCGCGGCCGCCATGTGGGCGTGATGGTGTTGCACCTCGAACACTGGCAGACCTTGTGCATCGGCCAGTGCGTGGCCGTGCCGGGTCGCCCGGAAATCGGGATGCAGGTCGACGGCGACGCTCTCGGGTCGATGATCAAAGAGTGCGGCCATGTCACGGTCCGCCTTGAGGAACTCGTCAACGCACAACGCGTCGTCGAGATCGCCGAGATGGTTCGACAGCAGCGCCTGCCTGTTCTTCGTCAAACAGATCGCAGATTTGAGCTGCCCGCCAAGGGCCAGAACCTGTCTGTCCGGCAGCGTCTCGGGGATCGGGATCGTACCGGGCACGGACCCACGTGCCCGACGCAGGACAACGGGACCGGTCGGACCAATGATCTCGACACCATCATCGAGACGACGCGCGATGTCGCGGTCATGCATCAGGCTGCCGTCAACAAAGTGAGACAGCTTCTCCCGCGCCTCGTTGTTTCCGATGACCTGCGGCTCACCTGACAGATTTCCCGAGGTCATGACCAAGGGGGCATCGACAAGATCGAGCAGGATGTGGTGCAGTGGCGTTGCAGGCAGCATCCATCCCAATCGACCCTGACCCGGAGCAATCTCTTCGGGCAAATCGCTCGTCAAGGAACGCTCGATCAAAACGATCGGAGCGGCCGCCGATCTGAGGCGATCCCGCGTTGCATTGGTCACGTCGCCATGCCGTTCAATCGTCTCGAGCGGCGCCATCAAGGCAAACGGCTTGATGGGGCGCCTTTTGCGTTGGCGCAACTCAGCAACAACTTCCGCTTGCGTTGCGTCGCATGCGAGATGGAAACCACCAAGCCCCTTGATCGCAAAGATGCGCCCCTGTCGGAGCTGGCCAGCCGCAAGCTCAAGCGAGTCGCCGTCCACGATGGCACCCGTCCGATCCTCCAACCACACGGATGGGCCACATCTGGGACAGGCAATTGGTTGCGCGTGAAAACGTCGGTCGGCCGGGTCCTCGTATTCGGCACGACAGGCGGCGCACATCTCGAAGGGCGCCATCGTTGTCTGCGCACGATCATAAGGCAATGCGTTCAGGATCGAGTAGCGAGGCCCACAATTCGTGCAATTCGCAAAGGGATATCCATATCGTCTTTCGCCGGGGGTGCGGATTTCGGCAAGACAATCCGGACATGTGGCAGCGTCCGGCGTGACGCGGGTCTCGGCACCCTGCGGACCAGAGGCCACGATCTCAAAAGTGCCGCCAAAGGCACCTTCGACCACCTCAACTTCGACGGTCTCTACGACTGCAAGGGCTGGTGCTTCGTGCTTGAGGGCCCGTTCGAAAGCGTCGAGGTTTTGGCCAGCGGCAAGGATCAGGACGCCTTCTGCATCGTTGCTGACCTGTCCCCGTACACCCAGACGATGTGCCAATTGCCAAACAAATGGCCTGAATCCCACTCCTTGCACCTGACCGCGAACGCGTATGCGTCGACCGCTGGTCAATGCACCGTGCAGACCATGCAGGGATCGAAGCTTCGAACGATGTGCTGCACCGAAACAGGTGCGGTCTCGCCCGCGCCAACTGGCGCACCCACCAGAGCCGCCTCAAGCGGGCCAGGCGCGTCAGACCCGTCGCGAGGGGAAAAGTTCCAGGTGGTCGGTGCAACGATCTGATAATTCGCGATCCGGCCATCTTTAATGACGACCCAATGGCCGAGGGATCCGCGGGCCGCTTCGACAAGCCCGATGCCGCGCCCCTCACGGGGCACATCGAAGTCACCCATAAAGGTCTGGGACGGATCAAGCGCATTGACCCAGTCTTCAAGCCAGACCTGCGTCCGTGCGATCTCGAGAATCCGACCGGCAATCCGTGCCGTCACACCGCCCTGCTCTGCAACGCTCAACGCAAGTGGATGACCATCGACGACATTTCTGGCAAGCGCGCCGACTTCGGCTGTCTCACCGTTAAGGCGAGGCGCCTTGCACCAGCTGTACCCCGTCTCAGACATTTCCTCGTCGGGTTGTGTCAGACCCTCAAACGGATTGGCCGACGGCCCGAGCATCCAGCTTCTCGCGACATCCTCGACAATACCCCCCGGATCAATGTCGTGGATCACGCCACCGGACCAGAGCCCTTGCTTCGTCGTTCGTCCATCAGGCTTTGGATACGCCCCATACGACAAGTATCGCCGTGGTCCGACCCCCAAGCCGCCGAGGTTCAGATCCCGGGCCGCCTGTAGAAAGAGCCCAGCATCCCCTGTCTTCCAGGTGTCGAGGTCACCGCTTGTCTTCAGTGCAAGAAACGCCTCAACCGGGGCTCCGAACAGATGGGTCTCGAGAAAGCGGCGAAATGCCTTGAGGGTCGAGTTCATCCGCACACGCTCGGCGGCGGTTGGGGTGCGCGTGACCCCGGCCGGCTGTATGGCAAGCGTGTGCGGCCACTTTCCCCCAAGAATGCCCGTAATATGGAAAAGCCGTGCGCGCGCATCAAGCGCGGCCTTGGCCGCCGTTCCCTTGGTCGCAGTGAAGCGGGTCACGATCTCATCATACCACTCGCGACCTTGGTAAACAGGTCGTGCGAAATCTGGCATGAAAAACAGATAGAAATGGGTGATATGATCGGCAAGGTTCTCGACACCATGCAAGATCGATGCGGCGATCCCACCTTGTTCGGGCATCTCGACACCCGCCGCATCCGCGAGCGCACGGGCAGCCGCCGCCGATTGGCTGATCGAGCATATCCCACAGATGCGTGGTGTAAGAGTAAGTGCATCGCGGGGATCGGCACCGGCCAGCATCTTTTCGAACCCGCGAAAAAGCGGAGAATTCGCATAGGCACCGCTTACCGCGCCATCTTCAATATCGAGCCGCACCTCCAGATCGCCTTCCACCCGGTTGAATGGTCCTACGATCAACTCGGTCATGAACGTTCTCGCTTTGGCTTCGGCACCACTTCGACGCGGTCAGATACGGCGTTTCGACTGATCCGCTCGGGTGTTGCTGCCTTGGACAGGGAAGCAAGCGCCATGAACCATGCTTTCGGCATGTCCGAGGGAAGACCCACGGGAATGCCGGCGAGTTTGGGCGTCTCCGTAAACGCATGATGCGGGCTTTCGAACTCTGGACTCGTACAGGCGATGCAGGGATATCCACCGCGCGTGCAAGAACCGCCACCATTCCAGGGCCGGATATTACAGTCGCCCACGGCCTGCGTTCCCACACAGCCTAGATTTTCCATCATACAGCCCAGTTCCGAAAGTTTACTGGCGCTGGCTTTGTATTCGTAGAACTCGTTCTTTGGACACGCATGATGCACGAGATGTTCGGCGTAAAAGAGCGGACGTCCAAGATCATCAAGCTCATCGCTATCAAGGGCACCGGCCGCGATCAGCAACAGCGTCTCAGTAACCCAGTCCGGATGCGTGGGACATCCGGCAATATTGACCACGGGAAGGCCCGACCGGGCAGAAAAATCGCTGGCCAGCGCGCCACCCTGATGGCCTCCATCGTACTGAAGACCGACAGCGTCGGCCGGATTCCCACCGGCGGCGGTAATGCCTCCATAGGCAGCACAGGTGCCCACCGCCAGAACATAAGTCGCCAGCGGTGCCAGATCACGCACCCAGTCAAGCATTGACCGGCCCGTGCCGGATAACACGTGATAGCGCCCGGTGCCCTTTGGCCCGGTGACAATCGAACCCTCCACGCACAGGATATCGAGCGGCAGCCGTCCGGTTCGGACGTCCTCGAGGATTGTCAGAGCCTCAGTACCGGTCTCTTCTGAAATCGCGGGGTGCCAGAGGAGGTTTATCCCTGCATCATCCAGCAGATTGAGAACGTTCGGGTCCTCAGCGCACAAGAACGACATTGTGCAACCTCCGCATCCTGCGGATTGCAGCCAAAGCAAGTTCACGTTTCTTCCTCCATTGGAAGCTCCAGTCGGAATGCTGAGCCGGGATTGAGATTGGTGTGGCTCAACCGTCCGCCATGCTCCTCGGCAATCTTGTTCGAGATCGACAGGCCCAGTCCGGTCCCCTCGCCCACAGGTTTTGTTGTGAAAAACGGATCAAAAATCGCCGAGGCCACGTCTGCATCAATGCCGGGCCCATTGTCCGACACAGTCAGCACGCCATTTCCGTTCTCGACAGACGTAGACACAACGATTGTCGCATCATCCCGTCCCTTGAGCGCATCGATGGCATTCTGCACAAGGTTCATGACAATCTGCTGTATGTGGCCCGAATTACCGTGGACAGACAATTCGTCCAGACCCTCGAACCGGATATCGACGTCCGCTTTCGAGCCCCGGGCAACCCACCTCGCGGCCACACGCGCAGCCTCGACCAGATCGTAGGCCTCGCGTGCGCCTGCACCTGTGACCGACAACCTGCGCAGGTCGGCCACGATGTCTCGCACGCGCTCGGAACCTTCTCGCGCTCCGTCGATGGCTGCTCGAAGATTTCTAAGCTCGCGGTCCAGTTTCAGTTGCCCTCTTAGCGCAACAAGTTCTTCGCGCGATGCCCCCGCTTCGACGCGGTCGAAGTATTCCTCGAACCGCATGATGTACTTCTCTAGGGCATGGGCATTTGCGTAGACGAAGCTGATCGGGTTGTTCAGCTCGTGAGCGACGCCCGCCAGGAGCCGCCCCAACGAGGCGAGTTTTTCGTTTCGTACAAGCTGCGACTGTGCCTCTTTCAGGCTCTCGTGGCTTAACTCGAGCTCGGAGTAAGCGCGACGCAGCTCACCCAACGGTCTCCCAACGATCACGGCTCCGATCATCTTGCCCCGGTCGTCGATACGCGCTGCGATGGACACTTCGTATGGCTCAGAGCTTTCCGCCGTCTTCAGCTCCGCCTCAAAGCGAACGGCTTCGCGCGAAAAGCGCAATGCATCAAGTTCGTGAAGAAGACGCGACTTGCTGTCCCCCTCGAAGAGCGCTCCCGCATCTAGTCCGATCAGGCCCTCACCTGCGAGACCGGTCGCTTCGATCAGTGATGCGCTGACTTCGGCAATCGTCGCGTTCCGGCCGACAATGATCATGATATCGCTGACAGACGAAAGGATCGACGTCAGGAAACGCCGGAATTCATGGAGTTTCTCATTCTGCTCTTCGAGAAGGTTCTGGTGGGAAACCAATTCGGAATAGGCAGCATCGACCGCGGCCAAAACCTCAGACCATGCTTCATCCGTAAACTGCGGATCCGCTTTGCTTTCGAACTCGATTGGACTGACCACCATTTTGTTCCCGTAGCGAACCTAGCCGACTATCGGACATCAACAAAGGGTATTGAGAGATTGTGTCCTGCCGTGAAAGACGCGCCCGGCAATAAGGCAAGTCGTGTCAATTCGATTGCGTCTCGTGTTTCGTTGCTACAGGATTGTGTCCCAGCCCGAGCTAACGATCCTGTGCTCCCACACGGTTTCGCCCAACCCAAGCTCCGGCAAGTCCCGCAGGCTCTGCAGATCGAACGTCACCGGGAACGTCTCCGTCGTCACCGGCGTGTTTGGCGCGCCGGGCCGTGGCGGCAGCGGGCCGCTCGCGATCAGATCCTTGTAGCGCAGTCGGGCCAGCAATTCGCACTGATCTCCTCGTCGAAGATGTCGGCCAGCCCCACCCGGTCGATGGGCTGGTGATAGGCTGTGGCGCAGAGCACACCCATCTCGGTGAAGGCGAGCGGATTGTTCGCCAAGATCAGCAGCGGCTTTGACGGCGTTCGCAAATTGCGTCCGGGAGCGGAATATCCAACCGCCTGCCACTTGTGCTAGTTCATGAGGTCCGACTGCGAGCTCGACCTGGATGTCGTCGATCTGGCCTGCTGCCGGTTTCGTGGACGCCGAGATACGGTGTTTATGAAACTGGAGAATCTACATG
>NZ_JAXBMB010000021.1:0-44397 GCF_033963905.1 Cognatiyoonia sp. IB215182
AGCTGATGAGCTGATGAGCTGATGAGCTGATGAGCTGATGAGCTGATGAGCTGATGAGCTGATGAGCTGATGAGCTGATGAGCTGATGAGCTGATGATACGGCAGCTTCACCACAAGCGCAAGTAACATATTGAATCTATTGCGGATATTTGCGATTTTTTTATCGAGCATGCGGTGGGCGAACCATTCGTTTCCTGCCCAACATTAGAACCCGCTTACCACATTGGGAAATACTCCAATCCTATATTTGGATAGGCATCAGCTATGGTGAGGCCTGCCACTGCCAAACTCTCAATTTGCCAAAATGGCCTAGCTGACGGCAGAGCAGGAAAAGCCCAGATCTCTTCGAGTTGAATGACATTAGGGTCAGGACTTCGGTAACGTGGGCGTCCCGGTCAAGCCGTTTTGCGCAAAACAATTGATCCGCCATAGCGGTTCCCTTGGTGTTTTTGTGGCTGCCCTGGCTTCTGTCGCGGCTTTCAGCTGAGATCCTTGGGGTACATGCTTCGGTTCGTGGTCAGCGCAGCGGCTGCCAACATGATGCTGGTTCGATGTAATTCCGATGTGCCCATCTCATAGGCGTGCTTGGCAAATGCCTGCGACAGTCCTGACCACGGCATCATCGGAACCACGTCCCTGCGGGACCTCGAAAGCCTGTGATTAGACAGGCTATGGGCGGTGCTTTTTGTCGTTAAGCCGCTCTTGGTGCTGCATCCGGCTGGAAGGTCGTGCCATCCATCCAGATCCGATGAAGGATGACAGCAATGCGGCGGGCGAGAGCAACCATTGCAATTTTGCGCCCGCGCCGCTGCGCGAGCTGGGCTCCCCATGTTCTCAGCCATGTTGATCGGCCACGGTTCATCATGACAGTTGCTGCCTGGCACAATGCTCGCCGCAGATTGACGTCGCCAGCTTTGGTAATGCCACCAGATATATCTCGTTCACCAAACTGGTTGCGCGAAGGCGTCAAACCAACCCAGGGGCCAACTCTTTTTGAAGACCGAAAGCGGGCAGGATCATCGACCGCAGCACGGAATGTCAGTGCTACGACAACACCAATTCCTGGCATCGACATAAGGCGTTGGCATACCGGATCATCCCAGGCCAGCTGACGTACGCACTTTTCGAGACCGGCCAGTTCCTGCCGTAGGGACGCTCGGGCCCGCAGCATTGGTTCAGTCGCGGCTTCCAGCATCGGATTGCCATCTGCCAATTCCCAAATGCGTGTCTCTAACCTTCCGCGAGAGATCGCACCGACCTTTAGGCCAGAGTTCCGCAGCAGTCCGCGCACTGACATTTCCAGAGCGATCATGTTTTGCTGGATAGCTTTTCGAGCGCCGAGAACCGCTCTGGTTTCCTGAGCAGAGACCGATTTACAGTGGACCGGGCGGAACCAGCCGAGATGAAGAAGGCGTGCAATCCCTTCTGCATCGCGTCGATCCGTCTTGATCGGCATCGCCTTCAGGGCTCCTTTCACCTGGCGCGTTTCCATGAGTACCGCTTCCAGACCCGCTTCGGTCAGCCCCCTGGTGCAGCCATTGCGACAGTGGCCCAGCTTCCAGGCCAATTGCCGCGATACTGCCGTCCAAATCGTTCAGCCATCGCGCCAGAACCTCGGGTTCGCTCTCAACCTCCGTCTCTTTGATGATCTTGCCAAACTCGCTGATCACGCAGACCGAAGTCTTCGCAAGCGATACATCCAATCCAATAAATTGTTTCATCCCGTCATCCTCCATGTGGGTTCGATACGGGAATGGCGACAGCGCAGTGCTGATCTGACAAGTGGCAACGGTCTTGCGTGACGCAGGCCCCGTTACAGCATCTCATATCCAGTAGACTACGAGTGCAGCGAGAGCGATGGCGGATAGGAAGAGTTGTTTCGCACAATTGCAAGCTATGGAACTCAAATTGGGCTTCCCTCTTCAGCATTGATGGATCTTGCAGAAACGAAGGGGTTTCAAAACTCCAGTTTGCAGCGTCTTCGCGAGATTCCGGACGCGTCAGAGACTGCGAAGATTGAAGCTGAACATGCAAGTTCGGAGCGAGTTAATCGCGCTGCTCAACAACTTAATCAAGACACAGAGTGACATCTAAGACTTTAAAAATGCCTACGTACTTGTCTCAGAGTCTACTTCTTCTGATTCACTTATGGCTCTCGAATTCAGTACATCCGCGCATCAACGGTCGCATATCTGGAAACCGTGCTAGGGCAGTTGTTGCGCGAGGCATGGCACTTTGCAGTTGTTGACACGCCCGCTCACCCAACCGCTTCGGTATTTGAAGCAACAGGTCAATCGTCACTGTTGATTGTCCCAGCTCGGGACGCTGCAGACGCAAGCTGGATAACTGAGACGTTGCCAGAGGAGTTTTTGGACGGCTACCACACATTGCGATGCGTCGTTGCGGGCTCAAGTGCACCGAGTTCAGTGCGCAAGGCTTTTGCGCCCCTACCTGTGCTTGAAACGGAATTGCCGTACCAACCCGAACTCTGTGTGTCAGCGATGTCTTCGAGCACTATCATCAAGCCAGTCATATCAAACGAAAAGTGGCACTTAGGCTGTTTGAGCTTTGCACGCGAAGTTGCTGAGTTGGCAGAATGCACCGTTGAATGTCCGACCAAGCCCAATCTTGGACTTGTAGTGACATGAACTGCACTCGTGATCAGTTGCAACTAGTTCGCGGCATGGTCACGACCGCGCGGGAACAGATGCACTCTGTCCGCGTAGACCGACAGACCGGCTAGATGCCGAACGTAATGAGTGTATGCATCCAGACACAGACTTGGCACCAATTGCCTGCCAGAGCCGATCCCGGGCCGACCCCCCTTGATGAATCGTTGGAGAGGCTCTCTATGCGCCATTTTTTCACCGGTTTTCGAGAGCCGGAGTTTTTCAACACAATCAGCTGGGCACTGGTCATCCGACCAAAACTGTCAGAGGTCGGAAACGAGCCCAATTTGCTCGTTCCTCAGATTGCAGCAAATGGAGGCCTCACGAATTTCCCCATGTAGCTCGATCCCCGACCAAACAAGGCGGGTTCAACGGAGGGGCGCGAAGATAAAGCAGAGACCAATGACGAAAGAGAGACCGCGCTGTTGCGGTCGGCCCAGGTGGTTCTTACTGCAGGACGAATGTCAAAAGAAGAACTACGTGAGTTCAATCATGATGGGGATACAGATACCGATGGGGAAGATGGTATAAGAGAGTAGGAGGCGGAGGTGCACCAAACACTTGTTTCAGGTTTCCCCAGTTTGAGCCTTAGTTGATGACATTATGGAGAATCAGTCTTTTTCTAAGCGCGATCGCGACAGCTTGTGTCTTAGTTGCTGCTCCAAGTTTAGCCGATGCATTCCCAATGTAGAAATTCACGGTACGCTCGCTAAGACCAAGGATCTTTCCAGTTTCCCAACAACTCTTTCCGCGACTTGCCCACGTCAGTACATCCCTTTCTCTGGGAGACAGTTTAAGCGGCACACCGCTTTCGGGACACTTTTTTGCCAGTGACGAATGAAGCAAAAAGCCGAGGTACACGAGATCTGAAAGGAGGTGCTTTTTTATCGAATGCCATTCTCTAGAAGACTCCATTGAACTGACCGAGAAAAGTGCCTCGCTTCCTTCGGGTGTTCGAATTGGAATGGAAACACCTTGAGTGCCAATGCCAAACTCGGCGGCTTCCCCAAAAAAGTCTTTGGTTGATTTATCGCCCGACGTTACTGCTTCCCAATCCAGCGGCAGTATTCCACGGAAACTGTTTCTGACTACCGGATCACTCTCGTCGTAACCCATTTCGACATAGCGTTTTTCCCAATCACTTGAGTAAGTTGTGACTAGTTCAACCTGTTTTTTTCCTGCTTTCTGGTTGGATAAGTGCATGTAGGCAATGTCTGACAAACCGAAGCGTTGGCCAAAAGCGCGAAGAAAACCCGGTTTATCGTCGGTGCCTTCAAACTTCTCAGCGTTTTCGACAAATTCTTGAGAAATATCCAAATGCATAAATTCATTATCTCCCGTTGTAACAGTACTGCGCCAGATGCTGATGCAGCCATTAAGATAGTGTACGGGCGCGCTCACGCCAAGAGCAGTGCCGCGACTTGGATTCTATCACACTGTTTGTTTCAGTTGCGTGATATCTAAGTGTCGGTTTATGAGTTGGGCTGTATTGTGCCGATGACTAACGTAGCTCTCGGTCGTGAGCATAGATTCTTAAGGCTCTAGCTTCCTAACGGCAAGGGTTGCAATGGCTGCAATGGTAGCAAGCGCGGCTGCTACAGGAAGTAAACCGAAGTGGTCAGTGGCTAATCCCATAAGAATCGTGGTGAGTGCCATGCCGCCAAACGCGGTGCCGTAGAAGATCACCATCAAACAGGGAACGTCACCGCGATCAGCGTTCTTAAGGATGCGGTTCATGGACACCATGAAAGCGACTTCAAACGCAAACATAAACATAAAGTAGAAAACGAATGTAATTGCAGGCACGGTGGAAATGAAAGGTGTTATCATAGTAATGCAAGCAGCCACGAATATCAGTGACAACGGTGCCGCTGCATTCCGGTCACCGGTGAAGCAGAAGTTCACAAAGGCGACACCTGCTACTATCCCCAAAACTCCGATAGCTTCTGATACCGCGCCGTACTGCGGAGGCAGTTCAAGCCATGCAAGAGGAAGCCATACGCGAGCAACTTGATTGTATGCCTGCAAGAAAATCACTGAAAACACGAGAATGATCATGGAATGTAGGATAGTTGTGTCTGCTAAGAGAGCTTTTTTTCCACGAATAAAGAGTGAGGTGTAGCCACCTGTGTCAGATCGAATAGCCGAGACCACTGGCAAGAGAAGGCACACAAGTGACGAAATTACGTACGTTGCAGCGTTGGCCATAGCAATGCTTGTCATGCTAAGTACTGATATCAATGCAAAGCCGATAACAGCGCCAAGCGCCTGACCAATGTAGTTACATGTCATGACGATGTTGTTTGCGCGGTCGATATGTTCGTCATCGAGGTAGCTCTTTAGCGCCACGTTCCTCGCGACCTTGGTGGTCATATCGAAGAATCCTCTCACAAATAGAAGCGCATACGCTAGATAAAAGGAGCCGGTTGCAACAGATAAGCCGACCATAAGCGTAGCAACTCCTGCGCCCAGTTCTAAACCTATTAAAGTTCGCTTCGGCTCGTAACGATCAGCGAGTTTCCACGCCACAGGCATGAGGATGAATATCGGCAAGAATTGAGCAACGTAGACTCCGGCGGCTCCTAAAGCTGAAGCGCTCTCTTGGAAAAAGCCAACGGACAAGGCAACCAAAATAATGTTCGTGCCTGTTGCGCTTATTAACATCGAACCAGCGAGTAGACGCTGTGATATGAGCTGATTTCCAATGATTGAATTGTTCTGGTGGTCTTGCCTAATGGTCATTCAAAAAGTTCAATTCTTAGTTCCTTAGCTATCTTTGCAAGGTATGTGTCGGCGTGTCTATCGGCCTCAAGCATCGAATCGTGTTTCACCTGAAACCTTGCTAGTATGTCGTGCATTTTAACCGGCGCACCCGGTTCCAGCTTGTAAGGATCGAACTGAATGACATCATCCATTTTGAACAGCCAGCTGAGGTCAAAAGATTTGGGTAGTTGCGCATCGACTTTTGGCATCAACTTCCGAGTAGTTATAGCGGAAGATGGAAGACAGCCTCCCCAGGCTGGCGGATTGCCAAGGTGTATATCGATAAGGTGTTCGAGTATGCAATCGCCTGTGACGTTCTCATAGAGGCTAGGCATTACACCACCCATCAATCGAGGGTTTACCTCGACCAGAGCTGGGCCGTGTTGAGTTACGATTAATTCAATATGGAATATTCCCAAGTCCAAGCCGATGGCTTTGGCGACTTGCTCGGCATACTCGCAACACTCTGATTTGGCCTCATCTGTCAGTTGCGCAGGCATCGAGGCTCCCATCTCGATGCATTCGTTGTCCTTAGCACGCGGACGTCCTGAGACCATGAAGCGATAGAACTGACCGTCGAGTAAACCTAGCTCGACGGAAACAAGGGGACCTACCAGAAGCTCTTCAATAAGAAGACCCTTCGAGATTTGCTCTCTAATCTCTGGGGCTAGATTTTCTATACCGTTCATTATCTCTTGTGCGGCTAGCTGTGCCTCTTTCGCGTTGCGCGCCGCAAAAGAGAGGATGCTGTCAAATCCAACCTGGGGTTTCACGATAACGGGTTTGCCGAAGTTTTCTACAATTCGGGCTACTTCGGCGGCATCGTAGGCCACAGCGTGGAAGCCTGATCGAAGACCAGCCTTCTCGATAAGGCGGCGCGCTCGATGCTTGTTTCGCGAGTTTTGAACAGCCTGTGCATCCGTAAATCGTATATCCAATGCTTGGCAGGCGTTCGCAACTGTGTCGACGCATGGCTCAAGCTGAGTGATCACACCGTCGATAGCTTCTAAGGACTGGATCGTGCGCATGGCGTCTATGACTTCGTCCAGCGATGTTGGATCGTCAATCGAAACAAGATTATCGACCTTATTTGTGACTGATCTTGTGAAGCCTGTTTCTGTGTATAGCCTATACTTTGATTGAATGAAGGACACGGAGTAACCGCGTTCTTGAGCAATCCTCATTGTGTTGAAGCCGGGGACATTAGAGTCGACGAAGAGTAGATGTGTCATCTGGAAGCCTAGTCTATAGCCGAGAGTTCGCTGCCGATACTGGCAACATTGATCTTAAAACCATTGCCTTCGGTTACTGTTTTCAAGTGTTCGTCCAAGCCCACGAGACGTTTGTTTTCTTGTGCTTCAGGAAAACGGCCTCGAGCGTCTTGCTTCTGTCCGATGAGGATTACAGCGCAGCGCATGTCTGGTTGGATGCAAAACAGTACCCCACCGGCGTCGCCAAACTCGCCGATCATGAAGCAGAAGCCGTCGCAAATGCCTGTCATTGGCTTGAATCGATGTTCAAGACGTCTGAGTACAGTATCTAGATTGAAGTTCGATTCACATTCTATGTGCCCCTCGATCTTGAAGTAGGGTGTAAAGCTGGCAGTGCGCAGCCAAACCGTTGTACCATCAGCTTTCCTGAACATGGAGCTATCAGCGTGGATAGATTGGAAAAGCATCGCTCAAAGTTCGAATTTTTGTGACCGCGTGTTCGTAGATATGCTCGGCCGTCATAGGCAATGACTTGAGCACATCTGCGACCAGAGTACCCAGCTCAACCATTTCAGGTTCGTGCATTCCGCGTGTGGTTACGGCCGATGTGCCAAATCGCAAGCCGGACGTAATATTTGGCTTCTCCGGGTCAAATGGCACCAGGTTTCTGTTGCATGTCAGGCCAATATCTTCGAAAGCAGACTGCGCTACGTCACCCGTTAATCTAAGTGGACGGAGATCGACCATTATGAGGGGGGTGTCAGTGCCGTCGGAAACGACGGAGATGCCATTTTCCATTAAGGTAGTCGCAAATTTTCGAGCGTTTTTCACAACCTGATTGCCATAAATTTGGAAATCATCTGTAAGAGCCTCACCAAAGGCGATTGCTTTGCCTGTGATCATTTCTGGAAGTGGTCCACCCTGTATGCCAGGGAAGACGGCAGAGTCGATCTTCTTGGCCATGTCTGGGTCCTTCGTGAGTATAAGACCACCCCTTGGGCCGCGGAGATTCTTGTTTGTCGTTGTAGTAATGACATCGACGTGGGGAAATGGGTTGGGGTAGCAGCCAGACACAATTAGTCCTGAGAAGTGAGAGACATCGGCAAGAACCTTCGCACGATGTTTTCGTGCAATCTCAGCGACCTTAGGAAAATCGATAGTCCGAGGATAAGATGAGCCGCCTACAATGATCAGCTTTGGGCAATGTTCAGCGGCAATTTTCTCCATGTGAGCATAGTCGATTAGACCGTCGCAGTTGGTTCTATAGAACTTGGGATCGAACCACTTTCCTGAGACGTTAGACTTCAGGCCATGACTGAGGTGCCCACCGTCTGATAGACCTAAACTCAGAACGGGGTCGTCTGGCTGAAGCAGGGCGAAGAAAACTGCTTGGTTGGCCTGCGTACCAGAGTTCGGTTGAACGTTCGCATGGGAAGCGCCAAACATTTCTTTAGCACGATCAATAGCAAGTTGCTCTATCGTGTCGATGTTCTGAACACCAGCGTGATATCGTTTGCCAGGATACCCCTCGATGGATGTCATTGACATGATTGAAGAGACACCTTGTCGAACAGCAGCGCTCAGATAATTCTTGGGTGCGATCATTTCAATCGCTGCATTTTGGCGCTGGTTTTCGGCTTCTATGGCATAGAAAACGGCAGGGTCGACCTGCTTCATGCTATCGTAGAAAAAGCTCGATTTTTCGAGTTCAGCAAAATCTTCCATTGGTGACTACCCCCATAAGCGGTTGCCGTTAGGCGGCGGCAACGGTTTTCTGTTTTTGTGGTGAGAGCGCATTGAGTACATCATCGGATGCTTCACACATACCGCCTACGGTTTTCAGACCGTCATACTTTACGATGGGGCCTAGCCGCTCGAATGGGCAGCCCGACCGTCTTAATATTCGCTCCATGAAAACATCATAGACAGAGATCACATGTGTCATTCCGGAGGTCTGAGCTGTGTGAAAGAGACCCCAAAGCAGCTCTCTGGTGATGTCGTTAATTCCGCTTGCACCGACGTTTTTCACTGCGCTGGTATCGACGCAGAATCGTGAGCTCTCGACAACTAGTGGGTTTCGCACAATACCTATGTTACCCATGACTTCAGGGAACACATCAGAGAGCATGTGTGACCCTGTAGTTGGCAAAAGGCGAAGCGACGCGAGTAGTCTGCGGTCTTCGTCAATTACGCATACATATAAGGGGTTTAGTTGGTCGAAGATATCGCGCTCTTGACCGTTAACGACATCAACTCGCCAGTTCCGCCTGTCTTTAAACTGGCGTGCACGTAGCTGATACATTTGGTCAAACAGTGCCGCGTTTGCTTCAATTTCGTGGGCATGAGCGGTTACAATCATCGCCACCTCGCTCGGATTAGACTTCTCAATACGAGAAGCGTGCAGCATCAGGAGGATTCGGGCACTACTGCGAATCCTACGTATTGAGTTTGTCGGAGGGTAAGGTGCGGTGCCGATCCGCCCTTATAGAAGACCACGCATGTCACCTGCATAGATCGGCTAAGCTTCGTGCACAGAATTTCTCATGGATCGTGCCCGGTAAGTAATCGATTAAAATGACGCTAAACCCTTCGGGTGCTGAAGGTGGTGTGCCTGAATGCGTTTGCATGTCGACATGGAAGTTTGCTCAGATGCTTGATCAGCAATCACCAATAACAGCGCGCCGTACAAGAAGACGTACAACAGCCAAAGATCATGCAGAACTGGCGCGTTTGCTTGGTGCTCTTGGCAGATTACGTCTGTCCAGCAATCTCAATCAGATTGCCCCCAAAATATGAACCCCGAATTCGCGGAACTTTTCTGAGTTTGCTCCAGAGATTGAGGCACGTTTGCAAGCGATTTCGGACGCAGCTCCGTTAGTGCACAGCGAAATCTGAGAGCGCGTTGATAATGACAATGCCTGCGATGATAAGGGCGAGGCCCACGATAGCTGCAAGGTCCAGTTTCTGACCAAAAACCACAACGCCAGCAACGGCCACGAAGATGACGCCCAGACCGGATGCCGCCGCGTAGGTGATCCCCATCGGCATGTGCTTCAGAGCAAGCGTGAGGAAGTAGAACGAACCTCCGAGGCCCGCGATAACGAGCAGGGACGGCCATAGCTTCGTGAACTGGGCGCTTGCATTGAGTGCGGAGTAACCAATCGTCTCGGCGATGACCGACGCCACAAGATAAACGTAGGGGGTGGGCATCCTCGGTAACCTCACTGTTTTTTCAATCACTTGAGAAGCATGGGATGGCGCTGCGTCTTCAATCCTGACCCAAAGCGGTATGCGATGCGATCGCCCGGAAGAGTGCGACGGTTTCGTGATCGCGAATATCGAAGTCGTAGTCGGCACTGGTTTTGACGATCACAGTCTCGTGGGCGCGGTCGATATAGATGTACTGACCCCAGATCCCGATCGCGAGGACCTCGTCCTGCGGATTTTCCGGGATCCACCAGTGATATCCGTAGCCGAAGGTCCAAAACGAGGCCGGATTGTCGCCCGGCTCCAACCTTGGCGCAGATGAGCGCGTCGAGATTTCCACCCAGTCGCGCGGGACAATCTGCACACTATCGCGCGCGCCAGCCTCCAAAATGAGCCGCCCAAACCGCGCATAGTCGCGCAGCCGCGCATTCAGGCAGCAATAGGGCAACACCTCGCCCGCGCGCCCGGTGTTCCAGAATGCAGGCCCCTCAGCGCCCATGGGCTGCCAGAGGCGTGTCGCGAGATAGGCCTCGTTCGGCATCCCCGTCGCGGTCTCCAACACCAATCCCAAGGCGATGGTGTCCGAGCTGATGTATTCATTGTAGGTGCCCGGCTCGCGGGCACGCTCGAGATCTGCCAGCGCGTTGGCGAGGCTTCGACCTGCCATCACCCCATAGATCAGCCGGTTCACGTCCGACATCGGGTTGTCGTAATCCTCGTCAAAGGCCACACCCGATGACATGGTGAGCACGTCTTCAATCGTCACGCCGTCATAGCCCGACCCGGCCAGCGCGGGCACGTAATCGGTGATCTGATCGTCCACGCTCGCGATATGCCCTTCCGCGATCGCAATCCCGACCAGCGTGGAGACGACCGATTTCGCGACCGAGAAGGACGTGAAAGGCGATGTCTCGGACGCGCCCAGCCGGTACTCTTCGTGGGTAATGATACCGTCCTGGAGAACCAGCAGCCCCGTCGTCATCGTCTCGTTCAGAAACGCCGAGACCGAGCGTTCGCCCCCCTCGAACTCATAAGTGTCGGGCAGACCTCGGTCATAGGTCCCGAACGTCCAGATATCATCGCCCGATGGAATGTCCCGCGCAGGCATGATCCGGTCCATGGACCGGAAGTTCTCAACGCGCATGTCTTCTGCGAAAAGCGTGATACCGGCCCAATAGGGCGAGTTTCTGAGCCAAAGGTAGCCCCCGGCCGCCACGAGACTGAGAGCCACACCCAGTCCAAGACCGATTTTCAAGACAAGACGCACACCTGCCTCCGAACCCGTTGAGCCTTTTTCACGGGCTCGTTAGCCTGCAATAACCGGAACGGAAACGGGTATGACGCCAACAGCATGCGTTTTGTCGCCAACGACACTGTCCTTGGAGAGACCTTGGTCGAAGCACGCGCTTTGGCGCGGAACCGGCTGCTGTGGGCGGGGCTGGCGGGTGGTGGTTTCCTGATCGGGCTCACAGGCCCCTTCGGGACCTATTCGACGATGCAAACCCCAATGCGGCTGGCCTACTGGGCGCTTGTCGTGATGTCTTGCTACTGGATCGGTTTGCTTATCTCGTTTGCGGCAGCTACATGGCTTGAGAGCTTGAATACGCCACCAGCGCTGAGTGTTGGTCTTGGCGCATTGGTAGCGAGCGTTCCGATAACCCTTTGGCTTTCAGCCTTACACGCTATCTTCCTTAGGGATCCCTTTTGGGCAGATTTCAGTCGGCTCCTGCCTTATGTCGCGGTCATCTCCCTCGTGTTGAACTTCCTTGTCGAGGGAGCCTCGGCTGGCGACACCTCCGTCGAAAGACCTGCCCCGCCCACCTCTCGGCCAGCATGGCTGGACCGGTTGCCGCCTGAAATGGGCTCAGAGCTTCTCTTGCTTCAGGCACAAGACCATTACCTGCGAGCGCAGACGCCTATGGGCGAAACGCTTATCCGTGGCTCGATTAGCGAAGCATCCGACGCGCTCGGGGACTACGGCATCCGGGTCCATCGCTCCTGGTGGGTGGCGCGATGGGCAATCTGCACCTACCGCACGCGAGAAGGTGGAAGGATCATCATCTTGTCGTCGGGCGAAGAAGTCCCGGTTGGGCGCAGCTATTGGCGGTCGGTAAAGGACCTCGTTGACCGTACCTAAAAAACCCTTTGACTGACTGCCGAGCATCGATCCGAGAAACGGAAAGCAGCCTTATACATCGCGAGTGGGAACGTCAGCTAAGTCCGGCCCTGCGATCGTCGGATCACCAACAACCAAGGTCCGGTTTGGGTTGGCCCCCGTCATCTGACTAAAACCGTCAGATGACGGCATCGAGCCCATACATATGCAATGCTGCGCGATGCATGAAGGTCTGGTCTCGGTGTCCAAACAACAAGTTGCCGTCAAAGCTGGCTTCGACAAAGGTTCAGGGCGCGTGGCGGTCGCGACGGGACTCGAACCCGCAACACCCGGATAGACAATCCGGTGCTCTCCCATTGAGCTACGCGACCGCAATCTACTTGGTAGGGCGTACGGGATTCGAACCCGTGTTTTCCGTTAGAAAGACGAATGTCCTAAACCACTAGACGAACGCCCCAAAGCAGATGAGAGCTTCATACATCCGACGAGCGGGCCCGTCAAATTATCATTTTAAATCAAATACTTAATGCAAGTATTCTCTGTTCATCGCCGAAGGCGGCAATGTCAGAACAGAACGCTGGTGTCGTATGCGTGAAGATGAGATCAGGGAGACCGCGCAGATGTGCGGGGTCTCCCCTGTATCGTCAGGTTCTTCCAACTGCTGATTTGACACAGCTTTGATCTCCTTGTGTTTTTGAAACAAAAAAGGCGGCCACCGGATGGTGCCGCCCTGACAGAAAGGCTCTTGCGAACCTAACCTTTTAGGATGCGCATACCTAGTCCACGCACCCCGCTAGGGCGTTGGTCCAGGTATCTCGTTCTGAAAACCGTACTTTCATCGTGCGCTCCAACTTCACGACCACCTAGCAGACAAGCACTTGGACGGACAAGAAAATCTTTTGCAGGACAATCGTCCAAAACGGACCTTCGATCCATTGATGTGAAGGTCCGTCCGATCCGCGATGTGTGAGTTCGACGAAGCCCGGAGTTTGCGTCTGCAGCGAATGACCGCAAAGCGGGCTGCGACCGCAGCATCGAAGATGAGGGGTGGATGTCGGTTTAGGGCCGTCCTCACCAGCACTAACCTCTGGAAACTTGGAAGAAGCTTTGGATGTTGCACGTGATTATGATAGGTATTCGCAGAACGATCTAGGGAGCGCTGTGATCGAGAACTTGCGGGTTATGTTGCGCCAGGAAGCGCAGGGGCCAGATTTGGTTCCTGAAGCTTACAACTATGATGATGATCTTCCATTTTAGTGGGATCCTCTTTTATACGCTAACGCGCATACTCTAACCTTATACGCCTCACCGCATATCTAAAATTTATACGTTAAAACGTATATTGATAAAATATGCGCCTTAACGTATATTGAATGCAAAAGGTGCGCTATGGAAAATATTGCAAGAACACAAAAACAGCTCGGCAGTATCGTAAGAAGATACCGTAAGAACAATGGGATGAGCCAAGGAGCGCTTGGCTCAAAGGCCAGTCTTCGTCAGGCCACCATCTCCAGCATCGAAAACGGTGAGAGTGATGCCAGCCTCACGACCATGATGGATATCTTGACCGCACTCGATCTTGAGATTGTGGTGCGCCCACGTAGCAAGGGCTCGGATACGAAGATCGAGGATATCTTCTAATGGCAAGGCGCAAGACTTACGCCCCATTAGAGGTCTTTCTCAATGCGCGCCATGTTGGCAGGCTTAGCCGTAAGCCAAACGGTGCAGTTGATTTTTCCTATGCGCCGGATTGGCTGGCTTGGGAGCATACCATGCCAATCTCCCTGTCCTTGCCGCTACGTGAGGATCGCTATGTCGGAGCGCCCGTCATGGCGGTCTTCGACAATCTTCTGCCAGACAGTGAGGATATCCGCCGCCGTGTTGCCGAGAAACGCGGGGCAGAAGGTGTGGATGTTTACAGTTTGCTTGCGGCTGTTGGCCGGGACTGTGTCGGAGCGATGCAGTTTTTGCCAGAAGGTGAAACCCCTGGCACCAACCCAGAGTTAACCGGTGAGGTGCTGAGCGATGACGCTGCAGCGGATATCATAGCCAATCTCGCAGGCGCGCCGCTGGGTCTTGATGAGGATCAGGACTTTCGCATCTCGGTTGCCGGGGCACAGGAAAAGACAGCGCTACTGCGATATAACGGCAAATGGATCAGACCTCATGGTACGACACCCACCACGCATATTCTGAAGCCGCAGATTGGCACTCTGCCCATCGGTGTTGATCTCTCTAACTCTGTTGAGAACGAGCATCTGTGTTTGCGCTTACTGCATGCTTTCGGACTGAACGTGGCCAACACCGAAATGACAGATTTTGGTGATCGCCGAGTTCTTGTTATTGAGCGTTTTGACCGCCAAAAAACTGCAGATGGCCGCATGATCCGTTTGCCGCAAGAGGATTGCTGCCAAGCGCTCGGGGTGCCGTCTACCATCAAGTATCAAAATGATGGCGGCCCGAACATGAACAACATTTTGGACCTCCTGAAAGGCAGTGACGAGCCGACTAAGGATCGTGAAGACTTCTTGAAAGCACAAATCCTGTTCTGGCTCATGGCGGCAACCGATGGGCATGCCAAAAACTACAGCGTGTTTTTGTATCCGGGTGCGCGCTACGGCATGACGCCCTTCTATGATGTGATTTCTGTGCAGCCCAGCCTCGATGCTGGGCAGCTACAAGCGCAGAAGGTTAAACTGGCGATGTCGGTTGGTCAGAATAATCACTACAAAGTATCTGACATTGTACCCCGCCACTTTGTGCAAACGGCCAAGCCCGCCGGGCTTGGCGCAGAGGTGGTCGTCGCGCTCTTCGAAGACATAACGGAGCGCTTTGATCCTGCTTGGAAGGCAGTCGTCGAGAGTTTGCCTCCCGGTTTTCCGGAAGAGCTCATCAAATCCATACGTGATGGTATGGCTAGACGGCTGCGCGCTTTCGAAATCGCAAAGCTATAGCGCCCACCTTTCCTTCTATATTCATTGAAAAATAGGTTGCGCCTGCAGCCCTGACCTGCTGGCGAAGCACGGGTGTGTAAGATCAAAGGCCCGAAGCGGGACCGCAAGCCACGCGCAGCTGCACGAAGGAAGCGAGCATGGCGAGGACCCACCCTTTGAGCGCGCCGATCCAATGACGGCTTTGGCCTGCATCCGCTTCTCAACACTCCAAACGGTCTCGCCGTGGCGGAGGATGTAGATTTCGGGCAATGACATGGCAGACTGCCTTGCCCGAAGTAATTGAGACTGCCGAGTAGAAAAGAACACCGCCTTAGGGCGTGACGGCCCCATAAATGCCGCCAATTAGGATACCGTCCGCATCGTCACCGGCAAAAGCGCCCACAACACGATCCTGACCGACTACCCCTTCCATATTAGCCGTCACACCATCAAATGTAACGGTACCACCCATTGCGGTCACGTTTCCCGAGAAGGTGCCATTGACCTCCAGACCGTCAGCGCTGCCAGTAACCCTGCCGCTATTGAACGTAGCCGTAAGTTCAATTTGACCTGATTGCTGATCTTCAACATTTCCACGAACACGCAACAAATCATACCGCCCGTCATAGGTCACGGCCCCGGTTGTAATCGCGTCGCCTGGCGTCGAGGTTGCATGAATACCGGCAACACCCAGAAAATCGTCCGTGCCTTCGACATTACCCCACGCATAGGCGAACCCGGTCGAGCCCAAAACCGGGTCGCTAAAGTAAGACACGCTGATGCTACCCGACGCTCCCAGCCCGCTAAAATTCTGATCAGGGATCGTATTGTCAGGGTTCAACGTCACCAGCTGAGACGTTGGGTTCGGATTAACCACCGGGCCGGAATCGCCATCGGAGGAACTGCTGCCGCAGGCAGGCATCGCGGTCACACAAGCAAAACCAATAACGCTACCAAATCGGATGAAAGACATCTGAGGTCCTTTGTCAAAAGTGCTGCAAACAACGAAAAGTTAACCAATTAATCAAATTTGCAAAGCGTCAAGTTGACCGACCATCTAAACCGACCAAGTACCGCCGATTCAGTGAAAAACATCGAAGTTAGCGCATCCAGCATGGCCCCGCGAGATTGGGTGCAACGGACGAACACCTGGTACCACCCCATTCCTTTGAAAAGGCCCCCTGACATCCGTCAGAGCGAGGATTCCAGCAATCGGTTCGCAGCGGGAACGATACCCGAAGGAGGGCGTGAGACACGGCGTCGTGTATGGAGCTGAAGAATGTCGTGGATTGGCACGGCCTCAGCGAGCGTCAGGCGTGTGAGTTGGCAGACCTGCACAGGTCTGTCTTCCAATGTCAAAGGCGGGAGGCTGATGATGCCGCTCTGCGCAAAGCCCGCGCGAGTTGGCCAATGAACGACGATGGTTTTTCGCTAGATGATCGCAGAGAATGTCGTACTTCACCGTTACAGAGCCCAAACCATAGCTGAACCACCTGCCCGGACAAGCTACTCTTCGCGCAAGGCATGGCTGATCTGATCCTGGATCGGTTTGATGAGATAGGACAGGATGGTGCGCTCGCCCGTCTGGATCAGCGCTTCGACCGGCATGCCTGGCATCAGGATGTTGTCACTGATCTTCTCACGTTCTCCCTCCAGAAACCGGAGCCGCACGGTGAAGAAACGCATTCCGGTGACTTCATCGAGGGTCGTTTCCGCAGAAACTGTGACAACCTGACCTTTCAGTTCCGGTGTTGTGCGCTGGTTTAAACCAGGCAGGCGAATGGTCGCCTCTTGACCCATGAAAATCTGATCGACATCTGTCGGTGCGACCTGCGTTTCGATAATCAGCACATCTTCCTTCGGAACAACCAACAGGATCGGTTCTGCGGGGCTGATGAAGCTGCCTTCTGTGTGCACGTTGAGTTGATGGATAAAGCCTGAGCTTGGTGCCCGGATATCCATGCGCGAGAGCTGGTCGACAGACGCCGCTTTCTGCTCCGCCAAACGCGCAATCTCACTCCGCGTTTCCTGAAGGTGCTGGAGCGTCTCGGCACGGTAGTCTTCCTGCAATTGCAGGATCTGGATACGCCTTTCGCTGATTTCCAACTCGGTGCGGGCCGCTTCGGCCAGCAATGCCCCGTGCTCACTGCGCAGACGGGTTCTATCCCTGCGTACTGCCAGAACCCGATTTGTGGCGACGTGATTGTTTTCCAGCAATTTCTCGAGCCCGACAAGTTCCATATCAATCAAGTCGATCTCTTCTGCCCTGGCGTCCGCCTGGACCTCGAGATTGCTGATTTGGCTGCCGAGTTGATTGATTTGCTCGTTGAGTTGATCCGTCCGCCCGACCAATCCTGCCAGTCTTGCAGCCCTCAGCTGGCGCTGCCCTGCGACAATACGAGATATCTCTGCATCAGCTACACGACGGGCGATACTCTCCGGAAACGCTATATCTGTCGCGTTGTCGCGTTCGGCAATCAGGCGCGCTTCCGTCGCAACCAGTTCGTCAAGTTGCTGACTGACAACTGCAAGATTTGCACGGGTGGTCGCATCGTCAAGACGCAGAAGAAGGTCACCCGCGTGAACCACGTCGCCATTTTTGACAAGAATATCTGCAACAATGCCCCCTTCCTTGTGTTTGAGAGTTTTGACATTGGATTCGACAACAATGGCGCCGGGCGCAATGACCGCCCCGGAGATTTGCATCCAGGCAAACCAGCCGATGAGGAACGCGAGAAGCGCACAGAAGAACACGCCAGCGCCCCACAGATGCCGTCTGATGCTACGACGTAGTATTTGGACCGTTTCGCTCATGTCTGCACTACGCCGACCGCACCGGTTTGGGGCTTTGCGTGAGAACCTGTTGCAGGACTTCTTCCTTGGGCCCGAAGGCCTGCGCACGTCCCTCCTTCATGAACAGGACGGTATCCACACCTGCCAGTGCGCTTGGCCTGTGGGCAATGACGATGACAATCGACCCAGCCTCCCGCAAGGCAGCGATGGCTTTGGTCAGGGCGGTCTCGCCCTCGGAATCGAGATTGGAATTGGGTTCGTCCAGAACGACCAGGAACGGGGTCCCATAAAGCGCACGTGCCAGGGCGATGCGCTGCATCTGCCCACCTGACAATGTGATACCGCCCGGTCCGATCTCGGTATCATAGCCATTCGGCAGCGACTTGATCAGCGCCTGCGCATCCGCAAGCTCTGCCGCCCGGATGATATCTTCCGCACCGGCTTCCGTCTGGAAGCGGGATATGTTCTGTGCGACGGTTCCGGCAAAGAGCTGGATATCCTGTGGCAGATAACCGATGAACGCACCTTGCCGATCCGGCGCCCACTGGAAGAGATCCGCTCCGTCTAGCCGGAGTGAGCCGCGCAGCACCGGATAGACACCAACCAGGGTCCGTGCCAGTGACGATTTACCGGCCCCCGAGGGGCCAATCACACCGAGCCCGTCACCTGCCTCCAGCGTAAATCCAACATTCTGAAGCACCGGATGGCCGACAGGACCCGAAACGACATTTTCCAGGGCCAGAGTTTTGGACGGCAATGGCAATTCCATGCGCTCAGGGTCTTCCGGGCGACCTTCTACGACGTCCCGAAGGCGCTTGAGCCCCTGTCTCGCGGCCACAAATCCGCGCCATTGGCTGACCGCCATCTCAACCGGAGACAGCGCCCGTGATGTCATGATGGACGCCGCAATCATCACACCAGGGGTGATCTCCTGACCAATGGCCAGCCAGGCACCCACTCCCAGCATGGCGGATTGCAGCATGAAGCGAAAGGACTTGGTGAGTGTGCTAAATAGGTTCGCCATGTCTGCGGCTCGCCGCTGTTTGGTGAGAAAGGTGCCATTAAACGCCTCCCACTGCTCTTTCAGTGTGGCCGTCATGCCCATGGCCCGGACGGCCTCGGCATTCCGCCGGCCCTGTTCAACAATGGCCGCGCGTTGAACGGCATGCCGATTGGCGTCTGCCGACGGCTTGCGCGATACCAGTTCATTGAGGCCGATCAAGATACAAATGAAGACCGCACCCCCAATGGCGACCAGTCCAAGTATCGGGTGAAATACATAGATGATAGTAAGATAAACCGGCATCCAGGGAAGATCGAAGATCGCTGTCGGCCCGGGCCCGACAAGGAATTGCCGCACGGTTTCCAGGTCACGCACCGGATCAAGTGTTTCCGCCTTCCGACCCATCAGAACCGGCAGCGTGATGGAGCATTCATAGCTTGTTGCAGACAGCTGTGCATCAAGATGTTGCCCGACGCGCAGCAGGACACGCGAGCGGATGCCCTCAAGAAGACCGTAGAACACATACATGCCACCCGCCAAACCAGCCAGTACAATCAGCGTCGGCACCGAACCGCTCGCCAGGACCCGGTCATACACCTGCAGCATGAAGAGTGGTCCCGTGAGCATCAGGAGATTGATCGGCAGGCTGAGCAGGCCAATGCCTGCGAGTGTTGAACGGAGTGCCTGCAGGCACTCCGCAACAAGCCCGTCCTGGGTGCTTGATTGCGACACCATGCGTCGTATGCGTTACGCGTAAAACCGGAAGTCGTCAGAGGACAGCTCCGACAGGACGACATTCTTCAGGACAATGCTGTTGTCCGTATCCAACGTGATGGTCGTATCGGTGCCATCATCCGCCGCACTGTTCAGGACATCTGCATAGGAGGCCAGGTTGGTGACACCCCTGAATTCGATGACATCCTCCGTCCCGGCACCAGCCGCAAAATCAGTGATGATGTCCTTACCGAAATCGGGGTCAAAGACGAAGATGTCGTCTCCCGATCCGCCGGTCAGGATGTCGTTGCCAGCGCCGCCGTTGAGGATGTCGTTGCCCTCATGGCCAACGAGAGCATCTTCACCGCTGCCTCCCGTGAGACGATCGTCCCCCGTCATGCCGAGAAGGGTCTCGTTGCTGCTGCTTGCAGACAGATTGAGCGTATCGTCCCCGTCACCGCCGTCAAAGATTGTCGTGATAACCTTGTTGCCATCCGCATCAAAGCGCTGAGAATAGATCTCGTAACCGTCAGGCGTATTAATCTGGCCATACGAATGCCAATTGATCACAAACCCGCCATCTTCCAGGCCTACGACATCGGAATACATCTGGTGGTGATAGATCCACTGCGTGTTCACCTGGAACTCGCTGCCGACCGTTGAGCCGTCAGCGGCGTATCTCTGGCCATGAATACTGGCACCGGATTCATCCTGGCCATACGATGTCCAGGTTGCCACAAATCCACCGTCTTGCAATCCGGACACCGAAACGTAGTACTGGTTATACTCCGTGGCGGTATTGATCTGGAATTCGCCACCTTCTGCCGCGCCATCGGCATTGTATTTCTGGCCATAGACACCCCAGAACGCACCATCCTGATCAAGGGATTGCCAGGTGACGACAAAGCCCCCGTCTTCCAGCGCCGTGATTGAAGGCTCGACTTGATGGTTTGCCGTGTGCGTATTGATAAGGAACTCCTCGCCAAGGGGGGATCCATCAGCGTTGAAACGCTGACCATAGATTCCAAACAGGTCTCCATCCTGCAGTTCAGACTGCCAGCTGACAACAAAACTCCCATCCGTCAGCACGGTGACAGTCGGCCAGTCCTGTCCCCCTGCAATATGCGTGTTCACCTGGAACTCGGATCCCGACGGCGTGCCGTCCTGGCTGAAGCGCTGCGCAAAGATGCCGCCCTGATCGCCATCTTGACCCTCCGAATACCACACGGCAACAAAACCCCCGTCGTTCAGAGCAGCAATGTCAGGCGCGCTCTGATGTCCGACAGTTTCGGTGTTGAGCTGAAACTCATCTCCCATGGGTCCACCACTTGCATCAAAGCGCTGACCGTAAATACCCTGGCCCGAGCCATCCTGATCGTCCGACTGCCACACCACCACGAAACTGCCATCGTTCAGACCGGCTGCAGAAGACATCTGTTGGTCTCCGGAGGACATCGTATTAATCACCAATTCATCACCAATAGGCGTCCCACTTGCAGAAAACACACGGCCATGGACCTCAAAGCCAGCGGCATCTGCCTGACCACTTGTCCAGGTGGCCACGTAGCCACCATTTGCAAGCGCTGTGGAGCGGACAAGGGCGCTTATAGTGTCCGTACCCAGATTATCGCTAACTCGCTGCTCCGCTTGCAGGCTGATGGTGAATTCGCTGTCATCATCCTCAAAGCGGAACGTGTAAGCACCGCCCACCGTTGCACCTCCTCCGAGAGCGTTCAGTTCAATAAGACCGTTGTCGGTTGACATCGTGTAGTAGTCCATGGTGCCCGACAACGTTGCGACACGCGATGTCTCGGTAACCAAGACATGCACATTGACGACCGGATCGTAAACATCTCCGACATCAAGGGTGAAGGTCTTACTGGTCGAAAGGTCACCCGAATCCGTGGCTGTGACCGTGAGGGCAACTTGAGTTTCGCTCTCATAATCCAGACTGACACCGTCCTTTAGTTTCAAGCTGCCACCCAAGACTTCGAAGCGGTCATCATCGACGCTATATGTAAACGTATCGCCAATATCCGGATCGCTGACAGAGAGCGCGCCAATCACGGCCCCGGCGTCTTGTTCCTGGACCTCTGAACCCATCAAGGTGAGTTCCTCTGGCGCATCATTGACCGCCACAATCTCCAGCGTGAACGTGTCAGAGATGTCGGATGTGCCATCCGAGGCCGTGACCATGAGATCGAACGTGCCGTTGAAGTCTTGAGGCGGTGTCCCCGAAAAACTCCCTGCAACCGCATCAAACACCAACCAGTCCGGCAACGCGGTGCCATCATCTAGTGTCGCACTCAAGATCAGCGCATCACCGTCAACGTCCGCAAAGGCATCCTCCGGCAAGGTGAGAAGAACCGGCACATCTTCATCCGATGCATGATCTGCGAGTGGATTGTTGACTTCCGGTGCATCGTCTTTGGACCAAAGATCAAGGATGGCAGTCCCGGGCGTCTCACTTTCTCCGTCAGAGACCACAAAGGAGATCTCAAAATCATCGCCGTTCAAATTGGGCAATGGCGTCAACAGCCATTGTCCAGTAGCGACCAGTTCGATCGTTCCGACAGAGGCATCAATTGACACCGAGGTGACCGACAGGGAATCCCCATCTGCATCGGACGCATGGGCCAGCAATTCGGCTTCGGTAATTGTGCGGCTGTTATCCTCATCAATCCCGCCCAGATCAACGGAACCGCTGACTACTGGCGCATCATTGACCGCCACAATCTCCAGCGTGAACGTGTCAGAGATGTCGGATGTGCCATCCGAGGCCGTGACCATGAGATCGAATGTGCCGTTGAAGTCCGCAGGCGGTGTGCCGTTGAAAGTACGGGTGTTTCCATTAAAGGTCAGCCAGTCCGGAAGACCCGATCCATCACCCTGTGTGGCGATCAATGTCAGCGCATCCCCATCCGCGTCCGCAAAGGTATCTACCGGTAGAGTGAGAAGAACCGGCATATCTTCATCCGAGGCATGATCCACAAGGGGGTTGTTGACTTCCGGCGCATCCTCTTTGGACCAAAGATCAAGGATTGCAGTCCCCGACGTTTCACTTTCTCCATCAGAGACCACAAAGGAAACCTCGAAATCATCACCGTTCAAGTTTGGCAATGGTGTAAACAGCCATTGTCCTGTTGCGACCAGTTCGATCGTTCCGACCGAGGCATCAACGGACACCGAGGTAATCGACAGAGAGTCCCCTTCCGCATCAGACGCATGAGCCAACAATTCGGCTTCGGTAATTGTGCGGCTGTTATCTTCATCAATCCCGCCCAGATCAACGGGGCTGCTAACCACTGGCGCATCATTGACCGGCACAATCTCGAACGTAAACGTGTCAGAGATGTCAGATGTGCCATCCGAAGCTGTGACCTTGAGATCAAGTGTGCCGTTGAAATCAGTAGGTGGTGTGCCGCTGAAGGTACGGGTTGTGCCGTCAAAGGTCAGCCAGTCTGGAAGATCCGATCCATCACCCTGTGTAGCGGTCAATGTCAGCGTATCCCCGTCAACGTCCACAAATGTATCGTCGGGCAGAGTCAGAAGGATTGGCTCGTCTTCATCCGAGGCATGATCCGCAAGTTGATTGTTCACTTCCGGCGCATCCTCTTTGGGCAAAAGATCAAGGATTGCAGTCCCCGGCGTTTCACTTTCCCCATCCGATACCACAAAGGAAACCTCGAAATCATCACCGTTCAAATCGGGCAATGGCGTAAACAACCATTGTCCATCTGCAACCAGTTCGACGGTCCCTATAGACGCATCAACAGACACTGAGGTAACTGACAGAGTGTCTTCATTTGCATCGGACGCATGGGTCAGCAACTCAGCTTCGGTAATCGTCCGGGCGCCATCCTCATCGATCTCGCCCAGGTCGACCGGGCCAGAGAGTGTGGGAGCCACGTTGGAAAAGATGAACCTCTCGGCAGTTAAATCGGCTTTGGCAAGACCTTCCAGAACCAGTTCCTGACCGGAACCAAGATCAAGAACAACATCGCCCGCAACTTGCGTCGCCAACATCATCAAGTTTGTAAAACTGGGAATAGCTACGAAGTCTGTAAGATCAATCCGTTCGCCGGGACGCCAGAATTCAAGATCTGTAATGCGGTCACTGGTCCCTGCATTCCGGGTGATAACAAAAACATCACTCCCATCACCGCCGGTCAGGACATCGTTACCATCCCTGGCTTCGAGCAAATCATCTCCCCAACCACCATCAATGGCGTCATCACCATCTCCGCCTATGAGTTCGTCAGCATCGTCTGTGCCATTGAGGGTGCCATCATAAAACGTTATCGTATCTGGGGCGACATGCTGCCAGAAGAACTGGTAGATGGTTCGAGCCGTGCCAACGCTGCTCCCCTGAATTTGAATCTCATCGTGCTCGAAGTTCTTGAGCACCAGAGTTTGACCGTCACCGAGATCCAGATGTGTATCTCCATCGACAACAGAGAACGTGATATCATCAATACCCCGGATATTCGTGAATTCAGTCAGATTGAGTGAAACCAGATTGCTAACATTTGCAAGAATCAACGTACTGGGGACAGTTGTTATGTTGCTTTCATCAACTGCTATCGTGTTGTCAACACCGTAATAGTAAGTCCCACCCCCCTGGTAGTTGTAGACTGTATCAGTATCACCGGCATTCCGGGTTATCTTCACCTCATCTGTGTGGTTGGGTGCCAGGTAAACAGTATCATCACCTGCGCCCGTGACATAATTATCACCGCTTTGAAGACCATTGGTTAACTGGCCGGAGTAGATCAGTTCATCATCCAATTCTGAACCAATGAATGTATCTTCGCCAACCGTGCCATGAACCTGTCGGATGAAGGAAACTCCGGTTGTTCCATCCGCCAATATGAGATCATCGATACCAATGCTGCGACCTTCCGGGATGTTTTGCAGTTGAATTATTTTTTGACCTGGAAGGATGATGTTGAGATACGGTGCGTTTCCAAGCACGGTTACCACCTTGATCACTTCACCGCTGAGTGCGAAATCGCTCAGATCAATTTTCTCATTTGGATCATCAAAGTCGAAATCCGTAATACCAACATATCCAGCCTCACCATCCAGGATGACGAAGGTATCTGATCCACTGCCGCCATCCAGAAAACGCGTTGACGCACCAATCGTTGCTACAAGTGTATCGTCTCCACCCTGACCGTTAGTCCGCGCTACCGAACCGCCAAGAATGATCGTATCATCGAATGACGATCCATCAATCTTCTCTATGTCGATCAGGGTGTCTCCTTCAGCAGTGCCTCCAAGCAGCGTATTGTTGGCGGCATCAATGTAAACGCTTTCGCTGGAAAGAAGGAAGCTTGCGACGTCGGCATCTTCGCCACCATCCAATACATCGGTTCCCTGACCTGCAACCAGCCAGTCCTCGCCCGCACCACCCTCAAGGATATTGTTTCCGAAAGATCCATATATGTTGTCGTTTCCAGCGCCCCCGCTCAAGGTGTCGTCGCCAAAACCGCCATGCATGATGTTGTCGAGCGCACTGCCAGTAATGTTCAGACCGGAGGTGGTTGCCGGAGTTCCAAAGGTGAGGTCAGCGACACCTTCTGGCAAGATGAACTGAGTAGGGGTCAGCGCAGATTTATCAACGTCCATCAGGACAAGGCTGCGGCCGCCATCCAGCTCGATCAAGGTTCCATTCAAGTGATCCCGCAGCACAACTTCGTCAAGTAATTGGTCTGACAAATCAATGATCTCGGCCGAGTCATTGATGTCAAAATCGTAGATGATCGCGACCTGATCCTGGATACTAAGAGTCCGCGTCGTATCGGTTGGGTCGTCCGGCGTATCCACATCGAGGAAAGTCAGCTTGGCATAGGATTTGAAGACATACTGATCACTCCCCGCTCCACCGGTGATGTGATCAATCCCACGCTGGCTGTAAATTACATCATTACCGCCTCGGCCATCAATGACGTCGACCCCACCACGTGCATCAATTGCATTGGCGCTGTCGTTACCATAGAGAATGTCATTACCACGTTCGGTTCCCACTATGTTCTCTAGGTTCGCATAGGTATCGCCTTCCGCACCGGCAAACCCCCTGCCTGCCTGCAGATCAACACCAACACCCTCCGTGTTGAACGGATGATCATAAGCAAGGGTGTCGGTACCTGCACCGCCATCAAGATGTTCAGCTCCGGAATACCCTCGCAGAAAATCGTCGCCGCCCTCACCAAATAGCTTGTCATTGCCGCCTGCTCCAAACAGTTGATCGTTGCCATCTCCTCCATAGATGTAATCGTCACCTTCTTCACCGTTCAGAATGTTCCGTTGGTCATCGCCAACCAGAACATCGGAGAAATTTGATCCCTTGATAGACTCGATGCTGGTGAAAACATCCCCTTCTGCATGGCCACCTTTTGCTTCTCCAGTGGCAAGATTGATATAGATGCCAGAGGCTTCCTCACCACCTTCATTGTAATCGAGTTCGTCAATGCCTTCGCCACCGTCGATGATATCGGCTCCGGCTCCGCCAGACAGATTATCCCCGCCTTCACCACCTTCAAGGACATCGGCACCGTCACCACCTCGCAAGATATCCCGGCCTGCACCCCCTTTCAGTGTGTCGTCGCCTTCGCCGCCTTCAAGCCGGTCGTAGCCATCGCCACCCTCAATGAGGTCATCACCACCGTCACCCTGCAGAAAATCATCACCCCCCTCTCCGCGGAGAATGTCATTACCATCATTGCCGAACAGATTGTCATTACGCTCAAGACCGGTCATTTCGTTATCCGCATCGTCGCCAATACGGGTCGACAGGACCAGGGTTTCGCTTTGACCAAGGTTGACTGCTTCGTCATCAAGGAGACCGCTGTCCGCTCCAATTGTGAGTTGGCTAATGAACAGTTCTTCGCCATAGGCGTCTGAAACGATATTGTTGATCTCTGCAACCGTCAGGCCAAGCTCGTCCTGCGCAGTGATCAGAACATCCGCGAAGGAAAGCCAGAATGCTTCCGTAGTCCCACTCACTATGTCCGTAAATGACTCAAAAGCTTTTGCCCGTTCCACCAGCGTATCGATATCTGTCCCAAGAACCAGTTCGTCGGCAACGAAATCATAGGTTACTTCAGCAAAAATCGAACTTAGCGGGCCCTGCGCCAGAATCCGAGCCGTCAGCATAGAATGAATCTGACCCCAGGCAAGTTTGGGGCCCATCGAAGCATTCACGCCAACCACAGTAGTCAAACCGCGCTGTAGCCAGGTGATGCCTGTAACCGCTTCCAGAAAGTCTACGTGACGGGCGTCAATGTTCGAGCCAACAGCCGTTGCTCGGGCATCAGGATCATTGTCTTCCACACCAGCCCACCGCAAAAGGAAGGCTTCCGTTTTATCGTAGGCGGTATCGATTTGCCAGGGTGTAAGCTTGGCAAGATCGCGCATCATTTCCTTCAGTTCCGGGTCTTTCGACATGGCAATGTGAAAGGCGGCCAACTCACCGTACCCGCGCGATTGCGGCAGGATCAGTGCATCAAAATCAATCTCGATCTCTGACCCAAAGACTTCACCCTCGGCACCCTTGAACCAGCTATCGGCATTGTCGTTCAGGAAATGGGCATCCACTAATTCCCCTGTCTGACCACCAGCCCATTTGAAGGTGGAATTAGAGGAGATATAGTTCTCCTCGATCCAGCGGGAATCCGGTTGCTCATCCAGGGAAATGCTGACGATATCGGCTTCGCTCAGACTCTGAAGTTCGCCGTCTTCAGTCAGGCCGTTCTGATTGAGATCCCGCCAGATAAGGAAATTGTCAAAATCGACATCATTTGCGTCAATCACGCCATCATCATTGCTGTCATGCAAGGCAAGCTTGTCGAAGGCGGGCATGATGTCATCGCCATAAAGCTCTGTAATATCGTCTATATTACCATTGCCGTTATGATCCATTGCCAGAAGGCCATCGTCAGGCCCGACCCAACCGACACGTTCGGCATGCCCATCGTTATCAATATCGAAATAGACGTTCTGATCGTAGGCATGCGTCAATTCAATACCGTCACCGTCAAGGTCAAACACTAAGGGTGAAACGTGGTTCGTAGAACCTCCAATAAGACTGAAGGCGGTGTCAATGCGATTGTCAATCCAATTGCCCGTTGCACCGCCGCCGAGAGAACCCCCACCCCCAAATGACCGGGTGGGAACTTCCCACGTAAAATTGCCGTCTGCGTCATGAATATTCAGATATGAATCGAAGCCCATGATTCCGGGAGTTGAAAACTGTGAGAACCCGTCATCGGCGAAGCAGGCTGCAATTTCGTCAGAATCAAACCCATGAGAAGTGAGCGCAGAGGTGATAGTGTCTGTAGACACAAAACCACTCCATCGGGCGCTGTCACTATGCACATCATAAAACTGTTCTGCCCCACCAATGATGTCATAAACAGCTTCCGGACCATTTAGATCAGCTGCCCCGTTTGCCATTGCTGCAATAACGTATTCGGCATCAAGAGAAATCTCATTCTGCAGAGCTCGATTTTGCCAATAGCTTACCTCATTAGCGGTGATCTCGAAATCATAACCCAAGTTGTCAACGCCGACGGCAACTATAGTTTCACCATCAGATATTCTGTCTATGTCTACTCCATTCAGGAGACTCTCCCAGTTTCCTGGAGTAAGGTTGTCGGATTGTATGGAGAGTTCAGGTACATATGAACCCGGGTTTGGGTTAATAACCGGCCCAGACGTCTGGGAGGGTTCCGGATCGCTTGTCCCAAATATCCATTCTGTTACAGCGTTGACTCTCTCCTTAACAGCATCCACTGCGGTCTCTGCAATCTTTCCTGCTATCGCGGCGTGGTCCAGAGAGGTGACGACAAACGTTGTCACTTCAAGGGCTGCCTGAACATCCTCTCCTGACTGGTAGGCTTTCCAAACTTGCCGCACTGCTTGCGCAACAGTGGCGGTTCCTGGAGCTGCTGGCCCAGACAGTGCTGCGACAACACCGCTGACTGCAGCATCTTGGGCAAGGCCTTTTGTGATTTCGCTCACGACTGTTTCAAGATCCAACCCCATTGCAGCAGCAGCGTCAGCCGGAGACATATCTTCCTGAATTGAAAGACCTAAAACAGCTGTTGCAATGGCCAAGTAGGTCGTAGAGTTAATAATCGTTGAGCCGTTGCCATCAATCTTATCGGCTGCATTTAGCGCCGACCTGGTGACATCGAACCGGCCTAGCATGACATCTATTCGCGTGTTCAAGGCCTCACCATGGGCCAAATCCGCAGCGCGATAGTTCTCAACATCGAATGTTTGAGGTCCCTGCGTCAGATCAATTTCTTTATCACCTGACCACTGGTATTCCGTGATTAACGGATTGTCTGATCCCAGCTTTCCACCTGCCGCGACGAGGTCACTATCGCCAAAAGCAGTGCCAGCTTTGAACTCACCTGTTGTCGCATCGACTTGATGCTTTAGATCACTATAAGCATCGATTTGATAGCCAGGATCATTTAGATGTAAACTGATGCCATTGTGAGGATTGGTCAGATCGGCACGGATCTGCACCACCATTCCATTAACCGTTGCCTTGGCATTGTTGAGGAAATTATCAATTTCCTGATCTGTCCCTTTATCAAGAAGGTCGTCATACTTATCTGCAAGCACTTCGACTGTAGAGCCAATGTGCATGTTATAGCTTGCATGCGCGCCGGTATGGCTTGCACCAAACTGGGTACTCAGAGCAAGGAGTTCATTGGTAGACGACGAGGCGGGCGCGAAGTTCGGCAGACCGACACCATTTTGGGCAAAGTTCTTTGCATCAAATCCAATTGCTTTCAAAAGTGTTTTCGACTTTTCATCATCTAAAACACTGATTGGAATGATATGATGCGCGGCGAATGTGACCGTCTGGGTCATGGTTTGGCCATTGACTTGCGCAGTCACCTCATATTTGGGCACCCCGTTCAGGTCTGAAAAGTTCACGTTGCCGGTTGAATACCCAATATGGTTTTTTACGCTGATATCGACATCATAGGCCTGTCCATCAATTACGATAGTGGTCATGCTACGACCCCTTTCTCTTTCTGTTCAAAGAACCAGGACACCGGCTCCTCAATGATTTTGATGAGCTTCCAGCCGGTTATGGCTTCATCGCTAAAATACTGGGCCAATTCATCGGAAACGAAAATTTTCCTTCCCAGATGATCTGTGTACGACATATGACCCGGATAACGACCTGCCGGGCTGCTTTCAAAATACTGTGGGTTTCCTACTGTCCCGCGCCAGAGATGACGGCCCGCCAATCCACCGGGTTTGAAATTGATCAATGGCCCGCCGACGTCCCGGTCAGCCGTTTTGGGGTCAATGACGTATTTAAAGCCAAAATTGCACGCCAGGCCACGCGCCGCGCCGGGCCCGATATCCTGACCAATCTCGCCTGCATAAAGCGTTTGGTCATGATCAATTATGTCAGGCTTCTGGTGTAGATAGAGGATATACCAAGTGCCGAACGTCTCACTGTCATCATCTCGCTTGACAGTCACGGGAAAAAACTCGTGCGCTCCGGGCTCAAGCTCCTCAAGTTTGGCCTTAAAACGCTCACTAACGATGTATCCTATACCTGAACACTCAAAGATGTCCGGAACGCCCTGTTTAGGCGGCTTTGACACTTTCACAGTATGCGGTACCTGCGCGCGCATTTCCTCAGTCAGCGGCATCTGCTCGCCGGGTTTATCGAATAAAGATCTACCTCTAGTCAGCATTGAGCTGAGCCATGGAGTTCGCTCCATCGCAGGTTCAGACCCCATACAATTGATGACGTGCTGCTTACCTTCACGCGCAAGGTTGTTAACGATGTATGGCATGGTTTCTTTGCTCCAAATTCAAATTCACTGGCTTTGTCTGATGTTTCAGGGCAGGCCGACGATTACGATACCGACCGTTTGTAGGTTTCGCATCCACAACGACGACATGCCTTCGCTGTGACCGTCTGGGTCATAGTCTGGCCATTGACTACTGCGGTGACCTGATATTTGGGCAACCCGTTGGCGTCTGAAAAGTTGTTGTTTACATCAGAATACCCAATATGATTTGTTGCACTGATCTCGACATCATAAGTCTGACCGTCAATTACGATTGTGGTCATGCTACGGCCCCCTTCTCTTTTTGCTCAAAGAACCAGGACACCGGCTCCTCGATAACCTTGACGAGTTTCCAGCCGGTTATGGATTCATCTTCAAAAAACTGGGCCAATTCATCGGAAACGAAAAGTTTCCTTCCCAGATGATCTGTGTACGACATATGACCCGGATAACGACCTGCCGGGCTGCTTTCAAAATACTGTGGGTTTCCTACTGTCCCGCGCCAGAGATGACGGCCCGCCAATCCACCGGGTTTGAAATTGATCAATGGCCCGCCGACGTCCCGGTCGGCCGTTTTGGGGTTGACGACGTATTTAAAACCAAAGTTGCATGCCAGGCCCCGTTCCGCACCGGGCCCGATATCCTGACCAATCTCGCCTGCATAGAGCGTTCGGTCATGATCAATTATGTCAGGTTTCTGGTGCAGATAGAGGATATACCAAGTACCAAAGGTCTCACTGTCATCATCCCGCTTGACGGTTACGGGAAAAAACTCGTGCGCTCCGGGCTCAAGCTCCTCAAGCTTGGCTTTCAAACGCTCACTAACGATGTTCCCGACCCACAGGCATTCAAAGATATCAGGCACGCCCTGTTCGGGTGGCTTCTCAACCCTTACCGTATGCGGTAGCTGCGCGCGCAATTCTTCGGTCAGCGGCATCTGCTCGCCGGGCTTGTCGAAGTTCGATCTGCCTTTCGTGAGCATCGCACTGAGCCAGGGCGTTGGCTCTACAGCTGGCTCGGCCCCCATACAACTGATGACGTGTTGCGTACCTTCGCGCACGAGGTTGTTAACGATATACGGCATAGTCTCTTCGCTCCAAATTCAAATTCACTGGCTTTGCCTGATGTTTCAGGGCAGGCTCAAGCCCGCTATCAGCAGCACGTCTCTGTCTTCGCCGCCTTGCAAGAGGGCGTTTGCCCCGGATCTCTGCGCCACGCATTGGATAGCACCCCGGCTGGAGTTTGGAAGATTCTTTCTTTGCCGGCAGCTTCCCCTGCTCGGTGTCTGGCCCACACAAAAATCTGCCTCTTTGCATCGGCATCAGTAATCATCGCATCCCCTAATCCGTTATCTTTCTTGTCTGACTGCTCAGACCCAAGCAAATTGAAGACTGCTTTATAACCAACCATCGACAAGTGAGAGCTAGGCTGCATTATTACGTGCATTGGGTACATACCCTATATTTTCCTATTTCTAACGGTCTCGATCGATTTTGCGCGGAAGACTTAACGCCCACCGACAAGAGGTGAACATAACTCACCGCTTTGCCCCGATGTCAGGTACGATCCGTTGGCGGCCATTCGCAATGCTCGCAACCAAAGGCTTAATTCACTGCAACTTATGGCAGTCGTTGGACGAATCTTCAGACAGATTTCTGTTGAAATACACACACCTGAACTTCCTATTCTTAAAACCAAGAAATGCGCTGGGAAAAGGAATCACGTAAAAACAACTCGCGCCTTTTTCCCACAGGTAGCATTCCAGTTTTTCTTTTGCCTTCGAATACACTCAGGCAAATCGTTATTTCTGCATACGACCTCGTTGCAGCATTGGGAAATACTGTGTTTGTATGTTTAGATAGCTATCGTCTATGGTGATATCTTGAACTCAAGCACCATCGTAAGTAGATGACAGTCGTGATAATCGCGATGGCCGAAAGGAATACGCGGTAACAGCGGTCATGCCGCGCATTTGGTTTCTCCGCTCAATCAGTGGTGCTTGCCATCCGCTGTCGGATCATGTCCTGCAGCGCCTGTATTTGCGCGTCCTCGTCGAGATCATCCGTGTCGCAGATGCGTGTTGCATCCGGAATCATCTGCAATATGCGCAGGATGTAAGAGGATGATCGCAGTGTCGCCCCGCGCTTGATCATATAGCCTGCATCAAGCCAGCCCTGACGGACCTTAGTGAGCAATTGCCGTCTCGACAGGGCCTCTCATCGCATCATCCTGAACACGATATCACCCGCACGCAGCTGTTCCCGGCACGGCAAGGCTTGGTTGAGAAGCTCGGCCAGTAGCAGGCCCTCGCTTGGCAGGTCGTCCCCTGGTCTAAGCCATTCATCCGCCGTTCATGCGCATCCTGCCAGAGACACGCATCAATGATACGCTGGGTGTGCCGCATGGTAAGGTATTCGTCATGATCAATGGGACCGCGGATCTGAACACTTAGCAAAAATCTAAAGCTGCCTCGGAGTACGGAAAACGAACATTAAGCTCACAATCAGGTAGGTGGCGGCGTAAGTCGACTATTTACGATAGTCACAAATCAGCCTGTGGTCACAGATATGCATGTGTTTGACTCATCCGTGCCGACTTGATACCCGCATCTTGAACCGTTGGGGTGCCTTGCGAAAGGCTGAGAGGCGCGACTGCGCTAACCCATCGAACCTGATCCGGGCAATTCCGGCGGAGGGAACGGTCTTTGCGAAAGCAGGCAGTTTTTTGCGCGGTGCCCATGGAAGCGGAGCACCGGGATGTCGCATAGCTATCTGCAAGACGCTATCGCGGTTGCGGACGAACTGGACGTCGGTAACGGCCATGGCCCGGTGCATCACTTCCACCGGTTCTGGCCGGCTTCGGGCAAAACTTGAGCCTTTGGTCGGTCATAGGTGCCGGGGTGGCGGGGCTTGCAGTGGCGACCGAGCTGGTGTCGCGCGGAGCGCAGGTTCAGGTCTTTGATCCCGCCGGGCCGCCCGGACCCCATGGCTGTTCGTGGTGGGCGGGCGGGATGCTGGCACCCTGGTGCGAGTTCGAGAACGCGGACGAGCCGGTTTTGCGTCTTGGTCAACAGGCCATCGATTGGTGGGCTGGCAAGGTCGACCTTCAAAGAAAAGGCACGTTGGTGGTCGCCGCCCGCAGGGACCGAGCCGATCTGCGCCGCTTTGCGCGTCGGACAGAGGGCTTCACCGAGGTCGGTGATAAAATCGTCGAGCTTGAACCTGATCTTCGTGGCTTCCCTCACGGCCTCTTCTTCGAGGCGGAAGCCAACCTGAACCCGCGCGAGGCACTTCAAACCTTGCATCAATCTCTCGTTGAGCGCGGAGTGGTGTTCCACCAAACACCTGCGCCCGAAGGCCTTTCGAACGCGATTGATTGCCGGGGGCTCAGCGCCCGCGACGCGCTGCCCGATTTGCGGGGGGTAAAGGGAGAGATGTTGGTGATCCGCTGCCCCGATGTCTCTCTGACCCGGCCCTTGCGCCTGCTGCATCCGCGCATCCCGCTTTACATCGTACCGCGTGGTGACGGGATCTACATGCTGGGCGCGACGATGATCGAAAGCGAGGACAGCAACCGGATCACCGCCCGGTCGATGCTGGAATTGCTCAGCGCCGCCTATGCGCTGAACCCCGCCTTCGGCGAGGCGGAAGTGCAGGAAATCGGGGTCGATTTACGCCCGGCCTTCCCCGACAACCTGCCGCGTATTCGCAGGCGGGGTGGCACGATCTACGCCAATGGGCTTTATCGCCACGGCTACCTGCTTGCTCCCGCGCTGGCCAAGGGCGTGGCGGACCTTGCGTTAAATAACATTCACTCGGAGATGGTCGATGAAGATTGTGCTTAACGGAACGGCGCGCGAGGTTGCAGCCACGACGCTCACAGATCTTCTGCAGGAGTGCGGGTATTCCGGACGCGTCGCCACCGCCGTCAATGAAGAATTTGTTGCTGCTGGCCTGCGCGCCAGCGTTGAACTGACCGATGGTGACCGCGTTGAGGTCGTCGCACCGATGCAGGGCGGATGAAGATGAAACCGTTTTACGGAACAGACCTGCCCAACCCGTTGATGCTAGGGACAGCGCAATATCCCAGCCCCGCGATTTTGGAGCAGACGTTTCGCGAAAGTGGTGCGGGCGTTGCCACGGTTTCTTTACGCCGAGAGGGCGCTGGCGGCAGCGGCCAGGCATTTTGGCAAATGGTTCAGGACCTGGGCGTGCATATCCTGCCCAACACCGCCGGGTGCCATACGGTGAAAGAAGCCGTCACCACGGCGCAGATGGCGCGCGAAGTGTTCAATACCAAATGGATCAAACTGGAATTGATCGGTCATACCGACAGCCTGCAACCGGATGTCTTTGAGCTGGTCGAAGCGGCGCGTATCCTGACCGACGAGGGGTTTGACGTGTTCCCCTACACGACCGAAGACCTGATCGTCGCCGAACGCCTGCTTGATGCCGGATGTCAGGTTTTGATGCCTTGGGGTGCCCCGATTGGCTCCGGCCGGGGGCTGAACAATCAATACGCGCTTCGGGCGATGCGCGCCGAGTTCCCCGACGTGCCTTTGGTCATCGACGCAGGTATTGGCCTCCCCAGCCACGCCACCCAAGCGATGGAGCTAGGCTATGACGCGGTCCTGCTGAACACCGCCGTGGCCCGCGCGGGCGACCCGGTGGCGATGGCCTGCGCGATGATGCGCGCGGTGGAGGCAGGGCGGCTTGCCTATGACGCGGATCCGATTGAGGCGCGCGACATGGCGGAGGCGTCCACTCCCGTGATCGGCAAGGCGTTTCTGTCATGAGGCTTGACCGGTTCTATCCGATCTTCGACCATTCCGACTGGCTGCGGCGGATGCTGCCTGTAGGCGTGAAGCTGGTGCAGTTGCGCATCAAGGATCAGCCCGACGAGGCCGTGCACCGCGAAATCGCCACCTCCCGCTATCTGTGCCGAGACCATGGTGCGGTGCTGGTGGTGAATGATTATTGGCAGGCGGCGATCGATCTGGACTGTGACTGGATCCATCTGGGGCAAGAGGATCTGGACACGGCCGACCTGCCCGCGATCCGTAAGGCGGGGCTGAAGTTGGGGGTCTCGACCCATGATGATGACGAGCTTGAGCGCGTGTTGGCCATGGCACCGGACTACGTCGCCTTAGGGCCGGTCTATCCGACGATACTGAAAAAGATGAAATGGCATCAGCAGGGTTTGCCACGCGTGACGGAATGGAAAGCCCGTGTGGGTGATACGCCTCTGGTGGGGATCGGCGGTATGTCGGTTGAACGCGCGGCGGGTGTGTTTAGGGCGGGAGCCGATATCGTCTCTGCCGTGACCGACATCACCCTGAATGCGGACCCTGAGGCGCGGGTGCAGGAATGGATCGAGGCAACGCGATGACCCGGTATGCGCGCCAGATGATCTTGCCCGGGATTGGCGCGGCCGGCCAACGCCGCTTGGGCGACGCGCATGTGCTGGTCGTAGGCGCGGGCGGGCTTGCGGCCCCTCTACTGCCGCTGTTGGCGGGGGCTGGTGTGGGGCGCATCGCGCTGATCGACGGGGATAGGGTATCGCTGTCGAACCTGCACCGGCAGACCCTGTTCACCGAGGCGGATTGCGGACAGCCAAAGGTGCAGGTAGCGGCGCGTCGTTGCATCGAAATCAACTGTGACATCGTCGTTGAAGCGATTGCTCAGAAGCTGACCCCGGCAAATGCGTTCGCGCTGGTGGCGCAGGCCGATCTGGTCTTGGATTGCGCCGACAGCTATGCCGTCAGCTACGTTCTCAGCGACCTTTGCCTTGACCAGAACACGCCGCTGATCAGTGCATCGGTGCTGGGTCTAGGCGGTTACGTCGGCGGGTTCTGCGGGGGTGCCCCCTCGCTGCGGGCGGTCTTCCCCAATGCACCAGATAGCGGCGCAAGCTGCGCGACGGCGGGCGTGCTCGGCCCCGTTGTGGGGACTATCGGCGCGATGCAGGCGCAGATGGCGCTGAACGTGCTGCTTGGGTTTAACCCCTCGCCGCTTGGACTGCTGGTCAATTTCAACGCGCAGACTTTGTCCATGTCGGGCTTCCGCTTCGACACCGCGCCCGAACCAGCGACGCGGTTCCCCTTCTGCGCCGCATCGCAGTTGACCGAGGATGACCTGATCATCGAGCTACGCCCCCAAGATGAGGCCCCAACCCCGATCCACCCGGCGGCCCGACGCCTGACATTCCCGGAAATCCAAAGCGTGCGGGCCCCGCGCGTCGCGCTGTGCTGCGCCACCGGCCTGCGGGCCTGGCGTGTCGCCGAAAATCTTCAACCAAACTGGTCAGGCGAGATTGTACTTGTCGCAGCCTCAGCTTCTTAAAGGAACAGGACATATGAAACATCTTCTGACGGCGGCCGCGCTATTCGCCGCTACGCCCGCGCCAGCACAAGACCAAATGACCGTTCTACTGGACTGGTTCATTAACCCTGATCATGGCCCCCTGATCATCGCCGAAGAGCTGGGCTACTTTGCCGAACAAGCACTTGAGGTTGAGATCATTCCGCCCGCCGACCCCTCGGCCCCGCCGCGCTTGGTGGCCGCTGGCCAGGCCGATTTGGCAATTTCCTACCAACCAAACCTGCATCTCCAGGTGCAAGAGGGCCTGCCGCTGGTGCGGGTCGGCACGTTGGTTGCGACGCCGCTGAGTTGCCTGCTTGTCCTGGCCGATGGCCCGATTGAGACCCCGGCGGATCTGGCTGGGCGCACCATAGGCTTTTCGGTCGCCGGTGTGGAAGAGGCTGTGCTGAGCGCGGTTCTGGGCACCCATGGCGTCGGCCTTGACGAGATTGACCTGGTGAATGTGAATTTCTCACTCTCGCCCTCGCTGATGTCAGGTCAGGTCGATGCGGTCATTGGCGCTTTCCGCAATTTCGAGCTGAACCAGATGGATATCGAAGGGGTGCCGGGCCGCTGCTTCTACCTCGAAGAAGAGGGCGTACCCTCTTACGATGAGCTGATCTATGTGGCCAATCCCGATCGGATGGATACTGATATGATCGCACGGTTCCTGACCGCGACAGAGCTGGCCACCCAGTACATTGTGAACAACCCCGAAGCCAGCTGGGAGATCTTCTCGGGCACCTCCGCAGAGCTTCAGGATGAATTGAACGCGCGCGCCTGGGTCGACACGCTGCCGCGCTTTGCGCTGCGCCCGGCGGCACTGGATGCCGGTCGCTATGCGCGGTTCGAAGCGTTCCTGGTGGAAAGCGGCATGATCGAGACCGCCAATCCGGTCGAGGCCATCGCCATCGACGTGACCGCACAATGAGCGGCTATGGCGACGTCTTCGCTGCCTTACGCGACCACGCAGGCGACGCATGGCGGGACTACACCCGCCATACCTTTGTCGAAGGGTTAAAAGACGGCAGCCTGCCACGCGATGCGTTTCTCCATTATCTGCGGCAGGACTACATATTCTTAATCCACTTCTCGCGGGCGTGGGCGTTGGCTGTTGTGAAATCAGAGACGCATGCCGAGATGTTGATAGCCGTGGGTACCGTGAACACATTGGTGGCTGAGGAAATGCAGCTACATATCCGCATCTGCGAAGCGGCAGGGATCTCGCAAGAGGATCTGTTCGCCACGAATGAACGCTCCGAAAACCTCGCCTATACGCGCTTTGTGTTGGAGGCGGGCTATAGCGGTGGCCTTCTGGACCTGCTCGCGGCGTTGGCCCCCTGCGTGATGGGCTATGGCGAGATCGGGGCGCGTTTGGCGGCGGAAAGGAGCTCGGACATCTACGCCGATTGGATCGGCACCTATGCTGGTGACGAATATCAGGCCGCGTGCCGTGCCGTTGGTGAGATGCTGGACGCGGCCATCGCCCGCCGTCTCGGCGCAAACTACGAAGCGTCCCCGCGATGGGAGCGGCTGTGTCAGACCTTCCGCACGGCCACCGAGCTTGAAGTGGGCTTTTGGCAAATGGGTTTGACCCCGTGACCGACGCTCCCGGCGTCACGCTGCAAGGTGGCGCGTCGATCAACGGCGCGCCACTTTTCGCGCCGCTGGTGCTGTCGCTGAATGCCGGGGAATGGACCTGTCTGCTGGGTGGGTCCGGGGTGGGGAAATCCACCCTGTTGCGTCTGATCTCGGGGCTTGCGACCGGGGCGAAGTTCGATGGCTCTGTCACTGCCAGCGACGCGCTGCCCGTGGCCGACCGGGTGGCCTACATGGCGCAGGATGATCTGCTTTTGCCTTGGGCCACGGTGCGCCAGAATGTGCAACTGGGCTCACGTCTGCGCGGGGAGGATACAGATACCGGGCGGTTGGCCCGCATCCTGTCGCAGGTGGGGTTGACCGATCACGCCGGGAAAAAGCCTGGCGCCCTATCGGGGGGGCAGCGCCAGAGGGTGGCCTTGGCCCGCACCCTGATGGAGGACAAACCGATCATTCTGCTGGATGAGCCCTTCTCGTCGCTCGACGCACAAACCCGCTCGGCGATGCAAGAATTGACGGTGGATGTGCTGCGGGGCCAGACAGTTCTGATTGTCACCCATGACCCGGCCGAGGCCGCGCGCCTGGGACAATCGATCTTCGTTCTCCGCCCCGCCGGGGTGCAGCGGTTCCCACATCCCACCTCTCCCATCCCGCGCCCGATCGACGACCTGCAAACGCTGGAATGTCAGGCGGCGTTGCTCAAACTGCTGCGGGAGGGCAGCCCGTGAAGGCGCTTTCGGCCCTTCTGGCAACGCTGTTCGCCCTCGCGATCTGGCAATTGATCGTCACGCTGACGGGCTTGCCTCGGTTCATCCTGCCGGGCCCGGCGCTGGTGGCAGAGACCTGGTGGGCGAACCGTGCCCTGATTGCAGAACATACATGGGTGACGGCGCTGGAGGTGGTCCTTGGCCTGGCCATCGGGTCGACCTTGGGCGTTGCCACGGCGCTGCATCTTGCGTCATCGCCCGCCGCGCGGGTCTTGGTGCAACCGATCCTCGTCTTTACCCAGGCGCTCCCGGTCTTCGCGCTGGCCCCGATCCTCACGCTCTGGTTGGGGTTCGGGCTGTGGTCCAAGGTCTTCATGGCGGTGTTGATCATCTATTTCCCGATTACCTCATCTTTCTTCGACGGGCTGATGCGCACGCCACCGGGATATTTGGACCTCGCGCGCACGATGCAGGCCAGCCCGGCGCGCATCTTGTGGCACATCCGCATTCCGGCGGCGCTTCCATCGTTGGCCTCCGGCCTGCGATTGGCCGGAGTTTACGCCCCTATTGGCGCTGTGATCGGCGAATGGGTCGGTGCGTCGCGTGGACTTGGGTATCTGATGCTATTGGCAAACGGGCGCGCGAAAACCGACCTGATGTTCGCGTCATTGCTGACCTTGGGCGTCTTCGCGGTCTTGTTGCATGTTACGGTTGTGTGGCTGACCCGCCGGCTGCTGCTAGAAGAGACAACAAACTCTCGAAACGAGATTTCTGCCTAACCGGGTGAGGGCTAGACTTCAGCGCACTCAGTGGTGTCGCCTCTTGTTTTCGAAGATTGCATGAATCCTTTTTTTGCCCCTACAGACGATTTCGGGGCAGTTCTTGGCCGTAAGGAAGTGTTTCATAGGTGGTGTAAGTGTCTGCTTCGGTCATTTGCACTGCATCAAACACAAGTTTCTGTCACACCTGCGAACTGATGCCATAGCAGCAATAGCTGCAGGCACAACAGGTGGCCTTGTCCCGAATACCGGTCGTCTGTGGCCCACAACCAGCGTCCACTTCGCTGGGACCTCACCAATGTTGGTTCCGGAACCACTTCAGAAGAACCTGATGGCCAAAAGATGATTATCAAGAGAGTAGATAATATCGCAGCATACGACCGCTTTGTTCAGAGGGTGGTAGAGAGTGACCTGCTCCCCTTGGAGTCCGCGTTTATAGGTTAGCTCTGTTCAGGGTTTGGCCCTCTCTTGACCGTTGGTGGTATTCCCACGGGGTGAGCCCGTCGAACCGACGCCGCTCAGAGGCCAGTTCTTTGATCCTTGTGAACAGTTCCGTGTCTGCCGGGCGCCTCGACTTGCGCCGATACACACGCGGATCAATCCCGGCCATATGGGCCGTCCTTACTCCCGCAGAGTGGGTCCCGACATGCTGATGCCGAGCTTGCTCCAAGGTCGGCACAGAGCCCAACCTATCAAACTGCTGCACTGCGGCGAATGTCGTGTTTGGATGTATATGGACCCCGCCTTATTGCAACGGTCTGTTTTGCTCTGGTTTCGAGGTCGCGATTGCTGATGTATATCCGGCTTCTTAAAGCGGCCCGATAGCTCGTTACCGCGAGCCCCGATGGATTTCCGCTTGCTTCTACCTCATCGCTCCTAAGGCATTGGTGTCGACCGTGCCGATCCACACATCAGGTTCGAGAAGCAACGGGCGTGACCCTGTTCCATCTCCTGGCAGATGCTGCAATATTCCTTGTGTGTTCCTTCCCTTATAAGCCTTCTGGTGCGGCAATCACGCTGGCGATACGGCGTGTTCTGCGCGATACATTTGGTTCCGTGCCAGAAGTGACCAGACGATCCGCGCATTCTTGTTGGCCAAAGCAACAGCAACGACGTTCGGATGGCGTCTTTCTCGCATCCGATTTAACCACTGGCTACGGATGTCAGTTTTGCCAGCTGAGCGACCGAGAACTGCGCCCGCTCCATGGATCAGCATCGTCCGCAAATATCGATCACCTCGCTTGCTGATGCCGAACAATCGAGCCTTTCCGCCGCTGGATCGTTGCTTTGGAACCAGACCCAGCCAGGCGGCAAACTGACGACCGTTTTTAAAGCATGAGCGATCACCGATCGCAGCAACCAATGCCGTTGCCGTGATCGGACCAATGCCTTCGATCTGTCCGATACGCTGACACATCTCATTCGAACGGAAGAGGTTCTTGATCCGGCGATTGTAGCCCGCGAGACGTGTGTCCAGTTCGGCCAATTCTTCCCGCATGTCGCGCAACATATCGACAAAGAGCTCCCCGAAGTTTCCTGACTGGTCGTCCGCAATTTCGCCAAGCTTGCGCCGGATGCGGGTGATGTCGCGCGCCACGACGATACCGTGTTCCCCGAGAAGACCACGGACCTGGTTTACCAGCCGCGTGCGGTTAGCAACCACCCGCTGGCGGATCCGGTGAACGGCCTGTATTTCCAGCTGCTCCGCCGACTTAGGCGGAACGAACCGCATTGATGGCCTACCAACTGCTTCACAGATTGCCTCCGCATCATTGCGATCATTCTTGTTTGACTTGACATAGGGTTTCACGAACTGAGGTGAGATCAAACGCACCTCATGACCCAAATCTGTCAGAACCCGTGCCCAGTAGTGTGACCCACAGCAGGCTTCCATGCCAACAATGCAGGGCTCAAGCTCGGCAAAGAACTGTGCCACCGCATCTCGCCGCAGCGTCTTTCTAAGCACAACTTCATCCTGAGCATCGACGCCGTGAACTTCAAAGATATATTTGGCCAAATCGAGGCCGATCCTTTTGATTTGCATAGTATGATCCTCCTTCTTTCTCTTCGATGATACGCCGCCTGAGGGCGGAGGGGTCCATACCATGCTCCTGCATAGCAAGACATTTTTGAGCTGATTTGTGCATTTGTCAGAAGCAGTCATGTGTCCGGCCTGTTCGCGCGGCTTTGACCGCTGGCCCTGATGGGTTCCGCAAAACCAGATCCCTTACGGCTTAGCGGGCTATGATGCCCGGGACATTCGGCGGGTTGTTCTGGCTTTAGCGGCTGACTTATGCACCATCATTTCGCAGGTCTTGCTAACTCGTGGTTCTTTCTCCTCAGACCATATGTGGGTTGTAGGGGGCGTTGCGGGTGAGCACTGCCCAGACGATCCGAGCCGTCTTGTTAGCCATCGCGACTGTAGCCAAGCGGGCAGGTTTGCGTTCGAGTAGCGACGTCCGCCATTTGCTGGCACGCTCTGGGTGTGAACGTGTTTGTCGGACCAGCGATGTCATGCCGACGACAAGCAGTGACCGCAAATACTGATCGCCCATCTTCGTGGTCCTCCCCAACTTCTCTTTGCCACCGCTAGATTTATTCGCGGGGGTCAAACCAAGCCAGGCTGCGAACTCCCGACCATTTCGGAACTGATGTCCATCACCGATGCTGGCGATAATGGCAGACGCTGTGACGGCTCCAACGCCAGGGATCGTGCGCAACAAGCGGACACGCGCATCTTCTTTAGCGACCTGCTTTAGGCGTTCTTCGTACCAACGGACGCGCTGGTGCAAAGCCATGAGCTGTTCTGACAGGTTACGGATCACCTCATTTGCAATGTCCGGTAGGTCGAGCACTTCACCAAGGATGATATCCTCGGCAAAACTAATGACGCGCGCCAGCCCTCTGGCGATGTAGATGTCGAACTCGGCGACCAGACTGCGCAATCCATTGATCAATTGTGTTCTTTGGCGGACCAACAGATCTCGCGCTCGATGCAGTGAAAGCATCGACTGCTGTTCGACGGTCTTGATCGCCACAAATCGCATAGTCGGTCGGGTCACGGCCTCGCAGATCGCCTCGGCATCAATGGCGTCTGACTTCCCGCGCTTGACATATGGCTTTACATACATTGGTGGGATCAAACGAACCTCGTGGCCCAAAGCGGTCAACTCACGCGCCCAATGGTGTGCCGTGCTGCAGGACTCCATGCCAATCAAGCATGCTTCCAGCTTCCTGAAGAATGGCACAACCTGTGCGCGCCGTAGTGGCTTGTTGAAGACGACATTTTCATCTTCCGCAATTCCATGGACCTGGAAAACGTTCTTGGCCAGATCAACACCAATTGTGGTAACTTGCATGGGGTGGCTCCTCTCAAAAGCAGATATCGACACCTGCACTATGGCGCATTGCGACGCCGGTTGGAGCAGGAGCCATCCACCCCATCGGCTTTCCGCCCTGATGAGCAGTCAGCCCGACAACGCCCGCACTGTCTGTATCGGCATGAACAGACGCAAAGGCTGATCTGGCAACTGGGTGAAACCAAAGGACTCGCAGTATGCTTTTCGACGCGCAACTGTTTCAGGGTTACCGCAGTCGAAAACGTCGAGGAGGACCGCAGAGGTTCCAATCTCATCAGAGACACGCCCAATCCGGCTGAGCGCATCAGCAAGCAATGCGCTACCTAAGCCCTTCCACTGCATCGTTTGATCGACGCCTATCATAGATATGAACGCCGCTGGCAGCATGCCGTGCCTAGGCGCCTTCTTTGCCAATTCTGCAGGCATGTCTTCCGCAATGACCGCGTGCATGTTGATTCCGTAGAACCCAATGGTGTTACGGTCATCGTCGAGGACGACCCATATCCGGACAACATCAGCCTTCGAACCCTTCTTGGCCGTCAGCTTCAGGTAATTGTCAATTTGAGGTACACCACAGGAAAAAGCCGCTCGATCCTGGCTCTTGGCATCGAACGGCTCGATTGTGAACTTAGCGTCAACTGCGGCGTCAGTCGGCATTCGCGATCAGCTGCTCGCGCAACGCAAAAGCCTGTCTCAGACGACTATTTGGCTTCGGAGGGTTCTCGAGTGCGCCAAAGAACGCAGCACGATCCGCCTCGCTCTCCAAGACAGTCACCTTGTGCGATTCAATCGTCGTTTGCGCGGCCTTGTACGCAGCGCTCACGACAAAGGAACTCACCTCAACGCCACTCAAGGTCGCTGCGCGACTGATCGCATCCTTCACCGAAGGTTGTGTGCGCGCTTCCAGCCGAGCGCTCTTGGGCTCATCGACAGCCACAGTGCTATCCTCAAACGCCAACATAGTTGCCTCCTTGGTATGACGTTGCTCATTTGCAACTGGGTTGCAAGAGAGCTTCCCAATTGCATGTACGGCATATCAACGTACATGTCAAGTGTACGGCTAACTGCCGTACGTTATCGCAACACCTAATCTGTCCACGAAGAGACCGAACCTCACTTCTCACGAACGGTTGTGTTCGGATTGGCCTTGCCATGCTTCGCCGTTACGAAGCGCCCGGAGATTGCGCTCCGATAGCTGCCACCGGTCGAGCCGCTCTTGCCAGGCGATTTGACAACGCCTTTCGACCTTTCGGCATCACGCAGGGGCAGTTCTCACTGATGATGGCGCTCAACCGTCCTGACCCACCGACGATTGGTGAGGTCGCAGCATTCCTCGCCATGGATCGCACG
>NZ_JAXBMB010000022.1:0-12720 GCF_033963905.1 Cognatiyoonia sp. IB215182
GGGCGCGAGAGATCGGGGCGCAAATCAGAGCTCCATTGCCGTTCTGACTCGTCATGATTTGCCCCTGAGCGCCGCCGGTTCGGCTATCGGCGGGTGCATGAAATGCTTGAGAGGCAAGGCTGGCGGGTAAACCAGAAGAAGCTGAGGTGGCTCTACCGCGAAGAGAAGCTGCAAGTCCGTAAGCGCGGCGGCCGGAAACGGGCCTTGGGACGCCCAGGCCCATGCTGCTGCCGGAACGCCCCGATGAACGCTGGAGCCTGGACTTCGTCTCCGACGCCTTCACTGATGGACGCCGGTTTCGAGTTTTGACCATCGTGGATGATTTTAGTCGCGAATGCTTGGCGCTGGTGGCGGATACGTCTCTCTCTGGGCTGCGTGTCTCACGTGAACTGATGGCGATCATGGCGCGGGAGGCCCAGAACAATTGTCAGCGACAACAGCACAGAACTGATCAGCATGGTGGTCCTCAGGTGGTGCCAGGAAACGCAGATCGACTGGCACTACATCGCGCCGGGAAAGCCAATGCAAAACGCCTTTGTGGAAAGTTTCAATGGCAGATTCCGGGACGAACTCTTGAACGAAACCCTACTCTCGTCACTGGCTGACCCGGCTGACTCTGCTAAGTCTTTGTCAGGACCTGCACCCATCTTGTTATTACAGATAGAACACAGCACATCACGTGTCGTTTTTCGACCACCAAGAGCATCAAGCAAAATGTGCTCTGGCTTCTCGTTTTCGGACAGTTGAGCCTTACATAGGACGCAATCAATCATTTCGTAAGGGGTACGACTTTCTCGGCGATACTTCCAATTCTCGATCAGAATCTGAACGCCGCCCTGAGAGAAAGTGTGTCAATGGCGACGTCAAGATCTTCATCTTCTTCAAACTCTTCATCTTCTTCAAATGTGGCTCGCCGGGCGAGATACTCTGCCCCGATGACGACGTTGTTTCCGAGGCCGTAATCAGCACCAACTCCAAAGCTAAACCCGTCTGCATCGTCGTCTGCTGAGATGCGCGAAAAGCCTGCGACACCATAAAACAAGATGTTGTTGACTGCGTAACCGGCCCGACCTTTCAGATCCAGGATGTCATAGTCTACACTGAACTCATCTCCATCAAACTCGAATTCGACATTGGGCGCGCGTAGAAGAGCAACCTCGCCGCCAAAAACGAAATCGTCATTCTGTACAGCGTAACCACCGAACGCGCCAAGAGCAGTGCTCGGACCAGCCTCAAAAGTCACGGAAACATCGTCCTCTTCAACCGACAACTCATTTGCAATGTTGTAGCCAATTGAAAAGCCGGCATATGCGCCACTCCAATCAGCAAACGTATGTGTCGGTAAGGTGGTTGCAAGGGCCAATAAAACAGTTTTGATATGATAAGTCATTGAGCATTCTCCAGAAATACGATGGGTTAGGTGGCGTTCATGTATCTTTCTCACGACGCCTGAATTGTTTGCGACTGCGCTGCTGTGACATCCAATTCAAACTGGTGAGCGGTCGACGTTGATTTCGCGCGCATCCTGAACGCCCGGTGATGAGAAGAAATTTGATGCTGTTTTCCCAGCCGACGCTCTGAGGTCTTGTTGCTTGCGTCTTGCTGTTCCATTCCTCGCAAATGCACCCGGTCATTTCGTCTGGCATCTAGCATTAGAGGCAGGTTGCCCGATGCAAAAATACTGAGATTCTATATATCAATAGACATCAGCTATGATGAGGCACGCGCCTGTGGGACTTTCCTTTTATCAACACTGGCTGATGAGGTTCTTCACGGTGAATCTTCCGATGCAAACGCCCCAAGGCGGTCGTCTTCCACAGCTTTCGCGCGAAGGTTCCGGGTCTCTTTTTTACTCCAAGTCTTGGCGCTTGCGATGCGCCAGAAACCCGCTCCTGGCAAATCAACCGAAACTGCCCCACCGGGCCAACGTCCGGCATCCATAAAACCATCGTCTTTCTGGCGAAAGACACGATCCCTCATAGCTGATATCTATTTATATATAGCACTTCGACATTTCCCAATACAGTAACCTAGTACTATATTTGAGTTCAGGAGGCGTTGGATGGACATCTCCGTTAATCCACCCACAACCACTCACATCCCCCCTTCGCCTCTGGAGGGGGGATTATTTGAATGGAGAGACTGATTGCCCGAGGCGGGAAGTCCGAAGTCTTTTGACGCGACAAACCTCCATTGGAGCTTTGACTCGCCGCAAGATGAAAATAGCCGAAGGAATGACTATGAATTGCAACAGCGCCATTATCTGAACTCGGCACTTCCAGCAATTAAGAGACTGGTGGTTTCATTCATACTCTTTGGCTATACTTCAATAGCCCTTGCCAGGGTTGACCTTCCGCTCACACGATTTTCTTATTCATGTAGGGAAGATTCGAGATTCACCGCCCGAATTCCTCCGCAAACGATTATTGAGGTCTTTTTTGGAAGCCGACGATCCCAAGAAACTCTGCAATAGGATCATGGAATGAAACGCATCTTCCGCCCGATCCTGTTGATCGCCCTGTGTGGTGCCTTATCGAGCTGCACGGTTAGAAAGATATCGGAATTCGCCGTTTTGTCCGCGGATACATCGCAATGTACGGCCGACAGATACCAACCAATTGTGACAAGATACATGTCAATGCTTGGTCCTGGAGTGAAGCGAAGTATTGTCATTGATGAACTCACAAACATGGCTGCGGACATCTCCCTTTTGGAGCCCATTGAAACGGGACAATGCGAGGTGATTTACATTGTCGATCATATATCTGGTGTACCTATTGTTGACTTCCCCTTCCCGGTCGAACTTGCTGTTTTAGAGGAACCGGATCGCATATGCGTCGAGTATTTTCACCCGTTGCGCTGGGCTTCGCGACTAGCAGATCGCAAACCTAGCGAACTCGCCCTGAGTTCAATTTCTAATGATGGTGTTGGCAGTGCAAGCGCTGCTTCGCCAATCTGCTTCGATAGATCATAGAGGAACGGTAAATGGCGGGCTCTGGTACGTACAGCATTCAGATTGGCGAACATGGCATCCTGCTCGCTGCTGCTCATTTATCTGTGAGATTCGTGAACAATGATACTGGCAAACGCATAGTCGAATTCAATGGGTTGGCGACAAAAAGAGGCACCGAATACACAAACTCGCTCGGTGTACCCTGGCGCGATGACATCCTTGGTCATGAGTGGGTCGAAGGAGTTGACGGCGATTCATACTGGAATTCCACGAGAACCCGATCAACGGATACGATCGCAACGAAGCCGCTTGATGCGCTTGAAACAGATCTTGCCATCGCTCGGGCAGTGATAGAGGCGGTGAATGCAAAGGGTATTACTTATAACCCGATTGGTTACAACAGTAACAACTTTGCCTTCGATTTACTGGAGGCTTTTGGATATTCACGCGCGGATGTGCGCGCAATTACCGACAGACTAACCCCCGGCGCGCGACTTGATCTCCTCACCGACCAGGAAATACGCGATATTCGTGACTCCATTCTTGGTAATGTTAGAGAAGAGCCAAGTGCATATGAAGCGACTGGAAATACGTTTCACAATGGCGGTACGGTTGGCGACTTTTCCGATGATATGTGGATCATCGATGGTGAGTCGCCCTTGGCCTACTCAACGGCGTGTTGAGTTGGTCGCGGGCCCGATCATCTGCCGAGGTTTTGTTTCACGTCACGTCCGACGTTGAGTTGGGACGGACACATAGATTTATCAAGCCGCTTGGATACCGCTTCATTGGGGGAAGTTATGCAAAGAAACTTGGTTAACCAGTCGCAAGGCGCTGTCGCATTTCATGACGCAACTGACTTGTCCTTTGTCCCAGGCGAGACGATCAAGGCTTTTGGCATTCAGCCAATACGCGAGAACAACTCGGCATCGATCATTCCAACCATCGGCGATGAGTTCGACGCTCTAACTGGCATGACAGATACCGCCTCTGGTGGTCAGTGGCGGACGCATAACTTCGAAGTGGCGATGCACCACACGTACGTGGCGCAAGGGCTTCGGGTGCACAACACCTCACCCAACTCATATACGCTGGATGAAGATGGCGAACTGGAAACGCTGTATGATACTGATGGGTCTGAGGTTGAAGTTTTGGGAAGCTGGACGCCCTCCCAAGCCTATCATTACGGTCAGATTGCAGAGCGGCAAAACCCTGACGGCTCTGTCTCCAAGGTTTTGACGTCAGGCGGTATGCTTGAATCATTATCCGCAACAGGTCGCAGCTTTGCGGACCTTATCGGGCTAGACGGTCGTTTCGGCCTGCAAGGCACATTCGCAAACGAGGATGAAGGCCTGCCGCCCGACTTTCATGAATCGGGTCATGCTCCAGAGCACCGCGTGGATTGGTCTGGCGATAAAGATGATGACGACACACCAGACTGGCGCGATGAAGATTATTCGAACATTGGGAATTGGGGTGGCGACCGGGATAACGATGGTGTTCCGAACTGGCGTGATCGCAACGATGGCGTCGGTTGGAGGGACAAAAATGGTGACCGGGATAGCGATACCAATGGTAGCGGGAAGCCTATTGTTCTCGACATGGACGGCGACGGCATCGAAATCCAGATCGAAGGCAACGTTTCCTTCGATATGGATGCGGACGGCTTCGCAGAAAACACGGCTTGGGTGACGCCTGATGACGCGTTTCTCGTCATCGACCTCAATGCAGATGGATCTCGTGGCTCAGGCGACGGTAAAATAGATCAGACCCAGGAATTGGTCCTGACAGAATGGTTTGACTCTGAGGGTATTACAGACCTTCAGGCCCTTGCTATGTTTGACGTAGTCGCAGACCTCGGCGGCAATAATGACGGCGTCATTTCGGATCAGGATACGATCTGGAATGAACTACGGGTCTGGCAGGACGCAGACTCCAATGGGCTAGCTGACGATGGCGAACTGAAAACGCTCGACCAGCTTGGGTTCTCACAGATCAACCTCACCTATGATGACGGTACCGCCTATGACGATAACCGCAACGATGTCGAAATATTCGGCAGCAAGCTCTTGGGCACCGCATCCTACACGCGCAATGGTGAAGTTGTCGCCGGTGGCGTTGGCGACGTGGCATTGTCCTATGATGCGCAGGGCGTGCGGACGATAGAGACCGATGACGAACTGCGTTTCGACTTTGAGAGCGGCGAAATACACGTCTACGCGAAGCTGGAAAACCGTCAGTCGGCGGACTTCAGTCTTTCCACGACATCTTTCCAAGGGGTTCAAGGCGATAATCGCGACAACGTCATCTCTGCGGTTGGAAGCACGTTCGGTGTCAACATCTTTGGCGAGAATGGGAATGACACGCTTTTAGGTGGACAAGGAAACGACAATCTCTTCGGTGGCGATGGAGATGATTACCTGACATCTGGCTCGGATGACTTGTCCGGTATTGACAGAATGGGTGCAATCTGGGTGGACCAGAATCCAGACCGTTTGATCGTCGGTGACTACGACGGCAATGGCGTGGATGACAGAAGTGTGTTTTGGCGAGATGACGGGGCGAATAGGCACTTTCTGGGGCATGCGGACGGAAGCGCAACGAGGAATGTTGACCTTTTGAGCAGAGCATCAGTCGATCAAGATCCAAAGCGTTACATCGCAGGCGACTTCAATGGCGATGGTCGGGATGATTTTGCAATTGTTTGGCATGTTTCGGGTCAAAATCGCTTCTTCTTCAATGAAGATGACGGAACGATTGACCAAGAGTTTGAGTTACTTGACCGCGCAGCCGTTGATCAGAAGCAATCGAGCATGATTTCGGGCGACTTCGACGGTGATGGCCTAGATGACTTGATGTTCCACTGGGAAAGCTCAGGTGTGAACCGCATCTTTTACGGTAAGCATGATAAAACATTCGCGCATGATTTTGACCCAATTGAACGCGAATTCATAAAAGGCAATGGCGAGTCCGTTGAGGTGAGGAGTGGAGATTTTGACGGCGATGGACGTGATGACATTGCCTTCTTCTGGTCGTCCATCGGCCAAGTTCGGGTTGTCTACGCAGACGGAAGTAAGGGTTTCGAGCAATACTATCTTGCGTCGAATGGCTCTGCCTTAGAAGGAATGAATGTGTTTCTGGCTGGCGACTTTGATGGCGATGGCATAGATGATCTCTTTTTTGGTGCAGAAACAACAGGTGAAAACTGGACAGTGTTTGGAGATGTGAATCGCAACACATATTTCCTTATCGATCAGTTTAGTAGGGACTTTATCGCGACACCCGCAACGCTGTGGGAGGCTGGTGATTTCAACGGCGACGGAGCCGATGAAATCGTCTGGCTGGATGGATCTACTGGTGAAAACCAGTATGGCAATTTGATCAACTCGGATACGCTATCGGGCGGTGCCGAAGACGATCACCTGGTAATGGAAGATGGGAACGTTACCGCAAGTGGTGGAGTTGGTGCGGATACGTTCGAATTCCTTGGCGGCGAGGGGGTAGTAGCCGACTTTGAAGTCGGGTTAGACACGATAGACCTCTCTGCCTTCGCAGTTTCTTGGAGTACACTCAACATGACTACAGACGAAGGGATTTCGACCGTGTGGCTGGACGATGAGAAGCTGGTGATCCAAGCGGATGGCACGCTAACTGCTGACGATTTCCTTTTCGCTTGACCTGAAGTTGAATCTTCAAACGCAATAGGAACAGATTTACTATGCTAGTGGTTTAGGCAAACCGCAGCGGATCAATGGTATGCCGTAGTAAGAGCCCTGGTGGGGCGGTAACAAGCTTGGCCATCATTCGGATTGAGAGATGTGGCCTGTTTCCCCTTCAAGCCTGCGGCCACCTTGCGATTTCAGAGTAACTGCAAGAGGTGTGGTAATGCCACACCTCTTAAGAAGGGGGCTACTGCGCTCCCCCGTTCTATCTCCTAAGCCAGTAATCACATCAGGCATTGAGCCCTTCCATGATCACCAAACATATCGCTATTTGATCCCTCATTGGGGAGATGTCATCTCTCCCCAACAACCCACAGACCAACGGTATGCCGGTTGGATGTACACCACCGTGTCATCGGTGAGTCAGATCAGGTGGCTAGGCGACTTCCGTTGTACATCCAATAGCGGTTGTTGAGCTTTGCAAGTCGAGCGACCGATTTGTCCGCATACCAGCCAGCGCGGCCCGTAGATTGAGTGTCGGGTTTGCGCTGTGATGTCTCGACTTCCCATAGAACTTCATGCGCTATCAAAGGAGTTTGTGTAGCAAGTTGAGTCAGCCTTCGAAGTCCTCTGCGTCTTCGGCGATAGCATCTATCGATACATCTTCAGCAGTCGGTTTGTCATGTTTGATCCTGGGCGCAGCCTTCTTCCAGACGGACAGATTTGCGCCCACTTCACCGTAAAACAGAGGAACGACTTCTTCCAAGTCTGATATGAAGTTGGCCTGTTGTGTGAACCGCCCGCCAAGGCGCTTGGATAAGAAAACGTGGAAACCGTGCGTAACGAGGTGGTCTTTGCCTTCTTGACAGATATCAATGTTTTCCCGGAGGTCCGAGACAAGGTATTGAGTTGGTTCGCTGGCACCGGGCCAAAGCAATCGTATGTACAGCCCATCCATGTTATCGACCCTGATCTGCCGAAGAAGCCAATTCAGCCTGGCTTTGGTCGACTTCTTATCTTCGGGCGCGCGAATGGTCATACCCACGTCGACGCACCGCCGCTTCAGATCTGCGGTGACTTCGATAGGTGCGGCCGTGTCTGGGACATCCAGTATGCATTGCAGTTGATGCTGTTCACGAAGCATCAGCAGCTCATCCTTTTTCCGCTGTGCCGGATCATTGATGTGCTTACGCGATAATTTCTCACTAACGGATGTTTCAACAAGGCGGCTCAGGATCAGCGACAGGTCACGTGTTTCCTGATGCCAAGCGTCTATCACGATCTGCGCTTCCGGTGACCGGGCTGGAATGATACCGCCTGATGACACCAGTTTGTTGAGATCGCTCCACTCTTTGGGCATCCTGTGGAAGCCTTGCACGCCTGCGCTCTCGTGGTTGAGGAAGCGCCGAAGCTCATTCAGCAATAATAGCTGGTCATCGTCCTCAACTTGCTCATTGCTGATGAGCAATTCCGAAGTTGTGACAACATGCATCCATGACCAGTGATACACAGGTATTTTCGACCTGCTTTTCCTGACTTCCTCCACCGGGTGAGCAGTCGGCGTGGTGGCGAATTGGTTGGATATCGTGATGACGCAGTCGACGCCGTTCTCTTTTGCTAGAGCGCGGTATCTTTCGACTTGCTCAGCATCGAGTGTATTGTTCCCAACCTTGGTTTCGACGAGGGCCTTCCACTCGCGGGAGCCAACCTTCAGAACTATCAGCCCGTCTGGTCGGTCTTTTATTGTCCTGGACTGGTTCTTGAACACAACCTCGGTGAACGCATGAAGCTGGGCACGTTTTCCGCGCTTCCGGCCAACTGATTGCAACAAAGCCGACCCAAGTTCTTCAATCTGAACCATACAGGCCAACACGATGGACGTTGTGCGGCCTTCCTTTGAAGTCGTTGAAAGAACAGGAAATAAGCGAGCAGCTTCGCCTTGAGACAGGTAATCCGGCAACTTCTCAGTCATCCTTGCGCCTACAACTTGAGATTAAATGTCGTGTCTCAAATAGACAGATGCCATATCTTTCCGTCAAGTTTTAATAAAGAAACCCCCTCTAGATGTAGAGATGTACGGCAACTCTATTCTTTGAGAGACAACGTTTCTGAGGGAGTAGCGCACTTCAATGAAGTTTCACTCGGCTTGGAAGTTCACTCAATGGCGGTCCGTTGAACGGGTTGCCGTTAATGACTTAACGCGTGTCATCGCATTCATGCAGAGAAAGCACGTCTTTCAAGCTTCGTGAACCAATTTGATCAGCAACATAGCAGGCCGGTTGACGCTTTTGGTACTCCGTCAGATTCGCCCGACAATGGCTCACAAACATCACCGAGAATTGCTTACTACAAGACCGAAACTGCAGAAAGGGCAATTATGAACTGCATTATCGCCCTTATCAATAAAGCATTGGCCCCCGGTGCCTAAAGGACCTAATACCTCCACCCATATTCTTTGCCTATGTTTCAATAGTTTTTGCTTGGGTTGACCTTTCTCCCGCACGATTTTCTTATTCATGTATTGGGGATTCGAGATTTACGACCTGTATTCCTCCATAAAGCTTATTGAGGTCCTTTTTTTGAAACCGATGACACCGAGAAAACCCGTAATGGGATCATAAATGAAACGCATCTTCCGCCCAATCCTGTCGATCGCCCTGTGTGGTGCCTTGTCTGGCTGCGACGTAACAAGGATTTCTGAAACCGCGGTCTTATCTGCGGACACACCGCAATGTACGGCAGACAGATACCAACCAGTGGTGACAAGATATATGTCAATACTTGGTCCTGGAGTGAAGCGAAGCATTGTCAATGACGCGCTTGCGGGCATGGCAACGGACGTCTTCCTTTTGGAGCCTCTTGAATCTGGACGATGTGAAGTGCGCTACACCACCGAGCACAGATCTGGCGCACCAATCTATGATCTTCCCTTCAGCGTTAGGACCACCGTCTCTGAAGAACCTACTCGCCTCTGCCTGACACATGACGACCCGATCCGGCGCAATCAAGAAGAGAGAGCGGAATTGTCACTTGAAGAATCCATCGCGCGCGCACTGCGTGCGTCTTATGGCGATGATAATACTGCAAGCCCTGTTCTGCCGATTTGTTTCAACAGATCATAAAGGAGCGGTAGATGTCTGGCTCTGGTACGTACAGCATTCAGATTGGCGAACATGGCATCCTGGGCGTTGCTGCTCATTTATCTGTGAGATTCGTGAACAATGATACTGGGAAACGCATATTTGAATTCAATGGGATGGCGACAGATAGAGCGACTGAGAAAGAGCGGGACATCGGCGTGCCCTGGCGCGATGACATCAAGGGCCATGAGTGGCGCGAAGGAGTTGACGGCAAATCCTTCTGGAACGACGCGAGAACCCGATCAACGGATACGATCGCAACGAAGCCGCTTGATGCGCTTGAAACAGATCTTGCCATCGCTCGGGCAGTGATAGAGGCGGTGAATGCAAAGGGTATTACCTATTACCCGATTGGTCACAACAGTAATAGCTTTGCCTTCGATTTACTGGAGGCTTTTGGATATTCGCGCGCGGACGTACGCGCAATCGCTCCGACGTCGCGCTGGATGCGATTTACCTTACAGGTGAGTGGGAAAGCATTGGCACACTTTTGGCTACTCCAATTGGTCTACGGGCTAGCGCAGCAACACCGACATCCCCGAACATCCCGCCCGCTTTTGCAGACCGTCCAGATGCGCCCATTGGGGCATCGTCTGTTCAAACCCATTAGGGATTATCTAAGGCGATCTCATGGGTAAAGTTGAAACGGTGCCAAACTCCAAAGCCCGCAGTGGGCTTCGGTTTGAGGTCCTCGCATCGACGGATGCGATGGACGACATCGTTTATCTCGCACAACAATCACATTCGGAGAGTCGGTTTTCCTATATTGAGTTCGCGCCAGATAAGGTGCGCAGCATCGCGGAACGCGCGATTTCTGATCCGAAACAGCATGCCGTTATGGTGTGCTGGGATGCCGACCGGCCCGTTGGGTTCGTCTTTTGCTCGGTCGGGGAGTATCACATCGGCGCGGGCACTTTGGTTACGACCATTCATAACCTCAATGTCCTGAAAGACGTCCGGCATTCTTTGAAAGGTGGGCGGGTGGCCATCGGCCTGTTGAATGGCGTCACAAGCTGGTCGCGGGCCAGATCGGCAGCAGAAGTCTTATTTCATGTCACGTCCGACGTTGAGTTGGGACGGACACATAAATTTATCAAGCGGCTCGGATACCGCTTTATTGGGGGAAGTTATGCAAAAGACCTTGGTTAGTAGGCAACAGAACGCCGTTGCATTTGAGAGTATTCCAGATTCTTCCTTTGTTCCGGACGAGACGGTCAAAGCCTTCGGCATTAACCCTGCGCATGATATTGGCTACACAGCATTTGCCCCTGTTATCGGCACCCAAATCAACTTGCCTGAAAGCTTAACACATGGTGCACCGAACAGTCGGTGGCAAACACATAACTTCGAGGTCGCAGAACATCATACCTACGTTGCACGGGGGCTTCGCGTTCATAATACATCGCCCAATTCATATACGCTGGATAGAGATGGTAGAATTGAGACCCTGTACGATTCAGATGGGTCTGAGGTCGAAATAGTCGGCAATTGGACTCCATCGCAAGCGTACCACTATGGCCAAATCGAAGAGGTGCAAAATCCGGATGGAACCACCACAAAGTCTTTGACGTCTGGCGGTTTATTTGAGTCACTATCTGCGGCGGGTCGCAGTTTCGCTGATCTGATTGGCCTTGATGGTAGACTTGGATTGCAAGGCACATTCGCGAATGAAGATGAGGGGCTGCCCCCGGACTTCCATGAATCTGGCCAGGCGCCGGAACACCGCGTCGATTGGTCCGGTGATAAGGATGATGACGATACACCGGATTGGCGGGATGAAGATTACTCCAACATTGGGCATTGGGGTGGAGATCGTGACGGCGATGGCGTGCCAAATTGGCGGGACCGGAACGATGGCGTTGGATTCAGAGACAAAAACGGTGATCGGGATCAAGATACCGAAGGTAGCGGCAAACCGATCATTCTCGATATGGATGGGGACGGCATCGAAATCCAAGTGGAAGGCGGTGTATCCTTCGATATGGACGCCGATGGGTTCCTCGAAAATACCGCTTGGGCCAGCCCTGACGACGCGTTCCTTGTCATCGATCTGAATGCAGATGGATCGCGCGGCATAGGCGATGGCAAAATAGATCAAACACAAGAGCTAGTTTTGACCGAATGGTTTGACTCTCAAGGTATTACGGACCTGCAAGCGTTGGCGATGTTTGACGTCATCGCAGATCTTGGTGGAAACAACGACGGCATTATCTCAGACCAAGATACCATTTGGAACGAGTTGCGCGTCTGGCAGGATGCAAACTCAAATGGCATCACAGATGAAAACGAGCTAAAATCACTTGCCCAGCTTGGCTTCTCTCAGATTAATCTGACCTACGACGACGGAACAGCATACGACGACAACCGCAATGATGTTGAGATTTTCGGCAGTAAGCTGCTAGGGACTGCCTCCTATACCCGCAACGCACAGGTGGTCGACGGGGGTGTCGGTGATGTGGCACTTGCTTACGACGCTCAAGGGGCGCGTATCGTTGAAACGGACGAAGACCTTACTATAGATTTCGAGAATGGTGATGTGCGTGTGTACACAAAGCTGGACGGGCAAGTATCGGCTGACTTTGACTTGTCGCCGTCTGATTTCCAAGGGGCGCAAGGTGACGATCGCGACAACATAATCTCCGCTGCCGAACGCGATACCGGTGTCGACATTCATGGTGGCGACGGCAACGATTCACTTACTGGTGGCGCAGGCGGGGACTACATCGTCGGTGGTGATGGAAATGACATTATTGATGGTGGAGACAACAGCGATGTTCTGATCGGTGGCGCAGGTGATGATATCCTTCGGGCTGGCGATGAGACGACCGGGTTTGTTATTGCAGGGAACTTAGCTGCTCTGTCTGGAGAGAGCGATTCCGAGATATTCCGGGGTGACTTAACCGACCTGATTGCTGGGGACTTCAACGGTGACGGGATGACGGATTTCATCCGGCAAGAAACTGCA
>NZ_JAXBMB010000023.1:0-29826 GCF_033963905.1 Cognatiyoonia sp. IB215182
GGGTCGGCTCAGGCATCTTGCGAATGACGGCGACGTCTTTCGGGGATCGGTTACAGACCTGATCACCGGCGACTTCAACGGTGACGGGATGACGGATTTCATCCGGCAAGAAACTGCAGGTTGGGATGAGGATGATATCCGAACGGCGGAGGTCTTTTTGGCAACCGGCAGCGGAACTTTTGAAAACGCGGGTCGGCTCAGGCATCTTGCGAATGACGGCGACGTCTTTCGGGGATCGGTTACAGACCTGATCACCGGCGACTTCAACGGTGACGGGATGACGGATTTCATCCGGCAAGAAACTGCAGGTTGGGATGAGGATGATATCCGAACGGCGGAGGTCTTTTTGGCAACCGGCGGCGGTACTTTTGAAAACGCAGGTCGGCTTCGGGATTTGTCTGATCATATTGATGAAAATGTGTTCCGCGGATCGCTCACTAATTTGATCTCAGGAGACTTTGATGGTGACGGCGTAACAGACTTCATTCGGCAAGAAGAGGGACATTGGGCCGATGACGAGATAAGAACCGTGGAGTTATTTCTTGGAAAGAGTGATGCAACATCGGAGCTTTATGACGAGTTGCATGAAATCTCTGGTTTAGATTGGGCTAACCGCTTTAGTGGACAGCATAGCGAGTTGCTTGCAGGCGACTATAATGGTGATGGACGCGAGGATTTCATCCAGCAAGGTCCACTTGGTGCAGCGACCTATTTGAGCGACTTTGACATCAATCATTTGTTTGGTGGCTCAGGCTCAGACCAATTAATTGGACAAAATGGCAACGATCTTCTCGATGGTGGCAGCGGAAACGACATCCTAACCGGTGGCGCTGGTGCTGATAGTTTTTATTTTAGAAATGGTAGCGATCAAGACGTCATTACAGATTTCCAGGATGACATTGATACGATTGTCTTCAACAACCTAGCCGGAGTTACAAGCGATACCATAATGAACTTTGCGTCCCAGAACGGTGCGGACACGGTGTTTGATTTCGGGGATGGTGAGGTGTTAATTGTATCAAATACGGAGATTGCTGTGCTGTGGGATGATGTCTTTGCTTTAACTTAGATTATCGCAGTTCAGTCCGTCTTCACTCTTTGAATGCGGTGTCAGATCACATCGAGACTAATTCAAATAAGGGCTCCACGCGTCAAGACTATGGTGTTCGCCATCATCTCGGCAGAAAAGCCTGCAGCGACAATATGTGAAGCTTCAGAGACAGGAAAATCTCTGCGAATAGGCGCTTTGTTTGTGTCTTTCCAGTTCGAACCCTACGTAGCGAAGGATTGATATCCCACCAAAAAAGTACTCTAACACCCTATTCTCCACTCAACCAGAATCGACCTAGGTTTGGCGATACCACCACCTCCGCGTTCACTATGTCCGCATCACTTATGAGGACAAAAAGCCCATGCAGTGTGAGCGGTTCGACAGTGAGACGTGTGAAATGGTGCGCGATTGGTCGATGCTCATGCAGATCGAGAACAGCGTTGAGGCTGATCGTATCAGCGAAGGCACGTTTGTGCTGCACCGATTACGGAAGAAATCCGAATACAACACAACCGCGTAACAACCAAGAAAAGTGGTTAGTTTTGGCAATCCAGAATTGAATCAGTTCAATGTGTTCTTGAAAGGTGGCGGACTGGTCGCGATACGCAGCGTCGGGTCTGACAACTCGATACTGTAGACCTTCACAGGGCGTTTCAACGGGATATGTGTCGACGTCTTAGCCCATTTGAACTCTGACAGATCAGGTTCAAACGCCGGTACGACCTGTCCAGGTGCGAGTTCGTCGTTGTCATCATCGCTCATTAATCAGACCACCGCTCTCTTGCGCATCTTGGCCGCTTTGCGTTCTTTGGCTTCCATTGCTTTGCGTTGCTTGCGGTTCATCGGTGGACGTGCGATACGTTGCGGTTTTGCTGTTGGCGCATCCGGGTGGTGGGCAAACGCTGGCGGGATGTTGGGTTGCGGCTTTGACGGCTGCAACAATGTGCTGGTGTGGTTTGTGTTCAGGCCAACCATGCCAGCAGGTGCAGGCATTCTTGTACCGATTTGTTCCCATTCCCCAGCAGCATAGATCGCTTCAAGCGTTACTTGTGAGCGAGTGAGAATGTAATCCTCTGGCTTTGGCAGTTCTCTGCCGTGCGTGTATGGGAACGGGAATTGACCCTCCTGAATAGTTCCGTCTTTGCCTTCGATCATGCCAACCATGTAGCCGTCATCGGACAGGCTCCAGCCCTGCCTCTGGGCGATTTCCATCACGGATACGCTCTTCTTGCCATCTGGCGTTGAGATGCGCGTACCAAAGCGAATTTGGCCTTGCCTTTTGGGCGTCCATGTGCCGTCCGGGTTTTGCGCGCTCGCCTCAGCATGGATCAAGCGGTCGCCGATAGAGCCAACCTCGCAGTTGGTGGCTGCACGGTACACTTTGCCTGTATCCCGCATGACTGCGCCATCGGTGCGCAAAATATCCAAGAGCGGGACGTGCTCGCCTTTGAACTTGCCATCAGCGCAATAACAAGCGTGGCCGGGAGTAACGCCCGTGCCCCAGAAATCCAACATGTGCGTTGACGTATTGGTCATGGTGCGCGTGACAGGGCCGGGCTGCAGTCGTCCCTCATCATCATACGACACCACCAAATCACCGACACGGATTTCGCTGATCGGCTTTGTCCAGACTTTGGATCGTACCAGCTCATCGTCATAACTGCCGTCAGCACGCGGTTTGACTGCCGGATCAAGCGGCCACATATGAATTGGGGTGTCTGCCTTGAAGCAGTGTTGCGGAGCAATGTTTGAAGTGTCGACCACATGCCCGTCAATTGGCCCTGTAGGTACGTAATCTGGTATCAATCCGACGTCTAGCGTCCCAATGCCAGGCATGAAATCCCAAACTAAGCCTGGTGCTTGCAACATATCTTGCAGAGTAAAAAGGTCCCCGACTTGCCCCGGATGCCCCGTTGCTTCGTATATGCTGTTTGCAAATGTTGCACATGTTTGTGCATGTCCGTTTGGACCGGCGAAAACCGAGTAGTCGTAAGTGTGGCCGGATTCCACCAGACTTTGGGCATGGCTAGATAGGGCCTCAAACTGCTCCTTGGTGACTGGGACGCCCCGACTTACTACTGAATGCTGGCCTGGTTCGAGTTTTCCGCTTTCATCTTGAATGATACCGTCAGTCGTTGATCCCAACCCTCTGAAACCAGTTCCCCCTGAGATAGAGTTTTGATTTGCTCCAATTGTCACGGAAAACCCCGACGTATTATCTTTGAAAGTCACATTTGCATGGCCAGAGGCAGAAAATGCGCCTGAAGAGCCCGACGTACCATCGTACACATTAAATTGTATTTCATAATCAGACACTTAGATTACCTCCATTCGGAATATTGAGAACTCAGTGCAGTTCTCAGTTTCGGTAATGATAAATTCCTTATCAGATAGTTGATGTTCAAAAAGGCTTCGATATCCTCGTCCACGTACTTCAAATAATCGATTGAGAGCGTTATTTGCTATTTTGTTCTTTGACTGGTCTATAACACTAGAAATTTGAAAGCTATGCCCAACAACTGCTACTGATACCGACGCTGACCGTAAGTTTCCCAAAAGGGTTCTTTTTATATCCAATGATACAAAAGCTGGTGAATTCCAATTCCAAAACGTCGGCCAATTCATTTCAGGTGTGATATGGCTACTGTCAGAATTCTGGCGTGCTTCTTGAGATTTCTGTAAGCCTTCGTGCCATTCACGGAATCCCATTACAGCGACATCATCGCATGAAAGAGGCTCTTCACGACCAGAAGTTGATTCTATGAGGTGAAGCGCGCGCCTCTCATTCAAGTCAGCAGGCGGCGTATTTGCAAGCTCTGGATCACTACCCCTGAGTATCATTTCAGGATTATCTAGCTGGGCTCGAAAGAGATCGGTGAAGAACCATCTGAGATTTGTTAGTGGGTCGCCCATAGCAACTCCGCGTGACACGAGTACAAAGAAAATTACCGCTATAATCAATAGTGGCGCATAGAAAATGCGTTTTTGTTTCATTGAGATCACTCTAGTTAAACTTCAAATCAAGTGGGCCACAATCATAATTCTAACTTTGCTGCTATCTTAAAAGGTCATCTTTTTTACTTTGGAAACCCTTACGGCTTATCGCGATTCTAGCCGCTTTAGACCTTTGTTACAACGGTGATGGGCTGGGCGGGCTTCTGTTGCGCGACTGTCGCCGATGTAGGCCATGTTGTCGTGTTTCAAGCGGTTGGCTTGCGCCTTTGTTGCAAATATCATGGGTTTTCCAGCACTTTCAATAACTTTTTATTTTCAGTGACTTAAGATTATGCGTTTTTGCGTGTGAGGCAGTTTGGGTTTAAAGGACCACGTTCGTAATATAGACTTTCTTTGCCCATGCCCCAAGTCTCCTTAGTCAGGCGACCCCTCCTCTATGGGGGATAGAGAATCAAATCACCGAGGGGGAATAGCCCCATCCATTGCTTCTGCTGATTGAGTTTAAGATCAGTTTGCTAAATTGAGAAATACTCAAATACTATAAATCAATAGATATTGACTATGATCATGCGGTATCAACTATATTAAAGACACATGAAAAACCTTAGCCGCAGACTGCTACAAGGCCGACCGAGCCCCAAACCAGGCATTGCATCCGTGATCAGTTTGATCGATTAGGTGGACTTAGCCGCTGGTTGTTACAGGCATACACCTTAAACACTTCCTTGGGCTAATGCCACTTTCGCACCGCCCTCAAAGACTTTGCAAATTTGGCCCAGCAGAAGGCGTCGGACAAATTGTCGGAGAACAAGTTGTCGGAAACATAACTATATATTTGCGATGAAGATGCTACTCGAAATCGAGAATAGAAAACCTACTCACGTCAAAGAGTTTGCCGTGGTAGAACAGGCTTTGCGGGGTCTGCAAAAATCAGGGCCGCATTCTTTTGCCATTTTGACTGCACAAGACGGCTCATACCTCCAAGTAGCTGGTGGGGAAAGCACATGCGTCATTGAGCTTCGAAGCCGGAATGGAGGCAAGCACTATAGAGCATATTCTAAAAAGAGACATCGAACGGAAAAGGACCTACAGACACTAGTTTTTGGCGGTGGAAAAATGAGGGTAGAAGCGGACGAGCTGCTCGAACTTGAGGAAGCTATCATTGCTTTCAGCGCATTTTTCAGAAAAGGAGGTTTTCCGGATCAATTCGGGTGGCGAGACATATCTGAAATGTTTGATTGATGGTCATCCCTCCAACCAACTCCTTTGCGACGTTGATCAGTTCCAACTCAATCTTCATACGCTCGATCAACTCTTGCAGCTGATCATGGGCAACATTCAGGTTTACGGCATGGTCTTGCTGAAGTGGGGGTTGCCGATGAAGCTGGCAAATATGGTCTTCGTTACTGCGAGCAGCGTCTTCAACACTGCAACCGATGGCGTTCGATTGCGTGTGATCATGAAGACATAGTAGCTGGACGGCTTGCCCAAGATGCGGCGAGAAAACGCGCGTTGTGAGATCATCAAGTTGCTGCGTCGGTAGCAGGTGAAGGCCAGCTCAAGCGGGTTTGGCTCGGCATATTCTGTGTATCTATAGCTTAATACGAAGACTAGATGCCGATGGCGTTCAAGTGAACAATACGCCAAGTTGATCGGCTCTATTGATTCCCGGCATGGCCGCTTCAGGCCTCCCCGCTCATTCGGTGGCGCTTGCCATCCGCTGTCGGATCATGGCCTGCAGCGCCAGCAACTGCTCTTCCTCGTCGAGATCATCCGTGTCGCAGATGCGTTTTGCATCCGGAATCATCCGCAGTATGCGCAGGATGTAACAGGATGACCGCAGTGTCGCCCCGCGCTTGATGATATAGCCTGCATCAAGCCAGGCCTGACGGGCCTTCGTGAGCAATTGCCGTTTCGACAGAGCCTCTCGCCGCATCATTCTGAACACGATATCACCCCCACGCAGCTGTTCCCGGCGCGGCAAGGTCTGGTTGAGAAGCTCAGCCAGGAGCAGGCCCCCGCTTGGTGGGTCGTCCTCCCGATGCAAGCCATTCATCCGCCGCTCAAGCGCATCCTGCCAGAGACACGCATCAATGATGCGCTGGGTGTGCCGCATGGCGATGTAATCGTCGTAATCAAGTGGGCCACGGATCCGCACACCGGTGCGGTCATCGATCCAGATATCGTCGGGATGGGGGAAGTCCAACGGCTCACACCCGTGCTTCTTGATGTGGTTGGTGAATCTCTCGCGTTGCGCCAGTCTGATCGCACGCCACTGCGTGACGGAGCTGTTGATATCACGTTGCTTGTTCTCGGCAGCCATGCGCTGGAGTTCGTTAAATTGCCGAATGCTTTGTACGCTGCCGTTCAGTGCCGATGCCGCGAGCCTTTGGAGAACAGCCGACTCTATTGAGGCCTCGGTAGGCTGACCATCCTTCAGGATTGTGACCCTGGTTTTGCCCAGTGCTTCCACCAACTCCCAGAACGCATTCATCGCTGGTGTATCGTCGTCCGAGTTGTTGTCTCCGTTGTTCCCACTCATTGGTTCAGATCCTCACGAGAGCACGATCGTCAAAACGCTCCCCATCCGTATTGCGGACATCACGATCATCGGTCAGCGCGATGTATCGTCGGATGATCGTGTCGCAGTAATGCGGATCGATCTCGAGTAGCCTGGCCTTGCGGCCACAGCTTTCCGCCGCGATCAATGTGCTGCCAGCGCCACCAAAGCCATCCAGCACGATGCTGCCGCGCCGGCTGCAATCCTTCAGGGCATCAACAATCAGTTCAACGGGTTTGACGGTCGGATGCATGCCAAGTGCCTGGTCACGCGCAGCCCCCAACACATTTGCCCCGGCATAATCCCAGACATTCGTGCGGTAACGGCCGCTCTCGCCCAGACCAAAACTGTTGATATGGGCGGCCGTGCCAATCTTGAAGACAAAGACCAGTTCATGTTTGGACCGGTAGAATGTGCCCATGCCTGCATTGGTCTTGTTCCAGACGCAGAGGTTCTTCAACTCCGTAAAGGCTGTCTCTCCCGCTTCAAGCAGTTCCTGCATGTGACGCCAATCCATGCAGACATAGGCAATCGCCCCGCCAGCCGCGACAGACGCCATGTTTGACAAGGTACTGGTCAGGAATGCGGTAAATGCCTCCCGGCTCATCTCGCCCGAGGCCACCGCAAACTCCCGATGCTTCTGCCGTCCAAGACCGGTGACATTGCCATCAATCTTCACGTTGTAAGGCGGATCGGTGAAGATGAGTGCAGCCCTGTCCTCCGCCATGAGCCGCGCCATGTCGCAGGCGGCGGACGCATCTCCACAAAGCAGATGATGTGCGCCCAGATGCCAGAGATCCCCTTGCCGCGTCACAGCCGGTCCAGACGCCGGCTCATCCACTTTGTTCAAGGCCGGATCGGGCTGCGCCTGCGCGGCCCCATCCAGAACCACTTCGATCTCGCCCAGTGAGAAGCCCGTCAGTGCGAGATCAAAATCCATCTCCGCCAGCGCCTGCAGCTCGATCGACAGGATGTCGGCATCCCAGCCCGCATTCTCGGCCAGCTTGTTATCCGCGATCACATAAGCGCGGCGTTCCGCTTCGGTGAGATGCGACAAGGCCAGCGTGGGCACCTCGGACAATCCAAGTGCCAGGGCCGCGCGGACCCGACCGTGACCGGCAATGATCTCGCCATCATCAGAAACCAGAACCGGGTTGGTAAAGCCAAACCGCTTGATGCTCTCTGCAATCTGCTTGATCTGCGCGTCAGAATGCCTGCGTGCGTTATTGGCATAAGGCGTTAGCGAAGCCGGATGCACATAGCGCAGGGCCGCGTGTTTGCAGGATTGGTCGCAAGGATGGTCGGGATGTGTGGCAGTCGAAGTCATGGATGGGCCCTCTGTTCATGATGGAAATTGTGTCATGAACAAGGGCTACCCCGTCAGAACAGCCCGAAATACACGCAAGGGTTTGTGTGTATAGCCTCAGCCAAAGGCACAAACCACGCCTTGATATGCGCTCATACGAAGACCACCGCGAAGCAGTTCGACACCTAAAAATGAGGGGCAAAAGGCGGCACAGGGTGACGACAAAACGCCCTCAGCAGATGTCACTGCCTTCCCACCAAACGACACTCCGATCCCAGATATCAACACTGCCATCCCGCAAAACGACACCCATGGTGCAGAGTCCGATCGCAAAATCGCAACAACGTGCCCGAAAGCGCACCCAAAACAGCACTCACATCCCGCCTATGGGACCCGCAAATGCCCCTGGGAAATGGTCAGCAATAGAGCAAGAAAATCCTAAGCCTATGAAACATATATCTAATATCACATCCCAAGACCCGCCAGCCCACAAACAGAGACGGGTTCGAGAAAAAAACTCCGCTCCGCCACACTTAGCCTATTGCTTTTGAACGATTTTCCGGCGTTCTTTTCTCCCGACGTTTCAAAGGTCATCGGATGCTATTATTGCACCTGAGACCTGATCTGCCGGAATCTCAGCGGCGTTTCGCGTTCCCGTCTCATTTGCCCGACACAGCGGGTCCGTTTTCTGAGCGTGGGCAGAACGGGATTGAACGGGTGTTTGAGAGTCGATTTAGAGCGCGTTGAACAGTGCGCGCTGCGCATCCCAATCGGCGGGTAAATCATGGGTCTTCAGCCATTCAGATGTGAAGCCAGGAGGCTGATGTCCCGTCGTGATCTGCGCGAGAAGATCAGGTGCGAGGAAGGCCAGGGTGAGATGGCGGCTGAGCCTGCCGCGATAGACGCCATCGCGTGCGGTCAGTTGCGCGATGGTCTTGCCTGCGATGATCTCGCTGTACCAGAGCCGCGCTTGATGGATGTTGCGCAAGAGAACCGGATCGATGTTGGCCCCCGCCTGACCGAGGATGATCCGCGTTTCGACGCCGCGCCGCTTCAGCGTGAAGGTGTCCTCCCAGGCAAGATGCGTTTCATCCAGCATCGCCGGGTCGATCATGAGGATCTGAGCGAGTTGGCTTGCATCAAGTCTTAATCGGATCCGGGCAGGTTTGAGATCCAGGCGTGCAATGAGTTGTAGAGTTGTTGGAGCCGTGTCTTTCGCATTTGCCTCTACAAAGTGTGATGCCGCAGCCATGGCACCTTGCAGCGTGGCTGCATCTGCTTCTGGCAGCAGGGCTGCAATGAAGGTGGCATCTGCCAGCTTCGCATGTATGCGCGCAGCGATCTCCTCTTCGAGTTTGACAGCAGGCAAGCGCCAGGCATCGGGATGATCCTTCGCTGCACCGCTCACAAGACAGCGGGAGATGTAATACCGGATGCGGGTCTTGCCCTTGACCGTATGTGTGGGGGTCAGCGTCTCTCCTCGTTCATCATAGATCTTGCCACAGAGCGCTGCAGATTCGCCGCGGTTTTGGCTGCCCCGTGCGCGCGCGGCATCGGTGCTAAGTTGCGCTTGAAGAGCCTCCCATTCATCAGGCGGGATCAGGGCCGGATGCTGTCCTTCATAGACCGCTTTGTGATGCCGGATGCGTCCGGCATAGATCGGGTTGCTGAGGATCTGGTGGATATGGGTGCGGCTTAATGAATTGCCGCCGCGCTGTCGTCCCGTTGCTGGGTCCGTGATGATCCGGGTGCAAAGCCTCTCCTCCTTGGCGCATTTGGTGACGGCAACGATGGAGCCATGCTCACGATAGAGTGCGATCAGGCGCTTGATCGTAGGCGCCGTGTCGGGGTCGATTTTCAAGCTGCGGCCGTCTGCGAGGTATCCAAGGGGCACCGATCCGCCCATCCACAGACCCTTCCGCTTTGAGGCGGCGATCTTGTCCCGGATCCGCTCTGCCGTCACCTCACGTTCGAACTGCGCAAAGCTGAGCAACATGTTCAGTGTCAGTCGCCCCATGCTGGTGGCTGTGTTGAAGGATTGGGTGACAGATACAAAGCTGGCCTCCACCGCATCCAGTTGATCAACGATCTTCGAGAAGTCTGCGAGTGACCGGGTGAGCCGGTCGATCTTGTAGACAATGATCTGATCAATCTGACGCTGCGCGATCGCCGCCAAGAGGCGCTGTAAGGCCGGGCGCTCTAATGTCCCACCGGAATAGCCGCCATCATCAAAAGGCTCCGCGACAAGAACCCAGCCTTCGGCCTTCTGGCTGGCCACATAGGCTGCGCAGGCTTCTCGCTGGGCATCCAGTGAATTGAAGTCCTGTTCCAGACCTTCATCGGTCGATTTGCGCGTATAGATCGCACAGCGGATTTTGCGTCGTCTCTGTGGTGCAGCGCGCTGCGGCGTCATCGCTGGACCGACCCCGAACGTGGCATCTCCGTCTTTGCAGGTGTTTGGCGCGTGCCTTTGCCGAGCCCAAAGAAGCGTGGGCCGGACCAATGGGCTCCGGTGATGTGGCGCGCCAGGGTAGACAGGGACGTCCACATTTGCCCGTCCATCACAAAACCTGCCTCCGATACGGTCACACGATAAGTGCGCCCGTTCCATTCACGGACAAGCTGGGTTCCGGGCGCCAGGCCTGCCTTGGGAGATGCGGCTGCGTCAGAATTCGCCAGTCGCTTCAGATCACGCAGCACCTGGGGTTTTGGCCCACCTCTTGCTGCGACCTGAGCCTCATAGCTCAGGGCCTTCCGCAGGAACCCGACCGACAGGCTCTTGGGTGGTGGCGTGCCATGCACATGGTGCCATCTTGACAGCAAGGCGTCGCGGTCAGCCGAGGCAATCGCTGCCAGGGTGGTTGTAACGTCGCTTTTTTGACCGCGCGCCCTCATGCGTCGTTACCTTGCTTCGCACTCTCCGTCGTCTTCGGGACGATCCGGTAACTTGCTGGTCCACCGCTTGGCGACTTGATCGTTTCAACCACGAGGCCTTCTTTACGCAGGCCACTGATCGCGGCCCGTACCGAATGGGGTTGCAGCGAGAGCGCTGTTGCAAGCCGGGCTGCCGTCACTGGCTTCGCCTTCGACAAGGCCTTGATCAGCAAGCTCTTGCGTGTGGGTTTGGCGGCGGTCTTGCGTTTTGCCGTCGGTTTGCTTGGTTTACCCGTTAGCTTTTGATGCGCATTGGTCGTCGTCATTGTTGTCTCCTTGTTCAGATCCTGTGGGCAACTTGCCCCCCAGTACTGACCCAAGCCCGACACATCGGGCGGAGACACACGCAAAACGCTCACACACTACCGCTTCCTGTTCAGCACAAGTCCAGTCGAAAAAGTGGGAAGGTGGGCATTCGTCGGTGTTATGTGAACGTGCGCAATGCGCAGGAAGCCGACATTGCAAAACTGCAAACCTCCTACCACCGTGATGGCGTGCTCGGCCCTAGTCAGACCTTGGTCACGTCATTCTTTGGCTGCGGTCGCAGCAAAGCAAGAGTCCGCGACATCCGTGCGTTTGTTGGAAGCTACTATGCTAGCGCCCGAGACAGTTCCGTTCCGATTTGGACGCTCGTTGTTACAACAATAACTTTCAAAGCTGGCAATGCGTCGGCAACAACTCTACTAAAGACTGTTAGACAATACTCTACTCAGCCCATTTGGACTAGCATTTCATGGCCGACCATGGTTACCACATTCACTACAACAACATGGACGATATCGTATTTCCATCGAAGCGCGGAATGCAAACCTATCTGGAAGGCGAAGCGGAATTCTGGGCACCATTCTTCGAATTTGTCAGCGAAAATTTGCCAAATGGAATTCACGCGAACAACAATACTACGTGGACTGCCGACAATATCACTTCCTCCCTATCCGATCAGATTGTGAATTTAGGGGATCAGGACCAATTCAATAGAAACGCCAACTCCCCGGCCAGGCGTCCGCCGCTTCCACCTCCTTCCGATAGCTTGGAGGCGCATCTGATTATGGGTCTTTTTGACGCTGGCTATGCCGAAGATGCTCTGGCTTGCTTCGTTTTCACTCTCATGCGGGAAAAGGGACTCAACCGGCCAACGGACAACCGAGTAGCGGCATTGCAGCAAAAGGGCAAATTGCTCGTCGAAACCGCACCCATTGTAAAGGCGTTGCCTTTTAGCAGGGTATCAAATGCTAAAATGGCGGGCGCAGCCCGAATGGCCGAAAACCATCTCCAAGCGTTAGCTGATCAGATAGAGGGTATTCAAGGCCTTCAAGAACAGCATAGCGACGATCTTGATGCACATCTCGAAGCACAGAAAGCAAAATCAAGGCGCATCCATGATGTCATTTTACGGCTAAACAAAAGACGCGACCGACGCCAAAAGCTATGGTTGGAAGGAACAAAACAGCTAGTCGCCGAGGCGTTCGAGGATGCCGAAAAGAAGGTACGGCTATTCGAGCTAAGGAGTAAGCGAGCCGAAGACGAACGGGAAAAGCAATTTGAGCACCTTCAGAATCTGTTCGCCACACAGCTTCGGCTACGGGCTCCAGTAAAGCTCTGGGAAGGCCGCGAGACCAGTCACAGTATGAATTCGGCCAAGGCCATGCAAAGGTTTGTCAGTATTGGTGCATTGGCGATCATGTTTGGTCTAGCAGTTCCTTTTTTAGCAGGTGACTACATTGCCGCTAGCTTCCACGAAACGCTATGCTTGGTGCCTGCGACAGAAGGTGTTGCCGCTACTTCAACAGCCCCAGCCATACCTGCATTGCCTGCGAGTGAATGTGATAGGGTGTTCTCAGCTAAGGGACCGATCACAGTAACTGGACTGCTGCTCGTAACGTCACTTTTGTTGTGGTTTGCCAGGTTGCAATACCGGGTGCACCTTAGCGAACGCCATCTTGCCCTAGACGCTAGCGAAAAGAAGGCCTTCGCCGAAACCTATTTGGCGATGAAAGAGGGCAAGGATGTTGGCGCAGACAATGAAGCCATCATTCTTGGGTCACTTTTCCGCCCAACACAGGACGGCATAATTAAGGATGACGGAAGCGGGATGGACATATCAGCTGCGGCGATCTTGGCAAAACAGCTAGGCAAACCCAACTGACTAGTAGTTGCTTTCATCAAAGGTCTGTGGCTCTGAGCGTCTCTTTGCAGTGTTTGCTGACCGCTTATGTGCTGGTGATGAGTACGGCGAGATAGCAAATTCGCATTCAACATTGACTTCAGCTACCCCAACTGGCTCTGTCCCTGATGTATGAGATAGCTGACCATCATCAGGATAAGTGCAATACCACCATACTCTGCGAACAACAAAGTCTTCGCTTCCAACATAGTCTGGCCGTTCATCTACGACACCTTCTCGACGAACGGAAATATAGTCTCCGGCACGTGGGAGAGCGGGCATGTTCATCGTTAATCCGTAGTCAGTTTCGCCGCCACCCGGCGGCACAAAAGACAATCTGACCCGAACCATAAAATCCTCCCCAAAAAGCTGCTCTAGCAGTTAGCCTAAATGAAATCAGCCTGTTTGCAACCTGTGCGTGAAGGCACGTCAAGTTACTGCTGGTCGTTGGCCTTTCAGATCGGGCTGAATTGGGGTCCAAGAACGATTGGATTGGAGACCTTTGCTGCGGAGAAGACGCACTTATGGTGCACAAAAGCACTGCTGGCCAATTGACCCGTTCGTTGGTCAAGATAAAATGATGCCATTCGAAAATGACTTAACCCTTCATTTGAATGATTGAGGATTCACCAATGAATGACGAGATTCGAGAAGCTGTGGATGGCTTAGGGCCAGAGTACCGAAAGATCGATCTGAACGTGCTTCAAAGAAGAATTGACGAGTTGTCAGATGATGACAAGATGAAAGCCTACCGTTCCGATCCTACGGGATATATGGAGACAGTGCTCTCAGGAGAAATCGACACCTTTCCCGACGGTCTGCACTTTCACTATTACGATGATAATGGAACGCTCCAACCTCCTGAAGGCGACGAAACTGAAAATCCTGCACGTGTCGTGCTAAAGGGTAATGTGGGGGGCAGTTTTGAACTGATAACGAACTCGCCCGCGTTTGGCGACCCTTGCCGCGGTTGCGGGCTCTGTATTCCGATCTGAAGAACCATGCGCTAATCCATAGTATCTGGCAGGTCACCTTTTGGTAAGGGTTGCCGAAAATAGTAATTTTGCAGGTTTAGGAGGTCTGATGTGTGCCCCAGTTCAGAATCAGGACTGTGACCAGTTGGCCATGACCAGGCGACACTTGCTTCATGGGGGTATGGCGACCTTACTTTGTTCTGTCGCATCACCCGCGCGATCTCAGTTGGTGCGCCAAGACCCAAGAGGACCACGGCACTTTAAGTTCGATGTCGAAGCAGGCTCCAGCGTCAATTTCAGAATGACCGAGGATACCAATGAAACCAGTTGGAATTTCAAGGTTGCGAGAGGTCGTTGGGGCGGAGATTTTCGCGATGCGACTACTCTTTGGACTGGAGATGACAATGGACCATTCAGACGAAGCCAACGCGCCTTCAGCCAAGTTTCAACATGGTGGGTCCGCTTTGAACATCGAACTGGTGTTCCAAGACAAGCGTATGAAGGAGTTACCGGACCAGGCACTGCGAGTTTTCGGTTTTTCTTTGCTCGTGGTGGCACTTTGACGCTGTCATTTAGTTGGTAGTCAGCACAGATCCTAACCATCAATTTCTGCCCAGGGAGGCTGTGACGCCCTTCCGAACAACTATCTGACAAAACATCCGAAAGCGGTGCTTGGCGTGCGCGCAGCAAACGTCCGCCTTCTTCCGCCGATCAACCAATCAGTCCTACCAGACCAATGTCCGGTTTGGGCTGCGAGCTGCAGAATGCAAGTGCGGCTGGCCTTTAACTATACGCCGTTTCAAAGAACATTCCGGGGCAGCTTCGTTCTTTGTAATTGTGATTTAGTCCAAAACTCGCAATAATTTGCGCGCTCAGAAAGGGGAAAGAACCTGTTGTGGAATCTGCTCGACATCATGCTCATTGTAGGAGCAGTCCTTTGTGCAGGAGGGTTGGCGCTGCACTTTTGGTGGTGGTGGTTCTACGCCCGCAAAGGTGTAGCCGCGAATGATTCTTACATCCGCGTCCCCGGAGTGGAAATTCCTCTCGCGCCCGCATTTGTCATGATCGCTGTTGGTGTTAGCCTTGTTGCGCCTCGATTGTATGTAGAGGTGGTAGATCGACCTCCAGAGACCGTCTTCGCTGAAATCGGGTACGGTCTATGCGAGGTAAAGCCTTATTCCGAACCCGCCAATCTCGGCGCCGAAGGCATCGACGACGACACGAGCTTAGCTTTGGAGGCGCTCGTTAGGCCCCCTGGACGAGGACCTGAAGAGTTAGCTCGCTGGAGCGTTTTGATAGGAGAGATTCTCAGGCGGGATGCAGAAGTGCGAGAAGCACTGCAGTCAGCGATCCTACGGTCGAATTATAGCAATGATACGATCAGTATTTACTGTCGCGCAAAGGACAAACCGCTCACAGATATGACCGCGGAAGAGGCTCGTGTATTCGCAATGATCAACCGCGCCAAGGGGTACTCTCAATGACTGCTATCATACGCATTCAATGTCTTATCGTTTTGTTGGCCGCGACCGTGCAGAGCGCGATGCCCGTCTACGCCCAAGGATCTGAACGCTATGAGGCGGAGGTGGATGCTACCATCAAGAGCCTCCCGCACGTCTGGGAAACTGAGATAGCCGACGCCGTGGCGGGAACTTGGTCCGATGACGCGCTCGCTTGCATCCGGGACGTCGAGATCATCGTCGATCCAAGTGAAGATCCGTTGGTTGTTCTGTACGAACGCGACCGGATCGTACTGTCGCGTGGTTATGTTGAGCTAATAGGGCAGGCCACTCTGTTCACATTCTTAACGCTACTTGGAGCGGTGCCGACCGAAGATCTACCGCAAGTCCTGCAACAACATGAAACAACGCTGGAAGCGCGTCGGCATGCGTATCGAATGCACAGACGAGATGGCGTGCCCCCGCCGCCGGTCTTTCTCGACTACACTTATGCCGCTCCATACCAAGAGCGCCTTGGTGAGGTGGTCGCAAGGACGGGTGTTGCTCAGATCGCTCATGCTGCTGACATGCTCAACGGCGCGGTACTCATATTCGCTTTGCTGCATGAAGCCGGGCATCATGCGTACCGCTCATGTCCGGAGACTGTACCACTGACAACTGATCTCCATGAAGAGGTCTGGGCTGACCAGTTCGCCCTGCGACCTTTCCAGAATGAAGCCTTCCCGGAGCTCCTTGCTATCGACGCAATTAGAGTTTTACACGCTTACCGGGCTGGCGCGATCCAAGCCCCTGAGGGTAGCCTCGAGTGCCGCTTGGGAAGGATAGTATCCAACATGAAGAAACCAGACCCGGGCGTCTTTACGCTTGACGGTTTGGACGCACCGGACGCACCGGTGTTTGCAACCAATCTTGCAAGATTGGTGCCCCTTTATCGAGAGCGATATACCCCGCCAGCGTGCTGATATGTTAAGTCGAGGGGCATCGCTTTTTTGAGCGATGCTTTTCACCGACCGTTTTTGGGAGCGCAAACCTGACCAGTCGTTTCTGCCTAGGTTCTAAGACCGGTCAGTGGCGCGGCCGCAATGAAAGTCTGGACGGTCCGCGACTCGCTCGCTCCAGCATCCCGATCCAATGACGGCTTTGGGCTGACCGAGGGCCAGCCTGTAGCCAACATTCAAAACTCAAGATCAAGCGGGCAAGTCGCGGACGGTACGGACCTTCACATCAATGGATCCAAGGTCCGTTTTGGACGATTGTCTTGCAAAAGAATTTCTTGTCCGTCCAAGTGCTTGTCTGCTATGTGGTCGTGCAATTGGAGCGCACGATGAAAGTACGGTTTTCAGAACGAGATACCTGGACCAACGCCCTAGCGGGGTGCGTGGACTAGGTATGCGCATCCTAAAAGGTTAGGTTCGCAAGAGCCTTTCTGTCAGGGCGGCACCATCCGGTGGCCGCCTTTTTTGTTTCAAAAACACAAGGAGATCAAAGCTGTGTCAAATCAGCGGTTGGAAGAACCTGACGATACGGAGGAGACTTCGCACATCTGCGCGGTCTCCCTGATCTCATCCTCACGCATACGACACCAGCGTTCTGTTTTGACATTGTTTCCTTCGGCGATGAACAGAGGAGATTTACATTAAGTATTTGATTTAAAATAATAAATTGACGCCACTCGCTCAAGCGATGTATGAATTTCATATTTGCTTTGGGGTGTTCGTCTAGTGGTTAGGACATTCGTCTTTCTAACGGAAAACACGGGTTCGAATCCCGTACGCCCTACCAAGTAGATTGCGGTCGCGTAGCTCAATGGGAGAGCACCGGATTGTCTATCCGGGTGTTGCGGGTTCGAGTCCCGTCGCGACCGCCACGCGCTCTGAACCTTTGTCGAAGCCAGCTTTGACCACAACTTATTGGTCCGATTCCGAGGCCAGACATTTGTGCACTGCGCAGCACTGCGTATGTATGGGGTCGCTGCTGACATCTGATGGTTTTGATCAGGTAACTTGTGCCAGCCCCGAACTGGACATTCGATTTGTCTTCACTTCAGATTAGGGTACGGACGAACCGATCATTGTCTTTTTTCGATATTTGTTTGGAACATGTCCAACACCTGAGCCCTCCTTTCAGGTGTTAGCGGATCCATATTGAAATGAAGGAAGCCGGTGCAGTTGGGATCCGCATACCTCACTGCCTCGTCGCTGTCTCCCTCGGTGACTACTGCAAGCAACACTTCGGCACCGGCTACGTAACCAAATAACTCAAGGACTGTCGAGTGGCTTGCGATGGCGTCCGCCCACAATGTGTCCTTTTCGCAGATAGTCACCGAAAACTCATCGCTCACCGACCCATGTAGGTATTGTGCAACGTCATAAGACACCTGCATACAGTTGGGCTGCAAGGGCGGAACGCTCACATCAGTCACAAAAGCTAAGACTATCGACGCATCATCGGCGTAGATATCATCGTAGTTCTCGTTTGGATCATCAGTGCAGGCCATAGCCGCGTTTGTAGACGCCCAAATCGCCAAGGCGAAGCGATAGAAAGTTGTCCTCATTCAGATAGTTTAGAGCAATCTCTGACTGTCCAATAGCTCAAATTTGCGTACCCGTTGCTTTATACCTTGCGCTGGTAGGCAAGATCCGAGGGTTTCGCTCGGTTGACCGCCCCCAGCCCAAAAAAGACATTCGTTTCGTTCAAAAAGACCGCTAGGCTCCAGGAGGCAGGGCGGGAAGCGGAAGTTAGCTATAGCTGCGAAAGGATGGGCTGGCTCACCTGTAAGCAGACACTACGGCAACTGACTACAGTTTTCGGATTAATGGGGTTTGGAGGTCTTGAGAACGCTTCGCCCGAACTTCTGAAGAGAAGTAAATCAGACAACTTCCCGTTTGCAACCTCTGGTCGAGGTGCCTTGTTGACAGATTCATTTCAGCGGCGAACACTTAGAGTAAAGCAACAGAACCACGTTTAGGGGCACTGCATTGCCAACATATTCTCTCTTACTCGCCAAAGAGGACGACGTCGACGACTTCGAGGACGTCTTCAAAAAGGATGTTCTCAACGCTTCTAAAGACCAGAGGTTACAGAAAATTGTTCGGGCGAAGAATGCCGATTTCGGCGAAGGCGGCGAACTCTTCCTGTTCGTCAAGAATAGCCACCCGCCGGGGTGGTTTGGCCAACTCAAAGCAAACTTCGCAATCGAAGAAACGATCAATAATCAGAGCCACTCTGCAGTACTCGTGTTCAAGTCGGAAGGTCGGTTTTTCGTTCTGACGTTCGGTTTTTCAGGCCATATGCTCAATCCATACCGGTTGGTTTCGGATTTTGGACTGAAAGTATCAATTAACTCGCTGGATGCCGGGTCGATAAAGGGTTTGGAAAGAAACGACCTTGTCAGGGCAATGCGTTCTGTTGAGCACTCTCCGATTAGCCGAAGCATCAATAGCTTCCGCATCGACGAAGCCTTCGAACTCATCAAAAAGGTCAGCGGGCGTATAGATGGAGATGGTTCGGAAAGCTCTATAACCGGAGCGCAGGCATTAAGGTTCTCTTCCTCTCGCAAACTTGAACGCATACCGGACTACGCGACAGATGCGATGGAACTCTACCAGTCTGATGCCTACACCAAGACGCCATTTAGTATTATCGACACGCTGCAAATGGTTACTGACCGAAGCAAAATTGATGAACTGGATGAAGGTCTTGTCGCTTCAATTCGCTCTTTGACAGACAAGAAGTTCGAAATTGGCCTGCCAGAGGTCTCCGACAGACATGCTGTTGAATACGCGTTCACAAAGATTCGTATGTCTGGGCGCAGGCCAGATTTGTTCTTGGATGACTATCGCAAAGAGCTGGGCGCTGACCTTGACGACCTCACCGTCGAATTGTTCAAGAAGCATGAAGTTCGAGCATATTGGGATGCTGAGAATGGGCGGACCGATAGTTCTCTGTACAAACTAATGGTCGGCACACTCGAGGTGGACGACGTGCTTTACGCCATTAACGACGGTGCATGGTATAGTCTGAAAGACTCCTTTCGAACATCCATAAACGCCTCTTTCATAAAGCATAAGAGCGACGAACCCGTTCCATTTGATTGGCCGAAGATAGTTGATGAAGGAGTGACTGCCAAATCCAAGCGTGGCGTGAAGTTCGTGTCGGAAGATGTCTATAATGTTCGAGCCTGCGAAGCCTTCGGCTTGGTCTGCCTCGACAGAAAACTGTTTCGTTTTGGCGATGATTGTCCGCATGACAAATTTGAAGGTTGCGACCAAATGGACATAGCTGGTCGTAAGCTCATGCATGTGAAGCGCGGCCGAAGGAAAAGCCAGGGCATTTCTTACCTGTTTGATCAAGGCGAGATCGCGGCACGCGCGCTGCGCCAACCCGAATACTGGTCTGACTTGTGCGACAGATTGGAGACAATCAGTGTCGACGAAGAATTAGTTCAAGACGCACGAAACAATGGACCGCTAAACGAGCGCTGGACGATCGAGTTCCAAATCGCAGATTCACGCAACTCATCTGGAGAATTCACCATACCGTTTTTTAGTAGGGTTCGCTTCCACTCTGCTGCCAGTGAAATTGGCTTGGACTACGATGTTGAGATCAAATTTATTGATCTAAAAGGTCATGATCTGCCCTCGTCCCCCAAAGACCTAGAAGGAGCAGACCCAGACTTCAACGTCATTGAGCCGGAATAGATCAGCGGCGGCTTTGCAAAGCCTACGAAATCAAAGGTTGAAGTAGAATGGTGAGTTGGTCTGGTGCGTCTTGTAAAGATAAACAGTCCTTCCACCTAAGCGGAAATAGTACGGCGAATTTGGCTGATTTGTTTCGTGCAGATAAATCGAACTACCTTCATGTGTGAAGTAGAAAGGCGAGTTGGCTTGGTTGGTGGGATAAAGATAAACTGGTTTTCCTTTGAGCGTAAAGTAATATGGCGCATTAGCCTGGTTGGTTGAGTATAGGTAGATCGATGACACAGAAGATCCCTTTGATTAGTGCGATCCGCAGATTGTGAGTAGCTTATCATGTTCAAGTAGTTCAATGCTTGTTGCGCAGCTGAACATGGCGATAGGGCGCAAGTCGGCTGGTTGCCAAAGATTTACCGAACTCCAACGTGTTTGGGTGCTCTTATTTGCGTCGCGCCTTTACACATTTCCGATTAGGGCAGTGGAACAGACCTTCCTTCGGGGGTAGCGACGGGCAGCAAGGTCCCGCGATGTGTGAGTCCGACGAAGCCCGAAAATCGCGCTTGCAGCGGATGCCCGTAGAGAGCTAAGAGTTACCGATGCTGCACCCTACGCGAATGTCGTCTTTGGAGCGCTACTCCGCTACAACTTCCGTTGCACATGGATTGAGGGGGTATCACTACCCGTGACAATCTTAGGCGGCTTCTCTGGCTTCAACCACTTTTTGCATAGTTTGGTTATGCCGAAGTCACTTTCCGAGGCGTATACGAAGCGTTCGGTTTGCGCCGCCCTAATGCTATTCATTTCTCGAGCCATTGTTTTTGGTATCTCGACGACCCGCTCCCTTTCTTCGCCCTGCCATGTCAGTTCAATGATTCGGGTGGGTGTAAGCGGGAAACTGACCCTTACTGTCTTGTTGGCAAAAGCGCCGTCTCCATAAATCGGGCTATGTGTCGTCGGATCAGAAATCCTTGTGACAGGGCTGTCCGATGTAACCAGATGCTGATCCTCGCTGCGTCCTACCACCCATTTCATGTTCAAGAAGATATTCGCGAGGTTCCCCATGCCTCCCAGCATCGGAAGCCCAGCAGAACGCAAGACGTTTATAGAAAAGTTGTTTGGGTCACTCATAAATTCCCGCATCTTTTCACGCTCTTCGGGAGAAATCCTTTGGCCAGTTTCCTCTTCGTATTTCTCGACTGAATGATCATGAACGTCTTTGTCGGAGGCGATGAACTGAGCCGTATGATGCGCGAGCGAGGCCATCATTTCGGCACCAGCCCGGACGGTAGAGGGCGAGCGCAAGTATTGGGCAGCTAGAAACAGAGCAATGTGCTCACGCTCTTCACCGACCAAAACTTTGCCTGCGCAGAGGTTCTCCCATAGTGGTGCGGCGTTGCCTTCAATCTGTGCCAGAAGTTTTTCAGCCTCATCGAACCTTTCACCGTCGGCGCTGATTGGGCTGTAGAAATTTGTCTCGACGGCAGTTGCTTCTGGCTTGTCCCCGCGCGGGCTGTCTAAACCTGAATAGGTCCAAACAAGCCCGTCTGGATCGCAGAATTTGCTCAGATAGAATCGCGGTACAATGTGCTGCTTTTTGGTTCTGGAAGACATTTTGAGTGCTTCAATAAGAGAATGCCCTCATAGGGCAACCATTTTTTCGTCACGGATGCGTCCCGTAGTGGAGGTCAGAAAGCAGACAACACAATGAGCTAGGCGAAGGTCCGTTAATCCGCTGATCGCTCAATCAGTTTGGCTGAGCCAATGTCCGGTCTGGGCTGCCCGCCGACCTTAGAACCCTGTGCAGCTAAGGGACGCGAGGAGCCCTTTGCGACTGATGCAGCAAGCTGCATACATCGCTGTTTCACGGAACACGCCAAGTCATGATGGTTTAGTCACTCGCGAATACCGTGCTATACACTTCGTCTGTGATCTGTTCGTTTTTCGAGCAAGACACGCGACCTGGTACCCCGGTTTCGGGGTGTTTAGGTCGCGAGGTTCTTTGCGAACTGTCGGTCCGAATGGTTAATTCAGTTGCTAGGCGCAAACGGTAGTGGCTGGGAAAAGTCACCCTCTTCGATAAACGAGTGGTATACTTTAAAGTCTTGATAAGACGAAGAAAGAGCCGATGTTAAACTCTTGCAATGTCCTAACGTTGGAGCATTTATCCCCTCAATACAGTCTGCTGTGAAACGTCCTGCTATGCCGTCAAGTGATAGTGCAACGGTCTCCAGATTTCCACAGGCGACATAGGCCGCATAGCGATCCTTTGACTCTTGGGCAGATGATGGCGGACTGCTTTGATTTTGCGGATTCAAGGCCTCACAAGTCTCTTGCGCGCTGGCGTGAGCTACGCCCAAAGATCGACAGCTCGCTGCATCGAATTGCAAGCATTCAACGTAGTCTTCGTCAAATTGTGCGAGCCTTTCAGCCATGATGTTTATCAAGGTGCCGTAGTTGCAAATCGCGTTATTCACATTGCTGGCACCACCAACATTATTGCCGCATCCTTCCGAATTGTTCGTTTCATTTGAAGTTTCGGACGACACGGGCTGAGAAGCAATTGCAAACGCAAAAACAGCAACACCGAGCGACAGAGACGACAAGCGGATTACTTGATATGCCACGCGACTTATACTCAATTATTGCAGTTGCTAGTGTTGCCTGAGCCACCAACGTTGTTGCAGTCACCAGTGCTTGTGTTGTTCTGAACCGAGGCGTCCGACTCCTCAATCGCAATCTTGGCTACACGACTTTCAAAAAATGGTAGCAGACCCACTACGCATTCAATCTGAGACGTTTGCGTCCTGTCAGATAATGGGCGAATACCATCCCACTCTTCATTGGTGACTTCTAAAGTTGCATCAGCCCCAATATTCGCGATGTTTCCGATCTTTAAGAGGCGAACGTCACCGCTACCGGATACTGTTACATTTTCAAACTCTCCACTCTCTGACCCGCCAGAACACATCTGATTTATCGCGGTTACCATTTGTTCTATTGTGATACTTTCGCCAGAGGCTTGGAAAGTTGATGCCATCAGCGCGACGGTTGATAGGAAAAGGCGTTTCATTAATGCTCCAAAGTATAATTTGATTTTCACTCCTCAACCAAAGATTGACGCTTTCCGCAGCGTTTTGCAATCCATTTTCGCGTCGTTTGTGGATAGGCTCAACGATGCGCATACAGGGGTAACGGGTACAAAGGATCCGATGTGACAGGGATAGCCGTTGCGATTGAACAGGCACAAGCTTAGTTTGGTGTGTGCTGATGTGCGTGAATTGCTTGTGCTTCGAGGGCAAGCAGCCATTTGATTATGATTGACGAATGTCGCCTTGGTCTGCGACTCGCTCGCTCTAGCATACCGATCCAATGGCGACTTCGGGCTGTCTGAGGCCATCGAGGCGCACCGCTGCGGATGTCGGTAGAGAACCCAGCTTACATCGGTTCCGCATTGCTACGAAAGTCTGAATTGAAAAACCCACGTCCATCCAGACGCCAATGATTTGATCGGATGTAGCTTTGAGGTTTGTGAACCCGCTTCCATTTGTGAAAGACATCGAAGCGCCAATTCCCATCTTCTATTTTACGATAGAATTTGACTATCAATGGGGCGATCGATCAGACAAATAAGGCCAGGGCCTGCGACAGAACCCCTCCCGTCCGGGTTGTGTATGTTCTCAAAAAGGTATTTCTATCAATAACCTTTGAACAAATGCGCTGTCTTGATGAACGGTCGACATACTGAGTTTCTATCTGGATGCCTGTCCATCGATCTGGAGGTGGATCCCAGGAGCGCCAAGGTCTTTGCTTTCGCGGCCGTTCGAAACGATGGCCAACCGGCTTTGAAATCCGGAACCGGTTCGCTGGAGCAAAACCTTGATCGCCTGGAAGACGCCATTGCCGACATCGCGCATCCAATTGGCCACAATTTCCTGCGCCACGATATGGAACACTTGATCGCTGCTAGACCACGGCTGGCTCAGATCATGCAGGCACCAATTGATACATTGTGGTTGAACCCGCTGGCCTTCCCACGCAACCCCTACCACCATCTGGTCAAACACTATCAGGACGGGCGGTTGGCTGCAGGGCACATCAATGATCCAGAACTTGACGCCCGGCTTGTCTTTGAAGTGTTCGCCAATCAACTCGACGCCTTTCAAAACCTCGCCAAAAGAGAACCAGATGCGCTTGTAGCCTATCACTATCTGACTACCCGTAAGGATCAATCGAGCGGGTTTGATGCCGTTTTCAAGTACCTACGAAAAGCCAATTGCCCACCGCAGGATGAAGCTGTCGCCGCTATCCGCCGGATGCTGGACGGTCAGGCTTGTGGTAAACGGATCGAACAGACTCTGGGGCGGCTTAGCAATCCCCGAAACGGGTGGCCTATGGCCTATGCGCTATCCTGGATCACCGTAGCGGGCGGGGACTCGGTCATGCCGCCGTGGGTCCGGGCACAGTTCCGCGAGGCGTCGCTGATTGTCCGGCATCTCAGAGATACATCCTGCAAAGATCCCAACTGCCAGTGGTGTGCGGAACAGAATGACCCCGTCCGCGCGTTGAACAGGTGGTTCGGGTTTGACAGTTTTCGCTCCCAGCCTGTCGACCCGGATGGTCGTCCCTTGCAGGAGCGCATTGTCGATGAAGCTATGTCCGGAACCAGCCTGCTGGGCATCCTGCCGACCGGCACCGGAAAATCCGTTTGCTATCAGGTACCCGCGCTGTCCCGGTTCGATAAGATCGGGGCACTAACCGTAGTCATATCACCGTTGGTCGCCCTGATGGCTGATCAGGTACAAGGGATGGAACGGGCAGGTATTTCCTGTTCCGTTACCGTCAATGGTCAGATGTCCATGCCAGAACGGCAGGATGCGCTGGACAAGGTCCGCATGGGAGATGCGGGCATTCTGATCATCTCGCCCGAGCAATTGCGCAGTACATCCATCCGCTCGGCTCTCTCACAGCGCGAGATCGGCCTGTGGGCCATTGACGAAGCGCATTGCGTTTCGAAATGGGGTCATGATTTCAGACCGGATTACAGGTATCTGGGACGGTTCATCAAAGAGTTCTCGGGCGACCCGCCCCCTGCCCCGATCCTCTGCCTCACGGCCACAGCCAAACCGGAAGTGGTTGCGGACATCATGGAGCATTTCCAGTCTCGTGCTGGGGTCCAGCTGCTCTCGCTTGATGGCGGGGCATCGCGGAAAAACCTGACATTTGATGTCAGACCTACGACCAAGAACAGCAAACTGACCGATGTCTTGAACGTAATTGAAGAGCTGCTTCCATCGGAGGGTAGATCCGGTGCCGTGGTCTATTGCGCGACGCGCAAGGAGACCGAGCGCGTTGCTGAGTTTCTGAAGTCGCAAGGCATGGACGCAGCGCATTTCCACGCCGGACTTGGGTCCGATGACAAACACGACGTTCAAGAACGGTTCCGGGTCGGAGACCTGCGGGTGATCGCCGCCACCAATGCCTTCGGCATGGGAATCGACAAACCCGATATCCGACTGGTAGTTCATTCCGACATCCCGGGATCGCTGGAAAACTACCTGCAAGAAGCAGGGCGCGCCGGACGTGATCGCGAAGACGCCTACTGCGTTTTGTTGTTCGCGGGAGATGACGTGGAACGCCAGTTCCGGCTGTCGGCCAGCTCTCGTCTTGCCCGGCACGAAATCGGCGCCATCCTGAAAGCGCTGCGCCGTATCGACGAACGCACCCGCAAGACTGGCAAGGTCGTCGCCACCACAGGCGAGATCGTTCGGTCCGAGAAAGATCGAGCGTTTGAGCGGGACAGCACAAAAACGGACGACACACGGGTCAAGACCGCGGTGTCCTGGCTTGAGGAGGCAACGCTAGTCTCTCGCGAAGAAAACCGTGTTCGAGTTTTCCCCTCCTCACTAAGCGTCCACACAATAAACGAGGCGAAACAACGGCTGGCCGATGCGAGCATCACAAATGCGCATCGCAAACAATTGCTGGCCATCGTTCAACATCTGATGTCGGCCCCGGCGGATGAAGGGATTTCCACGGATCAGCTCTGTGGTGTGAGCGGCTTGACACCAGGCGCCCTGACCAAGGCGATGGCCAATCTCGAAAGCTTTGGCATCGCGCGCAACGATGTTGCGATGACGGTATTCATCCATGTCGGCGTTGCGCAGTCTTCTTCTGCGCGCTTGACGCAGGCCGCAATTCTGGAACGTGCTCTTGTCGCGTCGCTACGCGAGCAGGCGCCGGATGCCGAAAACGAGACACCGATGCCGCTAAACCTATCGGAAGCCTGCCAGCGACTGCGCGACCAAGACCACGCCGATGCCCGTCCTGACGTGATCGAAAAGTTGGTCCAAGGCATAGCGCGGGATGGCAAGGGGCAGGATGGCGGTACAGGCAATATCCGACAGCGTAAGATTAGCCGGAACACCCTGGAAATCACACTCGAACGGTCATGGGGCACGATTTCAAGGACTGCTGAACTTCGGTGGCAAGCAGCCAAGATTCTGCTAGGGTTTTTGACGGGGCGGCTCGAAAAAGGCGCGCGCGGCAAAGACTTGCTGATAGAAACGACTGTTGGTGATCTGCTGGCGCAACTCACACAGGATTCGGTTCTGAAATCCAGCGGCCTGAGTGACATGACCAAGTTGTTGGAACGCTCCCTGCTTTGGATGCATGAGCAAGGCGTGTTGACACTGGGTAAAGGGTTGACCGTATTCCACGCTGCCATGACAGTCTTTCTGAACCCAAAGGGTGGTCAGTTCACGCAATCGGACTTCCTGCCTTTGGAGGAGCATTACGCCGAGCAGACGCTTCAGACCCATGTCATGGCAACATATGCAGAGACAGGTCTGGAAAACATGGCGGATGCTGAGCGTTTGTCAGAGGACTACTTTCTGCTCAATAAAGAGCAGTTTATGAAACGCTGGATGCCGGGCATGGCACGCGAGGTCAGGCGACAAACGACCAGCAAGTCCTGGACCGCCATTGTGGAAGACCTAGGCAACAAAGTTCAGCGGGATATCGTGGTGGATGACCGGGAACAGACCAATGTATTGGTTCTGGCGGGCCCCGGATCGGGGAAGACCCGCGTTTTAGTGCACCGGATCGCTTATCTGTTGCGAATGAAGCGCGAGGACCCGCGCGGTATTTTGGTTTTGGTCTATAACCGGCATGCAGCTGCTGAAATCCGCGTCCGGCTACGAGCGCTGGTGGGTGATGATGCGGCGGGGGTCACGATTTCGACCTGCCATTCGCTTGCAATGAAACTGGTCGGTGCCAGTTTCGCGGGGGTTCAGGCTGACACAAAAGACTTTAACGAAATCATCACGGAAGCGGTTCGCCAGCTCAGTCCCGAAGGACTGACCAAAGCCGAGGCCGAGGCGCAACGCGATAGCCTTATACAGGGGTTTCGCTGGATTCTTGTGGATGAGTATCAAGACATCGGCCCTGAGGCCTACGCGCTTATTTCTGCAGTGGCAGGTCGCTCTCTGGAAGATGCCGATCTGAAACTCAGCCTGTTTGCTGTTGGCGATGACGACCAGAATATCTACGCCTTCAACAGAGCTTCAGTCGATTTCATCCGCAGGTTTGAAGAGGACTACAAGGCCAGACCGTCTTTTCTCATCGAGAACTACCGGTCAACGTCACATATTATCGCGGCGGCCAACGAGGTCATTTTGAAAGCACCTAACCGGATGAAGATTGATCACGAGATCAGGATCAATCAGGCGCGGGCGTCCCAACCCAGGGGTGGGCGTTTGGAGAAGGCAGATTCCGTTGCCCATGGTCGGGTCCAACTGCTTGATGTTCCAACAGGTGACATGCCACAGGCCGTAGCAGTCGTCGATGAGTTAATCCGCCTGTCCCGTCTGGACCCAAGCTGGAGTTGGTCTCGCACAGCGGTGATTTCCCGAGATTGGAAAACGTTGGATGCAGTTCGGACCTACGCCGAAGCGCAGGGGCTGTGCGTGGACATGGCCAACGAAGATCATCCGAATGTTTGGCGCCTCCGAGAAACCCAATGCTTGGTGTCGGGGCTGCGCAAGAAACAGGGCGAGTTACTAAATAGTCAGGATATCCTCATGGTGCTGAATGAACAGGCGCGCAACAAATGGGTGGATTTGCTCACCGAGGGTGTGGCCGAATTGGCTCGGGAACTGTGTACCAAGGAAATGCCAGTGCCCGACATCGTTGAATGGATTGCCGAATGGTCGCGAGATACACGCGGCGAACAGCGCGGGCTGCTTTTGCTAACGGCACACAGGGCCAAAGGCCTTGAGTTCGACCACGTCGCTATTCTGAATGGCGGCTGGACAAGGGTTTCAAAAGAAGAAGATACCGAAGCCCCTCGCCGCCTGTTTTACGTGGCCATGACCCGTGCACAGCAAAGCCTGACAGTGCTGACATCCGGGGTGCACCCCTTTCTGCAAACTGAGTCCGAGTCGGTTCTGTTCAGGCGCGTGGTACCTGATCCCGGCAAGATCGCCCTACCCGCAGTTAAATACCAGATGCCTGCGCCTGATACAGTTGATCTGTCGTTCGCAGGTCGACAACGAGATGCGCACGAGGTGCACCCGGCTGTTCGTTCTGCAAAAGTTGGGGACAGCCTTTCCCTTTTGTTTCAACAGCCTCATTGGATTTTGCTCGACGCCAGAAACCGTGTCGTCGGACGTATGGCCAAATCGTGGAAACCACCCCAGGGGCATGCGTTCATCTCTGGTCAGATCGGGGCCATCATCAACCGGCGAAAGATCGACAGTGGCGAAGACTTTGCACACTACCACAAGCGTGACAGCTGGGAGACCGTATTACCAGAGTTGATCTTCCGGCCTGAGACTGCCGAAATCTCACTTAGTCCGCAGACGCAGACAGCCCCCGATTTTGATCAGACGGACAACGCCACGCATTGTCCAGCAGAACAAGAGGCCGACCCGCCCGCAAAAAATAAGGTTTCTCCGGCCCCAGAAACGCTGAAGCCTGACGCTGCGTCAGAACGCGATCTGAAATTGATTATTGCCAGCGCGGTTGCCGCCGCAAGGTCGTGGAATGAACTCGCAGCAGCACTTGAAGAGAATAACGTAATGCTAGCAGCCAAGGGCGGAGGCCTTGTTGTCAAAAACGCATCGACCAGTGAGGAGATCAGCAAGATTTCTGCCCTCGGCTTCAAGTACGTCGATCTGATCCGCCACTTTGGCGAAGGCTTTCCGGAACACCACGCGACATGGTTGGTCGAAAAGGCTTTAAACGGCAATTACATCCCCAAAAGCCCAAAACGAACGGGAAAGGTCAGAAATCGCAGGAATAAACCCAGAGGTGACGATGACTTCTCGCTGATCGAAGATTGATGGGACTTGCCACATGTGGGAACCAAACTCAGTTTCAAGCGGCCCAAGTGAGGTCCCAATGGCATTCCTTCACGGCGTCGAGGTCATTGAAATCGATGCAGGGCCCCGTCCGTTTCAGACGATCAAATCTTCGGTTATCGGAATCTTGGGCACTGCGCCCGACGCCAAGCCCAATGTGAACGATTTTGCGAGCTGAAGAGATGGTCTTCGAGGCTTCAAAGCCGTCCTTCATACCAAGGCTCCCGAAAGCGGTCCGAGAGAACTCTTGTTCTGTGACACTGCACCAGTCGAACCATCCTGAAACAATCCGCCTGATTGCTTGCGGAGAATTCGTTGACAGAACAATGCGAAAGCGGCTACCCGGCCTGCAGGAGAAAAACCATGCGT
>NZ_JAXBMB010000024.1:0-41386 GCF_033963905.1 Cognatiyoonia sp. IB215182
ATCACATTCGAGGAGCGAGCTATGAAAGCTTAAGGTGCCGTCCACGAAACCGGCAGCAGGCCACGTTGGCTGAACCCCACATTCGCTCATCGCAATTTGTCGTGCTGAATCCGCGAGCTCTTATGGCGCAAGGTGCATGGAAACATGTTTCATAAAACGGGCAACTTGTTTCCATTCATCCAGGATCATCAGTTTCGCATCACGCTCTTCGCCGCAATTCGCATGGCTTGATGGGTTGGCAGCCTGATCCTTTGCGGTCATCTTCGAAATCATGGGATTTGGCGTTTTTATCCACCGAACTGACTCCATTTATGACGACGTGCCGTCGGAGCGATATCAGTTTCCAAAACAGTACCTGACCCGCGTTCAGCAATGTGAGGGTGACTGGATTGTATATCTCGAACCCAGCAAGGTCAGAAACACCAAGGGCTATTTCGCTGTCGCCAAAGTCCAGGAGATCATCCCTGATTCCAGGGAAGCAGACATGCACTTGGCGGTAATTGAACCGGGCACATATCTCGACTTTGGCGATCCAGTACCGTTTCGCCATGAGCACGAGGTTGTCGAGCAGGGTCTGCTCAATGATTTCGGTAAGATCTCCGGACGGGCTCAGGCTGCGGTTCGGCCACTGTCACCGACTGATTTCGCCCGGATCGTCCAGCTAGGTCTTGGGACAGATCATGACATCTTACCTCGGATCGGTCTGGCCAGTGAAACTGGCGGCTTCAAAGAAGACCAAACCCCTTTTCAGTTGCCAGCCGCCAGAGAACGGATCAATCAACTGACCAACAGAGCGGTGCGCGACCGCAACTTCCGCAAAACAGTTCTCCGCGCTTACGGCGAGCGCTGCGCGATCACGGGTTTGCGCCTTATCAACGGTGGTGGACGCGCAGAGGTGGAAGCTGCACATATCCGGCCGGTTGAACACGACGGTCCCGATATCATCAGCAATGGCATCGCATTGTCTGGTACGGCTCATTGGATGTTCGACAGGGGACTTGTTGGCTTGTCGGATGATTTGTCGGTTATGGTTTCGAGACAGACCAACGATCCGGATGCGGTGAAGTCGATGATCAATGCGTCAGGCAAGCTTTTGGTGCCGGAGAGGGCTGCCGAACGACCACGAGCAGAGTTCGTGTCGTGGCATCGTGAGAACTGTTTCAAGCAGTAGCGGTAAACCAAGCCAAATCTGAGCTTCGAACGGCCACCCTCGGATTTAGACCCGAACGAAGCTATTGAAATACGTTCGTTGCGCGGTTCGACCTGCATTCTGCAGCAATAACGTTCTAGTTGCACACATCCTAAGATTTGTATTCCATCTTGCTAAATGATTGACTCAGATACTTTATATTCAATGCCTGAGAAGCATCGCGCTTTTTTGAAGCGGTCTTTGTCGATTGATTTAGAAGTCAATCCAAAGACGGCTCGGATCTTCGCGTTCGCGGCGGCTCCATTCGACCAAAGCCCATCAATTGTCTCGAAAGAGGAACGGATTGAAGCAGGGTTTGATCGGTTGGAACAGGCACTTAATGGCATTGAACATCCGATTGGCCATAACTTCCTGCAACACGATATGGCGCATCTTTTGGCGCGACGACCACGCCTGGCCCGGATCATGCAGGCACCCATTGATACACTTTGGCTGAACCCGCTCGCCTTTCCGCGCAATCCCTATCATCACTTAGTCAAGCACTACCATGACGGGCGGTTGCAGGCAGGGCACCTGAATGATCCGGAGCTTGATGCAAAGTTGGTCTTTCAGGTTTTGGCGAACCAGTTGGAGGCCTTCGATCAGCTCAACCGAGACACGCCTGATGCAATGTTGGCTTATCACTGGCTCACAACGCGTGGGGATCTATCGCCCGGATTTGACGCCGTGTTCGGTCACGTAAGAGGAACGGAGAGGCCAACGCAGCCGGAGGCGCTTGCGGCTATAGGCCGTCTGGTCAGGAACAAGGTTTGCGAGAAACGCCTTGAACAGGTCTACAGTCGCCTGGATGACGCTAACATAGGTTGGCCGATGGCTTATGCGTTGTCTTGGATCTCCGTCGCAGGTGGCGATTCCGTTATGCCGCCGTGGGTTCGCGCCCAGTTCAAGGAAGCGTCTCTCATCGTACGGCATCTCCGCGATACCTCTTGCAAGAATCCGAGCTGCAAGTGGTGCGCCGAGCAAAGTGAACCAGTTGCAGCACTCCGGAGGTGGTTTGGGTTCGAAGCATTCAGACAAAAACCACAAGATGCTAGCGGGCAGTCTCTGCAGGAACGCATCGTTGATGAGGCCATGGGCGGGAGCAGCGTTTTGGGTATCCTGCCAACAGGCACCGGTAAATCCGTTTGCTATCAGATCCCGGCGCTAACTAAATTTGACAAGACAGGTGCCCTGTCCGTCGTGATATCACCACTTGTGGCGCTCATGTCTGACCAGGTGCAAGGCATGGAGCGCGCTGGCATCTCATCGTCGGTAACCGTCAATGGCATGATGTCCATGCCGGAACGTCAGGACGCGCTGGAGAAAGTCCGTATGGGCGATGCGTGCATCCTGATTATCTCCCCGGAGCAGCTTCGTAGTACCTCGATACGTACCACGTTAAAACAACGCGAAATCGGCCTATGGGTTCTTGATGAGGCCCACTGCATCTCAAAATGGGGACATGATTTTAGGCCCGACTAACGCTATGTCTCGCGTTTCATAAAAGAGTTCTCTGGCGATGCGCCTGCACCCATCCTTTGCTTGACCGCCACGGCGAAGCCTGAGGTCGTGCGCGATATTTCCGAGCATTTCAGAAGCCGTGTCGGCACTGACCTGATTTTGCTGGACGGTGGAGCAGCCCGCCACAACCTTGCATTTGATGTACAGCCAACGCGACGAGAAACAAAGCTGGGTGACGTTTATGATGTGATTTCAGAGATGCTGCCGCAAGACGGGAGATCAGGCGCTGTCGTTTATTGTTCCAGCCGGAAATCGACGGAACGTGTTGCTGGATTTCTAGCGCATCAGGGGATGGCAACGGCGCATTTCCATGCTGGGCTCAGCCCTGATGAAAAGAAAGATATCCAAGAGAAATTTCGTGTCGGCGAATTGCGCATTATTGCAGCCACAAATGCGTTTGGCATGGGGATCGATAAGCCGGACATTCGTCTTGTGGTCCATTGCGATATTCCGGGATCGCTCGAAAACTACCTGCAAGAGGCTGGGCGTGCCGGGCGTGACCGAGAGGATGCAAATTGCGTTCTTCTTTACGCGGTCGATGACGTGGAGCGGCAGTTTCAACTATCGGCCCGGTCGCGACTTGCGCGCCATGAGATTGGTGCAATCCTGAAGGCGATCCGGCGGATTGATGAACGCACGGGAAAGACCGGAAAAGTCGTGGCGACCTCCGGGGAAATCGTCTTGGAAGAAAAGGACCGGGATTTCCAGCGGGACAGCACAACCGACGACACACGGGTCAAAACGGCAGTGTCCTGGCTAGAAGAGGCAAAGCTGCTTTCACGGGAAGAAAATCGCGTTCAGGTTTATCCATCATCGTTGACAATCAGCACTGTCGTCGAGGCAGAGCGCAAATTGAATGCGGTGCAGATGACTCAGACCCGGCGCAAGGCTTTGTTGGCTATCGTGCAACATTTGATCGATGCACCCGCCGACGAAGGTATTTCCACTGATCGGCTTTGTGGGGTTAGCGGCCTGTTGCCGAAAGAGCTGAACAAGGCGATGGCGGACTTGGAGACCTTTGGGATCGCGCGCAACGACATGGCCGTCACGATATTTGTACATGTCGGCGTTGAGGGGCATTCCTCTGCGCGTTTTGCCGCCGCAGCTGAGCTCGAAAAGAGCTTGATCGGCGTCATGCGCGAAGCTGCGCCCGATACGGGGCAGTCCGAAGTTGTTTCACTGCACTTGTCTGAGATGTGCCAGCACCTCCGCGACAAAGATCACAAGGGCGCACGTCCGGATGTCGTAGAGCGTCTGCTGCGCGGCATTGCACGAGATGGCAGAGAGCAAGACGGCGGGCTCGGAAATCTGAGTATCAGAAAGGCGTCGCGCAATGCGCTATCGGTTACACTCAATCGGTCGTGGGGCATCATTGACCAAACGGCCGAAGTTCGCAGGAAAGCTGCTGTGAGCCTGCTTGAATTTTTGACAGGTCTGGTGCCCGGCGGCACACGCGGTAAGGACCTTCAGGTCGAAACAACAGTCGGTGATCTTCTTCAAGTGATCACCGAAGATATCGAACTCAAAACGATCGGCATCCGCGATATGACAAAGCTGCTTGAACGCGCTTTGTTGTGGTTGCATGAGCAAAGCATTGTCACGCTTGGCAAGGGGCTAACGGTTTTCCGGCCAGCGATGACCGTTTACCTCAACCGCGAGGCAGCCCGCTTCACGCAGGCGCACTTCGCGCCGCTCGAAGAGCATTATGCGGAACAGACCATGCAGACGTATGTCATGGCGGCTTACGCAGAACGTGGCTTGGTCGAAATAGACGAAGCGCAGAAATTGTCAGCGGATTATTTCACCAGTGACAATGATACGTTTCTAGACCGCTGGATGCCGGGCAAAACCCGCGAAATTAAGCGACAGACCACAAGTGCCTCTTGGGAGGCGATTGTTGATGTGCTGGGAAATCCAGCGCAGCAAAAGATTGTCACTGACGCACGTGAGCAAACAAGCGTTCTTGTCCTTGCCGGGCCAGGCTCTGGCAAGACGCGGGTGCTTGTCCACCGGATCGCATATCTGCTGCGCATAAAGCGTGAAGAAGCGCGGGGGATATTGGTCCTGACTTACAACCGTCATGCCGCAACGGAAGTGAAGGCGCGCTTGCGCAATCTGGTGGGTGATGACGCGAACGGGGTGACAATCTCGACCTGCCACGCCTTGGCCATGCGTTTGGTCGGGGCCAGCTTTGCGGGTGGGCGATCCGATGAGCATGATTTTGATGCCGTGATCTTGGAGGCGATCGACCAGTTAAAAGGCGAAGGCCTGAGTGCCAGCGATGCAGAGGCGCAGCGGGATGCGCTGATCCAGGGTTACCGCTGGATCCTTGTCGATGAATATCAGGACATCGGGCCACATGAGTACGAGTTGATTTCAGCCGTCGCTGGACGTTCGTTTGTCGATCCCGACCTCAAGCTAAGCCTGTTTGCCGTTGGCGATGACGATCAGAATATCTACGCCTTCAAAGGTGCGTCGATTAAATACATCCGCAAGTTCGATGAAGACTACAGCGCACGCCCAGCCTTCCTGATCGAAAACTATCGATCAACCCAGGCCATCATCACAGCGGCAAATGCGGTGATCCGGCCCGGCAAAGACCGCATGAAGGCAGAACATGACATCACCGTCAATCGTAGCAGGCAGTCAGCACCTGCTGGTGGTGCAATGGCCCAACATGACGCCGTGGCGCAGGGTCGGGTTCAGCTTTTGGACTGTGCCGCCGGGGAAATACCTCATGCCATTGCGGCGGTTGATGAACTTGTCCGCATATCAAAGCTGGATCGTGAATTTCGATGGGATCGGACCGCAATCATAGCGCGTGAATGGAAGCGGCTGGGTCCTGTGCGTTCCTACGCTGAAAAGCTGGACATACTGGTTGAGTTAGCAAACGAGGCCTTGCCCAGCATCTGGCGCCTGAGGGAGATGCAAACCCTCGTTGCGGATATGCGGCAGGATCCAGGCATGCTGCTGTCGATTGAAGCGATCATTGGGTTGTTGAACAAGCAGCCCAGAAACCGCTGGATCGATATCATCGCCGAAGGCATCGCAGCACTTGCGCGCGAGCTCGGCAAAGGCACGATGCCAGCCCTTGATGCCATCGAATGGTTGGCCGAGTGGTCACGGGATACGCGCGGCGACCAACGTGGTTTGCTTTTGCTCAGCGCCCATCGTGCGAAGGGACTGGAATTCGATCATGTCATCATTCTGGATGGTGGCTGGCAAGCGAAGTCAGACAATGAAGATGCGGATGCGCCGAGGCGTCTTTTCTATGTGGCCATGACCCGTGCGCAAAAGACCTTGGCACTGACGACCACCGGTCAACACCTATTCCTCAAACCGGAAGGGGATAGTGTCATCCGGCGGTCGATTGCGGCCGACATGCGCGCAGAATTACCGACCGCTAAGCATTACCAGTTGCCGGACACAGCGTCGGTCGATCTGTCCTTTGCAGGACGTTTGGGTCAACACCACCCTGCGCACCGTGCCATCGCCGCAGCGAAGGTGGGGGATGAAATCCGATTGATCCATCGTGATGGTCGATGGACTGTAAGCGGTGCGCCGGCCCCACACTTACGGCATAACGCCTGATCTGCGATTCAGAGACTTCTTTGATTTGTGGGGAGTTTCTCGATGGGAGCTACAAGCGAGTTTCTGGCAAGGGTACCTCGTCGTGCGGATGGCAAGCGGAATTGGCCGCCTGAGTTGAAGGCGCGGATCGTGGCAGAGACGTTGATTGAAGGCGAGACTGTCAACGCCGTTGCCAAACGGTATGAGTTGATCCCGAGCACGGTGTCTGATTGGCGTCGGATGGCACGACAGGGCAAGCTGGTTCTGCCAAGTTTGGACGGCATGAACTTTGTGCCAGTTGAGATCGAGGCTCCTGCGCCTTTGGCCGAACCTCTGCCTGCCGCGTCCTCCCGCACAATTGATGTGATCAGAGGCAACGTCATTGTTCGTCTTGATGGGGCAACGCCAGCCGCGCGGATCGCGGAGATCGCAGGAGCTTTGGGCAAGTGATCACACCGTCCCACAAGGTCCGTATTTATGTGGCCAGTGATCCGGTGGACTTCCGCAAGGGCCATGACGGGCTGGCTGCGCTGGTGCAGAATCAACTGCGCCAGAAGCCATTTGATGGGTCGGTTTATGTCTTCCGCGCCAAGCGGGCAGATCGGCTGAAGCTCATCTATTGGGACGGTAGCGGGCTGGTGATGGCGTACAAACGGCTGGAGGATAACAGCTTCACATGGCCCGCCATTAAGAACGGGGTGATGCGGTTGGAACCGGCCCAGTTTGAGGCGTTGTTTGCGGGTCTGGATTGGCGACGGGTGCGGCCGTTGGAGGTGGCAGCTCCGGCTGCGGCGGAGTGACTCACAGGGGCGTTTGCGCGGGTTATTCTGCCCTTGTTTTGTTATGGCCCCGGGCATGAGTGTGCCCGATGAATTGCCAAATGACATTGCCGAATTGAAGGCAATCATCCGCGCGCAACAGGATCAGAATGCGCGGCTTGAGGCGCTGGTCGCGTCCTTCAAGAAAGCCCTCTTCGGAAGCAAATCCGAGAAGATTGATCCCGCCCAGTATGAGCTGGAACTCGAAGACATCGAGACCGCCATCGCCCAGGTTGAAGCCGAGATTGACGCCGACGAACGCACCGCGCCGGTCCGCCCCCCGAAGCCGCGCAAGACAAATCGCGGATCATTGCCCAAGCATCTGGAACGGGTCGAGGAGCTCATCGAACCTGACCTCTCCTGCGCTTGCGGGGCGGAGCGTCATGTCATCGGCGAGGATGTCAGCGAACGGCTGGATATCATTCCCGCGCAGTTCCGGGTGATCGTCACCCGTCGCCCCAAATACGCGTGCCGGTCTTGCGAAGGCGGGATCACACAAGCTCCGGCGCCAGCCCACATCATCGCAGGCGGCATGCCGACTGAGGCAACGCTCGCCCATGTGCTCGTCTCAAAATATGCGGACCACTTGCCGCTCTATCGGCAGGCGCAAATCTACAGCCGCCAAGGGATCGAGCTGGATCGTTCGACCTTGGCCGCATGGGTGGGCAAGTCGGCCTTCGAATTGACCCCTGTCTATGATGCCCTGATGGCTGATCTGAAGCGCTCCACCAAGCTCTTCATGGACGAAACACCCGCACCGGTTCTGGCGCCGGGGCGCAAAAGCACCAAAACAGGATACTTCTGGGCGCTGGCCCGTGATGACAGGCCATGGGGTGGCGATGACCCACCTGGCGTGGCGTTCACCTACGCGCCAGGACGATCTGGTCAGCACGCAGACATCATTTTGAAGGGCTTCAGCGGCATCCTGCAGGTCGATGGCTATGCTGGCTATAACCGCTTGCTCAAACGACCGACGCAAGATGTGACACTGGCCTACTGCTGGGCGCATGCTCGTCGCAAACTGCATGAGGTCACCCAGTCCAGTACTGCCCCGATTGCGCAGGAAGGTCTGGCCCAAATCCAAGCACTCTATCGCATCGAAAAAGACCTGCGCGGCCTGCCTGCCGACCAACGCCACGCCGCACGGCAAGAGCGCTCAAAACCCATCATCGATACCTTCGAGCTCTGGCTCGCCCAAAACCGCGCACGCGTCTCAAGCAAATCTCCAACAGGGGAGGCCCTGAAGTACATCGCCAAATACTGGGACGGGCTGATCCTGTTCCTCGACGACGGTCGCATCGAACTCGACAATAATTCCGTTGAACGAACCATCCGCCCCATCGCTCTGAACCGCAAAAACGCGCTCTTTGCAGGTCACGATGCTGGGGCACAAAACTGGGCCATCATCGCGTCCCTGATCGAAACATGCAAACTCAACGGCATCGAACCGCATCGCTATTTGTCTGGTGTTCTGACTGCCATCGCAGGCGGGCACAAACAGACCAACATCGATCAGTTATTGCCTTGGAACTAAGCCAGACAGGTGTGAACGCCGCACCGCTTACGATGGACTTTGGAGAACCTGGAAGGTCGACCGCTGGGGCGCATGGCTAAGGCATGGCAACCCCCGGCAGGGCATGTCTTTGTGGCGGGACACGTCGGTGCGGTCATTCACTGGGGTAAGGCGGATAATGACACAGACTTTGTTCATTACCTAAATCGCGACAATTGGGAAACGGTATTGCCCGAAATGACCTTCGAATTGGAGAGATCGTCAAGCAGCACCTCGGCAGTGATTAACGTCAGCAATCCCGCCCAAGTCGCGCCCATAGATAGTGTTTCCGAACGCATTAGCGTTGAGATGGGCGCGGTCGAACCATCAAAACCGAACGATGCGGACGATATCCCCTTGGATACTTTGAGAGAAATCGTTGCAAGTGCCGTTGCCAACACGAAGACATGGGGTGAGCTTGCTGAGCGGTTAAGTGACAGCAACATCAAACTTGTACCAAAAGGTGGGGGCTTGGTGGTCAGTAATTCAGACACCGATGAAGAACTCTGCAAGCTATCAGCACTTAAGTTTAGCTATATTAATCTGATCCGTCACTACGGTGAGGGTTTTCCAAGGCACACTGCGACATGGCTCGTTGAGCGTGCTTTGAAAGATGAATACGTGCCAAACGGTCGCAAACGGCCGAAGAGGAAAAAAAACATTGGAAAGCAGTCGAGTGGGGACGATTTCGATCTGATTGAAGACTAGCCAAGGTCCGCTTCAATATGCGCAGTGAACCAATTGATTGCAGTGAAAACCACCCAATCCAGCCGCTCGGAAGATTGGAAGTTTTTTGCGACAGCAAGATTCTGAAGCTGTAACCTCGACAGGTCAGTGCCATGGACGGCCGCTAGGGTCGCCGCAGCAAATGTGAAGCGATAGTCGGTTCACCAAGAGAATAGTATTTATGACCAATTTCAATGATCCCGTTTTCTGAACAAGCGATAGGCTAGGCCCAAGTCCAGCATTTTTGCCAAGTCGCCAGACACGTCGTCAGGTTCCCTAGCTGGACGTGACAAATTCAGCTTTTCTGGTGGGATGAGGCTGGCAAGCCCACCTGCGATTGCTGCTGAAGCTGATGTTCCCGCGAACCGGCAAAACAGTGAGGCTATTTCGTAATGCTCTCCTTCTGGCGAGGGCACGTATTCGTAGGAGGCAGGATTATACCCGAACCGCCCTGGAAGATCGGTGGCGATGATGTCTCGAGGAGGATACAAACCCGTTGCCTTCGGGCTGCCAAGCTCTTTGTCGATAGCCTCCCAAGGATCTATCTTTTGTTCAGAAGTATCGAAGCGCGGCAATTCGGTACTTAGCGTTCGGATCATCCATTGGGACATATCCTGACCATCGGAGGTTTGTTTCAGACCAATAGCAGTCTCGAAATCAGGGGAATAGCTCAGGTCGTTAACAATGACCTCAGTGTCGGTGTAATACCTTTCGCATGCCCCCACTGCCCATGGACCCTGCGTTTTGGAACTTAATGATGCAGGGTATACCAATTTCTCCAAGTCTTCATTGCCGGCTGCGCAAAATACGAGACTTCCTTCGCAAAGACTAAGAAACGCCTGTTCAAGGTCTTCCCAGATCGTCCCACGCCAGTCTTGAGGCCTTTCCCACGAGTCGGCGATAACGACAACTGCAGGAGAGACGGCTCGCGCGTATTGAATCGCATTGATTAGCATCTCGGGTCGTGGTGACGCTGACACCGAGATAGGTACGATCTCACAGAAGGGATTCATTCCCGTGTAGGGCAACTCCACACATTGGCGGATCACCGACTTGTCGTAGAAACCATCCTCGCGACCATGAAAGAATGCGGGTTCGCGCAGATTGATCGTTGTCGGTCTTGCACCTATCAGGCCAGCCACGGCGGTGCCATGAGCTCCAAAAACTTGCAACTCGCTCATTTTTAGTAATTCATTGTTGTGCTTGTTGGCGTCGATCCACGTTCGCTCGCTGGCAATTGCGGCTGACAAGTCAGGATCTATTGCCTCAACAGCAAGTTCAATATTCTCTCTTTCAACGTCGTTGTGTGGCACAACTCTTGTATCGAGAACGGCGAACGCTCCCAAGTCGAACCTACTAAAGTCCCGCATTAGTGATTTATTGATAGTATCTTTGAGATTTGGGTGATTGTAATCGACCGGCGTGTCAATAATTACGACGCGCATGGGTGGGTGTTTGGCATCGTCTGTATAGGCTTTTGCTTCGTCCCAAGCTGCGCTGACATAGTTTTCAAGGTCGCCTACTACGCCCAACTCTTTTAAATGCCAAAGCGAATGGAATGCAGGGCGAAAGCCCGTGCCGGACGGGTGGCAGTAGTAGTCAGAGTGCTCGTCGACGTACTGCAGTTCATCGTCAGCGGAATATATAGGTTTCGGATGTCTTAGATCGCTGTTCATACGAAATAGCCCTCCCCCAACCATTCTGCGCGTACCGCACGGATCCGGTCTTCAAGTATGATTTCAAACATTGGGGCGCAAAGACGCGCAAGTAACTGACCTGCTTCTGTATCTGATGGAACGTGAAGTCCTGCGTACTCTCGGTTCGTCGCAACCTCTTTCGCTGCACTAAAAAGTGCCTCGCCACCTGGATGTTCTGGCACAGCGCGTGTGAATACTTCGGCAATCAAAAAAGACTGAAAAGCATGGTTGGATGGGTAAGAGGAAAACGCGGGAACCGGAATGAACGGCTCCAGCGAAGGATTAAGCACATGCGGTCGTGGAGCATTAAAGCGCTCCTTGTATAGCAGGCCGATTAAGCTTCCAAGCCAAAGAATGGTTTGGAACATTGCCGCTGTCTGGCCACCTGGTGTGGTCACATCCGCACCGAGTGGCAACATGAATGCTGTTAAGTCATTGCTGGCCTCGACGCGTATGCGCTCCCGTCGATACCCTTGATCCGGCTCGCGGAGTCTATTCTGTAACTCAATGAGTTTGACTGCTTCGTCGAGCCTTTGTTGAACCGCTGGAGGTGGGGGAAACACATCAGGTGGGAAACGGTCCCATTCGAAATCTCTCTGAAGTTCGTATAGGCGCGTGAGTTCTCGCCAAGGAACCTCGATCCCAGGCCAATTGAGACCATCAGAACTTGAGGCGTAAGAACTTGAGTCGTATGCAGATTTGTGAAGACTCTTGTGCAGGCTCTTATGGAGCGATTTGTGTAGGGACTTATGCAGCGCCTTGTGCAAAAGTCCTCCGCCAACACCTGTCGTGCTCTGCCTAGTTATCGGCGGCGGTTCTGATGGGTCGCCTAGGCGAGATCGCAGGTCTAGTCGGTCATTATCGACCAAAAGCCACCCATTCTTCAATATTTCCCAGACATCAGTCGTGCAATCGATTGGTTCGGGCGGTTCGCATTCGTCTGTCATGCTGTCTTCCTATTTATTCAAACAATTCCGCTTCGCTGAAAGCTTGCAACCAGTGCTGTGCTTAGATTGCGCGGAGTGCGGCGAGACATGCTCTCCGTCCAACCACCCATGTCATAATCGGGGCGCAGCGATCGAATGCGCGAGTGCATTCTCAGCGCATCCTTCTGGTTCTCTATCAATGCGAAACCGGCCATCGCATATCGCAGGGCACCGATAAATCTCGGCTTACGCATCAACGCACGGTTGGCGAACATGAGCGATGTGCGGTAGTCGCCACGTGCCATGGCTAGCATCGATCCTGTGACATCGTAGGTGTAGCGCCAAGGACTGCTAGCACCAACTTTTTGGCAGCGTTGAAAAGCCGCCTCTGCACCATTGAGGTCCCCTCGCATCATTCTTAATACTGCTAGGTGATCGAGGTTGAGCGCAAGGGTTGGTGCACGAGCATAGGAGCCTTCGAGAAACTGCTCCGCCAAATCGTTTTCGCCAAGCAACATATGAGCCGAGTATCCCGCGAGGCTCTGCCATAGAGGTAACATCGGATTAGCGTTTGGGACCTCGGATATCAGTTCGCAAAGAGTTTCTGGCGTGATGCATGGCGCCATTTCGACACCCTCGTTTTCCTTGAAAACCTGTGCGAATAATCTGAGGCATTCAAACACCTTCGGCGCTCCAGCCTCAATCATTCTTTCAATCTGCTCTTCGGTTCTACGAATGAGTTCGTCATTCAAAGAAAAAAGAGCGGTGATGGCAGTCCAAGGAAATAAGTCAGGCGCATCGGACGAAACTCTGCATGTTGCAAGATGTTCTAGCAGTGTCTCGGTTGCAACGGCCGCTTGGTCTTCCGAGGACGTGTGGAAGGCATCTACTGGCTCTGACACCCAGACAATTCGTTGTGAGCCAGCCTCTCGAAGTCGCAGTGACACTTGCAAACGACCGTCACGGTGCTCTGATAAGGGCTGAAGTAGGTGCGTTGGACCTGTTCCGGTCTCGATTGGCAAATGCACCGACTCTACATCAAAGCCCCGCATGTCATGTATGTCCAACTCTGTCGTTTGGGACACAGAGCGAGCAATTGAGTCGAGAACAGAATTTGTGCGAACCAATTCTGCACTGTTCAGACCAGCATGGATTGTCGGCAAAAAGCCTAAAGCCATTGGCCGCAATGAGGAGGATGACAGGTGAGCGGATGTGTAAATCTTCGATTGTGACTGCTCGTCGAGAAGTTCATTCTCGCTTCGCTTCTCACGAAGCCAATCTTCGAACCCCTCGCAATCAAGAAGTTGAAGGTCTAGACCTTCCAAGTATGTCGCACCCGAAGTTTTGCTTCGGTCCAAAGAAATGTGACTAGGTGACAATGACACAACATTGCGGTCGGCTTTAACAACATTACCTCCCAGTGCGGCGAGATCCTTCTTCAAGAGGTAAATGACTGTTCGCAAGTTGGCATTGGACTTTGATAGAGTCACAGAACCCCAGAACATATCTTGAAGGTTTCGCCGCGACTTAGTCTGACCCCGCGCTTCCAAGAGTACGGCAAGTATTGCTTGACGCAAAGGACTACTCGGAGTGATGTCCGCACCCGAGAGAAGATTCAAACGAAAGGGTCCGTAGACTTGCGCTATCGCCTTAATCGCGCCATCTCGTGTTCCAATCCTCAAGTTATCTAGGTCACCGTCCAATTTCAGCTCCCAGACAGTTCTTTGCTCTTGGCGGGCTTCGAGAGGCGAAGATAGAGGAAAAGCTTCGTATTTTCAGTGCGATGACGATCTGATGATGGACGCCAACTAAACCTCTCCGCACGCATCAAGTTAGCGTGAAACCAATGGAGAGAAAAATGACAAAAATTCACAAACACCAACATAAGTCCAAGGGCTCCTTGGCAACTAGCGTCAAAGCTATGGCATCAATGCTACTACTATCGGCGACTCCAATCAACGCAAACGCTCAACAGTATGGCTCATGCCAACCTGCGTACTCCATGGCCTGCCAAAATCTGCGAAGTACAGATACCGGCGACTATTACAATCGAATTCAGTCGCAAAACGCCGAGCGGCAATACCAAGAGTATCTTCGTCGCAATGACTATCAAAACGGCGTCGGGCAGGGCAACGGCCCAACGGGCAATATCACGGGCGGAATAACAGCCGACGGTGGCGGTGCATGGGTTGGCCACCAATGGCAATGGTCCACACAGTAGTCTCAAAAAGCATTTGAGGAGTATAGAAAATGAACAGCTATAGAATTTCGACAACTGTGTGTGCTTCCGCCTTAGCTATGTGTGTCCTGGTTCCGGCGCAAGTAGTCGCACAGAATGAAACGGTTCCGGCTCAGCTGGACGAGGTCGAACTAAGCACACAAGTTTACAATGTCGAGTCGCTCCGCTTGCCACCTACCGACGGAGTCATTCAAATATCTGGAGACCGGATATGGGACTCGTTCTTTCTTTCCGCTGAACGGATCGAATTCGATCCGGGGGCAACTCTCATCTTCTCTTCGGAAGCGATAGCGCAGCGGGGCAATCTCTACATCATGGCCAACGAAATCATCTCTGTCGACCAAAGTAACCCGGGCACTATAACCTGGGCCGCGAGCCCACTGGCAGTACCGCCTGATCGTGGGAGTGCCACAAGCGCCGGAGGATATCCCGGCGACGAGCGTACTGGAAAACCAGGTGCTCCAGGTGGCGCGGGAAATCAGGGATATTCTGGCACCGACGGTCCGTCGTTGACGATGGTGGTCGGCAATCCGACAAGCCCTATTATCGTCGAGCTTGCTGGTCAGCCAGGCGGCCAAGGCGGGCGCGGTGAAACTGGGGGACGCGGTGGTGTCGGAGGTAACGGGCGCAGTGCGTCACAATCGGCTTTCGATTGCAGGCGGGGTGCCGGTGACGGTGCACGCGGCGGTAATGGTGGAGATGGCGGCTCTGGAGGAACAGGGGGCACGGGAGGCGACGGCGGAACATTTGTTTTGGTGACCTCCGAGGATGAACTTGCACTTGCTACTACACTCTTGCGAGTTCGGTTAGGGCAAGGTGCAGGGGGTTCTGGTGGTGTCGCAGGAAATCCGGGGCCGGGTGGTGACGGCGGTCGTGGTGGAGCTCAGCAACTGCCGTACTGCCGTGGTAACGGCGCTAACGGACAACCTGGTCAGCCCGGTGGGGCGGGTAGTCAGGGCGCTACCGGAACGGCAGGTCAACCAGGCGACTTCATCATTGGTGGACTTTCAAATGATGATCTTGCGCAGATTCTTCAAGATGAATGAATAACTTGGAACCTGGCTATCACGTTACTTAAGAATGGATGGTAGCCAAATCGGCATCCGGCGTTATACGTTGGGTGCCTTTGCTTCCACCCCGCAAAAGAGCATTGATGAGTTGGCCTTTCCGGTCAGGGTTAGGTTTGCGGTGCCCGAGCGTAGGTTTGGCATGCGCCGGGACGCAATACATGCCTGGCTCGGCACGGAAGTTGGGATGGGTTTCTACGCCGTCTATTCATCAAGGGGTACAGCGACCGATGCATTGGGTATCTATCTGCGAGACATTGAAAGTGCACGGGCGCTCATCACGGCCTTTCCAGACCTGATACTTGCTGACGGAACCTAATGCCGCGCCTACTTCCCCTAGACATTAGTCTTTGTTGAACGAGCGCCCGCATTCTCAAACTGGCTTTTCGGCACTGCCAAGATCAAAGAAATTTCTTAGCGCTAGGATTGACTTCAACTATAGCCTTCTGCGTTCGCCTGTTTCCTCGGAAAGCGATTGGGCCCCATCGACGTTCAATTGCCTAGCTGCAGTGCTCAGCCAGGATATGCTGGCGCCACGTCGTCGCATCATTTTCATAGAACTCTTCGGAACGCTCGTTGCCCGCAAGCAGCGTCCATGTGCCTCGTGCCTTCTCATACCACCGCGGAGGTGCGCTGTTGATCAAGCGACCATAGTATTCGATACTAAACGTGAGGGAGCATTCTCGACCAGTTTCGTTGGTCATTGTTAGCACAGCGCTAGTTCCATTATCTTGAAAACTCACATCAGCAGTTTGTGCTGTTGCCGGTAATGCCAGCAGACATACTCCTAGAAGAGAGACGAAAAAGTTGTCTTTGATATTCAAGGTATTTTCCTTTATAGGTGGGTGGGCAAGGTCTGCGAAGGAATCTAAATCCTAAGACAATGCCGATTGAAGATGACCAAAGTTTGCCGTCTTCTACGAGAGATACAAACCACGTCCTTCGTGTTGACGCGCGGTTAGTCTACTTCGAGAATGCAAACGTCCGCCTGAACAGTTACTTCGATTGGCCGGCCCCAATTTCTGTATGAAACTACGACAGTCTGACCTGAGTCTGTGCTCGAAACGCTATTTATCACTGCCCATGGGCAACCAACACCTGCACAAGTCGCTTGTGGCTCACGGAAAAAGGCACCTGAGTCTGCCCATTTCTCAGGCATTGGCAACTGAACTCGAATGTTTGGCTGCCTTTCCGCCCATCCGCCGCAGTTGTCAGAGCAGTGACGGTCTTGCGAAGTGTGAATTACGGATTCTGAAAAGAGGCAAGATATGCCTGCTGCTGCTGGTTGCGCAAATAGGTTTGCCATTGCGAGACCAACGAAAGCGATATGTTTCATTTTTTAGTGTCCTTTCCTCTAGGTGTGCCGAAACTAGAAGAAAGACGTGAGGCTTTTCACCCCCCAATTGGGGGGCGAAGGCTCTCCTATATCAATGTGAAGGCCTCTTTTAGCCGTTTTCTTCAACTATATCCAAGACCTTTTCTAAGTTGTTAGCTCGCAAGATGTGGCCCGCATGGTCTATCTCTGTTAGCTCAGCATTAGGCATGGCTTTTGCAAGTCTACGGATTGATTGAATCTCATCCCAACTGTTAGCAGTTCCATGGCAAACGTGGACATGGCAGCTCAGGGTTAGAAATTCTGACTCGGTCACATAAAAACCCGCGTGTGCATCCATCTTTAGAAATGCAGGCGAATTCTGGTAGTAATGCATATAGGCTTCCAGTGCGCGAGGTTGCTCAAATTCCACTTGCATCGCGCGACCATCAGCACTGTCCGGCGGAAAAATCCTGTCATTCATCCGGCGAAACCGAATTGGATCTTGATGCAGGCGCAGCATCTGATCCACATAAATGCTTACAACTGCAGGGTTTTTGAGCACCATCTGTGAAAAACTACTCAAGAAGCGAGCAAGTAGAGTGCTGTTCCGAGGAGGTTGAAAAGTCATGGAGGCGAGGATTAGCTTCTGCACCAAATCTGGATGTCTGTTGGCAAAGCGAATGGCATTATTTCCGCCAGAGCTTAACCCAAGAACAGGTGCATCTTTTCCAGCAAGCATGGCCTTGGTCAGGGCTAGACCCGCAATGGCGTGCTCGTGAAATGCATCAGGCGTTAGCGTCCGAGCATGGGGATCAAGCACTCCGTGCCGCAGGGGAATAAGCAGCCGAAGCCGTCTTTTTGAGATGGCGCTGACAATATGTTCTCCCCAATAGGGAGGAATCGAAGAGACAGCGACCACCACAGGCCTTGCGCTGAGCGCTCCAATATCAAGAACGCGATGTGTGCGCCCCTGTTCGTCCAACATCTGCAGTACGCGAGAGTCTTCAGGCAGGTATCTACCTTGATAAATCTTGAGCGCTGTCGAACTTGGAGCAGGATCTGACGCAATGATGGAAGAGTTGATGGCAATGAGGAGGCGTCCAAGGACCGCGCTGACTAGTTCGGTTTGTCCAGCAAGGTTCAGTTTTTGGCAGACCGCCTTAATATAACCGCGTTTCGTCTCGTACCCTATACCGTCGGACATGGCCGCTCCGCGCGGGCTTTGACCGACAATGAGCTGTTGCAAGACCCTCATTTCGGAAGCCGCTAACTGTATCTCAGGCCATTCATCCGTTACAAAGTCAGTAAATGCTCGTTTTGAGATCACAAGAAGGCGGCCGCTCCAATTTGCGAGTCCAAAGCAAACAATGAGATGAGCACTGGTCAAGCTACCGCGACCAGCAAGATCTCCTGCCTCTGATATAGCCGCCTCGATCTCAACTGGCGCAGGCAACTCCAACAACAAGCTTCCGCCATCCTTTAGCGTAAATGCGCTTACAAATACAGAATGCCCCAGAGAAATTTGAGACTTGCCGACTTTACCAACACGAACGCCTTGTAAAAGAGCATGAAGAGACGCCTGTTCGGAACCACCCAGAACATCCAGCATTGCATTGGGTGGACTTACGACCGCCTCCGGTTTTTCTTGATGCCATGGTAGATTCAGCGTGATATTCCATTTGCGTATTTGGCTGCGCGCGGATGAGCGAGCTCAACTTCAGATTAGCGGCAAGGGGCGGCTATGACAATTGTGGGCATAGGACGTAGCCGACTAATCATGATCTTGTTTTTTGGGGTTGCTTTGCTTGCAGCTTGGGAACTTACCACCATCCGACCAAAGGGCAAAAGGGTTGAAATTGACTGCCAGCAATGTGGCCCAGAACGATTTTTTTTGCTTTACGCCGGTAGTGGCAATCACGATGCGAAAAATCTACGAGATCTCATCATTGTAGTGCATGGCTTTGGAAGTACCGCAGAACGTACTATCGCGACTACACGTGGGCGATATGAGGAGCTCGCATTGTCTGGAAATGCTGTTGTCGTCCATGCGCAGAGTGAGAAAACGAGCGCAAACTGGTTTATTGGAGACCTAGGATCAATTCCGAATTACGATGGAACACCCCCACCTCCAAAAATTGACGATTTTGCTTATTTCGATGCGCTTTGGGCAGAAGCCCTCTTGCTTTACCCGTTTCTGGAAAGGGTCCACCTCATAGGCATGTCTCGTGGGGCAATGGCCAGCTACGCCCTAACCTGTGCGCAACGTCTTCCAGTCGCCAGCTTGACAGCATTTACAATGCCAATGCCTGAAATGGCCGTCGCCGATTGCGCGGGTGTGTCAGGTGTGGATTTTACACTCGTGAATGGCACACGCGATCAATTGGTGCCCTTTTATGGCGGAGCAATTCAAGTGCCTTGGCTTGCCTTCGCAGGCGAAAGACAGTTTGGGCAAGTAACCGAAACTGACGATACGCTCCTGCGATGGACGGCCTTCAACGGCTGCAATCGCTATGATGTTCAACGTCACGAGCAAAATGAAGTGCGAGACGGTACAATCGTTGTAACAAGGCTTTGGTTAAACTGCGCCGCTGGGACTGTTGCTCACATAAGAATAGTCGGCGGCGGTCATCGCTGGGACAATGAAAGATGGAATCCTTTGGCATGGGCCATTTTGGGTAGGACGTCCCGTGAAGCCATTGACGCAGGTCCCTTCGCGGTTGAACTGACTGACTATTAGTACCGCCGTGTTTCGAAGTCGTGGACACGCGGCCCATACCGGTCGCACGATGCGACATTGGATTTCTGCGGGTGCAGCCTGCTAAGGAGCCATTCGTTCTGATAATGAGTGCTCTGGCACTTTCTGCGTGAACCAGTTGGTTTGGCCAGCGTTGGCTTCTTTAATTCGTCGAAAACTGCATCGCTCGCTCATATTCACGAAGGGCCATATCGAACCGTTCATTAAAGCCTTCTGGTAAGTCGAATGGGAATGTCCAATGGACTATCAACGGCTCTTCCAGCGTTCCCCCGTGATCTGTGTCAATCATCTCGACCATTTCATCTAGCTTTTCTGGAATTTCGGCTAACCGAGCGGCGTTAGGGCCTACAGCATTCTTCAGCACTTGCCGAATTGACTCACCTTCTTCGGGCAGCTGCGCAAAGTATAAAGACTCCTCGAAATCGACTATTGCGGCTAGTGCATCACGGATCAGGATACAGACGTCATGCATCTCCTCTAAATCGGCCGGTTCGCCCGGCTCTCCCCAACTGGCCGTCAGCCGGTCCATGAGCCCCGTGAGGGGGCCGACAAGGTTTGACATTATATGAGTACGTTCGACCATCCAGCCGATAAATTGATCCTCTTCCACACGTGGTTGCGGATTGAAGTAATGGCCTGCCTGAAGGTTTTTGAGACGCTTGAACTGCGGTTTATTGAGGTGTCGCATGAGCTCCGCAACAAATCGCCATTCCCAACCATCCGGCTTATCAATAACGATACGTTGAACGATTGCGGGGTAGCCTGCGAGGAAATCTAGCTGTGCCATCTCGGTCTCAAAGCGGATACGATCTCCGCGAGTACCTAGTTCTCGTGCTGCTCGTTCCTCCAAGCAAAAAGCAGCTCAACTGTGTAACTGAGTTCATCGCGATCTATCAGCCCGTGGCAGTTTCGGCATAGCCAGATTCCGTTCGTGATGGCAGCACGCGCAACGTCAGACATTGAAGCAACGTAGCGCGCGGAGCCTGGCTTCGCGCCTGCAATATGTGCCGCCTCGCCAATGAGCGTTGCTTTCTCCGGATCGCTATTTGGGCCAACTGTCTGTGCTCCGCAATCGGGGTTTGAACACTGAAAGCGTGCCCGTCGAGCGAGTGTATCGACTGTCGTCTTAGAAAAATCAGGCGCCGGCATGTTATTTGCCCTTTAAATCGCTAACGAAAATCGCAAGCGGTGAGTGAAAATTCTTGGCATAGCTTTTGCGTAATTTGAAGGCGAACCACTGAGCGCGCCGATATGAGATTAGAGTTTAGCGCGCACATATCACGTCGAAGCGCCTTAGTCGGCCAGCCTGAAATATACGTTCACGACGAGCGATCAATATCTCACAGATTTTCACCACTCTTTTTCAGGAAGAGCGCCATTGGAACGCTATGCATATGATGCTCTGAGCTGGACATCAAGAGGAGCCGATTGATCGTGCTATCATAGATACCGCCTTCGGGAAACGCACACTCAACCAGAAAATTCTGACGATGGTAGCCCGTTTTCTCCATGGCTTGCATGTAGACATCATGTCCCTTCACGCAACTTGCCAAAAGATGTTTCTCGAAGTTGGGTTTTTGACCTCTATGCTCCACTTTCGACAGATAAGAAAACATCTTTCGGAGCAGCGTGACATGAGGCTGGGGCATCCCATTTTGCCACCATTCAACTACCTCGATGGGGTTCTGAAGCAACGGTAGTGGCGAAGCTTCAAGCACGCCTGCCACATCATTGAGATGATGCCCCTCCTGTTTTCCACGTGCTAAGATTGCAAGCTTGAGTTCGTTCCATCGCATTACATTGTCGGTCACGATGGTTGCGCCTGTTGCCTGTGCCACGTACATCGACATCTCGAAGTTGGGCGCAAGTTTGAACATTTGAAGCTGCCCGTCTTCCTCACCCGGCAACGTAGCTTCCGTTTGCAAAACCGCATAGGGATCTCGCTCCTTCATCGCTTTCAACGAACTGAGAACTGCCTCCACTTCTTCGTCTGACGATTCCGGCGAGAGCCGTCTGATCTGCGCTCGCTGTCCTTCGTCAGAAATCTGAAAAAGACTGCGCTTCATTTCCTCTTCTTGGAAAACACGCATCTCTTCGTCGACCTCCAAAATTGGCCGGAGCAACTGCCCACGTTCTTCGGCCAAACGCATAGTTTGGTCGCGAAGATTGTAGTCGAAGTCCCAAGGGTCCGGAAAAAGGTTCACCAAGCCCACATCGATTAGCGGCATAAGTTGAAACATCATAAGTATGCATTTGAGGACTTCCTGGCGATAAGCTTGAGGGTGTTTGACCGGGCTAAATTTCTCATTCATCGCGCGTGCGTTCACGAAAGGATGCTGAACAAGAATTTCATCAAACAATAACGAGCTGCCGAGTGCTGCCTCTGCGATCTTACTTGGGTGCAGCATTCCTGTGTAGACGGCACGTGAGGTCCCGTCGGGCTTTGGTAGCAGCGTCAGAAGGTCCGTTTCCAACGGCCACAACGCTTCGTACACCGAATAAATTTTGCTGATTTTCTCGTCGGTGATGGTGCGACGAACATTCGTCCAGTCTGCATCCGGTCGAAGCTCCAAAATGTTCTCGATGCCCCGGAACAGTGCTTGGTTTCTCTCACGTATGCTCATCTGATCCCAGGCTGGACGCAAGTGGTCTGGCTTCGTTTTACAGCAGTCACCAAAGGTTTTGCCTGAACCGCAACCACACCGGCTACCTGACCGGAGCTTCCCCTTGGGAGGTTCAACCTTCAAAAACTCTCGCTCTTTTTCTCCGCGTCCAAACTCGTCCTGGTAGACAACCTCGCCGCTTTCGAACTTCACAAAGGTTTCACCACCAAAGTGGAACAGTTCATCAGATGGAGGCAATAACACCTGCCGAGCCGCCTTCCACTGCTTACTTCCTGTGACTGGTTCGGGCAGCCATTCCTTTTTACCAGCAGCGACATATCGAAGGGCTCGTGAACGTATGATCTGGTTTACGGCCTCTACTTCGGCCGAGGTCAACGCGCGGCTTCTTATGAAAGCGTCTGTTCGCACCATCGTATTGCGAAACCGCCCAGCAAAAGTCCGTTTCTGCATCGGATCGCAATCAGGATCTTGTGCGTACTCAAGGTTTGTCAGGATCAAGCAGTGATCCCGATCAAGCGGGAATAGAGTTTGCGTGCCTTTCAGTTCGATGCCTGGGTCGATAATCTCTGAGCAAAGTTTTGATCCGGGATGAGCGGCCTGGTTAAAAACAGTGACCGGATGGTCGGAAAAAATGAACTTTGTTTCCGACTCGCTCGCGGACACGATTTCGCGAACGCCTTCCGTCCAAATGGTGCAATGCATCATTCGCAGCGCTTGCATTTCCATCATTAGCTCGTTCTGGGAAAGGAATGGATACTGAGATTGGAGCCAAGCCAAGCCTTTAGGGGTCCGCAGTTTCTGGGTGTCAATGTACTCGAAAAAAGCCATGAAGTTCTCATGGCACTCGGTCGGGTTGCCCTTGGCGAAGGCTCTGACTGCCGGCGCCCCACGCGTATCGACATCTCCAAAGAGCTTTCTCTCGATTTCGTCGTTCACTGTCGTTCCGAAGAAGGTTGAATACAGGTCTCTCTTCACGAACGCTCGCGACGGAGGCGCCTCGTGCAGGCTGTTCTTAAAGCCTTTGGAACCATCTGATCTGATGAACTGCTCGGGTGCTAAATCTAGATAGGCCAGCGTGGTTTTGCCTGCCTCCCAAAAGTCTTTCTGATACCACTCAGGTACATAGTGATTGTTTCGTGTCTTTGACATAACACCAACTGTGGTGCCGTTGAGTGTTGCTGGCAATGGCTGGGTCTATCTGGACCACCAACGTCTTCCTGCAGAGAATGATTCACTGGGTCGAGTGACCGCTTTGCGACCTCGCTTCACATTTCTTCGCACCTGCGGCCAATGACGGCTTCCCGCCCCGGGTGCCGAATCCACGACCGGCTGGCCGCACCTATCGGGGCAGTTTTTCGAAACGAACAAAAAGGCCAGTTCTATAAAACAGAAGGCCCCAAAACTCGCCAAAATGGTGGAGGTTGCGCTATTACCCGACAAAGGTTGCAAGTCTCGCCGGACAAGTTGCGACTCATGCCGGACGGCACAACTGTGGCGTCCGGCTTAAATCGGAGTCTGGCGAATTTCTAACCTGCTGATAACGAATGAATATTTTTGAAACAACCATTTAGAGTTGAAGTTTTGTCCGGGCAAAACGTGACTCCGGCCTGTGAGCAGACAAAGAAAAAGCCGCTCAAGGCGGCGCGATTGTCGGCAAGTTTTGGGGAGAAATGTCAGTCCAGCAAATCGGAACGATGGAAGATGGGAACACCGCCACTTTCGGGAACGGGCTCGATTTTCTTCGATATGATCATCTCGCAAACTTCTTTCTCATGTATGTCAAGATGCCGTGCCGCCGTTCTTACCGTCTGGCACTCATTCAAAAAGCGATCGAGCACAATCCGGCTGATGTACTTCAGTGAACGGCGCGGATGGCCTGGCGGAGAGGGAAAGCTTGGCAACAGATGCGATTCTCGCAACGATTTCAATTCGCCGAACGACAGGCCGAGCAGATTGTACAACTCTCTCGGACCCACGTGGTCGTCCGTGAAAATTCTCATGGCGTCACGCAGTTCATCACGATTGATCCGGATTGCGGCAAAGCCAGTGGACCCTTGAACACGAACCGAATTTGGCAACTGGCCACCAATGAGCAACCTGGTGATTTGTGCCGTTGTAGGCCCCAATTGGAAGCAGGCCTCAGGAAGCGAAAAATATCCGTCTGGTTCGGCCTCGGCGAGTCGGCTAGCGTTTCTATCTATCAGCACTAGAAGTCGGTCCAGATCGGATGGCAGGAATCGGCGCTTTTTGTGACTGCGGCTCCGCATTCTGGAGATCACGCCATCATCGACCAAGGACTCGAACCCCTTGATGCCGATATTCAGCTTTGTCGCGCTCTTCGTTGAGTCGAGGCTGTCGACGACAGCATTGATGTATCGGCGGCAACGTCCCATATGAGCCCGCAGATCTCGGGTTTGTGGTAAGCCGGACGGAGGGAGCAGGCGTTCCCTTTGCAGTGCCTTGCGGACCCAAACCACAGGTCTTTTGTTCTGCTGTGCAAGTGTCGCAATTTGGGCGTTCACATAATGCTGTTCTGCCGATGCAGACGCCACGCTTGCCAGATGATACCGCCCCTGATGAGAACAAATCTTTTGCATAAGATGTCGAAAGATCGTCCGTTCTGGCGGTTTTGCTGATTGCGCAGCCCACTTCTGAACCCAAACAGCGCTCAGTCTCACACGGTGACGGATCAAGGCAGCATCAATCTCTGCTTCCAGTTTTTCGAACCCGACTAGCGTCGCTTTAAGGCCAATGTCGATGAGGCCGCGGCGCGATGATATGTCTGTGTTTTCGGGTCGCAGTGCGCCACTCTCAAGAAACAGCCCAATCCCGAAACACCATGCTTCCAAAACATCCATCTGAGTTTGCCCGAGCCAGGGGCAGATGGGTATCCCTGTGGCAAGCAGTTCAAGTGCTGCGCTTTCAAAGTCGGATGGTGTTTGCTGGATTTGCTGGTCAGGGAGTTGATGCAGGAATTTCAGGTCGAGGTCCGCGCGAAGCAGATGGTCGTAGCAACTGGTATAGTCTTCATAAGGCAAAGTGATTAGTGCGAGGTCATGCTTGACACATGTTGATATCGTCTTCGGCAACCATGTGTCGCGGATATGAAGCTGATGCCTTGCAACAGATAAATCCTGTTCCCAGCATGCGGGGCAAACTGAAAGATCTGCCTTTCGGATCGACCGGCTCAATAATCGCTGTCCATTCAAATGGGCAAACTTCCGTCTCTCGTGGCAAGGCGAATGCGTCAGCAAAGTCTCGGCCGGAGATTTTATGAGCTTGGCGAGCTTCGTCAGTTCGGATGTGTCTCCGGCGCAAATGGCCGCTTTGGACAGTCCAACGGCGCTGCAAAACTCAGCTGTCGTATCCGACGCATTACTATGTGTGTTTCTGGCAAGGATTGAGAATCCTGGTTCGCCGGCCAGGGCCGGTCTTGCGACTGGTAGCGTTGTGATCATTGTTCTGCTCGTTTTTTGTTGTCTGATTTAGTCGGTCAGTTGGTCTTCTTTGATGCTGTGAAAGTTGACAGCGATGAATGGATTGAGGGCCGGCACGCAGTCTTCGCGGGCGACATAGGCGTCTTGGAAGTGCTGGATCTGGAGTTCGTTGGAGCCTGAGGAAATCGCTCTGAAGAGTCCCCTTCGGCACCATAATGAGACAATCCCAAACGAATACATGCCTGCATGCATGAGGCGGCTGGCAAACTCTTCGGTCATAACACTGTCATGCATAGTGACATCGACGGTATGGCAATAGGTCTCGAGGATCTGCATTCCCACGGCCAAATCAACGGAAGGGTCGAGGCTGCGCATTTTGATTTTGATGTAGCGCCGGTCCAACTGCGTATCTGAATTCAGGACCTCTTCGAACTCCGGCATGCCGACGAGTATCGGCATGAAACGATGACCACCGGGCTGTACGATGGATTTCAGATATGCCTGAAGATCTTTGCGGTCTTGAGGGCCCGCTGCGCGGACATGCTGGATTTCGTCAAGGATCAGAACACGCGTTTCTAGTTCCGCCATATAATCGCACGCCTTCGACCATAGTGTCTTGGCAGAGCCAGTTGAGCCGGTCCAGCCGTATGCCTGCAAGACTGCTTGAGCGAGATCACGCAGCGAGGCTTTGCCGCTGAGCGCACATTCCAGAAAGGGTCGATGTGGATCGCCTGTTACCGTTTCGAAGAGACCAAGACCAATCAGTGCGCGGATCACGCTTGCCGTCTTCCCACTTCCGGATTTACCGAGGATCGCGAGTGCGGGGGCATCAAAACGAGATCCGGATTTCAGTGAATATTCAAACTCGGCGTATGCATCAACGATCGCAGATTTGATGCGCGCTGAGTCTCGTCGATCAAACCAAATCTCCTCAAGCCTTTGGTTCTGCGCCAATGCGTGTTGTCGAAGCGCGATATTAGTCATCGGTGCGTCCATCGTGCCACCAGCGTTTGATGGGCTTGCTGTGCGGCGGTTTGTCTTCGTGCGCCGATAGGTCGTCCTGCCTGGTCTCGCTCTCGGGTGGAGCCGCGGTGGTTTGAGGAGTCATGGGGGGCACGTCGCGCTCGTTAGGCGATGCGACATCGTTCTGATTGGCTTCGTCGTGGCACTTCCGTGAAGCACGAGGGTTGCGTTTTGGACCGCCGATGACGTAGCCGATGCCTGTTTCTGCCAAAGGAAGATCGGCCAGCTTCGATGGCCTGTCGTCGACAACGGACAAGCCCCAGTACAGCTCACGATCGAAGCGTTCGAGATCCTCGGACGTATACATCTGGGGCAAAACGCCCATTATTTCCTGGATCTCGTTTGAGCGTCTGCGCATGTCAGACAACGCGGTGAATATGGCGGACATCTTGATCTCAGCTTGCGAGGAGTAGCGCTTGCGCAGGATTTTTCCGACCTCAATCCAGTCCACGAGTTTGATTTTGTGAAAGTTCTCGATGCTGCAGTTCACATCAAGCCAGTGATCATTGTTCCAGACGCTGATCGTCCCTAGATCTTCAGGGTCGACGTAAAATGCGCGCTTGTTTGTCCCGGCTTCTTTTCTGATTTTCTGAAGTTCTTCGCAGTTTCCGCCGTAGTGAATACCGAGGAAACAAATGCCGCGTGCTGTTATTTTGCGTTCTTGTCGGATACCGAAAGCGCGGCGACGCGTGGGTGGTGGGAGCTTGGGGGGCAAGCCGGTTGTTCCACCGATCCTTTCCAGCGCATCTGCCGGTGACTCGCCAAATAATCCGCTGTGCTTGGTTTGGTTATAGACATCGACGATAAATCTAATGAAGAGCAGAGCAAGATGGTCGTCCGTTAGAACGGCGCGCCCTTCCGTGTCGTAGTCTCCGCGTACTTGCGGATTTCGAAATGTCTGGCCGGGGAAGTAGGGCATGGCACGATCAGTGAACGTTCCGAAGACTCGTTCCATCACGTGGCGCAACTGCGGCTGACCAACTTGAGGGTAGCCATATGTCGCGCCGGCAGTTTCCACAGCACGCTGAGTTAGTTCAGCCCGAAATGCCGGGCCAGTATCTGTTTCTAACGACTCGAACGAAAACCCGCGCCATTCAAAGTGACAACCGGCCGCTCGTGCGATGTCGCTCTTGTTTTCGGTTGCCATCCGCAACGCACGAACGGCGGCTTCGGGGTTCTGTGTCGCTGATAAAACAAACCCGACGATGTATCTGGTTGCTACATCAATGACGACGTATAGCCATCGGCGTCCTTTTTCCATTGCTTTGATGGCGTCGACTGTTTCCTGGTCGAGGCCGGGGCGAATGGCGCCAGTCAGCAGGATGTTGCGGACATCGTCTTCCCACTCATCCACCATGAACGTTTGCCCCGCGCGGGTTGCACGTTCAGTCTTGCCGACACCGGCATATTTGCGGATCGCGAATTTCTTGCCCTTACGTCCAAGATCGATTGCGTAGCCGCCAAAGTTGTCGACCCATTCATGAAGAGCGGTCCGACGTCTAGTTTGGAGAAGGTGTTCGCCAGATTCTCGGCGCCTCTTGTTCTCCAGCTTGAGGGCGATAATCGTCTTCTCCACAACTTCGTTTTTGCTGTGACGATCTTGCGTGAGGTATTCGCGTAGCCTTTCGATTATGAAGACATAACTTTCTTGATCGATGTTCAGCCCTGTGGCGCGGCCGCGTTTGTCGACCAGGACATCGATACGACCATCGGCGTCATTGACCGTTCGACGCCACTTCAAAATTGCCGATGCGGACGGTGTTGCACCGAGACTGGCGTCCTGTGAGCAGTAGTATTGCTTTCCAAATTCGCCGCAGAATGCGCGCCATTCCTTGGTCGCCTCAAGATGAATTCGGTAGTAGTTGCTGATGACGTTGACTGGCGTCAGCTTGACCAAACCTTGCGCATACAACCTGTTCAGCGCACAAACGAAGAACCAACGGTACAGCAGTAATTTGCGTTGTTTCGCAGTGAGCTCCCAGACGAAAACGAGAGGATCTGGCGCCCTTTGGGGGTCGGATGTTTTTCTGGGTCGCCGTTTGCAGTCCCAACGATCGCCGCCGACGATTTCGTCCAGTTCCTCCCAACCAAACCACTCAAGTGCGCCAGATCCGTCTTCCCGGCGAAAGCAAGCTTGGCGATCATCGCTGATCTCAAAATGATAGGGAACACGATCAATATAGTACAAGTCAGCGGGGCTGAAGTTGATCTTGGGTATCATTGGAGCCGCCGCACCCTGGTAAACAGATCGATGCGCCCTGGGCTCAGTTTTTCAAGGCGGCCCTCGAACATGCCTTGAACTATCACACGAAATGCGCGCCCCCCGGCGCGGCAGCGTTCTGCTAATGCACAGATCGTCGTCTCGCCTGAAGTAGAGGCAAGGACTTCCGACAAACGTTCTTCAACGGCTTCGTCACGACAAATTGCAAACCGATGATACATCACGGCGTTGAATGCATCAGCCCGGGAAAAGCAAACTTCGGTAACCAACCGAACTTCATCGGCGATATCTGACGACATCGTCTTTTGAATAGATTCGAGCTCCCGGATGAATCTGCCTGACTTCAGCCGCTCCGTTGGCTTTACGGCTATGCCAACGCGATGGCCATCCGCTTTGGTGACGAGGAGATCGAAGTAGTGCTTCCCAGGGTGACCGTCTGGCTGAACGAAAGAAACTGGCCCAAACTGCTCATGCACTTGCACGGTGTCAGGCGCCAATAGTGTCAGCGCAAGATTGTGGTATTCAACCTGACTGTCAGCGCCATACTTGCGCGGGCGGCCTGTTTCTGGGTCTAGCCAGACCGGAAATATCCTTGATGATCCCCGCGAACGCGGGTTGATCTTCCGGTGACCGCGATAGGGTAGCGGCACAAATTCAGGCATTTCAAGGTCGCCAAAATCATTCTCGAATGGTTCGGTTGGCCCGAATGCCCGTTGGAACGCCTCCGGCATTCCACAAAGGTCAACGGAGGCAGTTTGGACCCCTTCCGGCGTGAGGTGGTCATCTGTCATGTTCATAGCAATGCATCCCTGTTTCCGAACGCAACCGCGTCGGATTTTGCGCACAAGCGACCAGTCGCTTGTGCGAGTCTGTTGACTTTCAAATTGTGAGGTGGGATGAATAAGGCGTCTTACGGCAGGGGCCTGTTCGCGATTGCGGCGGGCCTTTGCTTATTCAAGGATACCTCAGAGACAACTAGTTCATGCGGCGTCCTCCTTTGATGACAGTTTTTGTCGCACAACATCATCGGATTTAGACGACGTCGGTGAATCCAGTATTTCGAAGATAGCGTTCATGATTGGAGCGCTCTTTCTGCGCCCATTAATGACCATGCTGATCGTTGACGGATGGCAGTCCAGTCTCTCGGCTAGAAGCTTCAACGTGAGGTCTGCTTCAGAGCGAAGCCTATACTTGATCAGCGCCGCATCAGGTTTTTGATCCATTCAATCCTCCTGATCCACAAAAGTGGATTGGGTGGCAGTTTGATTCGGAAGGGTTTGTGGGTCAAGCTCTCAATGAGCTTGACGAACGCCTCTTTGTATGCATAATTACTGTTCTAAATCAATATGTTAGAGTTAATTATCAATTCAATATTTGACTTTGTGGCACATGGCAATCTGGTACACAGCTGATCCGCACTTCATGCATGAGAACGTGATCTCATTCTGCGATCGTCCGTTCAGATCGGTCCATGAAATGGATGCCGTCCTGCTGGAAAACATGCACGCTGTTGTCAAACCGGAAGATGAGCTTTGGGTTGTCGGCGACTTTGCATTCGGGCCCAAAGCCAAAGATGAAGCAAAGCTCGCTAAGATCTTCGAGCAATTGCCTGGAGCGAAAAAACACCTGGTCGTCGGCAACCATGACCTTGCGCCCACATTGGCGCTGCCGTGGGACAGCGTTCATCACTTGGCGGAAGTCAGAGACGGCCCGCACCGACAAGCACATACCCTGTGCCACTATCCGATGATCACCTGGAACCACGCCCGGCGGCAGGCGCTGCATATGTTTGGCCATGTCCATAACAACTGGTTGGGCTCCCGCAATGCCATCAATGTCGGCGTCGATGTCTGGGATTTCATGCCGGTTTCGTTTGAGCAGGTCGCGGAGCGCGCCGCCGAACTGCCGCCAAACAAACACCTTGTCGATGTCGAACCGGGGGGTGCGGAGAGATGACAAAAGAAAAGATGTATCCGCTCTCAGACTATCCCGTCCTGAAGAGGATGTCGGAGCGCACATCGCGCGACACTGAGCTCGATATCGAGGACGTCAAGTTTTTCTACGAGATGGTTGCAACCGATGATGACCGGGCCGACATGGACGAACATGAACGAGGCTTCTCAGAGGCCGTGTTGGCCAGCCGCCACCGACAGAGTCCGCCACCAACTGTTCCTTTCAAAGCGATATGTCCCCATTGCTCGGATGTGATCATAAGCTGGCACGCATCATGCATTGACGTGCCGAGAGGCGAAACGCGTGGCATTGCTTACTGCGGATGTGGACGAACCGCCGCCGATAGCTCCGACATGGACGGAATGGGCCGCATGATCGAAGTGCGCCAGAAAGATTGACGGCGTGATGAACAGGCCGTTCTAAAGCCGTGGCTGATGAGCGGATTGAAGACGCCTGAAAATGAGTAGCTTCGACAACCCGTCCGGCTCCCATCGACCGTTTTTTGTGCGTCTTGATCTGCTACTGGATCCTAGAAATCCAACAGATACAGTTGGTGAGAGCCGGACAGGTCTTTTTAGTTACCAATAGTGCTCATGGGGTTTGCGGTTCAAAGGCCACGCCATATTATCTGGATCGCTGCCTTTCAGCACTTCTCGCGTTAGCTTGTTTTCTTCACGTCGGCGAGGGCGCGTGTGGTATAATTTGTCGTGCCAACGCGGCCAGTTTCCAAGCCAAAGCACCTCATCAGAGGTAAGCTTGAGGCGGCGCTCAAGCCCCTTGCTCGAATAGCCTGCCTTGCGCCCAGCTAGACGAGATCGTTTTCGTTTGTAATGGGCCATAACGTGGCCTTTCATGCAGTTTCGTCACTACATGGCGTTCTCCAATTCTGTGGTTCAGGTTTTCACCGCTGGCCGTCTAGCGAGCAGCCGCTCTAGATATGACTTCGTACAACGTCGCGCAAGAGAAATTCTCACGCTGACTGAACCCCTCATTCGCTTAGCGCACTTTGTCTCGGCTAAGTCGCGAACTTTCATAGCGTATGAGACATGGAAACATGTTGCATAAAACGGGCAACTTGTTTCCACTCATCCAGGATCATCAGTTTCGCATCACGCTCTTCGCTGCAATTCGCATGGCTTGATGGGTTGGCTCCCTGGTCCTTTGCCGTCATCTTCGAAATCATGGGATTTGGCGTTTTCATCCACCGAACTGACTCCATTTACGACGACGTGCCGTCGGAGCGATATCAGTTTCCAAAACAGTACCTGACCCGCGTTGCCGATATTCTAGATCGGCGGTTGAATGTCAGCTCTCGGTTCGCGACCCCAGCGGCAACGGCTTCAGTGGCTGCCGAGGCTCTTTGCCAAGTCGGGTTTGACCGTTAAGCAAGAGATACCCGGCGAACACAATCAAAGCGGCGCCGACGATTGTGAGGCCGTGTGGTACTTCATTGAACGCAAAATAGCCGATAACAGCTGCTCCAATGAGTTCCAGGTAAACCAGTGGCGACAAGGATGACACATCGGCATATCGAAAGGCGGCAATCGCCAGGGCGTGACTGACCGCAGAAAGTGCACCCAGACCAAGAAAAAACCTCAGATCTTCCCATGTCGGTGTGGACCAGGACAGGAGGGCTTGGGGTGTCAGAAACATCGTCCCTACGACACATTGAAACGCCAGCGTTTCGATCGGATCGCTGGCTGTTGACGCATGCCGTGTGGCAACGAGATAGAGCGCAAAGAACAGACCGGCGCCGAGTGCCAGGAGGATGCCCGGCTCGATCACCGTTCCGGGCCGCAGGATGATGATCGCGCCGGCGAAGCCGAGGACAAGGCTAGCAAATCTCCGGCGCGTTAAGCGTTCCTTCAAAAGGATAACGGAAAGGGCGACCGCAATGATGGGTCCAACAAAGTAGGCACTGACCGCCGTCGCCAGCGGAATGCGCGCGATCGCAAGAAAGTAGAGCGTCATCGCCGCAACAAGACAGACCGTTCGCGCCACATGCGACATTTGGCGTTCCCTCGGGAAGAACTGCCGACCTCGCAAGATCGCGGCCGCCGGAAGAACGATAGTGCTGGCAACTATGTAGCGTGCCCAAGACAGGAAGAGCGGCGAGTAATCGGCACTGAGATGTTTGGCGATCCCGTCCACGACTGGAATCAAGAGCATCGCAAGCGCCATGAGCACGACGCCCTTTACCGGCTGACCGGAAACTGCCGACCCGACGGGTGCCACCCTTGCCGCTCCTACCGATACCCGGTCGTGTCGGCAGGTTTGCCTGCATCCTGCACTTCCGGGACGTATCGCCAGGCATCCGGCTGACTGCCATCTATGTCGGTGAAGCCGTAGACCTGCGCCAGACCGCCGCTCGAAAGCGACTGGCCGTTCCACCGCGCACGCTCGGGGTCGGCTGCCAAGGCAGCAACGGCCCGACCGACATATGCCGGGCTTTCGGAAATCGCAAAATGCGGTGACTTGGCAGTTGCATCCCGCCAGGTCGCCTCTGTCACATCGTAGGCATCCAGCATGGCCTCGGACCGTAGCCAGCCCGGCGTCAATGCCACCGCCGTTCCACCATGGGATTCCAGTTCGTGGGCCAGAGAAAATGCCATGCGGTTCACGGCTGCTTTGGCAAGATCGAAGAAGAACGACACGCGATAGTTGGCTGCGTTGTATTCGTCGGTGCCGTCGGTCACTTCGACAACCAGACCACCCGGCCGCTCGATCAGCAAGGGCAACGCAAAATGCCCGGTAATAGCGTGGGTATCGACGGCCAGCCGCAGAGTTCGCAAACCGTAGTCTAGATCACTCTCCCAAAGCGTTTTGTTCCATTCCATCCGGGTCGCCCCCCAGATATCGTTGACCAGAATGTCCAGTTGACCCTGTTCTGACCGGATCCTGTCAACCAGTGCCCTTACCTCAGAGGGGATGAGATGATCGACCCTGACGGCAATGCCGACGCCACCGGCTTGATCGACAAGTGCTGCGGTTTCCTCGATGGTTTCGGGCCGGTCCATCTCGGATCGGCTTTCAGTTGTCGAACGTCCCGTAACATAGACCGTGGCCCCGGCACGCCCCAACTCTGTCGCGATCCCTCTGCCTGCGCCGCGTGTTCCGCCGGCCACCAAGGCAACTTTGTTTCTCAGGGGCTTTTCCATGTCTTGCTCTCCTCCACGGTCGGTTCTAGCATGTTGCGTTGTGGGGTGGTTACTATCATTAAGCATTTTGATAGACACAGGGTATATATCCACGAGTTACTGGTCAAATGAAATTAGACAGTTACATAGATGCAGGCACTCTCGCGTCCGTTGAATTCGCAAACAAGCTGACGCCCGGCTATGCCAACGGAAAGCCCGTCGCCGAGATCGATGTGCTGCAAGCCGTCCGGGAGGTCGTTGCGATAGATCCTCCTTCTGTCGCGGCCGTGTCCGAGAATGACGCAGACGGTTTTGTGGCGTTGGCAGAACGACTGCGCGCGATATTCGTCGATATTGACCGAGGCGACATTGATGACGCAGCAGAATTGCTGAACAATATCCTGTTGGAGCACCCAGCGACCCCCTATCTGGCAAAGGAAGAGGGGGTCTGGCACCTTCACCACCATCCGGCGAATGCTGCCGTTCTGCCAATGTGGACCGCAATTTGTGCTGAGGGACTTGCCCGGATGATCGGAACGCAGAATGCGCATCGTCTTGGCATCTGTATGGCGGATAACTGCGACCGGGTTTTTGCAGACACATCAAAAAACGCCACCCGACGGTTTTGCTCGTCAGCCTGTCAGAACCGTACCAAGACGGCTGCGTTCCGCGCCAGAAAACGCGACGCGGAGGCAAACGAAAGCAAAAGCTGATATGCGGCTGCATTCGACCGCGAACCTGCCACCCAGTCATTGAGGGCAAGATGCGGCAACTCGCTCGACTTGCCAAAGGCTATGCTTAGCGGCTGAAATAGCCGACACATTCGCAGATCGAACGACCGCTTTACTCACTCTATCGGAGTGCCGTCCTTGCGGACAAATCGACCATTGGAGTTTGCACTCATCATGTCGATATCCGAACAGGTCGTCAGGTCTTCCGGCTGTCGTGAGCCGATTTCAAGATAAGTCGCGACCTGATCCGACCGGTTGATCAAGTGATGGCCGTTCCCGGTCGCTTTTGGAAACGCCGCGCAGTCACCGGCACGAAGCATCGTCTCGCCCTCGTCCTTTGCAGCAGTTGGTTTGGTGAAAGTGAACGTCGGCTTCCCATCCTGCAAACGCATAGATGCACAACGCGCAACCCAGAGGTTGCGTAAAGAAGTGAAGCGTGGCAATGTGCAACCAAGGAGTTGCGCATGGAAGATGAAATCGTAAGAACCATTGATCTCAATGCGCCCGTTCAGAGGGTATGGAAGGCCTTGACCGACCATGAGGAATTTGGTGCGTGGTTCCGTCTCTCGCTTCACGGGCCTTTCAAGCTTGGGGAATTGACCTCCGGTGAAACCAGATATCCCGGGCATGAAGGTCTGCCGTTCTGGGCGAAGGTCGTCGCTATTGACGAGCCTCGGCTCTTCAGTTTTGTCTGGCCAATGGACGAGAGCATCCAACCGGATGATCCCGATCTCGAGCAGAAGACGACATTGGTCGAATTCAATCTTGAGCCGACCGCGATAGGTTCAAAACTCACCGTACGCGAAAGTGGCTTTAATACCCTACCTGAAAACCGGCGGCTCCAAGCATTCCGCGACAATCAGGGCGGTTGGGATCAGCAGACTTCAAATATCAAAAGGTTCGTGGAATGACGTCCGAGCGTAATCCTGTGCAGCCTGATCTGGCGACAACCTTTGCCGCCCTTGGTGATCCTCGCCGTTTGGCGATTGTTACCCGACTACAGCAACAGGACGCGCTTTCGATCTCGGCGCTTTGTGAGGGAACAGACGTTTCCCGTCAGGCGATCAGTAAACACCTTAAGACACTGGCGGAAGCACAACTCGTGTCGTCAGAAAGAACCGGGCGAGAGACACGATTTAGTCTGGAACCGGCGCGCCTCCGCGCAGCGACCGCTTTCCTCAATCAAGTGGCATTGAAGTGGGACGATGCGCTGAATCGGCTGAAATCACATTTGGAATGAGACGTGCTGTGGGGCATGACGCAAGTCGATCAGTTTCGAGCGCATCCCCTTATCCACTCGCACAAAAGTAAACGGAGAGGAGTGTAGACATGGCCGTAAAGTTCTCTGGCGGAAAAAACATCGCGATGAAAGTGCCGCCCAATCAATACGATCAGACTGTCGGGTTCTACAGAGACACCTTGGGACTGGAGGAGATCGGAGGCCCATCAGGGGAGGCAGTTGGGTTCAAGTTTGGAGCGAACAACCTGTGGATCGACAAGGTCACTGCGATGAGTCAGGCCGAGATATGGCTTGAGATCGTAACCGACGATACGGATAAAGCAGCTAAAGCCTTGGATGTGGCTGGTGTAGCGCGGCGCGATGAAATCGAAGACCTTGGTGAGAGCTTCGACGGATTTTGGATTTCAAGCCCGGCTTCGATCATCCATCTTGTCGACGCGAAGGCGGGGTCATGGGAATAGTCGGCTCAGTTGCAGTAAAGCCGTCGTTCACGGCGTGGCGACAGCTCAGAAGTAAAGGGCTCTTCTGACACATTTGCAGTCGTCAAGCGAAACTGGAGCCTACGATACAGTCGCGTCCCTTTCCAAAGCGGAACCTACCGACTTAGACTCAGCCTTTCGATCGCTTATCCGAGGTTGCGAGCTTAGTCGGCTACAAATCTGAAAGCGCGTTTAGCGCAGCATTCAAGAGGCTGATGCGTTGTCCACTAAACCAATACGCGGCAACTTCTCGGAGCACCAACTGACCACAATTGTCTTACTTGGCGGCGAGCATGGTCTGCAGCGTGTCCGCAAACTCAAGCACACGCGGTCTGTCCTCGTCGTTGGCAGTAACAACCCAGTGCCTTCGCAAATTGGGTATCGGTGCTGAGTCTACGACGACAAATGGCTTTGGGACGTCGTTCCCTCGGAGGCGTAGCAGTAGAGCCCCCAATCCACGCTCTGCCGCTGCAAGCGCAACATCGTAATCTTCAAATCGCAGATCACTGGGCTTCAGTTGGTAGGAAAGACCGTGCTTCTTGAACCACCTTCGCCAATCGGCTGCATCGCTATCGTGAATGAGTGGCATCCTGGCGACGTCTCCTGGCTCGAGCGGCCGGCCATCATGGAAATCGGCGTGTGCCACAGCGACAAGGTCCTCTTTTCCCAGAGGACGGGCTGTCACGCCGTCCCAACGTCCACCGCCGTACCGAACTGCAACGTCATATTCGCCGTTACCAAGCGAGACGGGCCTATGAGACGTTGAAATCTCGACCCGCCAACGGGGTTTTCCTGATGTGGATTCCAGCAACTCTGCGAGCACTGGTATCAGGTGTAGGCGGGCAAAGGATGGAAGTACGCTGAGGGCAATCCGTATCGGAGCGTGGTTGGGCCGCCAACGATCCGCTGCGCCTTCTAATGCTGCGAACACGTCATCCGTCACCTTTGAAAAGCGTTGTCCAGCTGGCGTCATTTGAACACCTCGACTTGTACGCTCAAACACCTTGCTGCCAAGCCATGCTTCCAATGTCGCGACGCGGCGCAGAATAGTCGCGTGATTAGCGCCTTCCGCGCGGGCCGCTGCCGCAAAGGAACCAAGATCACGAGTGCGACGAAACGCTATCAGCGCTTCACTCGGGGGCAATGAGGGACGGTCATACCTGTGCGTCATATGCACATCTGAATACTTATCTGCATTCGATGCAAGGCGCTTCAAACGCGTTATAAGGCAGGCATGACAACGCGGTATGCATTTCCCACATCGAACAATCGGACGCAATTCACTCAATCATCGCCAACCGCATTGCTGTGCGCGGCCGCGACGATCCTGTTTTGGGCCGGTTCTTTTCCGGCCATAACCGTTGCCTTGCTAAGCTTCTCCCCACTACCACTTGCTGCGTTGCGATTTGGGTTGGCGAGCGTCACGTTGGGCGCTGTCATTGGCGTGGTTGTCATTCGCGCGCAAGAACGAAACGTCTGGCTTCGCCCAACGTTTCGCGACCTCGTCTGGTTGGCCTTATGCGGTCTCCTTGGGATTGCGATCTACAACTGGCTCCTGAACACAGGTCAGCAGACCGTCAGCCCCGCCGCCGCAAGCTTGTTGATTGCGTGCCAGCCAGTCTTTGCGGCGCTTGTCGGAACCCAGGTTTTTGGCGAAACCTTCAGCCGTCAGGCATGGATTGGAACCGGCGTTTGCCTTGCCGGGGCCCTTGTTCTGTCGTTGGGACAACCAGGCGGTATGACCTTCGGCGGAGGATCGCTGCTCGTGCTGCTGGCCGCCATTTGTTCAGGTTCGTTTTTTGCCCTTCAGCGCCCATTGGCAGCGCGATACGGGGCACTCTCAAGCGCATTTGCTGTGCTTCTACTCGGAGCAGTTTGGCTGTCCCCGTGGATAGGATCCGGCCTCCAGGAACTCGCAGACGCGTCGGCGGGTTCAATTGTTGCCTTGGTCTTTCTCGGAACGCTCCCAGGCGCACTGGCTTACGTGACTTGGATGGTGGCTATTCGGGATCTTGGCGCGGCGAGAGCATCAAACCTGCTTTTCTTTATGGCGCCAACGGCCGCGCTTTTGGCCATACCCGTAACAGGCGCGTGGCCCAATGCTGCGACTTGGATTGGCGGCGCTATTGCTATGTTCGGCGTTCTCGTCGTTCACAGAACCAAACCAACGTAGCGTCTAGGGGTGCCAGTTTCCGCCCAGTTGCGGCTTCTGTCGACAAACTTCGATGACGCTCAGCATCTATGAGTATACCGTAGAACAAATAAAGAACAAATTGAAAAGGAGAATCCAAATGGCAAGCATCATACTCTATCATTCGGTTTTGGGCTTGCGCCCGGTTGAGAAGGCGCTCGCTGCTGAATGGCGCAATGCCGGTCATGCAGTGGCTACACCGGACCTTTTTGATGGCCGTACCGCGGAGACCTATGACGGCGGTTTCGCAATTCTCAATGACATCGGTCTAAAGACTGTCACAGAACGCGCTTTGGCTGCGGCCGATGAACAACCTGACAATCTAGTTCTCGCGGGGGTTTCGATGGGTGCTGGAATGGCGTCCCGCGCCTGGTCCGCAAAGCCTGGTGCCAGCGGTGTCCTCTTTATTGCCGGACCGGCTCCCTGGCCAGAAATGGTCTCTGGCACACCCGTGCAGATGCACGCAGCGCGCCCTGAGCCCTTTGACGGAGAAGAGGTGTTTGACGAATGGCGCTCCGAAAACCCTGGAGCGCGACTGGAAGAGTTTCGCTATGACGACGTCGGGCACTACTTCTTGGATGCGAGCCTTCCGGATTACTCAGAGGCCGCGAGCAAGGCGTGCCGACAACGGTGCCTGGAGTTTCTCGCAACCCTCCAAACATAGGACTCAAGATTTTTTGCTTTTGAGACCAACAGCTGTAAGCAACCGTCTCGTCCAACTAAGAACCGAGCAAGGGAGCGTGTGCAATACTGCGTTGGCAGCACAGCGATCTCTCATTCAGCCCGCGGCGAAGCATTATGCAACGGACTATAGTCACGCTTGTTGAACTGATACTAAGCGTCGAGACTGCTCTTGATGTTGCCTGACAATAGATAGGGATGTGACCTGCCATGACGGCAAAACCATCAACCCGACTACTCGATTTTGTCGGCGCATTGCCGCTGCTGCCCGGAATGCGGGTTTTGGAAATTGGTTGCGGACCAGGTGTTGCGGCACGTGAGGTGACACGTAAGGTCGCGGATGGGTTTGTTCTTGCTATCGACCGGTCAGCGAAGGCCATTGCGCTGGCTCAAAGGGGCAGTCAGGCGGAGATTGACGCTGGAGTACTAGAGTTCCGGATCATGTCGGCCGAGAACTTGGAGCTCCGCGCTGGAGAGGAAAAGTTTGATCTGGCGTTTGCGATGCGGGTTGGTGCATTCGATGGGCGACATCCCGACAAGGGCGAGGCAGCTCTTGAAAGACTCCGGCATGTGATGAAACCGAGTGGACGGTTTTACATCGACACAGGTGATCCGCTTCATGAGGTCTCGCTCTAGGCGCATGTTCTGATCATGGGTGAGTGCGAATGGCGGAAAGAAACCATGATTGACGGTGCAATCTCTCGCTACACGCGTCCTTAGCGGAAAAAATGCAGACGGCGCTATCAATGATCATACGTCAACCGATGACCGCTTTTTTGGGGCCACCCTTACGTCTTTCCCTGGTCAAATTCGGCGATCGCTCGCTTTGTGGCGGAGCTGCGCCACCTCCTTTCTAGAATAGTCTGAACCTCCGGTGGGGAGATACTCTCAAGGCGAGCTAACACGATATCGTAACTCTTGTAGTGGTCTTCGACAAAGAAAGTTCGCGGTGACGCCTCAATCAGCATTTCTCGTTCTTCCGGCGGAACATCCAGAAAGACGATGCTATCGTCTTGTAGTCTGTTCCGTGTCAGGAGGCGCTTACGAACCTTCAGAGACGGCTCACCATATGATATACCCTCGGCAACTTCTGGCCATTTGAGCGCAATCTCGACGACATCCTGCCACCGCATGGATCACTCCTGATAGCTTTCCTGGGTTGAAATCCACCAAACACCGCCATTGCCGTCGGCTACGCCACCACGGTAGTCGCCATCGCCCGACCGCGTCATTTCCTGCACAATGCGGCCACCGGCCTGGATCGCCCGTTCAAACACCGCATCTGCGTCTGCGACGTAGACATGAACATTTGCCTCTCCCGCCTCCGGCATCTCGCCCATCATTATGACAGTGTCATCAATTCGCGCTTCCGCATGTGCAATGCCAGAGCCTTCTTCTCTCGCATGTACACGCAGTCTAGCTGCTCCAAACACAGCCTCGAGGAACTGCAAAGTCGCTTCAGCGTCCTTGACAATCAAGTAAGGGCTAACCGTCGAATAGTTTTTAGGTTTCCAATGCATAGGCTAATTTATCACCTTTTGGAGCGTTTGAAAGATCTCGGAGCCTCTTGCGGTCCGCTAACAACCGTCCGCGCGAGGAAAGCGACATCACCCATGGTCTTGAGATGCAAGAAGCGTTCATGGGCGCACTGCGGTAAGGACGCTTAGGGCAACCATACCTACGTGAAAGTGCTAGGCCGTCCATTCGCATAGAGCAGCGTATCCAAGCGCGCGATCATATCGATTGTTCATTGATCAAGATCGCTTGACCACTCCGGGATGAGTGGTTCACGGCCCGGACCATTGATGTAGCCATCAACACTTTGAATCATCGGCAATACCAGTTTACGCATTTTGCCCATACCCTTTGTCTGTTTGATCAGCTTGAATTCGGCTTCGCTGTGCGAGTCGGGCCCATGCATACGTAAAGCGGGCAAAGACCTATCCATACGTTGGTTCTTGCGGCCAACCTTCCGGTGAATCCTCGAAATCCTGTTGCCTACCCCAGACGGTCATGTCGAGCATGTAGTGGGCGCCACCGAATTGCTCGCATCCCCGCGCATAGGTTGAATAGGTGTGGAAGACCTCGTCACGGCGCCGCAGGAATGTCGAAAATCCAGGCAGTTCGACGCTTTCTCCCTCTTTTGGTGCCCAACCTGCGCCCGCCATTTCTTTCTCATTTTTGTAGTTGTAGCCTATTGGTGCCCTGTTTCGGTCCAGCGTGACGCCGAGATCATAGTTGAAGTCGCTGCCAAAGGACGACACCCAGGGGAATGTCCAGCCACGCTTGGCCTT
>NZ_JAXBMB010000025.1:0-31591 GCF_033963905.1 Cognatiyoonia sp. IB215182
AACATGCGCCCGCCAGTTCCAGAAACCTGGCTCAAAGGTGGCCCATAGAAATGGGGCTGGACAATTGCATCCCGCAACCTATAGCTAGGTCAGAGGGAGTACCTACAGATTCACAAGTGTCCAAGTTTCCGACTACTGCTTGGTTAAAGCAAATGCCCCAGACTAATGAAGAGAAAATCCTATTTACAGCATCAATACTACATAGGTCTAGCATTGTGCTCAATCTGTACTCGTCTTGTGTAGATACATCATAGTGGTTGAAGACAGAAAAAAGAGCGCACCACCCTCTTGGCGTCGAGGCCAAAAAATGATCTTAGAAGCCGAACGATATAGACAGCATTCCGACTCTTTGCGCCTCTGCTTGTCCCACAAAGCTGGGTGACAACCAAGCCTGACCTACAAAGAAGTTGGCATAACTTGAACTGCTTTGCAGGCCCAATCGTGAACGAAATTGCATGGGCTCAAGTTCAACAGCGAATCCCTCAGGCAAATGAACAGAAGACTCGACGGCACGAGCATCCCAACCAACTACCCAGCTCAGACCTCGTATTTGATCGACTTGTGGAGTGAGTAGTCGTCCCGTCACTACGTCCCTAGTCCAAATGTCAGCGGACGACATCGGTCCAAACACAAGATCTACCCCGGCTGTAGCCGCCTCATCAGCCCCAAGTACAAGCTCGACGTAAGGCCGCACAATAGCTCGCTCATTTAAGTCGATTACTCGCCCAATTTCAGCCTCAAACCGGAGTTCAAGTCCGTCTTCGACTCGATCAAAGTCATCTCTATCTGGATCAAAACTATCATCCATATCTAGTCCGTTGTGCACAGCGCGTTGCACCGCCTCTGCCCCACTTGAATCACCTAGCAGCATGGCCTCGCCGCCGAGCCTTGTCTCAAAACCGAGAATGCTATCATGCAGAAACACTCCAGCACCGAGGAGTGTGGAGTAAGGGACGTCGCCTTCCGGCTGTTTTGAAGGGACCCATGGTGTTACAATTTCTGAACGAGCGCGTAACTCAATACCGCGGAACCAAGTCGAGCGATAACCTTCCGAGTAGTACGATCTTTGATACGAGCCACTTCGCCAGCGGTCGTGACCGTCGCCAAGGAAGTCGTTGGTAAAACTGCCGACTTCGCCTCGATAACTTGTTACTCCTTCTGCAACGACCTTGTTCCCGAAAGCAGAAAACATGCATAGGTAAAAAACGGCAGGTCCGATGCACCCACCGAACATCCTCTTCAACATCGGTGATACTTTCTAGTTTATGAAAAGCTTGCTGCATCTCGCAGCTCGCGGCATTCTTTGCACCTATTGGTTAATAATCTGTTTGAAGGAAGTAATGGCCAATGCTTTGCAAGTTTTCATGACTTGACGACGAATTGGCAATCCATACTTAATACTTTTGATTCATAAGGTTTATTGGCGCAGGCAGTCGCCCACTAAACTTATCAACTAACTGAAAATACCAATGCGAGATCAGTAGACCTCCAAGGCATCGCCTAACGGAGGCTGCACTCGTTGGTGACGGAATGTGTCATCGAGCTTAAGATGTTCTAGCCTTCTTGCTTAATTCAGAATTAACAGGCTCTGCTTACGGTGCGGCTATACAAATGATTCCAGCTAGAGGTGATAGATTAATGGCAAATATAACTAGAGATCTAGTCCAGAGCGGCAAGTGCTGTCGTCCCATCTTAGGCTTGCACCTTCTTCTATTTCTAACGGGCTGCATGGGCGGTGGATCGCCAGGGGCAGAGGCAACAGAGTTAGACTTAAAACAGACAGCAGCACAGCAGATGTTTTCTGATTTTGACACAATCGAATATACGGATCTGGCCCTACTTCCGACGTCTGGTTCAGCGTCCTACGAAGGATTCCTGTCCGGTCAGCTCTCGAATACAAACGATGCTGTAACGGATACACTCATTGGAGACCTATCAGTTAATGTTTCGTTTGGAGACTCCAGCTTGATTTCAGGTGTGGCTAGTGGATTTCTCGATGAAAACGGTGACGCCTTGGATGGCACCATTATTCTTTCAGCCGGTGAGCTGGATCGAGCCGGTGACCCAGAGGTTGATGCCACTCTCACATTTGAAGGCAGTGGTGAATTGACCAGCGTTAGTGGCGACGTCCTCGTCTTCGACGCAGATTTCGCGGGAGATTTCTTGGGAGAGGATTATCAAGGGATGGGGGGAGAAGCGCTCGCTCAAGTGACTGTTGGCGGTGCTTCACAATCCTTCAGTGGAGCCTTTGTCGCCAGTCGGTAAATGTGGGTAACAAACAGGAGGCACCTAGGGGAAGCGAAACTCCTAGGCGCCGGCCGCAAGCACTCTACTAATGAAACTATCCGCCCATAAGCTCGTAGTCGCTTATAGTGAGACTTCCAGAGAGCTCACGAACATCCGTAACTCCTTCAATCGTCAATTCGTTACTGCCGCCAAAGTCAATTGTGAGTGATGATTCACCTACACTTGTGTTCGAGGCCACGATTGCATTCAATAATTCCTGGCTTTCTACTAGCTCGACGCTGATGAGGATTTTGTCGATACCAATTTGATAATCACCAATCGAGTCGGACCCTTGACTGAAGACGAACGTATCAAAGCCGCTCCCGCCCCAGAGTTCGTCGTCACCTTCGTCACCAGACAAAAGATCATTACCAGCGTTTCCCCGAAGTACGTCATCCCCTTCTCCGCCGAATATGAAGTCACTGTTGTTGCCACCAGCGGCCGTAAAATCGCGCGTCGAGCCTCCCATTAACGACAGTCCTGCGCGACCCGCGCCTCCATCCAAAACGTCGTCGCCCGCACCGCCGAATATAATATCGGATCCGGCTTCTCCAAAAATCTGATCAGCGGCGCCAGTCCCCGATACAGGTAATGCATTACCATCAAAAACCGTTTCGACGGCAATGATATCCTCAATCATTGCGGTAGTTGCATAATTGGCACTATCTAACTTATTGATATTTACCATTACCACCTCGAAGTCTTGATCAAAACTGATTTGAACACTTCCATCGACAACCGCTTGCTCGCTCTCGGTCAATAACGATGCGCCGTTTTGACCTTCGACAGCCATATCAAGATTGACCACCGATACACTATCCACATCGCTCAGTATGCCTAGATCCACGTCAATTGTCGTGCCGTCACGGCCCGCGCTATCTACGTAGTAGAATACTGTGAATCTGTCATCTGTCTCGTAGAGGAAACTACGATATCCTTCGTCGTCACCTCCACCGCGGCCCAAGAATTCCCCTCCCATCACATTCTCGGTCATTAGTGTGAGCAATGCCTTTTGAGGCGAATCAAACTCTGAAAGCCGGTCTGTGATCGTTGTAGTTGACATACCATCCCTGTATCTGAATTCGGTTGTCACGCCCCAAATCGCCGCTCGATCAACGCCTTCTTCCAACATAAAGGCGTAGACATCGAGCAAGTTAGTGGCACCTGCCATCTCAAATGGCATTGAGTTGCCATTACTTGTATTTGTCGAGAACGCTGAATAGTAGTAATCTATTTCTTCGTCCCAGTTGATGCCGAGTTCGGCATAGGCCTCTCTCCAATGGTCGACGATCATCTGACGTTGACTCAGCGGAGCGTTCGGATTGTCTAGATCATTCCGGCTAAAGCTGAGAACATGATGACGATTACCACCAACATAGGCGAGCGATTCATCTAGGATTTCCGTCATCATTTTGTCTATAGCAATTTGCCGAACTTCATAAGGCAAACCCACTCCTGGAATAAAATCAAGTTGATTCAGTTCGGGGATCTTTGCTTCACCATTTTCAAAAAACAAATCAAAGTAACCGTCTTCCAATAAGTTATTGAATTCAAAGCTGCCTCGACCCATTTGAAATGCCAACTGATATGAAATATCACTGTCAGCCATATCTTCGGTTATCTTATCAATAATTATTTTTGAAATCAGCGCATATTCAATGGGATTTGAATACAGCTCGTTTCCAATTTCGAAGATGAATTTTTCTGGATATTCGCCGTTGTTGAATTCCTCATTCTTCAGTCGATTAAGGAAAAAGGAGATATCTGCCTCCGCGGTTGCGGTGGCTCTCGCCATAGCTTCAGGGTCGGTGAGATCCTGGTTCAGAAAGTAGCGTTTGACTGGTATTACCAGCGATATGTTGGTACCACTTTCAACAGCTCTTTCCAACATTTGACTGAAGGTTTGGACATCATCTCGCCGCAGATGATTTTCCTCATCATATTGAAGTGCAATAGGACTAATGAGTTCAGGGTGGGTCAAGTCGAATGCGATGTTTGATCTGTCTCCATCCAGAACATCCAAGTCGATTTCCTCAACACGCTGGCGAATGCGTCCATCAACCACCCAACCTTCTTCGGCAACAGTGCCACCGGTAAACCTGCCGTCCTGTAAACCCATCTCGGCAACATCAATCATCCATTCGTTGGTCCCAAACATATTTTGTGCAGTTACACCAAACATCTCAGTTCCTAGGGTTCCAATCGAGTTGTTCAGAGTCGTTGCGATAAGTGGTCCAGTCGATATCTCGGTCATGTTTCTACCCCCATGATGAATGCCATATTTCGATCTATATCAGCGATAGGTTTCAAATAAGTTGAGCTTTGACGAGGTATCTCTTGGGCCCAATTGCAACTGGATTGAGGCATCAGCATAGACTCAAGCAATAATCTGCCTCTCATTTTAGAATAATTGATGCCATGAGATATTTCTGATGAGCAGAATTGATTGCTATGTCATGTCAATAGGTGTTTTTTGGATCTTCTGGAAATAGATCGCATGCAGGTCAGATTAGCATACTATATATAATTTGATTCAATTTGATTAACTTGTTTCTAAAAGTATCTGCGGGAATGACTTGGAAACTAACGTTCACCGTCTGGTCTTGGTCTGGCAAGTGTAGAGGTGCTTGGAGCAACTTATCTGGACGCGGGAGGAGCGGCTCAGCAAATACTGAGCCGGTAGAAAACACATGTTCTTTGTCAATCGGTCAAAGCAAGAAGGCTTGGAACATGAGTGCAGTTGTGAGCAAGCCTTCTTTTACAAATGTCAGAGTTAGCTATGTCTACTTCCAACTCAACTTCGTCTGTTTGACTCCGGAGCAGCAGTTCTTGGTAGCCAGCTGACGAGTACTTCCATATGCCGACATTGACTTCGCCATGCCGGGTCCGCCCGGTTCCAACGACCTCTGGTGAAACCCCTGCTCGCCTATAGATACGTTTCATCGACGTACCGAATGTTGCAACAAACTGCTTGATCGACATCTCTTTCATCATTCTGGCCCCTGCAGCGAGCAACCGTGAGGCTGATTTTCGATCGGCACCAGGTGCCACGCAGAATCTGGTCACTTCCCAAGTGTTTGGGTGACTGAATTCATGAATGCCGCAAATTTGGGGGAAGTGGTCGTTCAGCATAGTTCGGCCAGTCGTTGGAAGTAGGCGCATGGAAGAAAGGTGCCTTCCATCTTCGTCTTGATCAATGATGTATATGGGGTTCTGGGTGTCGTATTCGTCTCTCTCCATACCGACCTGATCGACATGTACGTCCCACCCTAGTCGCCGACCGAATAGATCGGCTCGGTCCGTGAACATCTGGATTGCTAGATCAGTGTGAAGGAAGAGATTTGTAGCGTGAACGAATTTAATCATGACTTGCTCCTGTGGTTGGCAGGAGAAGCATCGGGCGTGATGGTTAACAAAGAAAAACACCACAGTACGGTGGTGTTGCGCGGCCTGATCTTCTTGCATTTCTGGCTCTAGGATCGATCATGTCCAGGTCTGACCACCTTTCTCAGCGTGTGTAGAGACTCGAAAGGCTTAAGCCTTTGAGGTTTTCCTGTGGGTGGTGTTGAATGGGGCCCTCTGCCATGTCAAAATGAAACGCAGGAGCATGGCAATGCGACCGCGACCGGTGCTGTTTCATGCGCTCCTGTGCTGCTTGCCACTAGGGCTTTGGACAGGCGCAACCGACTCGCCAAACTAGAGTTCTGCAAAAGATCCGTTCAATGGTTTACAGTTCATCGCAGCACCATTGTAAGAATGGCTAAGAAAGGTGGGCACTCAGCCGATCCAATTCTCTCCAGAACCGTCGTGGGAGAGCAGGTACAACGGCCGCAACGGTACATTGTGTCGCTAGGTTCTGGATGCAAGATGGGACGATGTCACCATATAGGCCGAGATCACCCTCAATAGACGGATCAGACAGCGCTCTCATTTGCGACCACATCAGGCCCAAAACATGCGCCTGTCCGTTCCTGAGGCCTCGCAAAAAAGCTGCTGATAGACAAGAGATTGGATACTAGTGCTTCAAAATTGCCAAACCCTAGTCTCATTGAAGTCAAGGTTTTCCGCACCATCACCGATTGCGAATAGTCTGCCCAATGTAAAGTGAACAATGGCAGGAAACCAAACTGGAGATGATTGATTGTGAATGATAATGCTTGGTTGCTTCCAGTTCTTTCCGACTTGGAGAAGGCCAGTCGCAAGGAAGGGTTGACAAGAACTGCTTCGTTTCTGCGGTTAGCTCAGGGAACCGCAATCGCTGAGATAATGTGGAATTCTGAGATTGGGAGAGAAAGTGATGAGCATGTCACAATTAGTGTAGCGGAAGGTGTGGATTCGGGTGTTAACCACTGACCCCGCGTAGTCTTGAGCGCTTCACCAAAATTGGCGTGCGCTAGCAACACAAGAGCCTATATTAAAGCACCCTCATTCAAAACAACAACTCAATCTCTTTGTAGTCTCGGTGTATGGACTCCCTGTTGTTCTCAATCATCAAGCATTTCTGATGTTCGCCCGATGACGAATTGACGTGTTCTTGTTCGACACTTTCATCGAGTAATCGTTTCAATGCGACCGCCGTATTCTCAAATCCCTCTTCGGCCATACGAGCGCTGGCTAGTGCAATGCTGAATTCATACTCTGTTGTAAGCATTTGATGATCTCCAAGATTTCCAGCTTGATGCCTCATTTTCAGCATACATATTAATGGTAAGTTAATTTTGCGAAGCTAGAGATCTAGCTGAGCGGAACGCCGCTTACAGATCTTTGCGACATTAAAGGATGCTGGCACGGCACCTTCGCTTCTCCTTCTGCCAATGCCACCTCGATACACGCATTAATTAATACTTCTTCCTCCTCTTCAGTTAGTTGCACTGCCAATGACATGGCATCATCAAGAAACTTGGTTATTTGCCGCTCTTCCATTATGTCGCCCTGAATTTACACTATGCGCGTCATTTTTATTAGACACTACTTAATGCTTTATTAAAGGCATTAATCGGAAAGCATGAAATTGGTGATCGCTTCAAGTAATCCCTTTTAGATTCACCGCGGGTTAACCAGTTTAAGTGCAACGTAGGCTGAGTGGGGCAATGTTTCTTTGAATAGTGAACGTGTGGAGACCTGAAGCGTGATCGCAAACACCAAAAATCTGCCTGCAAATCACGAGCCTGTAGATAAGCATCAACAGCTCCGCGTGGATGAACTCATCAGGTTTATGGAGAAGGCCGCGTACAACTATGCCCATCATGGTAGCTCAAACACTGCCAACGCCTTGTTCATTGCAGTTGCAGCCTTGGAAAGACATCGTGCATGAGACCGCACGCACTCCGTCTCATGCGTAGTTAACATGAGCGATTCGTTGATTGGCCTGTCGTTGCGCAGGTGCACTCTACGCAGCGCGTTGTCCGCACATGTCTTCATTTTGGGCTCGTAGGGCTGTTAGCACCTGCGTACCTAGAGCCGTCACCGAGACTTTTTCACGGTTTGGTGCTGCGTCGGCAAGTCTGAGTCTGATGAGAGATTCAGTGACGTAGCAAATCGGTAGATGAGGTTCGGTCCAAAGGTCGATAAGTCTGCTCACTTCGTGATCGTTGAGGCTGGCGGCGAGTAGTTCAGCTATTCTGTGCATTTTGTTTTAGAGCGTCCTTTTGCTCTTTCCCCTTGTGAAGCTTGATCTGCTACTCTCAGTCGTGCTGACTCAACTTGGTGGATCAATGTCGACCGAAGCGTGCGGCTTGCTTATTGACTGTCGTACAGTGAATCCTCAATTAACCAAGATGTATTCGCCCAAAACTACCTAAAGGTACAGGTGCGATTGGAAATTTTAATTTTACTTAACAAGAGGTTAAGTGAGAAGTCATTCAGCCGTACCTAGATGAATGCCAACTTCTCAATTGATTTGTTGCGGCATTTGTCCGCGAAGTGAGCACTTGTCTTGCCAGATGCCGAAGCGGTCAGTGTTTGGACCAGCAAGCTGCTGTCTTAAGTGCAGGAATGTCTAGAGATGTTCGTGTTGAACTCTGGCGTATGAGCGAGGGGCAGTTCCGTCGGTAATAAACCTGGCTTAAAGGAATCCATGCAACATTGTCTCACAATTGAGATAAATGACGTAGGAACACATGCCGAAGAAGACTTGGAGCGCAACTGATGTCGCTAACGATGTAGGCGAAAGCCGCGATCTTGTTGTTCGGATCTGCATGGACTGCGCCGTCTTTCTCACCGGAATTGTAGTGTGGGACGGGGATGACCCGCGATTGGACGAGGATGCGCTTGAGGAAGTCAAAGAGGTTGTCAAAAAGTTACACAGCGAACCCAGCGGCATTGCTGACTACCTGGCGGTAGACGGTGTTCGTACTGAACTCTGACAATTGGCTTGGCGTGAACGTCTTTGGCGTCGCTTAATTAGGCATACTGTTTGTCCAGCCGGATCAGCGCAGAGCGCAGAGTGTCGTCGTTCTGAGTTTTGGCCTGATATCGCAGGCTGGAGCGCGCAACGCTCAGAATACAGCGGGTACGGCGCTCGGATGCAAGCAGCTTTTGACGGGTGTGGATATCGTCCTCGTTAAGGCTTTGTTAACCTCTCCTGAAGACTCTATCGATATGGATCAATCATTGTCATTTGTCTGGATTAGCTCGGCACTGATCGGAGTATCTGCTGGAGTTCTTGCGTGGCTATTTGGGCTGGCCTTTTGGGCGTGCTTCGTTGCTTACCTTATTTCTACGGTGTTCTCTTTGTGTGTACTAGGGTACCTGACAAGCGATCCAACCAAAGAGTAATGACCCTCTCGTTCAACCCAATACTTCTCTTTGATGCGTATCAATGTCGGAAGACGGCTGCGTCCAATCAGCTCAACGCGGACATTGGATTCCGGGCCTAGTCGGTTGGTAAGCGGGATGACCTGCTCTCCTAAAACGTCCGGCTTCTACGGTTAGCATGATCTTCAACTGAGGAGACAGATGAAGAAGAGAAGCCGTTTCGGCACCAGAACACCCATAGCGATCCTGTAGTGACCAAACCGGAGATGATCGCTCAGTTTCGTGTCTGACGCGCTGGAAGATAAACGACGGTTGTGGATCCTCAACGTCATTGATGACTTCAGTCGGGAATGCCTAGCCGCTGTGGTGGACACATCCACCGGAGGCGCGCGTGTTGCCCGTGAATTGGATCGCATCGCCGAACTACGCGGCTACCCATACATAGTGAGCCCCGCCGATCAGTCAGCAGTCCGCAGCGAGCTTTGATTTGACCCGAACAGACGCTATTTCGTGGTATTATTTTCCCAAATAACTCGCTCTCTTGCGATCCAGATGTGCTCTGGCCTTTGCAAGATTACCGCATTTTCGCAGCCTGAAAGCGATTTTGCTTCAGCAGCCGTTTCTGCCAATGCCCATCCGTGAGAGACAGCACCGTCTGATTGGTCCGGTGGGACCTCAATTTTCCAAACTTGCAACATAAAGAACGTTTGCCGCAACTTAGTTTACGGCAGGTTAAATGCGCCTTCGCGTGGTGGGATGCAGATGTACACCGTCGACAATCTGCTCGACCGGGAGGAGGCGCTGCGCCTCATGACCGTCGGCATTGCGTGGTTCTGCGGCCAAATACAAACGGAAGCGCTGACATGCAGGGGGCGATGCCCGAGCAATGGCTGGCTGCTTGAGCACCGCAGCATTACATAAAAACAGGAATAAGACTGCCAAAAAAGAACAGAAAGGCGCCCCCTAGAACGGTCGGCGTAATCATTGTTGTTTGATTGGAACTGCAAGTTTGGGTGGCGCGCCTTCTATTGTTGAAAGGCTGCTTCGTATCGCGACTTGTGAACTCCTCTAAAAAAACTTCGTCGCACTGTGAACGAACGGCGGCTTCCTCTGCCGGCGCGCAGCGTTGTAGACAGAACTGACGGAAAACACACGCGATACCATCTTGGCGTGGGTCAAATCGCTTGAGATGTTTGTTTGCCACTTCATGTTCCCGAGCCGGTTTCACGACCATCCGCATATCTCGACCAGCCAGTATGGACGTCTTGTCCGCGATTGGGTAACGGCAATTGGCCTATGCGAACGGATGCTGCGTCAGCAAAGGCTGCAAATCCAATGACGGGTTTGTCCCGCGATCTGTGAGTTTGCGAGCCCCCCGATTTTGCGGTTGCCGCGAATGTCTCCTCTGACGGGCCGCACTGCGGCATCTGATGCCCCATGCGGACGGCGGCTTTGGGCCGAAAACGGTCCGACCTAGGCTCTGCCTACGGATGCTACGACGGATCTGGGGACCCCGAAAGAGGTTAGAACTACGGGCGCCGATGGACGCCTCGTTGGCCATTATACCTCATCAAAAGTCTAACAAATTTGGCGCAGTCCTAATTCGGACTTAGCCCAAGAAAGCCGCCTCAACTGCTTTCAAAACGGCGTCTTGTGTTCGTTCCAAATCTGTTTCTGTGACTGCGAGAGAGGGATAGAGTTTCCCGGGCGACTTGAAGATACCATTTTTGCGCAGCGTGGCGTTGTATACAGCATTTTGCTCGGGGTCATCGTGCTTTGCCGAACGGTAGTCTCGACAGCTTTCCTTTGTGAAGAAGATATCAAACAGGGTTTCATCGCCGCAAATCTGGTGCGGAACACCGGCTTTGGTCAGCGCATCACTTTGCATGTCTTGCAAGGATTTGCCGATCGCGCGCAGCTTGTCATAGCGTCCTTTGCGACGCAGGACCTCCATTGTTTTGAGCCCCGCAGCCGCTGCGATGGGGTTTCCAGACAAGGTCCCGAGCTGCATGAGCCATTTGTCGGCGCCGACAACAGACTTGTCAAAATGCTGCATGATTTCTGCGCTGGCCCCAAGGGCCGCAAGAGGGAAGCCGCCGCCAATGATTTTGCCCAACGTGCAGATGTCGGGGGTGACGCCATAACGTTCCTGCGCGCCGCCATAGGCCAGTCGAAATCCGGTGACAATTTCGTCGAAAATCAGCAACACGGCGTGTTTATCACACAGGTCACGCAAGCCTTGCAGATATCCCGGTTGGGCGGGGATGATCCGTTGCAGAGGTTCAGCGATAATGGCCGCGACGTCCTTATTTTCATTCAAGAGCGCCTCGACAGCTGCCAAATCATTGTACGGCGCAATCAGCATTTGATCCGCTACACCCTGCGGGATGCCTGCGCTGTCGGGAACGGCTTGGGGGAAATTCACGTAGGAAGATGGTGCGAGGCTCATCTGTGCCTCGGCGCTCATACCGTGATAGCCGCCTTCAAATTTCAGGATTTTATTGCGGCCCGTATAGGCGCGCGCAAGGCGGATCGCATACATGTCTGCCTCGCCACCGGATGCGACAAAGCGGACCTGCTCGCAGCACGGTACGGCCTCCACAATGGCCTCTGCCAGCTCAACACCTTTGGCGTTGTTGGCGAAGAATGTCATACCTTTCGGGAGCTGTTCCAGAACCGCTTCCATAACTTCGGGGTGGCCGTGGCCCAACAGCATAGGGCCCGATCCGATCAAGTAGTCGATGTATTCGTTTCCGTCCTCATCCCAAACATGGCTGCCTTGACCCCGCGCAATCATGATACCGGGGTCGAAATTGCCAAAACCGCCTGCGGGCAAAACCTCTTGTGCGCGGGCGATCCAATCCGATTGAGATGTCAATTTTTGCATGTCTTAGTCCAGTTCCAAAATGGGCGCCCCAAGGCGGTCTTCATCGGGTGTAACGCCGAGGCCGGCCCCGTCTGGCGGGGCGATGCGGCCGTTTTCACGCTTGGGGCAATCCGGCGCGATCCGTGGGGCGACATAGGACGACAGATCGCAGGTGTTGAGCAGTGATCCTTGCGGTGTTGAGGCCGCAAAATGGAGCGACGCGGCGGTGACGATGTCTGATCCCCATGTGCATTCAGCGCAGATTTCGGCCCCCAGATGCACGGTCAGATCACGGGCACGGCGCATGGCCGAAAGCCCGCCGAATTTCGACAGTTTCAGCGCGACCGCGTCGAGGCACCCAAGCTCTGATGCCCGCATCAGGGAGGCAAGATCATAGGCGCATTCGTCGATTTTCATGGGCAGGCCAGTTGCTTGACGAACGGCAGCGCAGTCCTCAAGGGTTTTGCAGGGTTGTTCCAGCATGATATCGAGATCGGCGACCGCACGACCTGTGCGCGTGGCCTGCAATTTGGTGGCCCCACAATTCCAGTCGCCATAAACGAGCGGCCCGCGGCCTACGGCCTCGCGTACTTTGGTCAGTCGCTCGGCGTCTGCCTCCCAATCCGCGTCTGCACCAAGTTTGACCTGAAACTGGCGTATGCCCGTGGCGTAAGCTTCCTTTGCAATACGCGCCATGTCTTCGGGCGCAATACAGGTGATCGAATGATAGAGCGGCATGTCACGGCGGGTTCGACCGCCTAAAAGCTGGTAGAGAGGAAGGTTGGTGGCTTTGCCAAAGAGGTCCCACAGCGCCATATCGACGATAGATTTTGCCGCAAGATGACCTTGCAGGACTCCATCCAGTTTGCGCATCGGGGCGTCGATTCCTGTGGGCGTGACCCCAAGAATTTCAGGAGCCATTTCCCGGATTGCACTTGGCACCCCATCTGCAAAGGCGGGCAGATAATGCGGAATTGGGCAAACCTCGCCCCAGCCCTTCAATCCCGTGTCTGTCTCCAGACAGAGCACATGGGTCTTGACCGTGTCGCAGGTTTTGCCTTCGGCCATGTAATAGGTTTCATGGCTTGTCAGGTCGACCGACCAAAGCGTGATGCGGTTGACCCTCATGTGTAGACCGCCACAGGATCGCCCAATGCATCTTCGTCAGGATGCACCCCCAGTCCCGGAGTTTCAGGCAGGTGCAGGTGACCGTTTAGATTGCGCGGCCCACGTCCGCCCGCGACATCAACGGTCAGCATATCTTGACAGGCCCAGACAGCGCGGCAGTTTGCATCAGGGATAGTGGCCGCCAAGTGCAAGGCTTCGGTATCGGCCAGGACCGAACCACCCGTCCCCATGACGAACATATCAATGCCGTGGGCCAAAGCCACGTCCCGCATCCGAGCTGCTTTGGTCAGGCCACCAACGCGGTTCAGCTTGATACCAAAAACCTCGGCCAAGCCATCACGCGCGATGCGGGTGGCATCTTGCAAGGTGACCAGCGTTTCATCAACTGACACAGTCGCTGCATGTTTGCCCGCAATGGCCGCGATATCGTCCAGCGTCTCGCAAGGTTGTTCAAACATCACGCCCAGATCTTCGGTCGCGGACATGACCCGCAAGGCCTGCTGCCGCGTCCAACCCCGGTTCACATCATAAAGAAAGATATCGCCCGGTTGCCGCAGGCTTTCCACATCTCGAATACGGGCAATATCACGTTCCACATCACCGCCGATTTTCACCGAATGCGCGATATATCCACGCTGACGGTAGCGGTCGATCACGGCGCGGGTGTCTGCCACTGTCTTCGCCCCCACAGAGGACGCGATCGGGCGCGGCGTGCGTGAGCCGCCCCCCATCAAATCGGCAATCGGCAGCCCCGCGGCTTGCCCCGCAATATCCCAACAGGCCATATCAATCGGGCTTTTGGCGTAAAGATGACCAGGCAGCGCAAGGTCCATCGCCCGTTCGACATCCAACAGGCGGCGCGGATCAAGGCCCGTGATAAACGGGGCCATCGTCTCAATCCCGGCGCGGATACCAGGCCCGTGCGCGGGCACATAGGTGTGCCCCCACGGCGTCCCTTCACCCCAACCAATGATGCCTGCGTCGGTCTCGATTTTCACAAACGTCGCATCCAGCGTTTCAAACTTTAACCGTCCACCGGACAGCCAATAAGGATGCTCAAGCGGCAGATCGACGTGATAGACAGAGAGGCGGGTGATTTTCAAAGGGCATACTCCGAAACAGGCGCGCCGAGGCTTTCGAAATCAGCTGTTACCCCAAGGCCCGACGTATCTGGCGCATAGAGTTTTCCGCCCTCGGACCACGCTCCGCCAATGCCGGTAGACCGGGTGTTGTAGTGCATCAGGTCGGTGGTGTTCTGCAGGTATTCAGGCGGGGTCGAGGCTGCGAAATGCGCAACGAGGGCGGTTGTAATCTCACCGCCCCAGGTATCCTCAGAGACGACCGGGATGCGGTTCTCGACCAGGAAGTCCCTCACGCGGCGGGCCTTTGAAATGCCGCCGAGGTTTGAAAGTTTCAGGCAGCAAATTTCGGCCCCGCGATCCGCGACAATGCGTTGAGCTGCAGCCATCCCCGTTACGCATTCGTCTAACTTCATGGGTTGCTGGGCAATGCGCCGGACTTGCTGGCATTCCTCATAAGTCCTGCAGGGCTGTTCGAGGATGTAGTCCAGATCAGCGGTTGCACGGGCCACACGGATGGCATTGTCCACACGCCATCCTTGATTGGCGTCTGCCATCGCCTTCTCGCCCGATTTCAGCAGCCCGACACCTGCTGTGATCCTGTCGATATCTGCGGCCCAATCGCCTCCGACCTTGATCTGGAATTGCTGGTATCCGTCGCTGCGATAGCGCTCCATTTCAGCGAGTGTTGCATCCGTCGCCTTTTGCGGGGCCACGCGGTACATCGGGGCGCCGTCGGTCAGCTTGCCACCCAACAACATCCAGACGGGCTGACCGCAGGCCTGCCCCAAAATATCCCAGCAGGCCGCATCAAACGGAGCCTTGGCATACCCGTGCCCTTGCACCGTATGATCCATAAGCTGCTCGATGCGCGCAACTTGGCGCGGGTCTTCGCCCAGCAGTTTTGACGCCGCGAGGCGGGCAAAGGCTTCGACACCCTCGGAATGGGCCACCATGTAGTTTTCGCCACAAGGTGTGAATTCACCGCAGCCCTGCAAGCCCGCATCGGTGTCGATGACGACCACGCTGGCGCGCGCCGTTTCGATCGCATTGCCCGCGCCCCAAACATAGGCCCCGCCGACATAGGGCAGGTCTGTTTTGTAGATACGGATGCGGGTGATTTTCATGGGCAGACCACGATGTTGCCGGTGTGCGTTTTGGCGATAAAGGCGGCCTGCGCCTCGCGCAGTCGATCCAGCGGGTATGTGGCGGCGAGCGCGGGTTTGATGACACCCCGTTCGATGTAACGGATCAGGTTTGGCATCACCTCGGGCGTGATCACCGTTGAGCCGGTAAAGGTCAGATCACGCAAGTAGAAGGTGCGCAGGTCCAGCTCAACCATCGGCCCGGCAATCGCGCCGGAGCAAGTATAGCGCCCCCCGCGTTCGAGGATGTCGATCAGGGCCGGCCAGTATGGGCCGCCAACAACATCTGCGACGACGGTGACCTTTTCATCGCCCAATGCCGCCCGCAGGTTTTCGGGTGCGCGGGGCAGCAGCTTGTCTGGGCCGAAGGTTGCCACGTCTTTGTGCTTGGCGTCCGACGCCATTGCGATCACTCGGGCGCCACGCCGTTTGGCCAGCTGCACCAATGCACCGCCGACGCCACCAGAAGCGCCGGGCACCAAAACGGTATCGCTTGCTCCAACTTGGGCGCGGGTCAACATGCCTTCGGCCGTGGAATACGAACATGAAAACGTGGCGAGTTCTGCATCCGACAGATCCGACGCAACGGCCAACGCGTTGCTGGCTGGCGTTGTGGTGTATTCGGCAAACCCCCCGTCGCGCTCGGACCCGAAATATCTGGTCTTGTTCATATCATCGGGATCGCGTTCATCGCGCAGCCAGCCATCCGTAATGACCCGTTCGCCAATGCGCGCAGCATCAACGCCTGCGCCGACGGCTACAATTTCGCCGCAGACATCCGCGCCCTGAATCCGCGGAAAGGTGATCGGTGCGCCGCCCCACGTAGGGTCTTCTTCACCCACCTCATCAAACGCCCCCCCCGTTGTGGCGTCTGTCACGGTCTTTGAATACCAGCCCGAACGGGTGTTCACGTCTGTATTGTTCAGCCCGCAGGCCCCGACACGGATCAGGACCTCTCCGGCGGCGGGGTCAGGGCGTGGCCAGTCGGTGCGCAGCACCATTTGGTCAAGATCGCCATGCCCCATCGTGACCATCGCCGTCATCGTATCGGGAAGGGTCATTCCGCCGCCTCACGGGCTGCATCGGTTCGTGGCAGAAGACTTTGCGGATCATAAGCGGGTTCTACCAAGACACGGGCAGATCGCGGCACTCCATGGATGACGACCTCTAGGGAGGTATCAGGGTGAGCGGCGCTTGGTTTGACGTAGGCAAAGGCGAGTATCTTGCCAACCGTCGGCCCAAAGGCCACCGACGCAGTCGATCCGACAACCTGTCCATTGTGCAGCACTGGCTCTCCGCCATGTCCGTCGGCCACGCCGTCCGGTTCAATTTCCAGATAGGCGCAGACCCATGGCAGATCACTGTTCAGCGTCTTGTCACGGCCAAGATAGTCTTTGTCGGTGCGCGCGAAGCGCAGCACATCTGCCTCGGCCAGCGTCACTTCGTTGGTCAACTCCCCCGCACCTTTGAAACCCTTTTCCAAGCGCATCACGTTCATCGCGAAGCTCCCGTAATCGGCAATGCCATGCACCTCGCCCGCGGCCCAAAGGGCGTTGTAAACATCAAGGCAGGCGGCGGCAGGCATGTGAAATTCCCAGCCCAATTCGCCTGCATAGGACATACGAAAGGCCCAGATATCGTGGCCTGCGACAGATATCTGTTGCGCCGACAGCCAGCGGAAACTGGCATTGGACAGATCCGCATTAGTGCAAGCCGCCAGCACATCGCGCGCTTTGGGTCCGTTGAGCGACAGCGCCGACCAGTCAGAAGACAGCGCGGCAATTGTCACATCCTCGCCCGCGCGGTTCTGGTGCAGATGGTCCAGCAGGCGCTGTTCAAAGAAGGCGGCACACACCAGATAGAACGCATCATCGGCCATGCGCACGATGGTCGTTTCCAACTCGATCCGCCCCGCGCGGTTGAGCATATGTGTTAGCGTGATGGACCCGACCTTTTGCGGCATCCGGTTTGCGGTCAGCCTATCGAGCAGGGCGTAGGCGTCGGGCCCTTCGACCAAAACCTTGGTGAAGGCCGTGACGTCCATGATCCCGACCGCCTCCCGCACGGCTTTGACCTCGGCGGCGACAACGTCATCCACAGGGGTGCGATTAAAGGAATAATGGTCCTCTTGCGCGATGCCTTTGGCAAAGAAGCGCGGGCGCTCAAAACCGTAGACTTCTTCATGCACCGCGCCCTTGGATTTCAGAAGGTCGTGCAAAGGCGAGGGTTTGATCGGGCGCCCCGCCAGCCGGTTGAAATGCGGGAACGGGATCTCGTGGCGCAGGCAGTAGTCTTCCTCGGCTTTCACCACTTGCCAGTCCTTCGTGGCATAGCTGCCAAAGCGGCGCGGGTCATACTCGCGCATGGAAATATCCGCCGCGCCATGCACCATCCAGCGGGCCAATTCGCGGGTCAGTCCCGGCCCCCAGCCGATGCCGATCTGCGTCCCACAACAGCACCAGTAATTTCGCACGCCCGGTGCCGGGCCAATAAGCGGGTTGCCATCCGGCGGGTGGCTGATCGCGCCGTGGACCTCGCGTTGAATACCCAGCTCAGCGAAAATTGGCATGCGGTTCAGGCTTTCTTCAAGGTAGGGCATAACGCGGTCATAATCGGCATCGAACAGCCAGTTTTCATAGTCCCACGGGCAATGGTCGTGCCAGACGGAGTTGGGGTTTTCCTTCTCGTAAATCCCGATCAATCCGCGTTTCTGCTCCATACGGATGTAGCCTGAGACCTTCTTGTCGTCGCGGATCACGGGCAACTCGGCCTCAAGCGCCTCGAACTCCGGAACAGGCTCGGTGACAAAATAATGGTGCGTCATCGACGTCATCGGAAGTTGCAGGCCTGACCATTCGCCTATCTGGCGGGCATAGGTGCCGCCCGCGTTAACAACATGTTCGCAAGTAATCGTGCCTTTATCCGTCTCGACTTGCCATTCACCCGAAGGCAATTGCGTGATGTTGGTCGCGCGGCATTGACGGATGATTTTGACGCCCTTTTGGCGGGCGCCCGCCGCCATCGCCATTGTCACGTTCGTGGGGTCGACATGGCCGTCATCTGGCGTGTGCAGGGCACCCAAAACGCCATCGAGATTGTAGAACGGATGCAGCTCGGCCACTTTGTCAGGGCCTACCAATTCGATATTGAACCCAAGGGAGCGCCCGACGGACAGCGTGTGCCGCAGCCAGTCCATTTCATCCGTCGTATAGGCCAGCCGGAAGGATCCGCAGCCGTGCCATGTGACAGGCTGGCCCGTCTCGGCCCCCAGCCCGCCGGAATAAAGCCCGATGTTGTAGTCAACGCATTTGCCCAACCCGAAGCTGGATGTCGAATGGGTGATCTGGCCCGCCGCATGCCAGGTGCTGCCCGATGTCAGCTCGGCCTTTTCCAGCAGAATGGTATCGTCGCCCCAGTCCTCGTGGCCCAGATGATAGGCCAGGCCCACACCCATGACGCCACCGCCAACGATGACCACACGTGCAGTCGATGGAAACTCAGTTGCCACAACAATCCCTTTCAATCGAGTCGCTTTTTCCCCTCGACAGGCTAAGCAAACAAAAATACCATCGTCAATCATGAATGGGACAAATGTATCAAGCACGATTCTGGAACGGCTGGCCAAAGAGCTGCCCGACCTGACACCCGAAGCCCGCAAGGCGGCCACCTATGTGTTGGAAAACCCGCGCGATGTAGGGGTTTCGACGGTGCGCGAGATTGCGCAGGCAGCCAACGTCAAGCCCAACACCGTGGTGCGGATGGCACGCCAGGTGGGCTTTGTTGGCTACGAGGATTTCCGCACCCCTTTCCGCGACGCGATCCGCCGAGGTGCTGCCGACTTTCCCGACCGTGCGCGCTGGTTGCAGGACATCCGCAAATCGGGCGATCTGGGCGGGCTTTATGCGGATATGATCAACGATGCGCTGCGCAATATCGAAGACACATTCGCCGCAATTTCAACCGACGATCTCAAGGCCGCCGCCGAGGCGATCTGGGCTGCGCGGCGGGTCTTCACGCTCGGGGTTGGCGTGAATAATTCCGCGGCGCGGAATTTCACCTACCTCGCCTCGACAGGCATGACGGAATTCCACGCGATCCCGCGGCCGGGGTCGACCCCTGTCGATGATCTGGCCTGGGCCGATGGCCGCGACGTGCTCGTCGCGATGACATTCAAGCCCTACCGCACAGAAGTCGTCGAAGCGGTCGAGATCGCCCGCGAACAAGGCATGACGATCATCGCATTGTCCGACAGTCCGGCCAGCCCGATCCTGCGCGGTGCGGATCACGGGTTTGTCGTCTCCGTGGACACGCCGCAGTTTTTCCCCTCGTCCATCGGCACCATTGCCCTGCTTGAAACGCTTTTGTCCTTTGTGATTGCCGTCGCGAGCGACGAAATCCCCAAACGAGTCGAGACCTTTCACAAACGCCGGCACCAGCTTGGCCTATATTATGCGGAGGATAGATGACGGCACCGATCCGGTCGCTTGATGCGCGATATTATACCGACGCCACCGTGTTCGAGGTGGAATGCGCAGGGCTGCTGGCGCGCACCTGGCAATTCGGATGCCATGCGTCCGAACTAGAGGGGGTCGGCGCCTACGCCACGTTTGAAATCGCGGGAGAAAGCCTGTTTGCAATCCGCGGCCGAGACGGGAAGATCCGTGTCTTCTACAACGTCTGCCAGCACCGTGCTCATCAATTGGTCAGCGGATCAGGGACAACGCGGGTCGTCGTCTGCCCCTATCACGCCTGGACCTACGAGCTGACAGGAGAATTGCGGGCCGGCCCGAACCTGAAGGCCGTTGATGGGTTTGACAAATCATCCGTTTGCCTGACCGAGGTCAGGGTCGAAGAGTTCCTTGGCTTTGTCTTCGTGAACCTCGATCCCGATGCGGACCCCATGGAAACATGGTTTCCGGGCGCACGGGCTGAGCTGGAAGAGTGGGTGCCCAACTGGGCCGATCTGAAGCCGCTTGAATGGGTGGAAATTCCCGAAAACTGCAACTGGAAAGTCTCGGTCGAGAATTATTCAGAATGCTACCATTGCTCGTTAAACCACCCGACCTTTGCCAATGGCGTTGTGAAACCGGAAACCTATGACATCCAGCCCCAGGGCATGTGTTTGCGCCACACAACAGAATGTCAGGCGTTGGACCAGATGACCTACGACATCAACTCGGGGTTCGAGCATGCACACGAATACTCCAGTTGGTTCCTCTGGCCGATGGTGTCGTTTCAGGTCTACCCCGGCAATGTGTTGAACACCTATCACTGGCGCGCCGTGGACAAAGACCACGTGATCGTCTGGCGAGGCTGGTATTCGGTAGGCGGGATCGACGATGAAAAGATCCGCCTGTTGGCCAAGCAGGACCGCGCGACCACCGTGGAAGAAGACATCCATCTGGTCGAAAGCGTGCAGCGGGGTTTGCAGTCACGCGGCTACAAGCCCGGCCCGTTGGTGGTGGACCCCAAAGGCGGGGTCAATTCCGAACATCCCGTGATGCACCTCCAACGCTGGATGAAAGACGCCATTGATGGCTGATACCTTAATGCCAACGCAATGGACGGCAGACCAAAAGCTGTTCCCGCATCAGGTCGGGTTTACCTGCCCTCCCTTTGACTATGATGCGGCCCCCTCGGATTTCTTGCGCATGTCGCCCGACAGTGTAGGGGTGCACGGCTGGATGCTGCATGTGCCCGATTACGCCCATGGACTGGACCAGCGCAAAGCGAACTTCGGCATGATGGATGACTTTGTGCATTGCATGGCCCGCAATGGCGTGGATGTCTGCGGGCAAGTCGGGTCAAACTGGGTCCATGCCAGCGGACTAGGCGTAGAGGGCATTCGCCAGCATTGTGCGGATCTGTCCGACAAGTACGAAACGCGGTTTCACATGGCGGGCTATGCCATGGTCGAGGCTTTGCGCCACATGAACGTCGAAAAGGTCGCGCTGAACGCGGCCTACCATTGGCCCGACTGGTGGCAAGGCACCGAAGGCTTCCTGCGCGAGGCCGGGTTCGATGTGCTTTGGGCGGGCAACTTCGTCGATCAGGGCTGGTTCCCCGATCAGGATACCGTCAATGCCAAACGTTGGATATTCGAGGGCGATCTGTTTGAGCGCAGTTTCGATTTTGTCGCCGAAAAGGCCCCCGACGCCGATGCCTATCTGATCAACGGAATGTGCAATTTCCGCTCTGGTCCGTCGGGTCTGCCACAACGCCCCCTGCATCTGGCCCGCGCGATGGAAGCCCGTTTGGGCAAGCCTGTGATCGGCCATGATACAGCACTGTATTGGCGGATCATGAAAGACCTGCGGATCGCGCCGACCACGCCACAAAGCATGCTGCTGGAGAGCCTCCATGCATAAAATCGTAGCACTTTGGGCCATCCCACGATCCACATCGACGGCGTTTGAATGGATGATGCGCCAGCGTGGCGATCTCGACTGTCTGCATGAGCCTTTCGGCGAGGCATGGTATCAGGGCGAAGACCCGCTTTGGCCCCGTTTCAAGGACGGGGAGAAAACGACCAAGGGTCTGACGATCGAAAGCGTGTGGGATGATATTCAGAACCGCGCCGCGACTGGCCCTGTCTTTCTCAAGGACTTTCCGCATTACATCAACCACATGTGGACGCAGGAATTTCTCGGGCATTTTACCCATGCCTTCCTGATCCGCGATCCGGCCAAGACGATTTCGAGCATGTACAACAAGTGGCCCGATTTTGATGAGCTTGAGGTCGGGTTTCCCGAACAACGCGCCCTGTTCGACCTGCTGACCGCCTTGAGCGGCACGCCGCCCCCTGTCATCGACAGCGACGATCTGCTTGAAGATCCCGACGCCATGGTCGCGGCGTTCTGCGACGCGGTGGGCATCCCGTTTCTTCCTAAGGCAATGTCATGGACCCCGGGCGGGGATCCGTCGGCCCATTCGTGGTGGGATGGGGGCAGCTTTCACGCCAATCTGGCGCAATCAACCGGCCTGACGGCACAGGTGCGCCGATACGTCGAAGTGGTGGACGCCCCCGAACGGGTGCGCCGAGTCCACAGGCGGATGAAACCGCATTACGATCACCTCTACCAACACCGGATCAAACCGACATGAAGACCTATTGGCAAAATTACATTGATGGCACGTGGTGTGATGGCGGAGCCGGCCGCATCGACGTGATCAACCCCGGAACCGGTGAAAAGCTGGCCGAACAGGCGCTTGCCGATGCCGGCGATGTGGACCGTGCGGTCATGGCGGCCCGTCGGGTCCACCTGTCCGGCGCCTTGTCGGATCTGCGCCCCGTTGAACGGGGCCGGATGGTGCGGGCCATGGGCCGCTACCTTCTGGACCACATCGACGAGATTGCGCCCGTTCTGACGCTCGAACAGGGCAAGCCCCTTTGGGAGGCGCGGATCGAAGTCGAAGGGGCCGCGCGCTATTTCGAATATTATGGCAATCAGGCTGAAACCGTCGAAGGCCGTTCGATCCCGCTTGGCAAAGACTATTTCGACTTCACCACCTACGAGCCCTTTGGCGTGTCCGCCCAAATCATCCCCTGGAACTATCCCGTTGAAATGACGGCACGGTCCCTGTCGGCCGCCCTCGCCACGGGCAATACCTGCGTTATCAAAACACCCGAACTCACACCGCTCAGCAATGCATGGTTCGCCCAAGCGGCCGAGGCTGTGGGCTTGCCCAAAGGCGCGGTGAATATCCTGTGCGGCTTGGGCCATCAGACGGGGGCGGCCCTGTCCGCGCACCCGCATGTGAACCAGATCGTCTTTACGGGATCGGTGCCAACAGGCATCGCCATTGCGACGGCTGCCGCTCAGAATGTCGTGCCATGCGTGCTGGAACTTGGCGGCAAGTCCGCGGCCATCGTCCATGATGACGCCGATCTCGCGGCGTTTGAAAACGATGTGCGGTGGGGCATCTATTTCAACGCGGGACAGGTTTGCTCTGCAATGAGCCGGGTGATTGTCCATGACAGCGTTCATGATGAACTGGTTGATCGCATGGTCGGCGTGGCACAATCCTTGACCGTGAAACCCGGTGTCGAGCAGCCTGAATTCGGGCCGACAATGGGCGCGATGGTATCCGAAGGTCAGCGCGACCGCGCCGCACAAATGGTGAGCGACGCTGAGATGCAAGGGGCCAAGGTCGCGACAGGCGGGCGCAAATTGAACATCCCCGGCGCATTCCTTGAGCCAACCATCCTGACCGACGTGACCCCTGATATGACCGTCGCAAATGAGGAAGTGTTCGGGCCAGTTCTGTCCGTTTTGAAATTCTCGTCCGACGACGAGGCCATCAAGATCGCCAACAACACAGCCTATGGATTGGTCGGCGGTGTCTTTACCAGCAACCTTGATCGGGCAACGCGGGCCGCGAGGCACCTGCGCGCAGGTCAGGTTTTTGTGAATGAATGGTACGCAGGCGGAGTAGAGACGCCTTTCGGCGGCTACGGTAAATCCGGCTATGGCCGCGAAAAGGGCCGCGAAGCCTTGTGGAATTATGTGCAGACGAAAAACGTCGCAATACGGTTGAAGGGATAAGAGATGAGCGCATTTGACGAAGATCTTTTCTTAAAGGGACTAGAGCAACGCAAAGCCACGCTGGGGGCGGAATACGTTGAAAAGAACCTCGCCTCCGCTGATGATTTTACCCGCCCCTTTCAAGAGGCGATGACAGCATGGTGTTGGGGGTTCGGCTGGGGCGATGAGGTGATCGACGCCAAGACACGTTCGATGATGAACCTGTCGATGATCGGAGCATTGGGCAAGATGCACGAGTGGGAAATCCATTGCCGCGGCGCGATCAATAATGGTGTCACCACAGACGAAATTCGCGCAATTATTCATGTCATCGGGATTTACTGCGGCGTCCCTCAAGCGCTTGAGTGCTTTCGCGTTGCGCGTAAAGTTCTGGAGGACGCTTAGCTCTGCGTAGGGGTGCACAAGATGAGGCGGTTGGGTTTTCAATCGTCTAAGCGCTTTGCATAAACAATCCCACTGCAAGGGCGGAGATTGCAGCCAAGCGATCGTTAACGGACCTGTCTTGAACGGCTGAAAAGTCCCGCGCTCCTAACCTGCAAGTGCCGATGTTTTCTGCTCCTGCAGCGAAGGTCCGCAATGCGGGGTGCGACCGCAGCATCCAAACAAGGTGCTCAAGGTCGGCTCTGGGCCGCCAGCATCCAAGACTGAAACCCCGGTGAGAAATCTGCAGGTCTTGCCGCAGCGCAGGCTTCAGGAGAACAAGTTATCGAACCGCCCAATTTGAACCAGACTTTCGACCGACCGCGCTAGCGCCGAGTCGAGCGTAACAAATGCGTCGGCCTGCAACTTGGTCAAAACCCAACCCGGCCCAATCTTTGGACAGCCGCCAATAGAATGAAAGCGAATGGGTCTTCAAATTCGGGATGTCGGTTGAAAGGGCCGTCGTGTTGGGGCAATCGACTGTCAATGTTCTCATTCGCGGTGCAGGTCGTTGATCGTCTTGCCAATTGGTGCCGTAGACGCGAACCGGATCACGTCGTTGCCAGGGGCGCAGCCAAGGTCTAGTTCGCGGCCAGAGTCACGGCCCGATACTCCGCATGAAATTGCAAGCGATCCAGCAAGAGCCGGGTCGCCGGTCCGCAGGTGTGCTGACGAAGGTGCGTCGCATAGATCGGGAGACCTTCTTTTGGAGCTGTATCTTCTTCTACTTCGATCCGGACGAGTGTGCCGTCGGCCAGATACGCGGCGACTATGTGTTCTGGCATGCGGCACCAACCAAAGCCTGCGGCAAGAAAGTCCAAGCGACGATTGAGGTCGGCGAACCTCCAAACGCGCGGGCTGGCCAACCCGAAGTTCGGACCGCTTGGATTGTCGGGATCCGACAAAACGAGCTGCACATGATCAGCAAGGTCCATCGCTGTTGCAGGTCGTGCTAGCGAGGCGAGCGGGTGGGATCTGGCGACAACGGGGAGCATATGCGTGCGCATCAAGGCGTAGACCTGTACATCGTCGGGAACTGTGGGCAGCAGGGTGCAAACCCCAAGGGCCGCTGTTCCGTCCCGCACACGACGCAAAGGTCCACCCAGTGCTTCTGTCGAAAATGAAATCGGTAGGTCTGGATAGTGGTCGCGAAGATCTTGCAAAGCACGCAGAAGTGGCTCGCTCGGCACAAGCGGATCGATTGTAAGTCTTAGCTCGGCCTCAAGTCCCTCGGAAGCCCCTTGTGCGATGCGTTCAAACCGCGCGGCGGACGCCAACACATGTCGTGCTTGATCGACCAACACACGGCCAGTCTCCGTCAGCGTCGGACGATAGGCGGAGCGATCAAAGATCGTGACGCCTTGGATTTCCTCAATCGTGGAAACAGATTGGCTAATCGCTGACTGAACACGTCCCAAGGCGCGCGCTGCCGCGGAAAAGCTGCCTTCGTCCACAACGGTGACGACAACACGTAACTGTTCGAGGGTAAGAGCAGAGATCATAAGCATCTCTTCTGATGATGGAGATCATCACATTTACATCACTTTCATTGAAAGTAGAACAGGCGATATTGCTGTCATCAAAGTGTTTCTCGGTGCGCTTCGCACCGCACAATCAAAGGATGGTAGCATGCCCAAGCTTCTCGTGATCGACAGCAGCCCCCGTGGACCAGCGTCAGTCTCTAGAACAATGACCGATCGTTTTGTTGCAGATTGGAAAGCTGCGCACCCGGATGGCGAAGTCCGGCGCAGGGACCTCACATACACCGGCCTCGAGTTTGTGACCGGTCCTTGGCTGAAAGCGTATTTTACGCCGCCACCTGAGCAGACTGATGCGGATAAAGCGGCGCTGGCACTGTCTGATACGCTCGCTCAAGAGGTGCTGGATGCCGACGAGATTGCCATCAGCACCCCGGTCTACAATTATAACGTGCCTGCAATCCTCAAAGCGTGGATCGACCACATCGTTCGCAAAGGCATGACGCTCGGCATGAACGGTATGGGCCTTGTGACGGACACGAAGGCGACAGTGCTCATCGCCTCAGGTGGTGTCTACACCGAGGGCTCGCCCATCGCGCATCGTGATATTGCGCCGCAATACCTGCGTGTGGTCCTCGAAGCGATTGGCATCACCGATGTCACGATTATCGCCGGAGGCGGGGCGAAGGCCGTCGACATGGGCGAAGCAACGATGGACGGTTTCGTGGACACCCTGGCCGCGGACATCAAGGCTGCCGCGGCGTGACCTATCAGGCACCGATTGGGACAGGTATTGGCCACGTGCATTTGAGCGTGGCCGATTTGGATCGCGCAATCGCGTTTTATGAAGGTGTCTTGGGGTTTCATCTTCAGGCGCGGATCAGAAACGCTGCGGCATTTCTTGGCGCGCGCATGCCGGATGGCAATGTCTACCACCACCATATTGGCCTCAACACGTGGCAAAGCAGAGGTGGCACGCCGGCACCCCCCGGGCACACAGGTCTCTACCATGCAGCGATCCTCCATCCTGATCGCAAGGCGCTTGGCGTTGCGACACGCAGAGTCCTGGAGGCAGGCATCCAGCTCAGCGGCGCGACAGATCATGGGATCTCCGAGGCGGTCTATCTCGATGACCCAGACGGTAACGGTATCGAGCTCTATCGGGATCGCCCGCAAGCGGACTGGCCTCGCGACGCAGCTGGAAACCTGGTTATGGATCTGAAGCCGCTAGATGTGCCCGCACTTCTCGCCGAGGCCGAGTAGGTGCACGCGTGATAAAGCACATTGTTCTCTTCAGATTTCGGGACGATGCGCCAGAGGAGAAAGCTGCCGCATTGATGGCAGAATATGGCAGCTATGTCGTGGTTTCTTCAAGCTCAACACCGGGTGCATGAAGGCCCTTTGTTGATCCGGTGAATATTTCAAACCCGTCAGCAGTCACGCCAATTGAATGCTCAAACTGTGCTGACAAGGACTTGTCTCGGGTCACAGCCGTCCAGTCGTCTGCCAGCATCTTTACGTCGCCACGCCCCAGATTAATCATCGGTTCCACCGTAAAAATCATACCCTCCCGCAGTTCTAATCCTTCCCCGGCTCTTCCGAAGTTCAGAATGTTGGGGGAGTCATGGAAAACCTGACCGATGCCATGGCCACAGAAGTCGCGGACAACCGAACACCGCTGAGACTGCGCATAGGACTGGATAGCATGGCCGATGTCGCCAAGACGAGCACCGGGACGCACTACGCCGATCCCACGCATCATAGCTGTATACGTAATCTGGATAAGCCGCTCAGCCGCTCGCTTTGGCTTGCCTACCGCATACATTCGGCTTGAATCGCCGTACCAACCTTCATGGATCAACGTTACATCGACGTTGACGAGATCGCCATCACGCAACTTCTTCTCATTGGGGAAGCCATGACAAACAACGTGATTCACCGATGTGCAGCAGGCATATTTGTAGCCCTTGTATCCAAGGGTTGCAGGTATCGCATCATATGAAACTGCAAAGTCCAACACATAAGTGTTGATGTCTGATAGCGGGGTGCCGTGACGGATCAGATCAGCCACGCCGTCCAGACAGGCAGCGGTTAACGCACCAGCTCTACGCATCCCCTCGAAGGCGTCCGGTCCGTAGAGTTTGATGCTTTCAGTCCTGCGTGCGTCTTTTGCGGGCGGGGCTACTGGCACATTGATATAGCTATCCATCTGGCGTTCTCTCCCTATACTGGGGGTAGACGAAGACTTATATGAATCATACACGTTTCGTATATCTTTAGTGAGGAGACGCATCAATGGGCATCGTAAAGATCGGTGACGGACTACATGAAGATATCCGCAAGGCCAGCACTGTTATGTGTAGGTCGATTAATGCGCAGGCTGAGTTTTGGATAAAGGTCGGAATGTTGGCCGAAACAAATCCCGACAAGACTTTCAATGAGATTGTCGCACGCCAACTCAGGGAAGCTGATGTGAAGCTACCTGAGATTGAGGCTGCATAAGCAGCCGTTGGTTCTGTTATGGCGAACCAACAAAGCCCGCGCTGTCGCCGAACCGACGTTGCCTGTGCCACCAATGATGATGTACATGCATACCCCTGGTTCTATTTTTTCATTGGATAGTCGCGACCGATTTCGCGAAAACCGACACTAGTGTAGAGGTTTCTTGCAGCGGGGTGCGCAGCGCCACCGAGACATGCAACGAGCATGGTTTCCCCGCCAAGTGCTTTGACCTTTTGCATGCCGTACAGCTGCAGCGCACGCCCTAGCCCTATCCGGCGATAATCCGGATGGGTTCCGACTGGCTCAAATTCCGCGACGAGACAAAACTCATCAAACCATATGATCGCACTAGCGACCACCAGGCCACTCGGCGCTTGAACAAACACATGCAGTTCTTTCCGGTACGGCCACATGCTCTCAAGCCGTCTGAGTGACGTTTCGGTAAAGATCGAAGAGTTCCAGGACGCCTGATGCACGTCTACAATCTCGCGTCGGGTAACGTCTTCGGCAGTCAGAAATCGAAAACCGTCAGGCAATTCTGGCGTTTCGATATCATCAAGCGACCGCATGTTGAACTGGGTCCAATACCCATCTTCGGCACCGTCTTCTTCATCGAATGCAAAGCCGCGCTGTTCGGCAATTCGTCGAGCCACATCATCTGCGGTCTGTAGAATCACGCTTTTGTCGAGACCTTGTGCCACATCCTCAAACCAATCAAAAACAGCATCGATCAGGTTTGGACGCCCAGGATAGGTTTGCCAAATGAGTTTGGCGACTTCATTTTTGCGCAATCCACCATCGGGTTTCTCGACTCCGTAGGGCAGAACAACCCACGCCCAAGCTGCGATGTTGCCAGCTTCTCCCCAAAGTCGTTGCCGCCAATAAGGTTGAAGCGTGTCGCAGTCCTTTCCCCAGTTCCACGCCAATTCACCCACAGTTGCTTCCGCATTCAGCAGATCGGGACCGATCGCGCACACACGCTGCGACAGCTCCTGCATTTGCCGAAGTGCTCCGAGATCAAAGCGGTCCATGCTCGTGGTCCTAACAGTTGAAAACCTCGCCTCGCACATATCGTCGCAGCCAATATGGAGCAATTGCGTTGGAGGCTAGATACGAATGTCTGCTGACCCTGACTGTCAGCACAGATTGGGTTTGTCCCTGACCATGCCTGGGAACGGTCGCTATACTCAGCACACGATTGGAATGATTGCCGGGCAGGACCATCAGCATGCGAAAGACCTATCATGGAAGCTGCCACTGTGGCGCAATCGCTTTTGAGACGGATATTGATCTGTCGGAAGGGACGAACCGCTGCAATTGCACGTTCTGCCGCAAAACGCGGAACTGGACGGCGGCCGCAACGCCAGATGCGTTTCGTATTACCAGAGGCCACAAATGGCTCAGGCGGTATGATGCCAGCGGCCAGAGTATCAACGCGCACTGTTTTTGCGGGAAGTGTGGTGTACGTCTGTTCAGCGAGGGCGATATTCCTGAACTCGGAGGCGCTTACGTGGCCGTAGCCATCGCGACACTTGACGATGTTGATGACGAAGCACTCAGTGAAGCGCCGGTCAATTGGATGGATGGCCTAAACGACAATTGGTGGGAGGCTCCGACGCAGACAAGGCACCTTTAGCCAAGGGAAGCGCCAACAGCTTGGCACCGTTGCCTCGCTTCACTCCAGGCATATCGGCATGGAATGATGCTCGTGAGAGAATTGCCACTTTCCTCTGACCTTTTCGAAACAAAGGGTGAGGCGACAGTGAGCGTCCGGACCGCCCCCGATGGTTAGAAGGCCATGCGCGAAAGCAACGGTATCGCCTGCGACAATCTTCAGGTTTTCAACGCGAAACCGGTCTGGACCGGGTGAATTATGCGCAAAGAAAAGCTCCCATCCTTCCCGATAGGCGGCAAGGCCCTCAATCATCAACGGCTCTGGCACATCGTACATGACGATGTCGTCCGAGTGATCAGGCCAATACAGTCCGAAGATCACTCTCGCAGATGGCCGTCTGCCATCTCAGGACAAGCTTTTTGATTTCACTTGCGTCCGAAGCCGTCATGTCAGCAACCTCTCCCTCATATCAAACCAGTGAACTTGAGCCTCTGCCAACAGCGCCTTGCTCCCCCGAACTCGGACTACGACCTTCAGCTGATGTCCCGTTAGTCTACGATCTGCCCGCAGGTCACGTTGATGGCCGATGCCGTCATTGCTGTTGCACGGTCGGAGGCAGCGAGTACTGCAGCGTCAGCGACCTCCTCCGCACGAGGAAAGCGCTTCAGCAACGTGTCGTTCTTCATCTGCTCAAGATAATCGGACTCCGCGATACCGGCCTGGTCACCGCGTTCATCGGCGGCGACATCGTCTGCGAAAGTCTCTGGTGAGCCGGCTGAGCGTAGCCAAGCCACCCTAACACCGACGGGACCTACCTCTGCCGCCAGCCCCCGGTAGAACCCTTCAATGGCGCAGCAATAAGCACCAAAACCACCGACCAACGGAAGCGCCAAGCGGGAAGGTGTGGCAGTCAGGGCCAGAATGACGCCGGATCCCCGCGCTTCCATTTTGCGGGCAGCGTCAGTTGCGGTATTGAAGTGAGCTTCAGCACCGATGGCGATTGGCCGAAGAAAATCCGCCTTCGACATCTTGGTCAGTTCAGTGCCCTGATCATCCGTAACACCGATCAGGTTGAACGAGATGTCGATAGGGCCTGCCGAGGCCTCGATTTCATTGGCATGATCACTAACTGCGCCCGCATCCAGAGCATCGACAGTCGAGACGGTCGCAATCCCACCCTCGGCGTGAATGCCATCGGCAACGGCTTCAAGGGATCCGGCATTCCGACCGCAGAGATAGACAGCCGCACCATCGCGCGCGAACGCTGCCGCTACGTGTCGACCGATACTTCCACCGGCCCCATAGATGACCGCATTCTTTCCCGACAACAGCATCCTCAATACATCCTCCCAACTGGCTGAACATGACCGACCTGCACAGTTGGTAATGGAAACTGATGGAACCGCCTTCCGGCCCCACCCTGCATACTGAAGGCGATACACAGATGAGCTTTTAGTCCACTATTCATCCTCTGGATCCTACGTGTCTTCTGAGTCGAGTAGCGATATTCACAAACTTGACATTTATTTACGTTGATATCAACATAAAAGAATGCAGACCGAATTATCCTACGGCGACACAATCGAGGTTCGCGACCGGTGCCTCTGCTTTCGTGCGCAGCGCGCGGCGCGTGCCCTCGCCCGGCGATTTGACAACGCCTTTCGACCCTTTGACATTAAACAAGGGCAGTTTTCTCTATTGATGGCACTCAACCGTCCTGACCCACCGACGATTGGTGAGGTCGCAGCATTCCTCGCCATGGATCGCACG
>NZ_JAXBMB010000026.1:0-28878 GCF_033963905.1 Cognatiyoonia sp. IB215182
ATCACATTCGAGGAGCGAGCTATGAAAGCTTAAGGTGCCGTCCACGAAACCGGCAGCAGGCCATTTCGAGGCGATGATGTCGAACTCAATGAAGTCTTCTTTAGAGTAACGAGGCCTGGCCGAGGCACCGGTTACTATGGAAAACCTGAAGAGATTCTGGAGATCGTCCGACGGGCCAACTCTTCGCACATTTCCGCTTGCGCCGTAGCGCAAGCTCTTTCCGATCCCGCCTAGGATCACTCAAAGCGAAGCCCCCTTTCTTCTTTTACGCTGACGATGGCACCTCCGTGGAGCGTGCGAAGGCTGTTTCCAACCCCTCGAGCTGCACGTCCTTCCCCTTTGATCTGAATGGAGATGTTGGAACCCTCACGGCGGATCCGGATTGGTCAGAACAGGACCGTCACCCCGAAAGCACACGGCTGGGCCGATTACGCGATCATCACTTCTGTGGCACCCCATCTACGGGCGTTCTGCAAAAGCTCACCATAGCTGTTGGCTATTCAATTATAGAAATTGGGAATTTCCCCAATACGGCACCGATGCGCTAAAAGCTGTGTGTGTCTTGAACTCAATTGAGAGTACTATGCAGTATTTCTTGGAACGGCTCGGAAGGTCCATCCTACCCATTTGTTTATTGATAGTGGTCTCAGGTTGTGAGGTTTTCTTGCCAACCCCATCACATAGGGAAACCTTGGAGATAAATCCGACAATCACTAACCCGCAACTTACGGATCGTTTGCTGGGGATTCTCTCGGAAAATGGAATAGCGCCATGTAACGGTATGGGACCTAAAGATCCCAACTTACCTGCGTGTTCGACCTCATGGTGGCAAGGCAGCCTTACCAAAATTGACCGGGACGTGGGAGTTATCGAAGTTGGTAATTTTCCTGTCTATCAAAACCATACTGTGGGCCATAGCGCGAGATTTCGGCGTGTATCCGATAACACCTTAGAAATCACCGTAAAGGGGGCGGGTTTTTATTACTCTCCTCTTCCAAATGAAAATGTCGCGAGAGAGTTGGTCGCGATTATCGAAAATGACTTTTAATATCACGCATTGAATGCTTCAATGACCACATCGTCGCGACTAGGGTCTGGATTCACAACCAATAAATGACGGTTGCGGCGAGGGCGATTGCTGAGGGGAAGACCTTTGGGCATCGGTCGTATCGGGTCGCCACACGCCGCCAATCCTTGAGCCTACCGAACATGATCTCAATCCGATTGCGGCGTTTGTAGCGGCGTTTGTCATATTTGACTGGCTTCTTGCGTTGCTTGCGGCCGAGGATACATGGACGTATCCCTTTGTCTTGCAACGCGTCTCTGAACCAATCTGTGTCGTAGCGGCGATCCCCAAGCAACCAGTCGACCTTTGGCAAACCCTGAAGCAGCGTGAGCGTCAGATGACCCAACCTTCAATGATGATTTGGACGTCTGGCTGCACGGTACTTACCGACGATCACCATGAAGGGCAGGGCCGGTGGAAGCCTCTGCCCGCCACATTAAGTATACCTATGTTATGCAAAGATAAAATCATCTACAGTGATGTATGTGGGATCAACATACAAATGCATTGATTCTCCATTAAGCGTCGTGATTTCAGTTGCCCACCCTTCGAACGATTGAATCGTCAAGTCTTCAAAGGCAAATCCATTCACTTTTATCAAGTCCACGGAATCTTCAAAGTCCCAAACCAAATCACTTCCCATATTCTGCGAAAAGACAAATAGATCAGCGCCTGCCCCACCATATAGCGTATCGTCACCAGCCCCACCATCCATTGTATCTGCACCACCGAGCCCTTCGATACGATCTGAATTCGACGTTCCCACCAGATGATCATCAACATCGTCAGAACCTCTGATCCAACCAAGTTCAGGCACGTCAATGTGACCCGGAATGTCAAGAATGGTGCCGTCGGACAACTTGAATTCAGTGATGTGTTTTTGTGGATCAACGACCCAGTCGAAGACTCTTACTGTGGTAAGTGAAGAGTTTAACAAGACATTGGAATAATGCTGAGCAATTGAATCAAGAGAAATAAACGTTGTAGATGTATCTGTAATGTCCAACAGGTCGAATAGATCGCTTTCTGTGACGCCTGCCGTTTGAAGCGTGTCCAGTAAATCACTCACTGGCAGACCGGAGTTCGCGATTATCTGATCCCGAAATGCGGTGTTGGTTTCAATGAGTGTTACAATTTCCAAGGAAACCGCCGAGACCGTGTCTCCATTGCCCGAGTCAAAACGCAAAGTCAGATCACTCTCAAAAGAAAGTGACCATGACAACATGTCTTCAGAAATGCCAGGGCCAAATTGAATACAGTCTTTTGAGATTCCTTCAAAGTCTTTCGCCGTATCGATTAGATGATGCCCACTGATGAGGTTGATTATGTATGTGTCAGCTGAGTATGGCGATCCGTAAAACGCATTTGTGCCGGCCCCACCATCAAAAACAACTTCGATCCGGGTTGTATCAGAATACCATCCAGCGTCGGAGAACAGATCATCATCTCCTTCACCACCGAAAAGTTGTGCATCCGAAGTTGAACTCAGTTCATCATCACCTTCATTTCCATACAGTTGAGCGCCAGTAACATTGGTGAACAGGTAATCCGCTTCGTTGGTTCCATGCAGAATTACCGATGCCGTCAAATCCCAAATAGACTGCGTGGATCCATCCGAAAACTCCAGCAGTAGCCCGTTTTCATATGTCAGGTAACTATAATTGGAAAACCTATCTGAAGTTTCATCGCCATCCCTGCGGCCTAAGAACGCGTCGACAACCGTTATTGTTTCGTTGCTGGGCGATATCGTTATCAGCGCATCGTCACCCTGTCTTGAAACTGACACATTTGGTTGTGTGATCTGCTCCAGCACCAGTCTCGACGAACCTGAAAACGAAAGTGTATCGTTGCCATCTCCAGGCGACCAAATAAAGACATCGGCGCCGCCGTAGCTTTCGATCTGATCGTCGCCCGCATTCCCAACAATAATGTCATCGAAATCCGATCCTGATATTATGTCGTCAGATTGGGTGCCATTAAGTGTACGAGCCAGTAGCTCAAGCTCGTCGCGTTCTAATATCAGGTCATCTGCAAATGCAACTGTATCAATCGGTGTATAGTCAACCCGTTGTCCGTTTGTACTTGCAATGCCTGTTTCGTAATACCCTTCGAATGTAATAGTTTCTCCCGTCGACAGGATGGTCAAAAGCATGTCATCGATACTTCGGGAAATCTCGATGTCATCTGACATGATATCCAAAAGCGATAAGCGGTCGTTATCTCCTACGCCTTCATCATAATAGCCACTGCTTTGAATGACGTCATTGCCATTACCTGCTTGCCAGATAACGGTGTCGTTTCCATTTGTTCTGATAATATCATCGCCCGCGCCGCCGAAGAAGGTTTCATCATCCGTGGTGCCGATAAGCGTATCGTTTCCATCAGTCCCGTGAATATAGGTATGGCTTTCCAGGTCCTGAACGCTCCAAATCTCTCCATCCGCGAAATTCACCACATCAACCGGATCAAGAGCAGCGGTTTCGCCCGAAACGGTAAAATTCTTGAAATGCTCCGAAAGTGTTATCACCTCATTTGTCGGAAGGATCCTGAGCTGGACATCGTGACCGACACGGCTGACTTCGACCTGATCAGAGGTAACATCCAGAAGCACCAGACCGTCCTCACCACCGGCGGCTGTCAAAAAACCGTCCCGGGATAGAATCACGTCATTGCCGTCGCCTTGTGCCCATAGGAATTCATCATCGCCGGAACCACCGATTAGCGTATCGTCCCCAAGGCCGCCAGACAGCGTGTCGTTGCCTGAACCGCCGTCCAGGGTGTCATCCCCAAGATCACCATTCAGTGTGTCGTTACCTGAACGACCGTACAAGATGTCGTCCCCAAGGCCACCAGCCAGCATTTCGTCATCTGAACCTCCGTTCAGGGTATCGTTTCCATCAGTCCCACGAATATAGGCCCGGGTTTCCAGGTCCTGAACGCTCCAAACCTCTCCATCCGCGAAATTCACCACATCAACCGGATCAAGAGCAACGGTTTCGCCCGAAACGATAAAATTCTTGAAATGCTCCGAAAGTGTTATCACCTCATTTGTCGGAAGGATCCTGAGCTGGACATCGTGACCGACACGGCTGACTTCGACCTGATCAGAGGTAACATCCAGAAGCACCAGACCGTCCTCACCACCGGCGGCTGTCAAAAAACCGTCCCGGGATAGAATCACGTCATTGCCATCGCCTTGTGCCCATAAGAATTCATCATTGCCGGAGCCTCCGATGAGCGTATCGTCCCCAAGGCCACCAATCAGTGTGTCGTTTCCGGCGCCGCCATGCAGGGTGTCATCACCATTCAGACCATGAAGATGGTTTGCGCTGGCATCGCCATACAGGATGTCATCAAACGCAGATCCGTCAAGCCATTCAATGCTGACATAGGTATCCCCGGCCGCTTCGCCTGTGTTCAGGAATGTGCCTTGCAGTGACGCAGTTACTCCAGACGTTGCAGTTACGTAACCCGCCCGATCAATGCCCTCTCCGCCATCCAAATAATCTGCACCCGCACCGCCATACAAATAGTCATCGCCCTCTCCGCCATACAGCGTGTCGTTTCCGTCCAAACCCCAGAGACTGTTGATGGCCCCATCACCATGAAGCGTATCTGCATGCGCGGATCCTCCGAGACTTTCGATGGAAACAAAGACATCCCCCGCCGCTTCACCCGTGTTGGCCGCAGCGTTGGCCAAGTTAACCGTCACCCCAGATGTCGCACCCAAATAACCCGCCCCATCAAAGCCCTCTCCGCCATCCAGATAATCCGCACCTGCACCGCCATACATCCAATCATTGCCAGCGCCGCCATGCAGCGTATCGTTTCCGTCCAGACCCCAGAGACTGTTGATGGCCCCATCCCCACGAAGCGTATCTGCATGAGCGGATCCCGCGAGACTTTCGATGGAAACAAAAACATCCCCCGCCGCCTCACCGGTATTGACCGCAGCATTGGCCAGATCAGCCGTCACGCCAGACGTTGCACCCCAGTAAGCCGCTTGATCGAAGCCAGTCCCGCCGTCCAGCCAATCAGCGCCAGCGCCGCCGTAAAGAAGGTCGTTACCTTCGCCCCCCAAAATACCGTCGTTTCCAGCGCCACCGTACAACGTGTCATCGCCAGATCCCCCGAGCAAATGATCGTTTCCGGCGTTGCCGTGAACGACATCATTGCCAGCACCCGCGAGGATGAGGCCATCGCCCCAGCTTGTGTCATTGATGACATCATCTGAGAATGCAGATGCGCCAACCCACCAGCTGGAAAAACTCAAGCCATCCTTCTCAAACTCAAAGCGCTCAATCTTGTCGGCATTGTAGATATGAAGCTGATCACCATCTCCGTTGACAGTGACCTCAATCCGGACATTGTCCTCCGACCAATGCGCCGTGAGATCCCAGATCGACAGATCTTTGAACAATATCCGGTCTTGCGCGGAACTTGCTCCGTGCTCATCAATATAGGTGTTGCCGGACGCCCGCGAGAACACATAGGTATCATTGCCTTCGCCCCCGAAGAGGCCGTCCCAGCCATTCGACGCGCCCCCGTCCAGCCAGTCGTCGCCAGCACCGCCATAAAGAAGGTCGTCTCCCCACCCGCCATACAAGCTGTCGTTTCCGTCCAACCCCCAAAGACTGTTGTTGGCCCCATCCCCACGAAGCGTATCTGCATGCGCGGATCCCGCGAGACTTTCGATGGAAACAAAAACATCCCCCGCCGCTTCACCCGTATTGGAAGATGCATTGGCCAGATCAACCGTCACGCCGGACGTTGCACCCCAGTAAGCCGCCTGATCGAAGCCATCCCCGCCATCCAGATAATCCGCACCTGCGCCGCCAATCAGATAATCATCCCCTGCGCCGCCAAACATCCAGTCATCTCCACCATTGCCGTGCAGGACGTCGTTGCCAGCCAGGCCGAGGATGTTTTCTGCGGTGTCGACACCATTTAGAGCATCGTTCTGGTCGGTCCCTTTCACCGATGTCTGTTTTTCAATGTCATCACGTGTCCAGGTGACGCCGTCGGCAAACTCGATCACCTCTATGCCGCTGCCAGGGTAATTGCTGTTGTACTGATCCCAGAGTTCGATCGTCCCAGCGCCATTGCCGCCGACCACGTTGACATACAGATGAACGGACCCCTCAGGACGTGTCAGCTCAACGTCGGTGGATGCGACATCGGTCAAAACGAGGGTGTCGATATCCACCAGGCTGGTATGATCGTGTATATAATCATCTCCATCGCCGCGGGACCAGGTGTACCGATCATTCCCCGCATGGCCGCGCATGACGTCATTACCCAATCCGCCGACCAGATGATCGTCGCCACCATTGCCGTGCAGGACGTCGTTGCCAGCCAGGCCGAAGATGTTTTCTGCGGTGTCGATACCATTTAAAGCATCGTTCTGGTCGGTCCCTTTCACCGATGTCTGTTTTTCAATGTCATCACGTGTCCAGGTGACGCCGTCGGCAAACTCGATCACCTCTATGCCGCTGCCAGGGTAATTGCTGTTGTACTGATCCCAGAGTTCGATCGTCCCAGCGCCATTGCCGCCGACCACGTTGACATACAGATGAACGGACCCCTCAGGACGTGTCAGCTCAACGTCGGTGGATGCGACATCGGTCAAAACGAGGGTGTCGATATCCACCAGGCTGGTATGATCGTGTATATGATCATTTCCATCGCCGCGGGACCAGGTATAGCGGTCATTCCCCGCATGGCCGCGCATGACGTCGTTACCCAATCCGCCGACCAGATGATCGTCGCCACCATTGCCGTGCAGGACGTCGTTTCCGGCGTCACCAAGGATGTGATCATTTCCACCATTGCCAAATACCGTATCATTGCCGTTTCCAGCAAAAATTAGTCCATTGCCCAGGCTTGTGTCATTGATGATATCATCTGAGAATGCAGACGCGCCAACCCACCAGCTGGAAAAGCTCAAGCCATCCTTTTCGAACTCAAAGCGCTCAATCTGGTCGGCATTGTAGATATGAAGCTGATCACCATCTCCGTTAACAGCGGCCTCAATCCGGACCTGGTCATCCGACCAATGGGCCGTGAAATCCCAGATCGACAGATCTTTTAACAAAATCCGATCTTGTGTGGAACCTGCTCCCTGCTCATCTATGTAGGTGTTGCCGGACGCCCGCGAGAACACATAAGTATCATTGCCTTCGCCCCCGAAGAGGCCGTCCCAGCCATCCGACGCGCCCCCGTCCAGCCAGTCGTCGCCAGCGCCGCCGTAAAGAAGGTCGTTTCCGTCCAACCCCCAAAGACTGTTGTTGGCCCCATTCCCGCGTAGCGTATCTGCATGCGCGGATCCTCCGAGACTTTCGATGGAAACAAAAACATCACCCGCCGCTTCACCGGTATTGGCCGCAGCATTGGCCAGATCAACCGTCACCCCTGATGTCGCACCCGAATAGGCCGCCTGATCGAAGCCGTCCCCACCATCCAGGTAATCCGCACCTGCACCGCCAATCAGATAGTCATTGCCATCACCGCCATACACGCTGTCATCGCCAGCGTCACCGTATAGGTGGTCGTTTCCGAAGCCGCCATGAAGTTGGTTTGCTGCAGCATCACCGTACAGGCTGTCATCAAACGCAGATCCGTCAAGCCGTTCAATGCTCACATAGGTATCCCCCGCCGCGTCGCCTGTGTTCAGGGAAGTATCTTGCAGCGACGCCGTCACTCCAGACGTCGCACCCCAATAGGCCGCCTGATCGAAGCCAGCCCCTCCATCCAAATGATCCGCACCTGCACCGCCGATAAGTCTGTCATCCCCAGCGCCGCCGTGCAGGCTGTCGCTTCCGTCTAACCCCCAAAGACTGTTGTTTGTCGCATCGCCACGAAGCGTATCTGCATGTGCAGATCCCGCCAGACTTTCGATGGAAACAAAAACATCGCCCGCCGCTTCACCGGTATTGGCCGCAACATTGGCCAGATCAACCGTCACGCCTGACGTTGCTGACCAGTAAGCCGCCTGATCGAAGCCAGCCCCGCCATCCAAATGATCCGCACCTGCACCGCCAATCAGATGGTCATTATCAGCACCACCATGAAGGACATCATCCCCGGTGCCGCCCCGGATCTCGTCGTGTCCGGCGCCGCCGTGTAGGCTATCGTTTCCGTCCAACCCCCAAAGACTGTTGTTGGCGCCGTCCCCACGCAGCGTATCTGCATGCGCGGATCCCGCCAGACTTTCGATGGAAACAAAAACATCGCCCGCCGCTTCACCCGTATTGGCCGCAGCATTGGCCAGATCAACCGTCACGCCTGACGTTGCTGACCAGTAAGCCGCCTGATCGAAGCCAGCCCCGCCATCCAGGTAATCCGCACCTGCACCGCCAATCAGATGGTCATTGCCGTCACCGCCATACGCGCTGTCATTGCCAGCGGCGCCGTATAGGTAGTCGTTACCCCACCCGCCATAAAGATGGTTTGCTGCAGCATCGCCATACAGGCTGTCATCAAATGCAGATCCGGCAAGCCATTCAATGCTGATATAGGTATCCCCGGCCGCGTCACCTGTGTTCAGGGAAGTATCCTGTAGCGACGCCGTCACCCTGGATGGCGCACCCCAATAAGCCACCTGATCGAAGCCAGCCCCACCATCCAGATCATCCGCACCTGCACCGCCGATAAGCATGTCATTGCCGTTACCGCCATACAGGCTGTCATCGCCATCCTCACCGTACAAGGTGTCAGTACCGTCCCCACCAAAGATTTGGTCGCTTCCGGTACCCCCATTAATGACATCATTACCAATCCCTCCATCGAGAACGTCATTATCACGCCCACCGAAGATCTTATCATCACCTGCACCACCAATAACTTCGTCTTCACCCGCGTAGGTCTTTATGAGGTCATCACCATCCTTACCGTCAACACGGTCATCGCCAAGGCCCGTAAAGAACTGATTGTTCAGATCATCTCCAATTGCATCATAGCTTTCTGACAACCCTAATTGCCTTGCCGCCGCCAGCGTCGTAACCCAGCCAGCGGCAAAAGCTGACTCAGGCGAAGTGGCGATCAAAGCATCAATTGCATCCTGATTTTCTAAATAGGTATGATATGCGCTTGCAATTTCCAGATTTGAATTCACCGCAATGAAGATCTCTTCATTTCTCAAACCAATGAGCTCATCAGGTGCAAATTCTTGGAAATACTCTTCATATGTCCCAAAGTCTGATGTTGCTAGTTGCTCACGGAAAACGTCGGCAAGCAGTTGAAACTGGTTAGCCGATGACATGCTGATATATTCAATGCTAAAATAAACAGGGTTTGTTGGAACTCCCGCCCTTACATTGATTTTTGCTGTGGTCACACTATCGGATTGATCCGCAAGATTAACAACGTTCTGTAGTAGCTGCCTAAATACTGAACCATCACTCGTTGCCAGAGGTATTGTATCCAGTGCGGCATCATAACCTGCAAGACCTGGAACGCCCTGTACCTGGTCGACTTGTTTTGCGTATCCCAAGAAATCAACAAATGTCGAATTGACGATCGCTCCCGAAACATCGGCCGCGTCTAGAGCTCGTACTGCTGCCAGTTGGCCATCCTGCAGCTCAACGTCGCCAAGGTCGTTAATGTAGGCTTCCGTGAACGTCTCACGCACATCCTTGAATGTCTTTCCATCACGGCCGGCAGCCTTTAACAAATCACCAAAATGTCCAAACGACCACTGCCCAAGCTCCGAGTAGTTATTGGATTGCGACATGACGGTCTCGATGAAGCCATTAATGCTATCTAAATATAGCTGGGCAATATCACGGCTCAGCCCTTCATTGCCGCCGCCAGCAGACCACGTATCAAGGATAACGAAAAAACCGGTCTCTTCATCAAAGCCAACTTCAGTCCACGCCTCAGGGGTTTCATAGAAGAAACTGTCAAACATCTTTCCAACAAACCAACCAATAACGGCTCCGATTGGCCCGGTCGCCCAACTGACAGAATTGGTTAGCAATGCAAACGCACTGACGGCAGCATTGGTCAACGCAGAGGCAACTGCACCTTCTTGTGTTTCCAGATCGGGCAAAGCTTCATTGATAACAGCAGTGAAAACTGCACTGGTCAAACCGGTCGTCAGATCTCTTGCCTCAAGACCCGATGTGAAATCTGATATTGCCGCCTGAGATGCTTCAGATAACGGCAAATCCTGAAGGACGTTTTGAACAAACTCAGTCTGAAGGACAAAGGAAGCACCTTCATTAAGAGCATCTGTGATACCGTTGCTAAGGACTGCTTGAGCGACTGCTCCTGCAAAACCAGCCTCATTAGGACCCTCAAAGATCTCAGCAAGAATAAGCTGGTTGACGACTGATATCGTATTCTCGACACCCGCTACGACCAATTCACCTCCAAAATCACTCCACGTGACCTCAAAGGCAGTATCAATCTGTGTGGCGAGATCAAAGTCTCCAAAGTTGACCAGTTCTCTATGGGCCAAACCACCCATTACCTCGCCAAGGTTCTCAAGCACTGTTCCGATAACACTGCCAGCGGCAACTTGTTCAAAGATGCTAGAGTCCTCGTCGATATAGCGCGAGGTAATGAACGGTGTGAGCGCTCCGATAATTTCTGCGCCAGCTTGTGACCCTGTCAGAGGGATTGGTTCTTCAACAACTTCGTTCCCCGTGGCATCACGAGTGATGCGTTGGTAGATCAGGTTCCCACGACCATCAGAGAAGGTTACTTCGACGAGGCCTTCAAGCGTTGATCCGCTCCCAGACTGCAGTGTGACTTCGACTTCCGCATTACTCTGTGGAAACTTCACAACTGCAAAGGTAGGGGTGCCATCTGCATCAACGTCAAGTCGAACCACGTTCTCAAGTTCCGCTGGCTTCAGCAATGATAGTAGGGAATCGTTATGAACGCGGATGCCATCCGCGACGTAGTTGTGGTATGCCGCGACCTCGAAGTTGTATGTGCGCCATCCTTCTGCGGGCGCAGTTGCAAGGCCGGAGGCTGAAGCAAGTTGGACTGCCCGTTCGAAGTAATTCGCTGTCTCCTGGGTGTAGCTTATTAGCTCGCCAGTTACTTGAAGCACGTCCCCATCTTTTGAGACGACGCTAGCTGTTCCTCCGCCAAGCCGAAGCATCTTCTCGATTTCGAGATACGAGCCGGTCTCAGTGAGAAAACGGTGCCCCGGCGTGACCACGATTGGTTTCCGGCCATCGTCAAATCGCAACTCGACCCAGTCTGTTGTGAAGTTCTGAAAGAGATGCGTCACGATACCTGGGCGTGGTTCGCCTTGCGTTTCAAAGGCTAATACGATGTCAGAGGGACGAATATCCTCGATAAGCTTCTCAGTGCCGTCCCACATCGCGATCATCGTTCCGGCCGGAAAACACCGCGTTGGATCGAGAGCGATCTTGTCTTGGACAGATAAGACATCACTAGCATAGATTGCATCTTGAAGCGTTTCTTGCAGATCAAGGCCTTGGCCCAACGCATATCCTTCAAGGGTACCCAGCAAAACGACCAAATCATCATCGTCAAAGCTGCCTGTATTGACGCCTTTAGAATTCAGATAGTTCTTTATAACCGAGCCAATCTCCAGACGTGTCGCGGTGTCAAAGGTCGCATTGATGAACGTACCCATTTCAACAAACTGAGGCTGATAGCTCGGGTCTGCGCCAAAGCGTGCATCCAGCCACGCAGCTACATCCTGAACGGTATCGTTCAAACCATCGATAATTGCGTTGTCTGAGTATTCAGAGGCAAATGCGAGCGAGCTGACCAATCCGTCCATGCTCTGATAAATCTCGTAGCCCTTCCAAAGAATCCCAATACCCAGAGCCGTAGCTACCCCCGAAAGTGCGAGTTCTTTACCGATCTCCAAGGCAAGGTTGTCTAGCTGCGAAACAACAACTGACCGCACGTTAGAGTTGCCGAGTAGTCTCGCAACATCCGATATCCCCGATCCTTCCGGCAATACGCCACTCTCGATCAAACCATGGCCAAGCAAGGTCAGAGAAACACCATCAACGAGAGCCGAGCCCTTGCCAATTCCATCAAGCGCTTCAGTAGCCGCCAGAGCAAATGACGGGGAGAAGACAACCGCAACGGCACCGCCAGCAGTGAGATACTTCACATACTTCGGAGCACCATCGCTGCCGTTGATAACCGATGCGAGCTCGGCCCCATCTTGGCCAGATGAGATAGCGTTGATCGCGCCCTGAAGATCAGCAATGGATTGGGCGTTACCTGCATCAAAGTCATCGGGAAGCCCGGTCAATAACTCGGATAACTCATCCTTGAACTGCGTGAACAAATCTCTTTGCTCGTCGACCGACAGGTCAGCGAACTTGAAGCTGTTCGTAGCCGATCCACCAGGAACCAATTGGCCAGCATTGCCTTTAACGGCTACGGCAATATTGCCGCCATGATCGGCACCAAGCTTAAACTCATTTGTTGCCGTATAGTCTGAGTATTGAAGCGCTTCAGTCCAGAGATTAAAGACCCGATCAGACCCCGAAACGCCATCTTGCGCCTCAAGCCCGTTCAACGGGAGGTCAAAGTCTGGATCAGCAAACGCAGACTTGATGACGTTGTTTAGACCTTTGATCTCATTGGCCATCCGCTGCGGATCGCCAATATTTTCAACACGAATTTGGGAAAGCTGATTTTCATACCAACGAGTGTAGCCTGCATGAGATCCGTTGTGGCCTTGGAATACGAAACCATCCGCATCTGGCAGCGCCATAATGTTGAATCCAGCACCATCTATATCCAGATCAATCCCAGCATCCGACAAGTCGAGGAATATTTCATGTGGGCTACTGCCACCGGGCAAGATCTGTTGAGGTCCAATGTGGTGGTTCTGCAAGTTTGCCATAACGGTACAATCTTTCTAGGAATCTAGAATTTTTTGAAAATACAAGCCGGTCAGACCTTCGGTCTCGACCATCTTCTTGAATACATCCGAGCAGAGAACATCCCTGCTAGACGCATCGCGCCACAAGTGAGCTCCGTTAATCGCACGGAGATTGAGCGTGTAGGGCGGATAGATCGTGCCATAGCTCGTTCCATCTCTCCGCGTACGTATTTGGAGACCAGAATTCTCCTTGTCCCAACCATCGATCCATCGACGAACTGATACGAACCAGTATCTATCTGAGCTGATCTTGCGATCATGTCGCGAGTCATATATCGGACCCGTTTCGGCAAAATCGAAACATTCACCATCGAACTTCTCAAGCGCGCGCCTCATGTGTTCATTTACAGCAGGTGGATAGTCTAAGAACTTTCCAAACTGCCCAATTACGTCCGCAAATTCACAGTGTTCTGGATTTATCAGCAGCCAAAGTTTCTGAAGTTCTGTTTTTGTTTCTTCTGTGAAGCGATGATCGACAGTGAATTGCATATCCCTTGACGGCAACCAAACATTGTCAGGCCAAGGTGATGGAGCCACTTTTCCGGGAGAGAACCTGTATGTGAGCGATAGCGAGTCTTCGTGATCAAGCTTGATGATGTAAAAATTCAAAGTATCAGTTCTCTTTTTGGTCATGGAGCGCTCTCGCAAAATCCTTCAGAAAGGTACGCTCGATTTCCTCTTTCGGCTGAAACGGCGACACGCATTCGACGACAATCAGGTTGTCCCCTCCTCGCCAGTCTGTCAGCTCAAGTTGACGGTCACCGTCATGAAAGCGCTTCGCAACAGCGTCCGATACAGTCGCCCAGGTTAGGAAGGCTAAAGGACGTTTTCCTTGTGCGTACAGTTTGAACTGTTTGAGCAAGAGTGCTGGCGCGATAAGTTTTTCCACCGACTTGATTGGTAGGTCACGATGCGCCTCGGACATCGACATCAACCAAACAGCTTGCCCCATGACTGACGCAAAGGTTTCAGGATCTAGTTTTTCCTGAAGTGTCTTATTCCTTGCATCAGTCATGCAATCATAATTCTAAACATCAGATATGAGCGTCGAAGGCATGGTGAAGCCGAGACTCGAGGTGCAAGGCAGAGGCCGACAAAACGTGCGCCGGCGGAAATAAGTAATCCTCGCCCGAAGGAGTCCTCGACCCGCGTCCGGAAGCTGGGGTCACCAGGATAGTCGTTCAGCAAGCGCCAAATATCTTTTTCCTCGATGAATCTTGCCGGGCGCGGGTCTTTGAAAGGCTTGCCGGTTTCTTTCGCAGCCCTTCGAGCCGCATTCCAGTCCTTCCACAAACTGTGGAAATCGGCGCACAAAAGAAAACTCCTCTGTTGCTCTTCCTGATGGTCGATATGGGACTTGATCAATTCAGGTCTGAGATCTTGCAATTGAGATTCCTCTATACAAACAGGAGAAAATCCACCTCAATAACACGAAATTATACGCCAAGATTAATGCAGACAAGCGCGCAGATCCTATTCTTCAATAGAAGTAATCTATGCTCCTAAAGTCTTGATTGAGGTTTCGCACGTCAACTCGCAGTTATGTTCAGTGATGTTGAATATCGGGATGTTTCCATCACTCTAAGCCCAATCTCGGCATTTGGCTTTAGCCCACACCATTCGGCTTACGAAACAAGTGCCAAACCGCTTCGCAGTTTACATCCCCCTTGCCTGCGGGAGAACCGCCCAGTTTTTTGCTACAGCACAAAAATCATCTCGCACCATTTTCCTTGAGCAAATCGGAGATTTTCGAGCTTTTTGCGTAGCTCAGCAGATGCCTGCCTTCGGCGTCCACAAGGTTCAACTCCGCGCCTGCTTCGATCAGCATCGCGACTGCGTCCGCATTCGAAACCCCTACCGCAAAGAAGATAGGCGTCCTGCCCATGTCATCCTTGGCGTTCACATCTGTGCCAGCATCAACCAAAATTGCAGCCAGATCAAAGTTCAACTGTGTGGCTTGATGTAGCGGAGTAACCCCTACAACACCGCGGGCATTGACGTCCGCACCCGCCTGCAAGAGCACGGGTGCGAGTTGGGACGCATGGGGATTGAGAAGCAATGCATGCAACGGTGTATTATTGAAGTTGTTTGCCGCATTCACATCAGCGCCAGCATCAACCAACATCTGCACAACGAGCGGGTTTGAATTTTGGGCGGCAGCCCACAGGAGCGGAACGGCTTGGTCGTTCGTACGCGCATTGGGATCCGCGCCGGCTGCGATAAGTGCCGCTGTAATCTCGGGGTGTGGATTCTTTGCAGCAAGGTGCAATGGGGTTACACCATACGCTCGGACCCTATTCACATCCGCTCCAGCGTTAAGAAACCTGGTCACATCTGCATACTCGGTACCGTGTGCAGCGGCGTCATGCAGCGAAGTGAATTCCGCTCTGACAGGGGTTCCAAGAACAAGAGAACCACACAAGACAAAAAGAAACTGCAAAACAGAAATTCTATTCATAGAGCCTCCATGAAATCAATTAATGGGCGACCTCAATAGAGCAACTCTCTAGCTTGCTTCAAATCACTCCGCCCACGATCTGGGGAACGTCGTTGGCTGGATCTTCCTGCCACACAAGACGTCTTCTACACGACCAAACCATAGTTGGGGCCTATTTAACTATAGAAGCTCGACGCTTCTGAATGCAGCCTTCTTTAGGAGCAACGAGCCGAAATGCGCCTTATCAGTTCGCGTAATGGGCGTTGAGCCTATTAGGCCCTGCGCGCCATGCCCGGACATCCGAGACTGCAATACATGGCGGGTCCTTTAGGTTCCGGCCACTTCTGCTATTTGTATGGTGTCGGCGTACCGGCGCAACTCCGCTAAGCGAGTACATGCCCAATCGCTTTGTTGAGAAAGACCGTCGCTGCATTGGCATCTCGCCGCGCGGTCAAGCGGAAGTCAATCATCTGACCGCCGGCGTCACCGGACCGCCACAAGTAGCGCCACTTGCCGCCGACGCGCGTGCCTTCGGGCCAACCAGAGACAAGTTCATACAGGCAACCGATCACTTGGTGTCTCCGGCGATCGAATGGGGACCGCCGCAACAGATGCAGTTGATATGAAGAATGAGAACTTTGAGTCTCATCATTAAGTGCTGAAACACTGCAAAAAGGGCGCAGTCTTACAGTTAACTGCTACGTCACATCAATCACGCACATGAACAACTCCAAGAGCTGGGCGAACGCAACACAATCGAACTGGAACTGATGAACTTCGCTAAGGAGTTGGAGCGGTGATCAGGTAAATTGAATCGTGCAGTCTGCAAGACTATAGGACCGCCCATCGAAAGTTACTAAACTACCGTTCTCAATCCTTGCAAGTTCGCTACCTGAGGCAGCTGCGCCCAATTCAATGTCCTTTCGCCAGCCAGCTAGATCACCCCTAAACTGCAGCGCGCAAAATATCTCAGATGTCGTCGTTGTTATAAGACAACCACACTCATGCGCCCCACCTGATTGTACATATGGGGGATCAGAAAAGTTCAGTATTTTTTGAACAGGGTTCGAACAGTTTTACCCTTGTTAACCGAAAAATATAGCACGCGCTCGCTATCTGATTCCTTTGAACCTGGGATTTCAAGTTCATCAGGTTCGGCTATATCGCTTCCGAGTACTTTCTCCATATGTGTTTGTGGTCTTTTCATAACAATACCTTAATGCGACCGACCCGAGGTATCGTGCGCGAGGCTCATCAATGGGCGCAGTCGAGGGATGCCGAGATCTTGCACGCGCCCCGTGAGTTTCCTGAATACGGCGTCCACTACGCAACCTATTGGTTGGATCCCCATGGCATTAAGCTTGAAGCCGTTTGCCATAGCGAAGGGGACGTTTAAGGGTCACTTCAATCACACTCTCACGCAGCCCGATTACTGACCTCAACGAGATTGCCGTCGGGATCACGAAAATAAACCGAAATCAGTTTCCCCACGGCTCCCGACTTCTCCGCTGGTCCTTCAACGATCTCAACGCTGTACGACTTCAGCTGAGCAACGACATCGGGGATCGGATGGTCTGTCAAAATGCAAAAATTGCCGCTGCCTGGAACAGTCTTCTCTGCGAGCTTCGGCAAATCCCTGGCATCCTGAAGGCTGATCTTGTTGGACCCAAAGTGAAGCGACCACTTTCCTGGTCGCTCTTCACGCCCGGTCATGCCCAGAACGCGCCGGTAGAAATCCAATGTGGCGTCCACACTGCGGACAACAATACGATATGATCAAACCCATAGATGTGCATGCCAAGATTATACCGCATGGGGCGGCATCAGGCAAAAAAAAGCACTCAAGCTTTCCGTCCAGCAAAGCAAACCAAGTTGCCGTCAGGATCGGCCACTATGAAGGTTTCGGCGCCCCATGGTTCTCGGCGCAGCTCTTGATGAAACGAAAGGCCAGCTTTCCGGATCGTATCATACAAAGGTGCTACGTCCTCAAGGGTCAGTGTTGCGGCAAGTGCACCTCCTTCACGCGTCCGAAAGCTCTCGCCGAACACTGGGCCGACGACAGCCCTCAGATTGAGACCTGCATGATCTCGAGCAACTTGGGCATAGAACGGCGGATCGCCATACGTGAAAACCGTGTTGAGGCGCCGTCGCAATCAGACACGTCACACCAGATTCAGATCGCTTTTTCCATATAGACACGAATGAAGTTGTCGCGACCGTGTTCTGGCAAACCTCTCCGGTTGATTGTGAAGCCCAATTTTTCGTAAAATCGCAGCAAGTCAGTCATCACTTCCGCTGTGTCTAGTTCCAACTTGTGAGCGCCTGCACTCTTCGCATCGTGTTCCACCCGATGGATTAGCGTGCGGCCGATTCCGTGCCCTTTAAGGCTCGGCTTCACCGCGACTTGCTCGATAGTCCAAATGGTTTCACTTGCTGAAAAGATGGCCACGCCTTGGATCTCTGAACTGTTTACTGAAACTAACACGCGATTTTGCAATACGGCTTCTGGCAGCCAAGAATACGCATCGTCAGACTGTTCGCGGCCAAGCTGCCGCACGTAGCCTCCAAAAGCCGCCCGAAGGACGGTCTCGCACTCCTCCAGTTCCTGTGTCGTCGCGTTCCTAATCTCCATGTGAAAGAGCGTAACAGACCTTCGCAGCAGACACAGCACCTTGTGCTGAGGGCTCAGAGCAGCCTTCTGCCTTGCGACAAAGTTGCCCTCTATATTCGATCATCGGTAGCAGTCTGGGAACTTACCGCGCATGTCTTCAACATCGTATATTGGAGAGCCGCCATTAGAAAGGTGGGTGAGTAAAAGGCCCAGACCTTGCTGTGAGATATAGAGCTTTGGCTCGTTTAGCGTTCTGCCCAGTGCATCAACAAGCAACCAAGAAGTTAGTAACCTAAGCGTGGTCAAATGACTCGAAAATAGTTGCGATAGAATATAAGTCCCATTCTCTGAAAACGGCGTTTCTCTTAAACTGAATTCGATTGTCAGTTCGGACAGAAAGCTTTGCCAAGCCTCACTATTTCGAAAACCAGCTTGGTTTCAGTTATCTAAGGTCGACGCGAGGTCAGAGCAAAAGCCGAGAATGAATTCAGCGGACATAAGCGTCTCGATATCAGGCATTTGATTTTCAAGGCGTTGTCTAACGGGAGCTATGCGGTCACATATTTCATAGGCGCTCACGGTCACTTCTGGCGCATGCCAGTTCGCAGTCTGCAGATGTTCAAAATAGGCAATTGGCAAAACATCTCGCACTTTACTTGAACCCCACTTTGTCTATCCTGCCGTTTTAGCATTAGTCCAAATAGCAAACAATCAATCGTCCGCTCTGGGCTCATTGGTTTTGCTCTGATTTGGTGAACACCTAGAATATGCGGACAAACCAGACCTTCGCTGCGGCTGCTCCAACGGCCGCTTGAAGAATCGCAGGGAGTCAAAAACGCTCCTTTTGGTCGTCAGCCCCACCTTAGTCTAATTGTGGTGGAAGCGTCGGTAGGGAACAGGTTTCGTCCAAGTCATAGTCCCTGATGTAAAGCACCCGCTCACTGGGAATACTGTACCAACGCTCATCAAATACTAAGGTCAAGTATTTTTCGCCGACATGCACCACTGAGCCATCTATCTTGGCACCATCGAAAAGACAGATCGATGCATAGTTGGATTCTGTAAGGTAGGTGGCACGACCCCACCCAGCAACGACGCTGAACCAAATCAGAAGGCTTGTCAGCATAATGAGACTACCCTGGCTGGCAAATACACCCCTGACACTGCGCTTCCGCAAGGACGCAATACCCCCAAACACCACTGGAACGAGCAATATGGCAGCTGTGCTGGCCAGCATTAGTCGGTTGTACCAAAACTCGAGTTCAATGAACCATTGGCTCATACCGATGAACATCAAACTGAAAACTATTGCGAGCATCGCGTTTCGAATCCGACGATGACCGGACGATCCGGTAAGGGGCAACCACTCGAAAGCGAAGATGAGTCCAACGAAGAATCTGGCAGCGGCCCAAACTGCACCAAACAACAATGCGGCCAGCGCCACCTGTTCAAACACAAAATCAACTCCAAGAATGCCGTTTCCATGCTCTAGCTGACCGAATAAACCAAACGAGAAAGCTGCTGTTAAGGCCAAGAACCCAAACACCCAAAACAACATCGAACTCAGCCAGCTTGGCATAAGCCCCATTAGCCCAAAGATCGTCACGTTCGGTAGTCTAGCCATTTTCAGTCCATCCCTTCCTCCAGCCCCGGAAAGCCTTCACGACGCCAGCGCCGCACGGTTTCCATACTCTCAATTCGTGCGTCAGGATTGGCTTTGTTCAGTTTTTCCAGCAACTCACGGTCAGTCCCGATCAGGGTATTTATTCAGCGATGGCCCGCATCAGAGATCGTCGATTTTGCGGCGTTGCCATGCCTAAAACAACAAATGTACCACTCACAGCTTCTGCTGCAGAAAGATTGTACGGTGCTCTGTAGAGCTCAGCTAGAATTCGAAAGGTGGATGTTACGGAACTGGGCGTTTCTTGGAACTCGCTTCCAGCTTCGAGAGTATTATTCAATACTAACGGACCACGCATTACAAGCGCGACGCAACTAATAAATCGCTGTTGCCATCTTTCATCCTTTTCTAACCACTCGCCAACTGAGGTTTCAATTAATAAATCTGGAGAACATCGCGCTCGATACAACTGTTCACCTACAGGACCCGTGAATAGATCTTCCAGCTCAAACGGTGGCGTATCAATGCCAGCGACTTCTAATTGAGGGGTGAAAGGGATGTCTACACTCACCTCGTGTGTTTGAGCTGCTATCGTCCACCCCAGCGTCAATAAGGAGGCAACAAGAACTGGTTTGAACATGAGCTTTCCTCTTAGTTTGCGAGTTTCTGCAGTGTCTTACACTATTTCGGCCGTTGGCACAGTGACCGCAAAAACATTTATTATTAGCACACTGAAAACCAAGACGCTTCAAGCTGCCATTCTTGCAAAAACGCAGCATCGGCCAAAATGGGCTCTCAGCCGCCGTCGGCTGCAACACGTGCTGACTACCGCTGGCAGCCCAAACCCGACATTCGATTTTGAGTCGCACTGGTCGGCCAGCGGACTGAGCGACCATTTGACTATCGTCCGTACAAATCAAATTAGGCTCATATCGAAGGCACGGTGCAGCTGACGCCACCACCCCTGCACAGTTCAGGTTTCCGGAGTCCAGCCACTGCCCAAGGCTTCGTCCCGTGCATCCCGCACAGCGGCGAAGGCCTCACGACTTTCGCAGCATAAACGGTGTGCGTGAAGTCGAGGATACCGGACAGTGCTCTCCAGCATTGGCAGCACCCTTTCGAGGTATTGCATTGCCACGGCCACGGCGAGGTCGGCGCGGGAAAAGCCCTCCTCGAAAAACCAATCTCCAGACAGCCGATCTTCTAGCCATTCGCATGTGGAGCCGATCTGCTGCTCCAGTCGCCTCCTCCAAATGGGGTCGCTGGTTCCCGGCGCTCGTCTGTTGTGCTCAATCCCGCGTTCGTAGATTTTCTCGGCTAATGTGACACCCACAACCTCAATCTGAAGGACGCGTCGTCTTTCAGGTTGTTGGTATGGTGCAAGCCTTCGTTCTGCGGGCGCCGTTTCATCAAGATATTCGATAATGGCACGGCTATCGAACAGCGTTTCGCCGTCGTCCAGAATTAAAGACGGGACCTTTCCCATCGGATTGATTGCGAGCATCTCATCGAAGTCTTTGAACACCGAGAGCACCCGCCGTTCAAACGGGTGCCCGTAGTGGTGTAACGCAATCGCGACCCTGCGAACGAAGGGAGAGTCGAATTGTCCCACGAGTATCATGCCGTGCCTCTCCTCGCTTCACATGATCCAAGCTATTTGCAGTAGTCTGAATTGTATACTTCTGCGCATCGGATTCAGTTTGTGGAGGCTTCGCTTAGGGTGCCCTGCCGACTTCTGTTGCGTTCGATCAGATGTCGGGGGCCAGCCCGACGCGGACACGATCCTACCACGCCTTGGGACTAGGAGGCGTATTTTGTTGAAAAACTCGCGCTTGATCGGGTCGTAAGTTGCTGATTCAATTCAGTCCATAGGGAGGGATTGGCGATGATGGGACCGAGACAGGAAGCGCAGGCGGCTTTGTTCTACGAGTTCTCGCTCGAGGATCATGTCCCGCAAGATCACCTGCTGCGCTCCATTGATCGCCTAGTCGATCTGAGCGGCATTCGGGCGCATCTGTCGGATTTCTACAGCCATACAGGTCGCCCGTCCGTCGATCCGGAATTGCTGATCCGAATGCTGCTGGTAGGGTATTGCTTCGGCATCCGGTCAGAACGGCGGTTGTGTGAAGAGGTGCATCTGAACCTGGCGTATCGGTGGTTTTGTCGTCTCGATTTGACTGACCGCGTCCCGGATCACTCGACATGATGTGATTGCGGCGGTCGCTCTCCTGTGGCGAACGAGGTCCGGTATGTTGGCCTCATGGAAAAAAGCCGTGAGGAGAACGACCATGAAGTATTTTGCAGGTTTGGATGTTTCTTTGAAAGAGATTTCCATGTGTGTTGTCGATGACGAAGGCAGCGTTGTCTTTCGTAGAAGCTTGCCCTTTTGTCCGCTCGCCGTCCGGGATGCCTTGGAAGAGCATGAGGTGACGCCGCAGAGGATCGTGCATGTCACTTAGCACTTAAAGATGATAACATGATCTTCCTCATTTCAATAGCTTAGGTTTGTACTTAAATATGAGAATTGGCACTTAAATTGATAATGGAGACTGGACTTTAGCACTTAATTCGATAATCGTGGCACCGATTTTGTCGGGGTCTCATTGTGACCGAACCACTTCCAGACGAGGTAGACGACGCCCTGTGGGCGGAAGCCTGTCGCCGTGCGGCCGCGATACGCAGATTCCTGGAGTCCGGTTCCGGTCAGTCAACAGTGGCCGCTATTGCCGATCTCGCCTCCGAACTGCAGGTCAGCCAAGCGACGACCTACCGCTTGCTGAGACGTTTTCTGGCGGACGGAACCGTCATGGCGCTTGTTGAAACCAAGCGCGGACGTCCGACGGGCCATCGCGCATTGGATGCTCAACGCGAGGAGATCATCGAGAAGGCGATCCGCACACACTATTTGAAACCAACCCGGCCACCGGTCTCGCAGTTGGTCCGGGACATTGAAACGGATTGCAATGCGGCAGGATTGAAGAAGCCGCATCGTCGAACGATCGAACGGCGTCTCGGAGACCTGAACCTGCGCCACCGGGCGCAGCGCAGGGGGGAAACGCGGACTGTAAAAGCAACGACGCCAGTCCCGGGAACACTGAGTACCACTCGACCCCTCGAGATTGTTCAGATCGATCACACGAAAGCCGACATCTTTGTCGTCGATGAGGAAACCCGCGAACCGATCGGACGACCCTGGCTGACCCTGGCCATGGATATCTTCAGCAGTATGGTGACGGGGTTCTACCTGACCATGGATGCACCATCCCGGCTTTCGACGAGCCTCTGCCTGCTGCATTCGGTCTATGACAAGACCGCATGGCTCAAAGCGCGCGAGATCGAAGAGCCCTGGCCCGTGGCCGGCCTTCCGGACAAGGTTCACGTAGACAATGGCGCGGATTTCCGGAGCCGCGCCTTCAAGCGTGGCTGCGAGAATGCGGGCATTGCGATCGACTGGCGGCCGCCGTGCACGCCACGGTTCGGCGGACATATCGAGCGGCTGATCGGCACCCAAATGGGACGGCTGCACCTTTTGCCCGGTACGACCCTCAGCAACGCGCAGGACCTCGCGGAGTATGATTCAAGGAAACATGCAGCGCTGACCTTGCGCGAGTTGGAGCGATATATCGCCCTCGACATTGTCGGGTCCTATCATCAATCCATTCACAGCTCGCTGAGCCGCCCTCCCCTCGCCGTCTGGCGGGACCATGAAGGTGAGATCCCTCTGCGGCTGCCGGAGGATCGATTGCAGTTCTGGGTCTCTTTCCTGCCGGAACAGGAGCGGACCTTGCGCCCGACCGGCATTCACCTGTTTGATCTGCGCTATTGGTCAGCCGCGCTCAGCGCCGATATCGGCCGGACTAAGCGGCGACTTCTGGTGAAGTATGACCCGCGTGATATGTCGCGCGTGTTCGTGCGGCGGCCCTCGGGCAACTTCGTTGAAGCCCGCTACGCGGACGTGACTCTGGCACCTATTTCCCTGCACGAGGCTTTGACGGCGCGTCGCACCCTGCGTGAGAAAGGGCGGCGTGAAGTCGATAGCCGCGCGGTCGTAAGGACCGCGCTCGAACAGCGGAAGTTGGTTGACGAGGCCGTAAACAAAACCGCGGTCGCGCGGCGCGGCAAGGCTCAGCAGAGGCGGGGCGATGACCTCCGGGACACCGGCACACTCCGTGGTGTCGACTCCAGCAAACCGGTGCCTTTTGTTGAGGACACCGAATGAGTTGGAGCCAAAATGACGAACGATCACCATCATCTGACCGCCGAGGCTGCGGCCCAGCTGTCTGAAACCCAAGCGGGCCGCATTCGCGCCATCAGGTCCCGCCGTTGGGTTCTCTACCCTCGCGCGAAGCAAGCCCTTGATCGCCTTGAGGCGCTCCTTGATCATCCGAGAGGCCCCCGCATGCCGTCTGTCGCGATCTATGGCGACAGCGGGATGGGCAAGACCATGATCATGCAACGCTTCCGCGATCAGCATCCGCCACATCTTGATCGCCGGACCAGGGTTCTGAAGACACCGGTCCTAGCCATGGAAATGGTCAGCCGCCCCGGCGAGCGGCGCTACTATGGTGAACTGCTTTCCCTCCTCGGAGCGCCCCAGGCACCGCGGGCCGATATTGCTCAGATGGAACAGGCGACCATGCGGATCATGAAAGCCATCGGCGTCCAGGTGCTGGTCATCGACGAGGTTCACAACATCCTCGCCGGGACCTATCGAGAGCAACGTATCGTGCTCAACATGCTGCGCTTTCTCAGCAATCGGCTCCAAATCTCACTGGTCTGCTTCGGCGTGAGCGACGCCCGGGAAGCCATCGGCGGTGACGTTCAGCTTGCGCGCCGCTTCGAGCAGCTCACCCTGAACCGCTGGGCCGCCAATGAGGACTTCGAGACGCTGGTCGCGTCGATCCTGCGCAACACTCCATTGCGGCAATCCTCTGTGCTGACGCCGAAATCCCTACGGCGCATTCTGCAGATCACGGATGGCATCACGGCCAACATCTTCCAGATGCTGGGCAGCCTTGCAATCGAGGCCATCGAAAGCGGTACCGAACACATCAGTAACAGCGCCGTCGAGGCCTGGGTGCCTGCATTTGATACCGAGGCGGCCTTCGCATGACGGGACCCCTGCCCGTCACCTTGCCGCCCCTGCGCGGCGAACTCCTGTCGTCCTGGATCAGTCGCCACGCGGACTTTTATGGGGTCACGCCTATAACCATGCTGCGCCATAGACTGCCGGAGGCGATGTCGCTTACGGCAATCGACCTTTCTCTGACGAAGGCCCAAGCGAACCAGATTGTGGGGATGTTCGGTGTCAGCCCGCGACTTGTACGTAGACTAAGCTTCGCGGGCGTCCCGAAAGCCGCTCACCGGTTCATCGCAAAGAGTCCGATGCAGCGTTGCGTGCGCTGTACTCAAGCCGATGTCAGCCCTCCGCCAGTGCTTCGAAGCGCATTGCAGGGATGGCGGATCACTTGCCCGCACTGTGGGCAACTCTACCAGGACAAGACCAACAGCGATGCGGATCAGGCGCTTTCACCATATCGTGCAGCAGCACGTCGCGGTGAGACCTTGTTGAACAACCACGCCGAACGCCGCGTGGAAACATGGCTCTCACCTTTGGAGATTGCGCGACTGCTGCTCATGCGCCGCATCCCCTGGCCGCCCCCGCGTGACGGAGATCTCTGGCGCTACCGTCTCCTCGGCGCCATCGTCCCGGACCTAGATGCCATACTGGCCAAGCAGACTTCGTTTCCATACTCACCAAAGCACCCCATCCTGCCGCTACACATCCGTCCCGCGCTCCTGGCAGGCGTGGCGATCATCGACCGCGCAGGACCACCAATGCTGAAAATGCTGGAAGGGCACATGATGGGAGACAACAAGAACCGATTTGTCATGGCGACAGACCATTTGGTAACCCCGGCAATCGAGTGGGGACCACCCCAGCAGTTCCAACTGATGTGAGAACCGGACCCGATGATTCTCAGGTTAAGGTGCCAAAACCCGTCAAAACGGACGCATTCTCACATTTAAGTACTAAGTGACAGCCGTGTATCTGGCTTGGTTGAGAGCGAAAAGATTGGGTGCTCCATACTGGCAATATCGCCCTTCGGAGCCGCATCGAAAATGTCACAGACAAAGAAATCACCCTGAGGATGACGGTCTGGTAAGAGCGGATAGTCGTTTGCCATGGCGAATCCCTTCGACACTTCACACACGTTTCACCATAGAACGACACTTCACACACACTTGGAAGAGAAGACGACACTTTACACACGGTATAGCACCGCTTTTCAGCTTTTTTGACAGGGAGATAGTGAGAAAGCTGCAAGAACAGGGGAATCACTACTCTGCACACGCGTCAGTCCCACTCTACACACAGATGTTACTCACAAACTCTTGTTTCAAAACGGAGAATTTGAGTGATCCACAAGCGTAACACTATGTTTTAACTCTAATATAACACCCTTGGCCGAGTCTAAATCGAGTGATCCAAATGTTCGTTGTTGAAGTTCACACAAGCCTGACGTGGCTATCACAGTGTGATCTGAAAGAAAGTGCGTTCTAGATGATTGCCGGCCGCTCACCTGAAGTCATGCGCCAAGAAAAGTGATATGATGAGATGCTTAGAAAAATTAGTGCAATTTGGCCAAATTTGCCATGAACAATGACCTTTGGAGGAGAGGTGAACTTGAAATTAACCCCCAATTTCGTATACTTATCAGGCTATGACCAAAGCAATGCAAACAGCGATACTGACCACGGTGAACGCTCCGTACCAGACAACTCTGGATGCGGGTGAGCTCGCTTTGGCTATTTCCAAGCACAACATCAAACTTGCGCAAGTCGGGTCTTTCCTGACCGAAACCCCGATTGACGCACAAGTAGCTTTCGCTGAAGCACATGGAATTTCTAAAGCGACCTTGGAAGCCACCGCTACCCAATTTGCGGACTGGTCCGGCCAAGCCGTCGCACTGGCTGCCTAAAGGTGGCGCAAGCCGCGTCTCGATGGCGCGACCTCATTCAAGAAGCTTTCGGCATCCTTGATCGTGTAAACAAGGACTTCGACATTGTTGACAGCTGGTCCTTCGGGGGCGGTACTGCAATGATGATCCAGATTGATCACCGTGAAAGCCACGATGTCGATCTTTTCCTCGATGACCCGCAACTGCTTCCCTATGTGGAAGCCGCTGTCGCAGAGATGCCGTTTGCTCTCGGAGAGGCAACCTACAATGGAGACGGATCTGGCCACTTAAAAATTGCCTTTGATGGCATCGGAGAGATCGACTTTATCGTGACCGGCCAAATCACCGATGCACCAACCATTGACCGGGACATCAAAGGCCGCACAGTTGCTCTGGAAACCGTCCCTGAGATCATCGCCAAGAAAGTACGTTATCGTGGCTCTCACGTACAACCGCGCGACATCTTCGATATTGCCGCAGCCGTTGAAGCTGGCCAAAGTGACGACATCCTTGCCGCGCTCGCGATCATTCCAGACTATGCGTCAGCAACAGCGGCCCGGATAGAGTCCTTGTCAGAGGACTACGTCTCTAGCAACATATCTCAATTGGTGTTACGCGAGACCAGCAAAAGCCTCATCAATACGGCCTACGGTATCGCCTTGGATCTTTTGCGGAAAGTGTAACCGGAACCGACCTGCATCGGCTTGGGTGCTTGACAGGATGGTGCCGCCTTGTGGTCGAGTCCATACGATCATCAGGACATCATCGGTGGGCGATAAGACCGCCCTGCCCTGCATCCGTTAACCTTTGAGCCAATTCCGTATGGTTTCAAGTCTCTGCGCATTCATTGCATCGTGGATCGCAACAAGCGCCCAGACCGGCGTTGGGGGGCTAGACTTAGCCCAGGCCGACAGCTGCTGTGCGGTCATATCATAACGTTCGGCAAATTTGCCGCGCCATGTAGTGACACCAAAGAACTCTTCAGCCATCATGGCTAGTTCTTCAAAGCGTTGCTCAGGTGCCATGTCTTTGTAATTTCTCATGTAGTCGTTTCCGTCATATTAGTTGTTTTGATACCGGTCGATTAGGATGCTTGGAGAGTTATCCGGATACTTGATAGGGGGAGTTGAGTGGGCCAAGCGTGCAGTCCTGTAGAACACAATACGTTGTAACTCCGAGCAAACGACCAATTGCCTGCAGTTCCCCGCCGTGTTTTTGGGACGTAGATCCTTCAGCGCCGGTAGCCTTTCGTTCCGCAGAGGCAGTACCAAGGTCTGCAGGATTGTTGGTTACCGTACTCACTTCATCGCTCTAGATATGGTTGTCTTCAGTTTCCGTTCAGTTGCACCAGCTCTGGCGACGGCCCTTCAGTTGCACCAGCTCTGGCGACGGCCCTTCAGATACACCCGCGCAAGGCCCCAGTTAATCAGAATCGTGCCGTATCGGTAGCATTGAGTTCACTGCTGACATCTGACGGTTTTGGTCGGATGATGAGTGCCAGTCCGAAGCAGACATCGGATTTGACGGTCGGGTTAGAACGCCAGCAGGACAATGCTGCCATTCATTTATTCAAGTCGATCCGGAAGACCCTTTCCATTGTTCCACCATCGATTAGGATTATCGCTTTGCGGATCATAAGCAGCGCGGCTCGCCCAATCCTCACGTATGAAGATCACAGGCTCTTCGTAGTGATGAGCATAGATTATTGCGTCCATGACCTTCGCCAGTTCTGTTAGGTCTCGTTCAATCGAGATTTTCAACTCTACCATCGGGTACGTCTCGGTTGAACCGGCTTCAAAACCGTCAACGTGGGTAGTCGTTGTTGACCCGGGTTTCGGCTGAGCGGTTTCCTTACCGGGGGCGGAGATGCTCGCATTTCGCTGATATCGACCAAAGCTTAATGGATGCACTTTCATCACCTCGTCGAGAATGCGATCCGTGTCTTCGGGTAAGGTCTGAACTTCAATTGTGAAAACCGGCGCCAGCCGTCCTGAATTCGACTGATAGTTTGCCAACTGTGACATGCAGCCCTCCGCATCTTGTTCACTCATTGTTCTATTCCTTTGCCTTCCTTTCAAGCAATACTTTTTGGGTTGGTCATCCGTAGAGCACTCCCTTTCGGGAGCGCAAAAGCTTTGACAGACCAACGCAAGCTCTTGCGATGGCAATATTGGGTCCCATTATCGTTACCGTCCTGCTCGCTTGGCAGCCAAGCATCTCGGGGTGACGATAACCGAGAATTATCCTACCGATGTGGCCATTTGAGGATGTTACGGGCGCCCTTATCAGCC
>NZ_JAXBMB010000027.1:0-27896 GCF_033963905.1 Cognatiyoonia sp. IB215182
CTGATGAGCTGATGAGCTGATGAGCTGATGAGCTGATGAGCTGATGAGCTGATGAGCTGATGAGCTGATGAGCTGATGAGCTGATGAGCTGATGATACGGCAGCTTCACCACAAGCGCAAGTAACATATTGAATTTATTGCGGATATTTGCGATTTTCTTATCGAGCATGTGGTGGGCGAGCCATTCCTTTCCTACCCAAACACTAGAACCCGCTTGCTGTATTGGGAAATTCCCAAATCCTATATTTGCATAGACAACAGCTATGGGAAGCCTGCGCCTATAGACCTTCATTTTGTCAATACTGCGCGGCTGTTTGATCCCATGGTTTGAGGGTATGACCCTTTCGTTAGAAGTTGAAAACACAGCGGCAGACCAGCACGAACTCAAAAGCACCCCCGAGTTGCGAATAATTAGCGCAAGGGCACGGCTCGACCCCTTGTTAAGGAAAGCTGGACGTGTAACTGCGATCCGAGAAGCACGTTCGCCGCAACGCAACTGGCCAGCAAAACAAAGCATCACTGGAATTTGAAAGATGGAACACAGTCCGGTGCACTGTTCTCCCACCGAACGCTCAGATCGGGCACATGCACGGCACAATTAAGGATGCAATGGTGAAGCGGTAGAACCACGAGCGCCACCAGCGGCTTCGCACCCATCCTGCTGATTTCTAGGATGCTCACAGTTCTGTCTATCTCTGGAAGGTGTGGAGCGGACCCATGCCCTACGAATACGTCGGCAAAATCAGGACATCAGACACCGACAGTTTTATGCGAATCAGATCTAGCAGATCTAAGCACGGCGCCCTCTCGCCTAGGATTACATAAACTGTAGTTGGCACGCCCACACCATAGCCAGTTTTAATTGATGTATAGCGAATCTGTATTTCTCAATAGGGCTACCTGGTCGTATAGTTTGGATATCAGCAGTGTTGGTGGAGTTGTCTTCTATACCACCGACGACTTACCCCCCCTTTGCAATAAAGGGGGGTTTTTCTTCACAAAGAGATCCGAGATATAGGGCGGGCAGGCGAGTACAATTGTGGCGCTTTGACAAGATCTCTATTTCTGTTGGTAGCTTTCGTTATCCAACCAACGCCGGGTGATGTGGCCCCAGTTCCTGTGCGCATTACGGCAAGTGGCATCAATATCAACGGAACAGGAGTTCTGGCCGTGGGTCTGGCGGCTGCCATGCACCGCACATCTTTCTTGTTGCGGTATCTTGCCACCACCTCCATGTACTGCCGCGCAAGATCTTCACGCTGCTTTCTTAACGGGCTGGCAGCTTTCGCGAGCGCGCGATAGGCGAGTTCGCAAGAATCGCCAAAGACCTCCCACCGTGATTTTGACCGATCAAGATATCGGCGAACCACACTTACGGATGTCCTTTGTCTCTGCCCTCAGCCATTTCGATAGTATAGCCGAAGCCCCGTACATTGCGCAGCACAATGCGGTCAGTCGTCTTGCCTAGCTTGCGTCGAAGATAGGACACATATACTTCAACGTTGTTTGTATGCGGGTCAAAGTCATATCCCCACACTTCCTTGAGAAGTTCTGTTCTACTCAGAACGCGGCTTGCGCCAGCTAAAAGTGCCTCTAAGAGCGCGAACTCGGTTGCGGTCAACATCAGCGGGCGTCCATCCACTTCCACAGTTGCCTTTGCGCGGTCAAGAATGAGCGGCCCAAAACGTAGAACTATTGGTCTTGGCTCCAAGCGCCCAACCCGTCGCAAGAGAGACTGTACGCGTGCCACCAACTCAGAGACTGCAAACGGTTTGGTTAGATAATCATCTGCGCCCGCCTCTAGCCCTTCCACTTTTTCCTCAAGCGCATCACGTGCCGTGAGCATCAGGATCAGCACACCATTTCCTGCATCACGCAGTTTACGACAGAGATCCGCACCTTCGGCGTCAGGCAACATGCGATCAAGTACCAAGAGGTCGTACTGGCCATCGGCGAGGCTCTCAGCAACACCCGTCCCCTCGTTCACCACATCAACTAAGTGGCCTTCCATTGTCAGAGCATCTCTGATCACCTCGCAGATCTCGGGGTCATCCTCGACGACAAGGAGACGCCCGGAAGTCACGGTGTCTCGCTCACTGGAAGCTGCAGCGACACCTGCGCCCCACCGCCATTCACATTCGCGAGCTTAATACCTCCGCGGTGTCCCTCCATGATCCAGTGCGCGATGGAAAGGCCGAGACCCGCGCCGCCAGAACGACCGTGATAAAACCGCCGCGTTGCATCCCTGATCTCTATCGGTCCAAAACCCGTACCCTGGTCGGTTATGGTTACGCATGCCTGATCACCATCGATAGAAAGATCGACGTGCACGCCGCTATTGGCAGGTGCTGCGCGGATCGCGTTATCCAGCACAATGACAATGGCTTGGCGCAACCGATCGGCATCACCTTGAACGACAACATCGTCGTCCGGTGGGTCATGTAGAATCGTTACACCTTTTGGTGTCGCCAGAGTGCGGCTATCGAGTATCGTGTCGCCCAAGACATCTTGCATGACCACTGGACCGTATTGGATGGGTATCGTACCTGACTCGCTGCGTGCCAGAAAAAGCAAATCTTCAACAAGTCGGCTCATATCGGCAGACTTGCGCACAATCCGATCAAGTGCTCCGCGCAATTGCTCCGGCTGTGTACTCGGATTGCGCAGTGCCACCTCTGCTTTGCCTCGTATCACTGTTAGTGGGGTCCGCAGTTCATGACTGATGTCGGCCAAGAAACGGGAACGGCCTTCAGATTGGACTTTTAGGTTTTCCAATGCGTTGCATAATTCTTCGGTGCGTGCACTGACTTGGTCTTCAAGATCTGCTTTTGCATCTAGCAATGCAGCACGTTGGGCACCAATCTGCTTCGTCATACGGTTGAAACGCCGCGTTAACTCTCCAAGCTCATCACCGCGCCCGTCTTCAGGAATGGCATAATCGAGATTTCCTGACGCGACGATTTCTGCACCGCGTGCCAATGCCCCCACTGGCTGCAACACGTTACGATATAGAAAAATAGACAACGCGATAAGTGCGAAGAGCGCGGCCATGGCAAGTGCAATTGTCGCCAATCGCATCTGTCGATCTACCTCGCCTGTCTCTCTCAAGGCCGCGATCACTTCGCCGGTTTCCCGCGCAATCGCCTCATCTGCCAGACGGTCAAGCGTTCGGTCGAGGTTGCCCTCTATTTCGTTACTATAAATCGCCATTGCTTCGCTTGAACGACCCTCGCGCAGATTAACTGCGATCCTTTGGCGCGCGGCCTCAATTTGTTCAACCAAGAGGCGTATTGCCTGCATCCGCGCTAATTCTTCGAGCTCAGCGTGCCGTTCGTCCACATGGCGCAGCGCCGTTAGCTCAAGCAGCTCCTCCTCAACCTCCCGCTCCATCATTGAAACAACCTGCAGCAATGCGTCATATGCAGCCTCGGGCTGGTTCGGGCTTGGCCCCATAATGAACATCTCGGCAATCTGCTCGGAATAGTCATCAGCCGCCTTGGCGATTGATGTCACTGCGAGTGTCTGTTCGTACGAGTGACTGATTTCCCGCGCAGCGTCGCGTCCAGCGGCAAGAGACATGAACATTGCAATGGTCAAAGCCACTATTACGACCACAAGACCTGTTTGCGCGATACCGATCTTCGTTCTGAATCGCACGTTGTCTCCCGCAGAAATTGCTGACACTCGCCGTTTCGGCAACCGTCTTCACCACACGAGCAATCCTACAGCAGTTTTTTGCCTAAGAAAGTAAGAGCACGCTTCTCTAATCAAATTCTAATGAGGTGATCAGGCAGGTCGCGCGGTAGAGATGAAACAGTTTTATGACACTGCGATCAGGCAGAGAGGAAAAAGCTTTGCTCGACACCACACGCGATACGATAGTTCGGCCTCAAAGAATCGTACTCTACTCACACGACACTTTGGGTTACGGTCATTTGCGACGGAACCTACTTATCGCGGCTGCGCTTGCAGAGATGCGGCCACGTCCAGAGATTTTACTGATTGGAGGGATGCGCGAAGCTGGCGCATTCGTTTTGCCTGCAGGCGTCGATTGTGTAACCCTCCCAGCGTATGCCAAGCAAATCGACGGCAGCTACTGTCCGCGCGACTTGGGATCAGACTTGGGGCGGCTCATTATTTTGCGCGCCCGGATGCTGCGTAGTGCTGTTGAAGGCTTCGACCCCGACCTCATGATCATCGATAACGTGCCCCGTGGCGCACAGTATGAGCTGGATAAGACATTAGCTATGCTCAGTCGTCACGGTCGCTGCCGAGTTGTTTTGGGCTTGCGTGACGTGATCGATGAACGCACGGTCACCCGCCGCCAATGGCTCCGCCAACGTAACTTCGAAACCATACGGCGCCACTTCGATGAAGTGTGGATCTACGGTGATCCGAATGTGTACGACATACTGACCGATTGCGGCATGTCGGAACCAATTGGTGCGCGTTGTAAATACGTCGGCTATCTCGATCCAACCGGGCGCCGCGATGCGACGCAAGCGGCAGCCGACCTAGCGCAGGTGCGTGGCGCAGACAAAAGACCTTATGTATTCTGTGCGGTCGGCGGCGGCAGAGACGGGCTTGCATTATGCGAGGCCTTTGCTGCCGCGTCGCTTCCCAGCGGACATCGCGGCATCCTTGTGACAGGCACCCAGATGCCGGACAACCAAAAGGCCCGGATCGCAGCCATGGCGCAAGGGCGGGATAACCTGACGGTTCTATCCTTCCTGCGTGAACCGATTCAGGTGATGCATCACGCCGCTCGGATCATTGGTATGGGCGGATACAATACCACCGTCGAGATGTTAGCTTTGCGCAGGCCCGCGCTGATTGTGCCACGCTGCGCCCCTCGTCGCGAGCAAATCATGCGGACGGAACGTCTGGCTGCCCGCGAGCTGGTGTCGATGCTTCATCCCGGTGAACTGTCACCATCAGCATTGGGGCACTGGATGGCAAACGCGATCACAAAACCCGGACCTGGACCAGACATGAACGGCCTTGCCCGCGTTCAGGCTCTGGCCAGATCGGGCGCAGCTTTGATCCCGGCCGCAGCATAAGGAGAGCACCTTGCCTAGTATTCATCCTCCGATCGGTCGCATCGGTTATGTTCTGAAGCGATATCCCCGGTTTTCGGAAACCTTCATCGTGAATGAAATCCTTGCCCATGAAGCCGTTGGTCAAGAGATCGACATATTTGCACTTCGTCCGGCCGATGAAGCTCATTATCAGGATATTCTGGGTCGTGTACGAGCGTCAGTGACCCATTTGAAGGATCGCTTCTGCGGTCCGGACCCGGTGTGGGATCGTATGATACGCGCCCGGGATCTCGTTCCCGGTGCTTGGGATGCTCTTGCGCAGATTGACGGGATCGCAAGCGGCCAGGACGTAGCACAGGCACTGGAACTCGCAATCGCCATTCGCGCGCGTGGGATCACGCATCTGCACGCACATTTTGGCACCGTCGCGGCCAGCGTGACCCGCCTTGCTGCTGCTATGGCCGATGTCAGCTGGAGTTTCACCGCTCACGCCAAAGACATCTACCACCAATACGAGACACCACAGCATCTTGATCTTAAATTGCAAGACGCCGACGTAACCATCACCGTGTCCGATTACAATCTCGCTTATCTGCAGAAGACCCACGACGTAGGAAAGCTGGTGCGAATCTACAATGGGCTGGACCTCACGCGGTTTCAGTACGCACCACCTCGAATGGAAGCGACCGAGATTTTGGCCGTTGGACGGCTGGTCGAAAAGAAGGGATTTCACATCCTGGTCGAGGCCATAAAGCTCATGGTTGAAGCAGGACATACGCCTTCCTGCACCATCATCGGATCAGGCGAAGAACGCGATGATCTGGCTGCCCAAATTACCAATAGCCGTTTGGGAGAGTACGTCCGACTGGAGGGGCCACGCCCCCAATCAGAGGTGATCGAAGCCATGCGGGGTGCCGCCGTCCTTGCCTGCCCTTGTGTTATCGGCGCGGACGGCAATCGCGACGGTCTACCGACTGTCTTGGTCGAAGCCATGGCCCTTGGTTTGCCGGTTGTTTCAACCAACGTAGTCGGAATTCCCGAACTGGTGCGTGACAGGAAGACAGGCTTGATTGTGCCCGATGGCGATCCACAAGCATTGGCAGATGCGCTGGTAAGTATGGCACAGGATCCAGCCTTGCGCGCATCGCTGTCAAAGGCGGCACGTAATTTGATCGAAGCCGAATACGATGTAACGGTCTCTGCCTCAGCGTTGCGTTGCCTTTGGGCTGAAGCCATCGCGCGACAAAGCAATACCAAACGGAGTGCGGCGTAATGCGTATCGCTTATGTCTGCGCAGATCCGGGCGTTCCCATCTGGGGCTCGAAAGGTGCCTCCGTACATGTTCAGGAAATGCTGCGTGCGTTGGTGCGGGCCGGTCATGATCTGACAGTTCTGACTCCGCGACCGGAAGGCACCCGCCCTGCTGATTTGTCGGCTGTTAAGGTGCGGCAACTACCACCGGCTCCAAAAGGAAAACCAGCGGCGCGGGCCCGGAAACTCTTGGCTGCGAACAAAGAACTGTGGGCCATTCTCGATCAGTCGGGGTCGGATCTCGTGTACGAACGGCACGCGCTTTACACTTTTGCCGCGACGGAATGGGCCGCTTCAGCGGGCGTGCCATCGGTACTGGAGGTCAACGCCCCCCTTTTGCGTGAACAGACTGAGCATCGCACACTCGCTTTGGCCGACGAAGCCACCGCAGGCGTATATCGCGCGATGCAAGCGGCGACTTTGACAACAGCCGTGACGAAACCCGTCGCTGATCATGCCCATGAGATGGGCGCGCGGGATGTCATCGTAGTACCGAATGCCATCGATCCAGATCGTTTTCAGGCTGCCGCACCACTTGCTTCCCAGCCTTATACTGTTGGCTTTCTGGGCTCTCTCAAGCGTTGGCACGGTCTACCGACACTCGCGGATGCTTTTAGCCAACTGTACCATGAACGGCCCGAAACACGGCTGCTGATTATCGGTGACGGACCTGAACGGGCTACAATTGAGAACGCCCTCAATCGGTTGAACATCGGCAATGCCGTCGAATTCACCGGTCTATTGCCAGCATCGGACGTGCCTGCGGCGCTTGTACGACTGGATGTCGGCACCGCGCCGTATAGCGCGCAACAGGACTTCTATTTCTCACCTCTGAAAATCTACGAATACATGGCAGCTGGTCTGCCCGTCGTTACGAGCGACACTGGCCACCTGCGCGAAATCGTCAATGATCGTGTCACCGGACTAATCGTGCCTCCGGACGATCCAAACGCATTGTCTACTACGCTGATGCGCCTTGCCGATGATCCTTCTCTTGGTCGTCGTTTGGGTGAAGCGGGCCGCGCGCACGTGTTTTCAGAACATACGTGGTCAGGAACTGCGGCAAAGGTATTGGCGCGCGCATTTGCCAACCGTAGGGCCGCATGAGCCAATCCACCCATCTCAAAGAAACACTGCCCGGACTAGGGCGGGTTTTACGCCGTCTATCTCCGTATCTGAGGGGCCATAGATGGATGCTGTTTGCTTCGGTTCTCGCCTTGCTTATCGCAACAGCTGCCAAACTGGCCCAACCGTGGCCTTTGAAATTCGTCATTGACGCCGTGGTACCGACCGCCTCAGGTCAACCGGCGATAACTGGCGTTGATCCGATGTTTCTGCTGGCGCTATGCGCTGGCGGACTGCTGCTTGTGGTGTTCGCGCAGGCGGGTTTCCAGTTTCTGACCACGGTGGGTTTTGCGCTTGTGGGTAACCGCGTGCTAACCAAAGTGCGATCTGATCTCTTTGCGCATCTGCAATCGCTTTCTATAGGCTTCCACACACGGTCGCGCGCGGGCGATCTGACCATGCGCCTGATCAGCGATGTGGGAATGCTGAAAGAGACGCTGGTCACGGCCGCGATGCCACTGGCCGTCAACATCCTAATCTTTGTCGGGATGGTGAGCATCATGGTTTGGTTGGATTGGCAATTGGCACTCGTGGCATTGGCGCCGCTTCCAATTCTGTTCGTGTTTTCCCGCATCCTTACAGTGCGTATCCGAGATATCAGCCGCACCCAGCGCGCGCGACAAGGTCAACTTGCAGCAACTTCGACCGAAACACTGGCCGGCATCCGATCTGTCCAGGCGCTCGGCTTGGAGGCAAATAATTCAGAACTGTTTGGCGGTGCAAACAACGAAGACATGGCCGCGGGCATCAAGGCTGCACGCATGACCGCAGGTCTCGAACGCTCTGTCGATCTGCTGGCTGGTATTGGGCTTGCGCTGATCCTCTGGTTCGGCACGCTCCAAGTCCTTGCCGCACGGATCACCCCGGGCGACCTGTTGATCTTTGTCAGCTATCTCAAGCACACATTCCGCCCTGTGCGCGGTTATGCAAAGTACGCGGCTCGGCTGGCCAAGGCTCTTGCAGCAGGCGAGCGGGTAGTGGCGCTGATGGACGAAGACGATGCGGTGCGCGACTATCCCAATGCGCAGCCAGCGCCGGGACTCAGCGGTGCCTTGGCGTTTGAAGCGGTACGGTTTTCGCATGCCGATCGCATGACAGTATTCGATGGGCTGACTATTGATGTGCCAGCGCGTCAACGTGTTGCCATTGTAGGACCATCAGGCGCAGGTAAATCGTCACTGATCACACTTTTGCTACGCCTACACGAACCCGAGGAGGGATTTGTCAAAGCGGACGGAATAGATCTGCGCGAGTTCACGCTCCGTTCATTAAGGCGCCAGATCGCGCTTGTACCTCAGGAACCGCTACTGATGTCAGGTAGCGTTTCGGGCAACCTTGCGCTTGGTTTAGATCGTACACCGACGGAGATCGAGCTCGAGGCCGTATTGCGCACGGTCGGCGCGGACAGTTTTATTGCGGATATGGACGGGGGGCTTCATGCAGAGATCGCCGAACGCGGGGCCTCTCTTTCGGGCGGACAACGGCAACTGTTGAGCTTAGCGCGCGCATTACTGCGCGAAACGCCGATATTGCTGCTTGATGAGCCGACCACGGCGCTTGACGGGCAAAGTGAAGCGGCCGTCACCGAGGCGATCTTCGCCGCCTCCAAGGGACGGACAACGTTATTGATTACGCATGATCTGCGTCTCGCGTCGTCTTTCGATCGTGTAATCGTTTTGGGCAATGGAGCCGTGATACAGGACGACGCGCCATCTGCGCTTCTAACGACCACTGGTTGGTTTGCATCTACCCATGCCGTTCAAAATGGAGAGTTGCCGCGTGTCGCTATCGGATGAGGACATCGTGCTTTGCACGCGCGAACCCGATCTTCCAGGCTTAGCTGCGGTTCTGGATGCACCGGCTTTGGCTCACCGCGCAGATTTGCCGTCTATGCGGCACGCATATCTCCGCTTTAAGTCAGCGACTAGCTGCGTTGCCGGTCTTATCGCCGAAGACGGCAAAACCGCATGGAGCGCGATGACCTATCCCGCCGAGCGCTATGCTGATGTGCGCGCCCGCAGACATTGGGTCAAGAAAGCAATCTACCTTGATGATATCCAAACCGTTCTGGTGCCATTGACCCTCGAACGGCGGTTACGTCCGGTCCGGGCGATGACAAGGCCCGCAATGCGCGCGCATCTGCTGACAAGACTGGGGCTGGAAGACTGCAAATTGCGCATTCTACGCTACAAGCCCGGACGACGCATAGTTCTGCGTGCGGATAGTCAAGAAGCGCAGCGTGCAGTTATCAAACTGCACGCAGATTCCTGGGCTTTTGAGGCAGCGATCGCCGGCGCGCAGCAAGGCGCATTCTCGGGCCAACAGGCTCTTGTCGGAGCATCATCCAGCGATCAAGCAATGGCAGTTCGCTGGATAACGGGGCAAACCTTGTCGCCAACCGCCGGCCCGTGCTGCTTTGTTTGGGCCGGACAAGCGCTGGCTGCCACTCATGCAGCCCCTGTATGTGCTTCACTTGCGGACTGGACTCCTCAAGACCCGATGGGAACGGCACTATCCGTAGGCCTACTTGTGCCTGAACTTGAGCTACACGCGAAGCGTCTTGCGGCCGAACTACCCCCGCTTGCTGCAAATGGTTCCACGCCACTGCATGGGGACTTCAGCCCTGACCAAGTGTTAATTGGCTTATCGGGCGCGCGCATCGTTGACTGGGATCGTGCCGCACTGGGAAACCCTGCGCGCGATTTAGGCAGCTTCCTTGCCGCCTTAGATTTAGCAGAAATTCGTGGCACACCAACAGAAACCCCAGGTGAGGCATTGCTGACCGGCTACGAAGCAGCGGGTGGCATTGTCGAAGAGACGACCGTCCAGGCATATCGCGCGCACGCCCTATTTGCGCTCGCGCAAGACGGTTTCCGCGCACGAAGACTGCATTGGGCGCAAGAAACCAGGGAAGTGTTGGAAAAAACACGTGCTCTTTTGCGTGCGTCGAGGCGGCAGATCGTCCCCGGACTTTCGAGAGCACTGGATCAAAGGGTGATGCGCCCCAGACTGGAGGCCATAACTGGGCAAATGCTGTTGGACGTCGCTCCTGAATTGGATCGACTCAAACCAGGGCGGAGGGCGCTGGTACGTTATTCTTCGTCGGATGGCCAAGCCGTTTTAGGCAAACTGCGCGCCAAGGGCACGGATCGTCACGCACCGACCGTCCAAATCGGACTGCGCTCTGCCGGTCTTGACGGTCGCAATGGTGTAGGCGTTCCGGAGGTGGTCGGAACACTCGGGGACCCAGGCCTATGGCTGCAAGCGGAAGTGCCCGGCGCTCCGCTGGGCGCGCTATTGGAAAGACCAAATGCCGCACGCGTGATGCGCCGAGTGGGAAAGGCGCTAGCGACGCTGCATAGCGCCCCACCGCAAACAATGCGCCATTGGACGATGGCGTCCGAGTTGAATGTTCTAAGACGTGCGGTGAGCGACAGCCCATACTCCGATCTGGCAGATCTGGCCGAAAGCGCATTGGATACCCTACCACAAGCGATAGAGTGCGGTTTGCATCGCGATTTCTACTTCGATCAGGTTATAGTGGACAGTACAACAGTCTGGCTGGTTGACCTTGATCTGCATGCCATTGGCGATCCAGCCATCGATGTAGGAAACTTCATTGCCCATCTAATTGAGCTAGGCTTACGCAAAGCAGATGATGCGGCGTTTTTTGAGCGAAGTGGATATGCCTTTCTTGATGGTTATGCTGGTGTTCGATCGCTACCAGCATCAGAACGGATCGACACATTGACGTGGATTTCGCTTGCACGTCACGTCACCATCTCCAGTCGTTTTCCGGATCGGTGCCACGCAATCCCGGCAATTGCGGCACTTTGCCGGACACGGCTTTCACGTCAGCGTTCGACCACCCGGTTCGCAATGTAGCGTGCAATGGCCTGAGGCGCACCCGCGACCCCGCGAAACCCGGGAAACGGATTGACATCTACGATACTAAACACGTCCCCCTTTCCCACCAGGTCAACACCATAGATCTCGGACCCAACCGCTTGGCCAACCTTAAGCGCAAGGGCTGCCATTTCGTTCGTCGGCTCGAATTGGAGGGTTGGCGCATCATCCCGACGAGGCCATGGCTTAAGAAGGCCAAAAACCTGATCACCTGCAACATAGAGTTTACGGTCGAAACCGTCACTCAGTTGCGTCGTCTCGACATGCCAAGGACCAGGGAATGGCGGTTCTGGTGGCGCACCATTGCAGAAAGCAGAAACACCCGCCCCACGCCCTTCTACACCTGATACCGCTTTGACAAAGATCGAACCGGTTGTACTTCGGCTACGAACTGCTTCCCATGCGGAATGCGTTTCCGTCTCCGGGACCGGCAACCCGATAGCGCGCAAATGGTCCATTGTAGCGCCTCTATCCGCAAGGTTCTGGCATGCAATGGGATCATTGACAATCTGCGTCCGGCAGCGCGCAGCGATCTCGGATAGAACGGCAGCGCCAAGACCACGGTGTACAAGTAGCTGTCCTCTTTTAGCGTTGAGAGCGCCAATGGGATCGCGCCATTCCGTGTAAACCCTGGTGCCCTCAGCCTCCAATATCCGTGTGATCTGTTCAAGTATCGTTCCTGCACGCGGACGCTTACCTGCTAAGATAAGGATATCATCAGCCAAAACCCGCCCTCTATGTCCGACATACTGTTGGTTTCTCGCACTCTCAACGAACCAAAGCAAATCGTGAAAAGTCGAACCGACCTTGGCCAACTTGTTCCAGCGTCGTCTGGTAGTCTGGCGACAACTTTCAGACAATTTCGCGCAAAGTCGGAAGAGTGTCCTCAACTCAAGCCCGTTCTCACGCCATGAGTGCCCTTTATAGCTACACCAGAGTTGGTGCGGTTTGTCGTTATCATTCGGGATTGCGAGCCAGAGGATCAGTCATCAAAACGCCAAAACCACCTGCCACGCGTGCTTCTCGCCGCTTGGAGCAATGAAGGTTTAGTCTGACAGACGCTACCGCCGAAACCAAAACACCTCGGCCTGTTGCCGACATGTTGTGGCTCAAACTGCAACGTCAAATGCCGAGCTGCCTGAAGAACTTGTGGACTTGCACAAGTGCTCAAGTAGCGTTGGAGAGCTGCTATTCGGGGCGACACGGTTGGCCGCAGCGTGGTCATGCGCCTCCTTAGGGCTGAAGCCATATAGTTCCTTAAACTGCCGACTGAACAGCGACATGTTGGTGAACCCGTATTGGTATGCAATTGTGCTGACAAATCTAAGATCTGCATGGTCGGACAACGCCTTGTAGCAAGCTTGAAGCCGGGCAGTTTTGATGTACTTGGCAACGCCGCCATGCCCATCAAACGTATTGTAGAGCGTGCGGCGGGACATACCGAGCGACTTGCAAATAAAATCTACGCTGAGTTCCGGTTGCCCCAGGTTATTACGGATGAATTCCCGGGCAATCGTGAGCCTGGTGGCATTCAAAGCCGGTGTGGCGTTGTAAAGATTATCTGCTGTTGGTTCCAGCGATGCTGCGAGAAGACTTGAAAAAGACCTTGAGAGAGTTTGTTTCTGATCTTCGGAGATCTTGTGTGCTTCACTTACAAGAGTAGAGATAAACGTTCTAAGTAACCCTGTCAGGGGACCATTGAGCACCGAGCGATTGGCCTCATCCAGAGATGGCGCCATCCAAGAGAACGTGTCCCGATCGAGTCCCACAGTCACAAGGTTTCCTCCTTCCCAATGTGATTTCCATGGTTGTGCATACGACGCCAGCATTAGATCCCCTGTCCCGGCTTTTACCAAGCGATCATTGAATTCATCGTAACGGCATCCGCTTCGGACGAACAGGATTGCCCAACTGTCGAGATCGGACTTTCTGGTCAGTTTACTCGATCTGTCACTGATAGTTGGTTCGGACTCCCAGTCAATAATATCTATTCCGCAGAGATCGTAAGCTAAGTATCTGACACGAAAACCATTGCCAACGGAGTAAGGCTTCTTAAGTTCGCAAATTGGAGCCACCGCTTGTGAAATTGCTTCAAACTGATGCTTGGGTTCAAAATCGAGCGTTGAATACTCAATTGGCGCCATTGAAGTAGGTTTGTTTTCCATCAGATTCAGGGGGTATTTGCGATCATGTATTTGAGGTTTCAGTACTGCGACGTCTCTTGTCAGCTCTTCAGAATTGTGGACATGAGTACCGCTTCAAACACTTTGGGACTTAGCTTCACGGAAAATGGCAAACCATACCAGCAAATGCATCGTGCGTTCTACTGAAGACGGGTGTACGGAGCCATCGGACCGGTTTGGTTGGTTAGGGAAACTCACTCGCCAAACACCAACATGTCATGTTCGATCAGAACAGTAAGCGGACTGTTCGATAGACGTCAGTAAGCCACGACAACTTCTGACAATTAAGTTGGATTGTGGGACGCTGAGGCTCAAAGGTGTCGCAGGGAGTCTCAGATGAAACCCGGTTCAAGTTTACAACATGTCGCAGACAAAGCTGAAAATTGTGTTGGTGAAACGTAAGCGTCCGGTCAGACCGCTTGCTTCCGACGTCGTGAGCTGCGCCAAGTGTTCGTCAAGATGATAGCGCATATGGCGATCAAGGTGATGGTTGTAAGCACGGGAGCAGCGATGCAGCCTTCTGAGATGGCGAAGTTGGTGACGTCATCGGCTTCAATCCAGGTGCTGATGTTCAGGGCGGTGACTGCGAACAACAGCGCTACGACGATGGCTGTGAGCCAGATTTTCCTCAGTAAAATAGCGGCAATGGTGAGCACCAAGACAATCAGACCCAACGGCTCAATGAAGAACAAGGCCAGGTCCTCAAATTGATTGATCGGGCCATTGGCAGGGTTCCAAGCAGGCCGAACTTTGTCACAGACTTCAGCCACAGCCGGTGTGGACGCCATCATTCCGACCGCAATCGCCCAACAGCGCTTCAGTACTCCTAGTCCCAAGGCAATAACTCCGTGTTCGAAGGGGAAACGGCCTTTGCAGGGCGCGATCTGGTGCGTGACTTCACAGCGGGCGAGACGATCAATATCGCCGATGTGTTGAGTTACTTCGGTTATGTCGCTGGCACGGATATGCTGAGCGATTGGGTGCAGATCACCTACGCCGGAAACCATAGCTTCTTAGAGGTGGATCGTGATGGCACAGGTACAACTCACACCTTTACAGATTTGATGTATACCGAGAATTACAGCACGTTAGCCATTAGCGACCTGGAAGTCGTGTAGATGGCGAAGCTGGCGCGGCTACCCGTGGTGCTGCGCCAACTAAGGGCCACTTGGCGAAGGGTTCAAGTCTACTGGTTGCAGGTGGAGAAACTACCTAAAGCCTCTCCTAAGAAAGCCAGTATCTCCTGAGCTATCCAATCGTTTCAGTGCGTTCTGCGAGTTCAGTGAAAGTCAATTCTGATTTCAATTCAGAAGACCACGGACACCAGTGATTTCCGGGTAAGAAAGCACCACCGATATCCGCCAGGTTTTCTTCAACGTATGTGCTTGCGGCGTCACACACTTCTACGGCAAACGCGAAGAAGTCTATCGAAGTCGGGTCGAGGTGGTAGCTCCAGCCCGGATTGTAGCTCGCAGTTGAAGGTATGATTGTGCCTTGGATGTGAATCCTTTCCTTCTCCTCACCTGCCAAAATTCTCCGTGCAACACGGATTTGATCTTCACCGACAAGCTTGATCACGAAAGGCTTCTCATCAATATCAATCATCTCGAAATATGCAGGGCCAACGAAGTCGTTCTTGTTGGGTCCTTCGGCATGAATTCCAACGTAGAGATCTTCGGCAATTACAAATCCCCCGGCCTCCCCGTTGACGAAATCCAGCTTCCAACGCACATAGTCTGTAGTCAGGGCCGACTTAGCTTTGGCGATAGCGTCATTAAGTGCTTCTGTCAGATCGTTGCTGGCCGAATGGCCAATGAAATGATTGCTCATTATACCGCTCCTAAAATCAAATACGGTTGCACCATAGCATATTGTTGAGCTTTGCGAAAAAACGGCCACAGCGCTGTTTGCAGAGTTGATAGCCAGCGCAAGATGTGTACTGTAGTACAGTACATCTTGCTAGGGAGACGTTGTACTCTCCCGTGGACCCTCTCGCGTTGGCTCAGATCAGGGCGTGAAACCCATCTCAGAGCCAGAAGAACGTGTGGCCGTTCAATCTCCACCATGTCATAGAGACACCTTCAGTGGGACGCTTTCAGCGCGACCAGGAAGGAAGCATTTCATAGCTGCCCTTACCTTGGAACCATCCCATTGATCAAAGGGCGTTCCTGCCCTTGTGAAATCCTGACCAACCCTGCGCGGATTGGATGGGCGTCACCTTGTCTAAGGTGAATCACGATCATGGGGTCTCTTGCCACCCCCTTGAAACCCAGCGCGCCAGACTTGAAGAACTGCATTTCCACCGACATCGCAATTGCGCAGTTAGAAACGCGTGGGATAGCGCTTTACCATGGATTAGAGCCCTAAATTCGCTTGATACCCTCTACATCCTGTGACACATTTTACATATCGCTCCAAATATAGATTCTAGCATGATTCCAGTGCTGGAGCGACTGAGGCGGATCCAACAATAAGAACTCCGGGAGCAGTGATGAGCGCGTCGGCCAAACGCAAGCAGAAGCAGGTTATCGCAAACAGTCCATCGGTTGAGCGCCTGCATAGAGACGCGAACGCTGAGATAGTTTGCCAGAATAATTTGAAATTCATGCGTGGACTTCCGGATGAGTCCATGAGCCTAATCGTAACATCGCCGCCATATAATATCGGAAAGCCCTACGAGAAGCGAACCTCCCAAGACAAATACATCGAAGACCAAGCTGCGTGTATTGCAGAAGCGGTACGCCTTCTTGCGCCAAATGGTTCGATCTGTTGGCAAGTTGGGAACCATGTTGATAATGGTGAAGTGTTCCCTCTGGATATCTTGCTCTATCCTCTCTTCAAGCATCATGGATTGCAGCTTCGCAATCGCATGGTTTGGACTTTTGGTCACGGATTGCACTGCCAGAAAAGGTTCTCGGGGCGGCACGAAGCGATCCTCTGGTTCACTAAGTCTGACGATTACACGTTCAATCTGGATCCGGTTCGCATTCCGTCCAAATACCCAAACAAAAAGCACTTCAAAGGACCGAACAAAGGCGAGTTGTCAAGTAACCCACTTGGTAAAAACCCTTCGGATGTCTGGGACATTCCTAATGTCAAATCCAATCATGTTGAAAAAACCGACCACCCTTGCCAGTTTCCGGTGGGACTTGTTGAGCGCTTAGTGCTGGCTTTGACCAACGAGGGTGAGAACGTTCTTGACCCTTATCTTGGTGTTGGTTCTTCCGCGATTGCTGCTTTGAGGCATGGACGGAACGCTTATGGCTGTGACTTGGACAAAAGCTACGTTGATATTGCATGGGAACGCATTCACCAGCTACGCGCAGGTACGCTTCGGATCCGTCCTATGAACAAACCTGTATACGATCCCAAAGCGAAATAGGTTCCATGAAATTAGCATACACATACGATAACCATCACAGTTCCGGCGCTGAATGGGAACGACGTGAGCTGAAAGAATGGCTAACGGACGTGTTTGAAGCCCCGGCTGTCAAGATTGAGCCCCGCTGCACCTCTGCTGTGCGTAAGCACGTAGAGAACGAATTTCTAAATGAAGGATGGGCGCTCAATGTCAATTTAGACAAAAGTTCCGGTTTGAGTGTTTTCGCAATGCGGGATGACCTGGCTTTTCAGCTTCAAACCGGGAACATGAGCCGTGCGCCTTATGATTTGCTTAAGCTGCAGTATCTTTTTCAAAGTGGTCGGATCGAAGCGGCAGCACTGGGGTTGCCCAGAAAAGAAGCTGCAAAAATCATAGGGGACAATATCGCAAACGCTGAACGCGTCATTAAAGAACTGGAGCTTTTTGATCGAGTAATCACGGTGCCGATTTTAGTTGTCGCATTTGAGTAAGACGAAGAAAACATGACCTATACCATTAGCATTACACCCCGCTCTGAACGCGAAGCACTCATTGCAAAACGCCTTGAAGCGTCGGAGGAATTCGGGGAAACAATCTATGATTTTCGGAGCGGCACATACACGCCAAAAGTGGTTTCTCTACCGATTAACGTACTGGTTTACCGGATGGAGAACTGCCGTACGTTCAGCGCTCAACAAACAGAGATAGCGCGAGAAGGCTTGCCCAAAGATTTCTTTGAAAAAGGTCAGGAAGTTACAACGGCACAGCAAGCCCAACACGAAATTCTGGCAAAGCTTGCGAAACAAGGCTCTGAATCCGTCACGCCAATTGTCGCAGTTCTGCAAGAGGAAGGTCAGCGAGAAACGTTACTCATCACAAGCACGGGCGTCATCGTCAACGGAAACCGCCGACTGTCCGCCATGCGGGAGTTATTGCGCCGAAAAGACGGCTCAATTGATGAACGCTTTTCCCATGTGCGCTGTGCTGTTTTGCCATCAGACGTAAGCCGTGATGAAGTTGACGACATCGAAGCTGATCTGCAAGCAAAGCGTGAAACCAAGCTGGACTATGATTGGATCGGGGATGCACAACTCATCCGTCGGCAAGTCGGAAAAAACAGATCAATCAAGCAAGTTGCTGATCGGCTGCGCCGTAGTAAACCCGATGTCGAAAATGTCCTGCAAGCCCTGGATGAAGCTGATCTTTACCTCAGCGAGTGGATAGAAAAACCAGGTGAGTACGACCTCGTACAAGCAGGGCAACAGATTTTTGGAGATCTGCCTAAAGCCATCGCTAAGAAGGATGCCAATCTTCAAAATGCAAGCCGGGCTATTGCGTGGTCGATATACGAAAATAGGGATAAAATCACTGGCCGCGTTTACCGTTTGAACCCTGCTTTCGGAAAGTTGGCTCCAAAAGTCTTGGAGCTACTGGACGACCAGCTTGAACTTCCAAGCCATGAAGACGATGAAGTTGACGTTGAAGATTTTTCGTTTTCGATAGATGCCGATGATACCGTACAGGACTTCACTGCTGTCATCGAAGCACTGCGCGATGAAACGGAACGAGATGAAACAGTCATAACCTTGGTCAATGCCTGCGAAACAGCAATCGAGCTAGACAAGGGGCAAAAAAATGAAGAAGCGGCTTTGAAGGCGCTTGCGCAAATCAACTCGAAAGTCACAGGGCTTGACGTAAGCGGCGCAGGTCTCAGGACTATACCCGGAATCTTCAAACAGATTGAATCTATCCGAAACGGACTCGATAAAATCGAGACTGCTGTCAATGAGAGACGAGCAAGTTTTGAGGAAACTGGCGACGGGGAGGAGTAAACCACGTGAACAATGCTCCTACGGCTGTCACCATCAGGTACAATGATGATCACAGCGGTGCTATCGAGGTGCCTCTGTCAGCGCTTGAGACGGCTATTTGGGCAAGATTAAAGCTGGCTGTTAGAACGAAAAAGCTGGAACACACCATATCAGGCGGGGAGATATACCTGTCGTGGCCGGATACACTTGGAGTGGTTCGGGAGCTTGGCAGCAAAGCCAATCAAAGCGCATTGAATTTCCGGTTCCGACCTGAGGGTGCTGCGGTAGAGAAGCTTCGTGCATTTGCCACTGAAATCAATAAAATCAGGGAGCAGAAAAGCAAGGTTGTATCCAGCTTACCTCCCGCCGAAATCAACGGTAGGCTGAAAGAACTTGGGTTTACAAAACGACAACTTCGGGATTTTCAGCTTCGGGATTTGTCTCACCTGTTGGCACTTAGCAACGGTGCAAATTTTTCAGTTCCGGGCGCTGGTAAAACGACTGTCACCTTTGCACTCCATATGCTCACGCGCCAACCTGAGCAGCAGTTTATGGTGGTTGCGCCAAAGGCCGCTTTTCAGGCTTGGATGGATATCGTGGGGGCGTGTATGGAAGAAGATGCGCCAGAGGGTGGTGCGGAACCCTTTACGTTGCTGGCGGGACGAGAAGAGGAAACGCGAAAGGCTCTAAATTCTGGGGCAACGCGTTTTATCATTTCTTACGATACGGTGATACGCCAGCAAGGACTTCTTGCTGCTCATTTTGCAACCACGCCAATCCATTTGGTACTTGATGAGTCACACCGAATGAAAGCGGGCTGGCAGTCTCAACGCGGCTCGTTTTTCCTGCGTGTCGCGGACGATCCCGTACGTCGCGATATCTTGTCCGGTACGCCCATGCCACAGGCTGCGTCCGACATGGAATCCCAACTTGATTTCCTCTGGCCAGGGCATGGTTACGGCTTGGAAATCTCACACGGCAAACCACCGCGCGACGTGTTGGGTCAGTTATACGTGCGCACAACGAAGAATGAGTTGGAGCTTCCTCCCGCAGAACGTCACTTTATCAACGTAAGCATGGATCCGGGGCAATTGGCCCTGTACTCCATAGTACGGAACGAGTTTATTCGTGACTATTCAACGAAAATCTCGCGCGGCATGGGTGATGCCCAATTCCTTCGTGCGCGCCGTTCAGTCATGCGGCTCTTGCAACTCTCCATTAATCCTTCGCTAGCTCTAAGCGCGATGGCGAACGACGACGTAAAAGTTGACTCAGCGATAGTTGATCAAGTGATGGATGAAGGTCATTCGGCAAAGATGAGGGCCGTAATGGATCATGCGTATGCGCTTGCCAAAGCTGGCCAAAAATGCGTGATCTGGACCATATTCACCGATACGATTCATAGTTTTGCAGCCGCGCTTGCTGACTTGAATCCCGTTTTCATACATGGCGGTGTGCCGTCTGGATTGCCGGGTGACCCCGAAAGCCGTGAGGGTCGGATTCGCAGGTTTCATGAAGACGATGGTTGTTTCGTTCTCATCGCAAACCCGGCTGCCGCAGGAGAGGGTATCAGCCTTCACACCGTTTGCCACAATGCCATCTATGCAGATCGCAGCTACGTTTCGACCCACTACCTGCAATCGATAGACAGAATTCATCGCTTGGGGTTAGGCCCAGATGAGGAAACGCATATTCATGTCTACCGATCCAAGGCTCCCCCCGTCATAGGCAGCATCGATATGTCAGTCAGTCGAAGGCTGACCGAAAAAATCCGCAATATGCAGAAATTGCTAGATGATTCCGACCTTCATGAAATCGCATTTGACGAAGAAGAGGCAGCGGATCCGATTGACTACGATGTTGAGTTGCAAGATATCGTTGACCTCATAGCAGAGCTGGAGGGTACTGCGGCTGATGTTCCGCCGGAGGAAGTATGAGCGGATCAATTTCAACGGAGCGGGTTTTTTCTCTGTCGTGCTTTGAAGGTCTGCGCCTCGTTCGAAAATATAAGTCAAACCACCCGGAACTCCCAAACACAGAGCTCTTGGCCCTAATCGATAAAATTGAAGCAGATGCTCATAGCCTCGATTTGGAAGCATCGATCTATTTGTCAGATTTGGTTGAACCCAATTGCCCCTTGGATGGCCAGGCGTTTTACCAAGGGTGTATTAAGGGCGTTTTGCTTCGGCATCAGCCCATTTGGGCGAAACTTATGCGGCAAGGTCGAAAACGCTTCGTGAAGCGCCTTGATGCAAATGATCAGGACGTGTTTGCAGCCGCTGGACTCATGGAAACCCCAACACCTGTTCATGTTGTCACGTGGTGGGACGCCGTTTCAGGATACGCGAGACTAGTCTCAGATCACGGGAAAATGGAACAAGGGCGGACCGCTGAAATTCTAACGCTGGAGTATGAGCGTCAACGGCTTGCAGAGATTGGCATAGCACTTGAACCTGAATGGCCGGGTTTTGATGATAATTTCGCGGGATATGACGTGCTGTCGTATGAACACGGAGAGACTGGAATTACAAACCGCTTGATTGAGGTGAAGTCGACGACACTCTCACCAATGAGGTTCATAGTTACGCGAAATGAGTGGGATAAGGCGCAGAAAGCCGGGGACGCTTACATATTTCATGTTTGGGATATGAACCAAAACCCTCCCGTTCTGCATATTCGTTCGGTAGAACAAGTTGCATCACATATTCCGGAAGATAACGGCAAAGGCTCCTGGAAACTCGCTGATATTACAGTTGCTAGCCACTAACCAAAGAACTAACGGCGCACCCTTACGGGTCGGGCTGTCGTGAACCGAGTCTAAAGTCTCGGTCATGCGGCTTCCAACCCTTGCGCGAAAAGAGTTGTAGCGGCGTGCCCGTCCGTTGAACCCGCCCTGTTGAGCGAATACGCGTACTGTTACGCTGCTTTAGCAGCGTAACGCCAAGGGAGGAGTTCATTGAGACGCGTGATCTTGTGGTCGGCGATCTGGGCGAGCACCCATGTGAGCCAGGCTTGCGGATCGACTTTGTTGAGCTTGGCGGTTTCGATGAGAGTGAAGGCGATTGCCATGGCTTTGCCGCCACGTTCTGAGCCTGCGAACATCCAGTTTTTCCGACCGATGGCGACGGGTTTGACAGCGCGCTCGGCTGCGTTGTTGTCCAATTCCAGATGGCCATTCTCAAGGTACGGTCGCGCCTTTGGCATCCGGCCAAGGGCGTAGCGGATGGCTTGGGCCAGTGGCGACTTGCCAAAGATTTTGGGCAGCTGCGCGTGCAGCCAGTCTTCCAGTTCATTGAAGATCGGCTTTGCCCGCGGCTGCCGTAGCGCGACACGTGCGTCGGGGGATTTGCCTCGCGCGTCCTTCTCCACGGCATACAGTTCCGCGATCCGGCGAATGGCTTCCTCGGCAATTGCATTGCCCTGGGAAGTGAAGACATCGACGAACTTGCGTCGGACATGGGCCATGCAGGCCATCTCGTCGGCCTTGTCATGCCCGAACAACCCGTTGAAGCCGGAGTACCCGTCAGCATGGACCCATCCCTTGTAGTCTGTGAGGTGGCTGACGGGATGTTCGCCCTTGCGATCAATCGTGAACTGATACCATGCGCAGGGTGGTGAGGATCCCGACCATGGCCGCTCATCGCGCACATAGGTCCAGACCCGTGCCGTCTTGGTCTTCTTGTGCCCCGGTGCCTGCATCTTAACCGGTGTGTCGTCGGCGAACAGCGCAGCACCGCGCCGGACAATCCGGCCGATCTCGTCGGCAGTGGTTCCAGTAGGGCCGTTGACCGGCCAACCCAGTCCGCCATGGTCGAGCGGTCAAGGTCGATGCCCTCGCGGGCATAGATTTGGCTTTGGCGATACAATGGAAGGTGATCGGCGTATTTGCTCACCAGCACATGCGCCAAGAGGCCGGGGCCAGGTCTGCCGCGCTCAATCGGGCGTGACGGCAGTGGGTATTGGACGATTGATTCACAACCTGCGCAGGCTTTGCGGGGCCGAACGATCCGGTTCACGACAAAGCGGCCCGGCACATACTCCAGTTCTTCCGTCACATCCTCACCGAGCGTCTTCAGCTTGCCGCCACAGCGGGTGCAATCCTCACCAGGCGAAAGCACCTTATCATGCCGGTCCAGATGATCAGGCAACGGCTTGCGGCTGTGCTGACGCGGTGCCTTGTCTTCAGCAGTCCGCGCCCCAGGCTGTGTCGCTTCAGATGCAGCCTGGGCAATCGCCTCATCTTCTTCGAAGGTCAGGTTGAGCTGATCCAGGCTCTCTGATCGCACGCCAAAACGATGTCTGTTCTGTCCCGCCAGTTGGTGTTTGAGCTTCTCGATCAGCAAAGCCTGTGACTTGACTTCATCCGCCAGAAGGCGGTTCACGGCCCTCAGTTCTTCGGGGTCTTCTGGCGTGATATCAAGGTCTTTCAGCATCGCCGATCCTATACCGGATCAGGGACAAAACGTGAATCCCGAAAGCGCTCAATATGTTGTATTTATTGGGTTACCCGACCTTTAGTGGTCGCCATGTCTTTTGCGGCATCCGCCAGTCGATACCTTCCAGCAGCATCGACAATTGCGCGCCCGTCACGCTGATCTTGCCGTCCTTCGCAGCGGGCCAAACAAAACGCCCCTTCTCCAACCGTTTGCTGAACAGGCACGCCCCTTGCTGGTCCCACCAGATAATCTTCAAGAGATCACCCCGTCGGCCCCGGAACACGAACAAGTGTCCGGAATACGGGTCAAGGTCCAGAACCTTCTCGGCCTGTGCCGCCAGCGTATTGAACCCGCGCCGCATATCAGTGACGCCCGCCGCCAACCAGACCCGCGTATTGCTCGGGACCGGGATCAAACGGCCAGGCCCTGCACAAGGCTGACAACAGCAGTCAGCGCGGTCGGCCCTTCAATCAGAATGCGACGACCATCCGACAGGGTGATATCGACCCGGCTGGCCGACAGAGGGGCAGATGGAGACGGCATTGGCGCGTCGATCGGTGCTGGCCCAACGGCAACATCAGCCTCGATCTCAATCGGCAGAAACATCGTTTCCAGTTCTGGCACCTCCGCCTTTGGCGCAAAGCGTGGGTCCTTCAGCCACTTGAAAATAAGGTTCGCATTAACCGCATAGCGGCGCGCCACCTGCGCAACCGAGATCCCCGGCGTTGTCGCCTGCGCGCAAATCTCGCGCTTCTCTTCGTCCGACCAAAACCGTTTCTTCCGCCTGCTCATAGAGTGCCCCTAAATGTCCACTATCGATGGTGGACACTTAGCTGCCACCAGCGGCACGCGTTAGGTCAGGTTCAACGGACGCTTACGGTGAAACTCAGAAAACCTTCCATAGTCTTGTAGCAGCGAGTTGCTACATAGCTTGTTTTCTAGGGTTTCATCTCAAAGAGCTTAACAGGGTCGCACACGCAATGGTCGAGCGGCCGGCGACGGTGTTAATGCGGCAAAGACTACGATGTGTCACAGGTCAAAAATCGATGGAACCAGACCTTATAGTATCAATCGGCCCCTTGCGAGAACGGGCGTCACATGCATCGCTGCGCGTGAGCGCTTCCCATGGCCTTCATTCAAAAGTGCCATTGTAGTCGCAACAGACCAGCGGTGGATGTTTCCCCCGAAACATGCCCGGCATTGGTCGAATGCAGCATTCCAAGGTGAATCTCCGCTTGGTTGCCAAACGGCGTTCGATAGTCGAACCCGAAATTAACCTGATGTGCCGATGGGCTCAGGTCGATATCATATTTTGCATACGTGAGTTCATTGTTTGAATTGCGCCCAGAAGCAAGTTCTACAGTAGCTGTTCCACTCTCTATTCGCGTCGGTCGTTGGACAAAAAGGGAGAGAGTGTTGCCCTGTTGAAACATGTCCGCGCGATCATAAGCAACTTTGTAACTGGCATAGCGTAGTCGACTGAAGTCATCAATCAAACCTCCGGCCCGTGCGTCTGCGAGTCCGACTTGTCCAGAAACTCTAAGCAATGACCGGTCGTCTAATGGAAAAGACCAAGACGAGCTCCAGCTTGTAGCCAGGGACTCCAGCGGATCAGACATACCTGTTGATGTCATACCCAACACGCCGTCTGTGTCATAAATGGACGAAAGGCCGAGCATTATTGCACTACGATTAAATTGTCTAAGGTAGGACGCCTCAAAGCCGATGTCACCTTTATCATCCGGAGGAATAAGCAGCTCGATGCGCTGCGTGTCGCTTTTGTAGACGGGTAAAAGCATGCCCTTGGAATCCTCCAAGGAGTTTTCAGCACCATGAAACCGGTTTGGAGTTAATACATCAAGGCTTGGACGCGTACCCAGTGCACGCAGCCCTGTCAGGTTCCGGTCTTGGGCAAGGTTGACCCGTTCGACGGAAAGAGCATCGGGAAGGGGATTACTCCAGGACGCTTGCCGCACAAAGGAGGACGCGGTCAAACGAAAGTCTCCAGCCATCTGGTCCATGGACAGAACCGGGAGATTGGTCAGCCCCCTGACCAGAGCGTCCCCACTGGCACCACCACCTACAATTGCAGCTTGCCCAAGTACCAATTGTTCTCCAGATGCACTTGTCGTGGACAAGGTGCCGATAGGTAGTAGCGCGGCACGCAAGTCCATTAGCCCATGACCGAACTCCTCGTTGTAGCCATGGGAGAAGCCGCCCTCGAATTCCAGAGTATGGGTGTGTTCGAAAAACGAATTGTCGGCAGTGGCCAATAAGCGATTGCGCAATTGTGGAGCAGACAGGCTGGGAAAAGCTTCCGCCAGCAATGCAATTGCCCCGGCAACTTGTGGTGCGGCCAAAGAAGTGCCGCCAGATCTACCATAAGCTGAGTCTGAATCTACACGGCTACTTGCTGCCCGCCACACCGAACCGTCTGCCCCAATACACCACTTGGCAGCTTGCCAGCACGCGCTGGAAAACCGAATGATTGTTCCAAAACTGTCACTTGCTTGGTCGTAGGGGACGCGTAGATTGATGACGGCCAACCAGCCTTGCTCAAGTTCCGGAATCACGACGGGCAGTGCTTCCAGATACAAACTTTCCGAGCGACGGCTGTTGTTGTCAGTCGCAAAAACCACAACTGCTTTCTTCGTGTAGTCTATGAGCTCTTCTTTGAAAACGTCCGCTAATGGTAAGCCTTCTGAAATCGAAGTGGTAAAACCCCAGGAGTTGCTGTGAACAATAGCATCGTGTGCTGCTGCATCTGCAATGGAAGCTTCCCAATTTGTCGGCTCGTCTCCAATGGAACCCCAGCCGAATAACCGCAGGTTAGCATTTGGAGCAACACCTTCGATCTGACCAGAAGCAAAGCCTGCAGCGATTGATGCGACTGCCGTGCCATGACCATCAACGACGGATTTGTTCACGTTCGTGATGGTTCGGCCGCCGACTGTGGTTTTAAATGCATTATGCGAAAATTGGAAACCACTATCAAATATCGCGATTGTCTGGCCAGCCCCCGTCAAGCCTGCACCGCGCGCATATTCCAGTTTTATTGCGGAGTAAGCCCAATTGCTACCACTCCGCTGTGCGACAAATGTCGCGGCATTTCGCGCGTCGCTGACCGCTGCCGCCAAGGTTTCTATTTCTTCAAAATCGCGTTCGGAAGTGAGTTCGATCAGCGTCCCGGAATCATTATAGAGATATCCCCCAGTGTAGTTATCAGGCTCAGTTGGCGGGTCTACTGGTTCGGGTTCAGGGTCGATCGGATCAACTGGATCGATGGGGTCAACTGGATCAGGCGGATCAACTGGATCAGGCGGGTCAATTGGATCAGGCGGATCAATTGGATCAAGTGATGGGCCGGGGCTTGGGCTTGGCGAAGGTAATGTGTTGGGACCTGGGCTTTCACCACCGCCATTGTCCGCAAGTGAAAGTGCGGACGCCATTCCAACGACCCCGAGAACGATCATCGAACCAATTCCGGAGGTCTGGCCAGCGGCTGCTTCCAAAGAAGTGCCAGTACGCGTGCGTGGCGCCCGGTCCAAGGTTTGACGGAGATACTCTTCCAAAATCCGTGGCCGGCTCAGGGTAATATACTCGTGTGCATCCGCGAAGGTCGATGGATCTCGCGCATGTTCACTCACCAGGAAATGCAAGACTTGTTGATCTGAGTAGGAGGTGAGTTGACCTTCGTAGACGTTTGCAAAGACGGAGGTGGTCAAGGAGACAATGACTGTCGTAGTCAGGGCTAGCTTCTCAAAATGGCGCATGACAATGCCGCTGCCTTACCCGTTGGAGTATAACCGCCCGGACAACCGCAGGACTTCGATACTGGCGGTACCAAAGCACCGCTCGTGCCTGAAACAATCGTAGCAAAGTTTCGCACGGTTGTTGGGTCGCATCTCTGGACCGCTCATTTATCGATCGCTGAGTTGTCGTGCCTGCGGATCGTAGCTGCCAGCGTGAGATGGACCAATAGGGCGATGGTTCGAGACACAGAAATTCCGAGAGTTGGGTCATCAGACCGGACATAAGAGCAACCAGCTTTCCAAATACCAAATCACGGATAGCCATTCTAGAACACCACTTTGAGGCCTGCATTTGCGCTGAGGGCGCTGGTGTCGCCCGCATTGCTGAGCCCGGTGGCATAGGAGGCTTCGCCAAACAGATCCACACGCTCGCTCAGGACATAGCTACCGCCAAGACCAGCTCCAAGCGTCCAGGGCTCACGCTCCGTCGTCAGCGACGTGCCCGCCACCTCCACCTCACTGCCCGCACCAAACTCATGGTACAGGTTCACAATGCCATAAAGGCCACTCTCCCCACGCTCCTGCGCCGCGACCTCAAGCCCAAGCCGCAGCTGCTGGCTGGAAGCGTCGCTCAGCGCGACCGCCTCCTGGTGCGCCTCACTCGTGAAGTCACTGAACGTCACCGACGACAGGCTCAGCTGGGATTGCGGGGTCACCGTCAGCCGCGTGCCCAGATCAAGCTGCTGTCCCGCCTCCAGCGACAGCGCATAGCCCGTCCCGCTGTTGCCCTCCGTCAGGGTCCCAAGCCTGTCCGAACTCAGGTCGCTGGTGTAGGAGGTCAGCGTCACCTGCCCGTCAACATAGAACCGGCGCGCATCATACCACGTGGCGCCCAGGCCAAGGCCCAGACCACTGGTCTCGATCGACCCGTCCCCCAGGTCAGAGCTGACATCCGTACTGCCCGTCCCGTAG
>NZ_JAXBMB010000028.1:0-19158 GCF_033963905.1 Cognatiyoonia sp. IB215182
AACATGCGCCCGCCAGTTCCAGAAACCTGGCTCAAAGGTGGCCCATAGAAATGGGGCTGGACATTGTTCGAACTAAATGACCGAGGCGTTCCTGGAAAAGTTCTGTATCGCGAATACCTTGAAGCAGCCCCTAAGGAAGCGCGGACGATATCGCTCACGACCTTCTACCGGGCGATAGAAGAGCATGCCGACAAGAAACAACTCACCATCACCTTCGAGTATGAAGCGGGTGAGATGATCCAGATCGATTTCGTTGGTCGCAAAAGGTCCAAACAACCGGTCTTGCTCGACATTAAAGGTATGGAACTTGACTATGAAATACTTGGCGCCGTCAGCGTGAAGAGCAGGAAAACCTTCGCTCTTGCAATAGAAAGCCAGGCCAAACTTCCCGTTCTGACCGCCATGATAGCGATGTTTGAATTCTTCGGCGGAGTTCCGGTACTGCTGACCATTGATAATTTTGCGGCTGCGGTGGCAAAGCCAAGAAGAGGCAGGGACGAGGCAATACTCACACCGGAATTTCAGGAGCTAGCTGACCATTACGAGGTTGGCCTAAAAGCTGCACGAGTCCGCAGGCCAAAGGATAAAGCGCTGGTAGAAAATGGCGTTGGCATATTGCAGAATGACGTACTGGCACCTCTGCGAAATCGTCGCTTTTTCTCTCTTTCTGAAATGAACGCCGCAATCTCCGAGCGTTTGACACTCTTGAATGACCGTCCGTTTTGTAGCCAGACGGGTGAAAGCAGGAACCAGCTATTCATCCGCACGGATGCCCCTGGATATCGCTCTTTGCCCAAGACGCCATACGAACCCGGGAAGTGGATCCTAAAGCTTCGGGTTGGAAAAGACTATCATGTCCGTGTCGAAGGTTGTCGTTATTCTCTTCCCCACCGATTGGCAAACGAGTTGGTTGGTGTGAAACTAACCGCGACCTCCATTCATCTTGCACATGCGGGGAAGGTTGTCGCGACTCATATTCGATCGCGTGAGCCCGGAAAGGTGGTCACCAACCCTGATCACATGCCGCCAGAACACCAGCAGGCATCAATGATGCGGTTGTCTGGAATGAAAGCGTACGTCAGAGACATCGGCACCAACGCTGAAAGGCTCATTGACGAACACTTCCGCATCACCAAAAAGCCCGATGAAACGGCCAAAAATGCGATGAAGTTGCGGGCATTAACTGACCAATACTCAGCTGATCGCATTGACTTAGCATGCGCCAGGGCAATCACGGTTGGCAAACGAACCGCGGCAACAGTGGAGAGAATTCTAGCTTCTGGCCTGGATCGGTTGGATGAGGGGCCGACCGAACAGCCAGACGCGCCAAACGCGACATCGAATATTCGCGGGGCATCGTATTTCGCGACACTTTTAAACGGATGCAAGGATGGTCGCGATGTCTAATTCTCAGATACTTGAACTATTGCATGAGCTGCGTCTCGCCGGGTTTCGAGAGGAGCTAGAGCACCAGCTTCAACATCCTCAATACTCAGATATGCCAATACAGGACCGGATCCTGCGTATGTTACAGGCCGAGACTGAGCGCAGGTATCGCAATAAGATTGATCGGCTAATGAAGGCGGCTAACTTCAAATATCAGGCTGCTCCAGACGACATAAACTACCGAACCGGCAGAAACCTAGACAAAGCTGAGATCTTGTCACTGCTGAAATCCGAATGGATTGATCGCAGCCAGAACCTGTTGATCTCTGGCGCATCGGGCACTGGAAAAACTTGGTTGGCATGTGCGTTAGGTGTCTCTGCTGTCCAGCACGAACGATCAGTGCGCTACGTGCGTGCTGGACGGCTCGTTGAAGAGATGATGTACGCACGGCTTGACGGCACCATTACAAAGCTGAGGACCAAACTGGCTCGATTGGATCTTCTTATCATTGATGATTTTGCTTTGAGTCCCATGAGCAAGCAGGAATTGACTGATCTATTTGAGATCATAGAAGACCGTTCGGCTCGGAGTTCGACCATTATGATTGCGCAGCGTGCACCAGAAGAGTGGTATGACTATATCGCCGACCCTCTGCTAGCAGATGCTTTTATGGATCGGATCCGAAGTCGGGCCCATCTTTTGCAACTGAAGGGAAAATCGTTGAGGTGATCCCGGCGCGCGCAGTGTTATTAGCATTGTGCGCGCAATTTGATGAAAACGTCGCGCTCAGTCAGGTGGGATTTTGCACCCATCAGTGGGCCTCCGTAGCTTAGCCCCGCATCTCCGCAATCCGATCCAATTCGCGGGCCACACGTTCGCCTGACAATGAGGTGTCGACAACAGCAGCCAAACATTCCCGACTGAAGTCGTCGATCACGTTCAGGATGCGGAACCGGCGGCCGCATGACAGGCTGTCTGAGACAAAGTCCAGCGACCATCGCTGGTTCGGCCCCTGCGGGATCGCCATGGGTGTCCTCGTACCCACAACTCGCTTGCGTCCGCCGCGTTGCCACGGACGACGAAAGTGCCCGGCGAAGGGATCGTTACCCCTTGTGGGCCGAGACACCTCTGGTGGCTCGGGTGAGGCTTTGCCGAACTAGAGCCCGGTCAGCTTCAGCTGATCGCCCCGCAATCCACAACGACGATGCTTGTTCGGTAAGAGATGCGCCAAAACGGACGCACCGCTTCCCTACTCGCGCCCTTTTGCGATCACGCCATCTTCGGTGGACCAAGATCCCGACCGCGAAAGGGGGCCGTGCCCGGCGCAGGGGGGGCCTGACTATATTTTCAAGGAAGCGCAGCGACTATGAAAATAAGGAAGGGGCCAAGGCGCGGCCCCCTCCCATACTCTCAACACACACCACCGGTTCAGTTGAGAAGGCAGGGCGATCCCACTGGACCGTCCTGCCCTCTTGCCCCTCAGAACGGGAGCTTGACCAGTTTATTGGCCAAATTCTTGACATGCGCCACGTTGCCGGGGCACCCCAGTTCTTCGGCCTGTCTCTCCAACTCGGCGGTTCGGCGCTTTTCCACCCAGATTTGATACATCTGGTCAGAGAAGGCTTTCAACTCATCATATTGATCCTCGAACCCTTCGGTGTCCTCGATGTCCCAACATGGGCGGTTCACCCATGAGCGTTTCAGCTTTTCAACGTCTTCAGCGGTTCATTCCATAGGTGCTAAGTGTTTCAAGCGGTTGATATGGATCGCGCTCGTCGCTACCGGAGTAGCTTGAATACTCTACTAACGCTTCGCGCAATTCGGCGAGTGGGTGATTGTCGAAATCGTCGTCGCGCCGGTCTGCATCGTCGAGAGTGTCATCAAGCTGCTCATGGATCGCCATGGTCAGACCCTCTGCGATCTCGGTGAACTCGTTAACCGGCCAGATTCCTATTCCTATACGTTTGGGATAATAGCCAACCTCGGTATCACCCGCGACAAAGCCCTTACCGGTTTCCACGGCGATCTGCCGCGCAATCCTGACCGCCTCCAAAGGCGTGACCGCATCATGGATAGCTGTGGCAAGATATTGCGGCGCTTCCTCTCTTCCTTCGTATGAGCGTCCGTAGATACCCCAGAATTCGGTTGACCCGGCTTCGCATTGCACCACGCAATCTTCACTTTCGTCGTTGCAACAGGCGACTAGCTCGAACCAGTAAAACCGATCCAGAGTGTCCCCTTCGTAAAGGTTGTTGAATGGCTTATGTGCGGGTGTGCTGACGGTTTCTGCTTTCATGGTTTCTTCTCCAAATCCGAGGGGGTTTGCGCGGCCCTGATCGAGCCGCGTGCTGTTCTTCAGGCTGTGAGGCTTTCGCCCTTCAGCTCGGCCTTCTTTTCGGTGAGAGACCAGATTGCCCGGTTCGGTGCGATCCTGGTCACACCACCTGCCTTCGCCGAAAATACGGAGGATCCTTGAGGCGGGCCGCTTTGGGTGCCATGCCGGAGGCTATGCTTCCGCTTTCAGTAGGAGGAGGAATACGTGAGACAGGCGATACCGGCGCAGGCAAAGGCTGATGGGCTGCGCAGCGCCGATGACGGAATGGAGGAACGCCTCATCGTAGCTTGCGAAGATGATGGCTGACGGAATGCAGTCTTCGGCCAGGCGGCCTGTCAGACTGCTCGTGCCGCAATCGACTGACGGGCCACCCGTCGCAACATCCACACGACTGTGTGAGCGCGCATGGCGCGCTTCAGACTTTCGACACGCGAAGCCGAGAAAGGCTGGCCGTAAGGCTCTGCAGCGCCTGTTTGGCATCGCAACCTCTCAATGGAGTGCCCGGCGACTGATCGCTCCAAAATGCCGCAATCCTTCTTCTTAAAGGTGCCGTTCTACATCCATTCTTTGATGTAGAATCCTGATGACTGTGATCCCAATGTCGGCCTTCTGAAAGAACACGAAATGCTGTCCGACAGCATATTTTTCATAACCCGTCCGTACGGTGACCGGTCGACCTTTGCTGCTGCCATCGGCCAATCGTTCTATCGCATCCATGATATCGTCATAGTAACTACCAGCCTGGTTTTCAGACCATTGACTGGCGGTATAGTTCCAGATGTCGACAAGGTCTTTTTCGGCGCGTGGCGCAAGCCTGTATTTCGGCATGTCAGCTTGGTTGTTGATTTTGCAGTGAAGCCTTGAAGGCGTCCCGGTCGAACTCGCGTGGTTCGCCTGACTGCTCGCCCTCGATCAGAGCGTCTTGCAGGGCTTTCACTTTGGCCTCATGTTCTTCGAGTAAGCGTAGTCCTGCTCTTACGACATCGCTGGCCGACCCATAGCGGCCGGTTTGTACCTGGTCATCGATGAATGTGGCGAAGTGATCGCCGAGTGACATTGATGTGTTTTTTGGCATTGGTTCGTCTCCTTGGTGTGCAGTTATACCAACAGATGGTATTTTTCAATATATTAGTGCTTTTTCAGCGCCAATAGACCGCGAGGCGGTCTTCGGGCGCCGTCTGGGCGCGCGGTGGCCGGAACGGGTACATTTTGCGGCTGTGCGGCTTGATGGCGTTAGCCTCGGGCAAATGGGGAAGGCTTCTGGCCTTCCCCTTTGAAGCGGCGGTTATTCTTCGTCCCCGTCGCGTTCTTTGGGTGGGAAGATGACCAACTTGCCGTTGACGGGTGTCGCGTGCAGTTCGATGGTCATGATGGCTTTGGACTCTTCGCTTGTGGGGAAAGCGACCCCGACCCGCGGGAAGCGTGTGACGCCGTCGCTGCCTTCGACTGGAGTGGTGACGTTGTAGAATGGTTTGGACATATCGAGTTCCTTTCGTTTTCGATGCAAATCTTCCACGGACCCGCTCGCGGCCGGATGTCAGGCGCAACTTTGTTCCGCGAGGAGACCCGCTTGTCGGGTCGGGGAAAGTTGTGCTTGAAGGCACCCGCGTGCCGGCATCCGGTCCAGGGGCCGGATCTTGCATCTTCAAGAAAACGAAAGGGACACGATTTGACCGATTGGCCGTTTACGTCACCCGTTGTCGATGGATTGTCGGCATGACTGGGCGCCGGTGTCGCTCGCTGATTTCAAGCGTTTCCCAAAGCCATCATGACCATTCTAGTGGGTTGACGTGTTTGAATTCAGCGCCAGCATCTTTGTGACTGATCGGGATTTTTGGGTTATCTTTCTCCCAAGACATGCAGGCGGCATGCGCCTCTTGGGCCTTCCTAAGAGCCTTTCCAGGATCGTTCTTGAGTTCTTGGATCACGCTGAAACTATCCATTGGGCGTCCAGCAGGATGCCGCTTAACGGCGACTCGAGTGGTCCATCCGCGCTTTAGATCCCCGGCAACATAAACATCACAATAGCCGTTGTCGTCTGACCATTTGCAGTAAGCCAATTCACCGCTCCTTTTCCTGTTAGGTCCACTATATGTAGTGCCTCAAATATCGGGTCTTAAGCCATAGTTAGGGCCTATCAAAAAATAGCGCCTCAACGCCTCTCAATACAGTAACCTGGGACCTGTTCAGGTAGGGGGCAGGATTGTTCGTTAGCAACAGCAGTCGTTCGTGGGCGTGACGACGAAAGAGGAAAAAAGAACCCACTAGGACCGATGTTGCACTGCACACGCATGTCGGAAACTAGGACGAAGGAAGCGAAGTAACGAATGATTCGAAATCTTGGCATTTCAGCAGTCTTGATATTTGGTGCCGGGATGGCAGCGGGTGAAACCGTGACCGGTGGCGAATTCTTTGAAGATCAAAGTGGGTATCCTTGTTCTGCAACATTGCAGACGGATGCAAACAAGAGCGTCACATTGCAGCTATCCGACTACAAAGACGTCTGGTCCCTCAGGTTCATTATCTCGGATCGAGCTTCCATCTACCGCCGGTTCTTCGACAGCCGTGGACTGCATGATAAAGATGCATTCGAAGACGCCTTTCGCGGCGTGCGTATCGGTGAGCGTTCGTTTGATTTCAACGATGCTTCCCTCTTCGAGGTTCATCGCCAAGACGTCGACGATAAGACCAGCGGGATATTCAGCATAGACGAAAAGCACAATGTGGCACGCGCGTTGGAAGCCATGAAGGTCGGAGGGATTGATTTCGTTGGAGGGCACCGCTGAAGCCTTGAGCGAATTCCGCTCCTGCTCTTATGCCGCCATGGGGCTTCAAGATGGCGAAAGGGTTGAAACGGATTTCCGCGCTGAATACCGTATGGTCTTCGAAGGCGCGTTTGAGGACTGGACAACCAGCATGGCGCGGGCAGAAAACTGTCTTGCATCACGCTTTGAAGATGAAGCAGTGTCAGAAGTGATCGACGCGGCGGCCATCGCCTTTTATCCGGGCATTTTAAACTTCCGCAAGCGTAGCGAATATCGTGATGACCTTGAAAGAATGCTTCCGATGGCAAAGCTTTCAGGCATGACAGATGCTAGGACGAAAGGGTGCCTAATGGCGGGCAGGTTGGCCGACATTTCTCGGATGCCTGTTGATCTGGCGATTGAATCAGCCGCGAAGCTGAATTGACGCCACCAGCTGACCAATTAGGGTACAGTGACAGCCGCGCGCCACGCCGCTTCAAGCGCTTCATCGGACAGGTCGGTAACGATCTCACCGTTGTGGCCGTGTACCCGGTCGGACAGCTTGGCCAGTAGCGCCTGCTCCATTGCGTATGCTTGCCGCGCAGTGTCCCACAGGTGATAGAGGAACGGCTTGTATTCTAAGCCGCCGAGACTGGGCATCGCCGCATGATTGAACTGCCGCGCCCGTTGCTTGAAGTCAAACGCCCATCCTATCTTGAAGGCGCTGGTGCGTGCACCAACGATCCGCATGGCGTAGGTGTAGGCCGGTGCCCGCCGCATGTGCATGACGCCCCTGCGCTTCGTCGTGGGCGGCGGGGCGGTCCGTTTAGCGGCACCGTGCCGCTTGGCCATGCGAGCCCCCGCCTGCGCGGTCGGCTGCATTAGGGCTTCCTCGCGCCAGTCCAACGCAAGCACGCGGGCAGCCTCGTTGTCGTTGAGCGGCACAACGCCCCGCACCGCGGGCATGTTGAACTTGCGGTCACTAATCTGTTTCTTCAGCTTGGGTCGTTGTGGCAACGACCACGCGCACAGGTTCAACAGGCCTAATGGCCACTTGTATTTGCTGTCTACGAAGTCGCCGGGCGAGGCCCGCACATCAAAGTCCAGCGACATGACCAGTTCGCGGGACGGCTCCATCACACCGAGCAGGCGGCCCTTCATGTCGTCTGGGGTTTGGTCGCCCTCTGTGCCCACCAGCACCACCCGGTCGCCGTCCTCTAGCTGGCGTAGGGCATTGTCCCGCCAGCCGCTCGTGCTGAATTGAAGCGGTCCCACTGGCGTGTCCCAGCCCCAAACCTTCGTCAGGAACAGCCGCATCTCCTACTCCAATTAATGGATTTGATGGTGTTACCACCCTACTCATAGGTCACTTTTTCCCGCCCTGCCATGCCAGACGCCGTCCGGGGACGGTCACAACATCAAGACCTGTCGGGAAGTCGTGGGTCTATCGCCCCCAATAGTTCATTCAAGTGCGCCCATGAGGGACGTCTGGCTGAAACGGGTCGGCCATCGCAGTAGTGTTCTTTTCGCTTTTTCGAGAGGGTCCCACGGGCAGCTCTAGTACCATGTGGAGCGCCGTGCCGCGATTGCAGCGCAATCCAAGAATGCTGCAGGTCATGCTTAGCGCAGCATCCATCACAAGGGCTCAGAGCAGCCTTCCGCCTTGCGGACACAGTTGCCCCTCTATATTCGATCATTGGTAGCAGTCTGGGAACTTACCGCGCATGTCTTCAACATCGTAAATTGGAGAGCCGCCATTAGAAAGGTGGGTGAGTAAAAGGCCCAGACCTTGCTGTGAGATAGAGAGCTTTTGCTCGTTTAGCGTTCTACCCAGAGCATCAACAAGCAACCAAGAAGTTAGTAACCTAAGCGTGGTCAAATGGCTCGAAAATAGTTGCGATAGAATATAAGTTCCATTCTCTGAAAACGGCGTTTCTCTTAAACTGAATTCGATTGTCAGCTCGGACATAAAGCTTTGCCAAGCCTCACTATTTCGAAAACCAGCTTGGTTACAATTATCTAAGGTCGACGCGAGGTCAGAGCAAAAGCCGAGAATAAATTCGGCGGACATAAGCGTCTCGGTATCAGGCATTTGATTTTCAAGGCGTTGTCTAACGGGAGCTATGCGGTCACATATTTCATGGGCGCTCACTGTCACTTCTGGCGCATGCCAGTTCGCAGTCTGCAGATGTTCAAAATAGGCAATTGGCAAAACATCTCGCACTATACTTGAACCCCACTTTGTCTATCCTGCCGTTTTAGCATTAGTCCAAAATCGCAAACAATCAATCATCCGCTCTGGGCTCACTGCCAAGTTTCGCTGCCTGCTGCGCGAATGTCCGATGTTGTGGTCCGGAGGCTCGTCGGGGCTACGACGACTGTCGATGTTGTTTCATAATTTCGAGCACAGTGTTCTTTGAGATACCGAGATCTCGGGCGATCCAGCGGTAGGACCGCCCATCGGCGACGCTATTCATCGTAGTGAGTTGCTATGGTTAAATAGACCCTAACTATCGATTAGCCGTGTAGAAGTTTTCGTGTGCGGCAGGGAAAATCCAGCCGATAGGGAGATGGCAAGTTGATGAAACCAGCTAAACGATGGGTCGCGGTTACTGTCACGCTACTGGTGATTTCTGGATGCGCGAGCATACCCGATGGTGACATTGCATTCTTAGATCGGAGAATTCCTGTTGGTACAGATGCCTTAGAAGCGCAAGAAATCATAAAGCGTCGAGGGTTCGCACAAATTCAAACTGTTGCAAGGCCCCGAAGCAGGTTTGATTTTGAGTCATATACCTCCACGGAATTACCCTTGAGCCACGCAGATATCGCACAACAAAACATCGGCTTCGTGGACTTGGAAGGTGTGCCAAACGGTAAACTGACATGCTTCGCGCGAGCATATATTCGCTTCATTGCAGAGGGTGATCGCCTAATATGTTGGACTGTGGGGGAAGATAACAAACTCACTTGGCGGCAAGCAGGTTGGCGCGGCGCATCGCTATGAACTGGAATACGCGCTCGACTGTGCCAGATATTCTGGCGGTCGCTATGCGCATCTCGAAACACCGGCAGCGAAATCACGACTGACCCGGGCGAGATGGGGTCGACTCCGGCTCAGTGCAGAATAGGGCGCTAAGAGCTTTTAGCCCCGTTTGACCACATAATGACCCTTCGCTGCACAGCAAATGAATACGAAAGATGCGGACAAACCTACCGTTTCCTTTGCCGACGCGAATGACTGCATTGCGCGCTTTGCGACAGCACAGCAAAACAGCAACGGCGTTGTCCGGTCATACGCTGCGCATGCATGATATCTTGGCGAGATCACTAAACGGATATTGGTCCAGGAAAACCTGGCCCCCACTACCGATTGGGAGTGGAGCAGTTTTGAGAGTGCGCGTTCCCTTTAAAATAGATCTACTTGCGCGCAGGCAGGACTCGCCCTGAGCAGTCACCAAAACCAATACGATACCCGTCGCCATGCGCCGCACCCCTCAGTGTCAGCAGATCACCATCTTCGATGAAACTGCGAGTTGCTCCGTCCTCAAGCGCGATTGGTTCCTTTCCGCCCCAACTCAGCTCAAGCAGTGAGCCTCGATTTTCTCTTTCGGGGCCGGAAATGGTGCCGGACCCAAGCAGATCAGCCACGCGCATCGGACAGCCCGACGTCGTATGATGTGCAAGTTGTTGTGGCGCGGAGTAGTACATTTCGGCGTAATTTGTTTGGGCAATGACGCTTTCGGCCCCGCCCTTGGGCGTCAGGCTAACCGTAAGCGCTATATCGTAAAGCATCGGCCCCGGTTCCTGGAGGTAGTCCAGGAGCGGTTTCTCCCGCTCCGGGGTCGACGTGCGGAAAGGATCGAGCGCGGCGGCTGTCACAATCCACGGGCTGATCGTCGTGGCGGTGGCCTTTGCCTGAAACGGACCAAGAGGCTGGTATTCCCAAGCCTGAATGTCACGCGCTGACCAGTCATTCAAGAGGACGTAGCCGAAGACATTGTTAAAGGCCTGAGCCACCGAAATTGGCCCATTTGACGGCTGACCGACAATGGCCCCCAACTCAAGCTCGATGTCGAAGCGGGCGGATGGCCCAAAACGCGGCACTTCGTCGTCAGGACCTTTCAACTGCCCATGCGGCCTGACGATATCCGTACCGGATACTACAACGGAAGAGGCGCGCCCATTGTAGCCGATTGGGATATGAAGCCAGTTCGGCGGCAAAGCATTCTCGGCGCCGCGAAACATCGTGCCGATATTGGTTGCGTGATGTTTGCCTGCGTAAAAGTCCGTGAACTCGGCCACAGTAAAAGGCATATGAAGGATCGCATCGGCAATCGGCACCAAATGAGATGTCAGGGCAGCTTCGTGCTGGGACCCTGCAGCGAGGAGCCGTTCTAAATCGCCACGCAAGGTTGACCATGCGTCCTGTCCCAATGCCATAAACGCATTCCAACCTGCTGTCTGGAGGGTGCCGCCAAAGGACAACACTCCGTCACGCTCGAGCACCGCAACATCGAGGATCTGATCTCCTATGGCGACGCCGCAACGCTGGTCCACTTCGCCGTTTGAGAATACGCCGTATGGCAGGTTATTGAGTGGAAACTCTGTTTCGGATGAATTGGCGCTGGTGACCCAGCTCTCTTTCAGATCACGCATGTCGGTTCCTTATTTGGCATCTGGTTGAAGGTCGGGGTGCGCCGATGCAAAGGCGGGCAAAGCCAGGCACCTCGCTTCGATCTCGGTCAGTCGTGTGAGTGACGACAGGTCTGTGCCCCAACGGTGTGCGTTATAAAGTTGTGGAACCAAGCAGATGTCGGCGACCGTCGGCGTATTGCCAAAGCTGAACATAGTTCCTTGAGGCAATGCCGCTTGATAGGACTGCAGACCTTGCAGCATCCAATCGTTAATCCATGTCACGGTCTGGCCCTGGGAATGGCCCAGTCCTTTTAGCGCTGAAATGATCTTGAGGTTGTTTACCGGGTGGATATCGCAGGCAATGATATTGGCCGCCGCCCGGACCATTGTTGCGTCTAAAGGATCACTCGGTATCATTGATGGTGTCGGGTAGACGGCCTCTAGATATTCGAGCATCGCCATCGATTGGGTCAGCACGGCACCATCGTCGAGCACAAGAGACGGCACCCCGCCGGAGGGGTTCAACGACAGATAATTATCCTCGTTTTGGCCCCCTGCAAGCAGATCTACCGGCACCGTTTCGAAGGAGATGTCCTTCAATCTTAGTGCAATGCGCAGCCGGTATGATGTTGATGAACGCCAGTAGCTGTAGAGCTTCATTTGCGTCCTGGCGCTCCGTCGAAGTGTTTCTCAAGGTCGGACCAACAGTCGATGTAGTTGTCTTGGAGTGGCGCTTCCGTGGCGGCGAATTGTGTCAAATGTTGTGGGAATCGGGTTTCGAACATGAAGGACATGGTATTGTCGAGCTTCTCGGCCTTCAGGTCCGCGTTTGATGCGCCTTCGAAAGCATCCCGATCCGGCCCATGTGGCAGCATCATGTTGTGCAGGCTGATCCCGCCGGGGATAAAACCCTCGGGTTTGGCATCATGAATGCCGTAAATGTTGCCCATAAGCTCGGACATGATGTTCTTATGATACCAGGGTGGGCGGAACGTATCCTCGGCCACCATCCAGCGTTCGCGGAACAGTACAAAGTCGATGTTTGCAGTGCCCGGACTGCCAGACGGCGCCGTCAGAACGGTAAAGATCGAGGGGTCGGGATGGTCGAACAACACAGCGCCGACCGGGCAATAAGCCCGCAGATCGTATTTGTAAGGCGCGTAATTGCCATGCCAGGCGACCACATCCAAAGGACTTTGATCTATGTGGGTGATATGAAACTGACCACACCATTTAATGGTCACGGTTGATGGCACTTCGCGATCCTCAAAGGCCGCGACAGGTGCTTTGAAATCCCTGGGGTTCGCCAAACAGTTGGCCCCGATGGGGCCGCGTGCCGGTAATTCAAATTTCTCGCCATAGTTCTCGCAAACAAAACCCCGCGCCGGGCCATCCAAGAGCTCCACCCGGTATACAAGACCGCGCGGGATGATAGCGATTTCGTTGGGTTCAAGATCAAAGATGCCCAGTTCTGTATAGAAGCGGATGCGGCCTTGCTGCGGCACCACGAGCAGTTCGCTGTCAGCGGAGTAAAAGTAGTCATCGACCATGCTCTCGGTCACGAGGTAAACATGGGTCGCCATGCCAACTTGGGTGTTTACATCGCCCGCAGTTGTCATCGTGCGCATACCTGTGACCCAGGTCAGGCCTTCATCGGGCACATCAATTGGGCTCCAGGGGTATTGCCCAAGGCTGGTAACATCCGGATCGACGCAAGGCGCGCTTTTCCAGTAGGGCATATCTATCTTCGTATAGCGCGCCGAATGTCTGACGGAAGGACGGATTCGGTAACACCACGTGCGCTCAGGTGGGTGTTTGGTGAAGGCGGTGCCGGAAAGTTGCTCGGCATAAAGGCCGTATTCGCACTTCTGCGGGCTGTTCATACCTTGCGGCAACGCACCGGGTAGCGCCTCTGTCTCATGATCATTGCCAAAGCCAGGGATAAAGCCCGGGGTCACACCATTGGAGGCAAGTTGCTGTGTGATCGGGCGAACAGATTGTGTTGGCATGGAGAGTCTCCGGTAGGCGGTCAGGCGCGATAAGCAGGGAGCGGGGCGCGGTCCTGCAGTTCGATCATCCGTCGCAACATGGTTTCGGTAAGCTCCGCTTTGACGTCGGCTGCGCCGGCATCCTCAAAGAGGTTCTCAATTTCATTGGGGTCAGTCTGAAGGTCATACAATTCGCCCCAGTCCTCCCCTTGTCGCAACGACATGCGATAGCGTTCTGTTACAACGGTGCGCACCCGTTGCGGTTTATTGAAGCCGGTCATCGTACGCTGGCTGTCTTCTTCTACGATGATCGCTTCGGCTGGACTTGAACCTAATAGGTCACGTCCTTGCAGTCCGTTGAATGGCTGAATACCTGCACGCGCTAGGATGGTCGCCGAGATATCGATGGAGGAGGCCAAATCGTCCATTGTCGAACCAGATCCCGGCCGCACGGGATCGTACCAAAGGAAGGGCACGCGGATCAGGCCTTGATAGTGCAGAAGCAGCTTCAGCATCAGGCCATGATCACCCATGTAATCACCGTGATCGGTGGTGAAGATCACAACCGTATCGTCAGCCAGGCCCGACGCCTCAAGCTGCTTTAGGACACTTCCGATGGCATCGTCGATCATTGTGATCATGCCGTAGGTCAGCGCGATAATGGCGCGCGCTTCGTCCTCGGTTACGGCAAAGGGGTTTTGGTTATCCCGCGGGTCACTCCCTGTTTCCATTGCCTCTTGCATGGCCTTGATTGGCGGCAGGTTGCCCTTTCCGAATGAGTCCGGAAGCGCGATATCAAAGGGGTCGTACATGTCCCAATATTTGCCCGGCGGCGTGAAGGGATGGTGCGGGTCAGGAAACGACATTTGCAGAAAAAAGGGCGCTTCCTCTTTTGCGCGCTGGTTAATCCAATCTGCGGATCGGTCCGCTATCCAGTTTGTGGAATAGAGCTCTTCCGGGACAGCAGTCCGCCAGGCTTGCGGTGCCTTGATACGGTTATCCGGAAGAGCATTTTCAGGTCCAACGAGATTGTCAAAGTCTTTGCGCTGTTCACGCGCCCATAACAGATAGTCTCCCGAGGCCTGATCCGCGTGATCTGCTGCGATTTCGACATGTTGAAATCCATAAAAGTCCCCCTGCAAGCGATCTGACAACGGCGCATCCCATTGCGTCGTATTCTCGAGGTCATACTCTGGGGTGTGTCTGTTGTTTTTGTAGGCATCACGTAAGTGGGCTGAGGGAGCATGGAATCCCTCTTTGGCTTCAAACTTGTTGGTTGCCGGTAGCCCGGTGAAGCTTTGCAAGTGGGACTTACCGATCAGCCCGGTCGTGTAACCGGCGTCCCGCAGCAACTCGACAAAGGTTGTGTGATCCTTGGACAGTGGAATGCCATTGTGCCGGGCCCCGTGAACCGAACACATGCGCCCGGTCATGATCGATGCACGGTTTGGCATACAAATGGGATTGGCCACATAGAACCGGTTCCAACGCGATCCTTGGGCCGCAATCCGATCAATATTGGGTGTCTGCACGACCCGGTTGCCATAGCATCCAAGATGATCCGCGCGATGTTGGTCGGTGATGATAAACAGAAAGTTTGGGCGTTTTGTCATGCTTGCCCCCTTGTCTCTTGAGCGCTTGAACGGCTGGCCCGAACATCAAATGCGATCAGCGCGATCCCGATAGCAAGGGCTGGCAGATGGATCAGGGGGCTGGTTGCAAGGCAGGTAAATGCGATCCCAAATCTCAGCACGATTTCCGGAATAGAAAGTTTACGCCGGTCGTACCCAGAGAGCGCCGATGAGAAAAGCCAGATACAGAAACACGTCCGCGCAACGATCCAAACGAATGGTAAAAGGCTGAACTCTTCAACGATCAGGATGGTTGGATAAAACGCAAAGATGAAGGGTATGATGAACTTTGCCATCCCAAGACGGAATGACATGAACGCGGTCATCAATGGGTTGGCCCCAGCGATCGGTGCTGCGGCATAGGCTGCAATGGCGACTGGTGGGGTCAAGGAAGAGGCTACTCCGTAGTAGAAGACGAACATATGCGCCGTCAGCATGGAGACGCCAAGCGCCTGGATGGCAGGCCCCATCACCAGAATGATGATCAAATATGCTGGCAGGGTTGGCATTCCCATGCCAAGGATTAGGGCGCCGCACATGGCGACAAGAAGGGCTGAGAACAGGCTCTCCCCCCGGATCTCAGCAATGACATTGGCGAGCTTGAGCCCTAGTCCCGTCGAGTCAAGCGATCCCACAAGAATACCGATTGCCGCAATCGCTATCAGCAATGTTGCCCCGGACTCTGCCCCTTTCAGGAATGACAACCAAACCCGCTTTGGGTCGCGGCGCACATCGGGATTGATAACGGACAGCACCAAGAGTACGACGACCGCATAGAAACCAGCTGCGGAGGTTGAAAGCCCCATCATCAGCGACCCAATAACCACGGCAATTGGCCCCACAAAGAGCACCGCATTAATCAAATCTATCCGTGTGATCTGATCGTCAGAGGTCATCTCTTGCACATCAATACCCTGACGGCGCGCCTCAACCGTCACGGCAGAAAACAAGCTGAAGTAGTAAAACAACGCTGGGAAGAGTGCGGCGACAATAATGCTGAGGTACCCCACACCTGTAAGGTCAGCCATAACGAGCGCGGCGGCGCCCATGATCGGGGGCATGATCTGCCCACCCGAAGATGCTGTTGCCTCAATTCCTGCCGCAAAAGTTGGAGAGAAGCCGCGCTTTTTGATCATTGGGATGGTGAATGTGCCCGTACCCACAATATTCGCGACGGTTGATCCTGACATTGTGCCAAACATCGATGAGGCAAGGATCGCCGCATGGGCGGGGCCGCCACGGGTGCGTCGCGTCGCAAGGAACGCAAACTTGAGCAGCGTGTCTCCAGCACCGGTCCCTTCAAGCAAGACACCAAAAATAATGAAAATGAAAACCGTGCTTAAGACGATGTTGGTAATCGATCCGAAAACGCCCTTGTTCGTATTATACCATAACGCGGTTGCGACCTCTTTCAGGTTAAAGCCTGTATGGGACAGCAGTCCCGGCAGATCCTGCCCATATAGAAGATAGAGGACACCGAAAGCGCCAACACCAAAGAGTCCCCACCCCCATAAACGGCGACACAGCTCCAAGAAGACAACCAGCCCCGCAAGCGCAGGCCAAGCGTCACGTAGGGTCACATCGTAGAGTGATGTTTCCATCTGCGATTGGACTGAATAGAACGACCAAATAGACCAGAGGCCCGCCACGAGCAGCGCCGCATCCAAGCTAACGTGAATGTTCGTCACGGGTTTGCCTGCGGCCAACCGTCGGCTTTGGGATGCGGTGAGGCCAACAAAGAGCGCGAGCGCAAAGCCAGCAGCCCGGTGCGTTTTCGGATCGATCAAGTCGATGCCGGAGCTGTAGAGTGCGATCAGACCAAGGGCCAGACATGCCGCGCCTGACAGCCAGGCAAATGCGCGCGTTGAATGGGTCGCCGGAAGGGCCGCATCTGTCATGGGTTCAGACTTTCAATGGCTTGGCTGCATTGGCAGGCGCGGACGCATGCCTGCCGTAGTGCTGGTTCGTGGCCTATTCCGCTGGGCGCAGAGCGTCAGGAATAGAGAAGCCTGCCTCCTCGTAGTACTGAACAGCGCCAGGGTGCAGCGGGACATTCACAGAGGTGAATGCCGTTTCCGGCGTCACGGCTTGAAGGAAAAACGCGGTCGCATGGACGTCATCAAGGTTTTCCCAAAACGCCTTGGTCGCAGCGTAGACTACCTCATCGGACACACCTGCATGCGTGCCAATGAACTGGGTAAAGCTGAGCGCGGTAATCATGCCTTCGGTTTGTTGTCCCTGGTACACATCTCCTTCAAAGGCGATCATTCCGCGACCAGGGCGTCCGAACAGCGCCTGCATGTCGTCGCTACCCACAATGTCTTCGGGGATAGACAGGACACGGAACTCGCCTGACAAGCCAAAACGTTCGATGTTTGCAGATCCGATTTCAGCCGGACGCACCATCATGTCGATTTTGCCATCCGCAAGTGCAGCATAGCCTTCGCCCCAGCTCAACCGCACGGCTTCATAGTCTTCGCCGGGTTCAAATCCTGTTATGATGCGGATGATGGCTTCGGATGTGGCAGACGCCGACCCAGCTGGCGGGCCAGTAAAAACCGTTTTGCCGACAATATCAGCCCAATCGGTGATGCCAGACCCATCAAGTGTGACAGGATGGTAAGCACCGGCTTCAAACCCGAGAATTGCCCGGATGTTGCCCGCAACCTCTGGCGCATCCTCCACGGATTCATACATGCGCGCCCCATTTGACATCAGGCCTACAAGCGAAGGGACGGATGAAAAGAAGTCGATTTCACCGCGTGCGCCGCTGAGCATCGAACGGGTTAGCGTCTGTCCAGCATTGACCTGAATGTCGATATCCGCCGTGCCCGCTTGATTGGCAAAGGTGACGAACATGGTGTGAACTGGGTCGCCAACACCGGCCGTTTCGCCTTTGAAGATTTGTGCGCTTCCAAGTGATGGCACAAGCGAAATGGTAGATGTAATCGCAGCAACAGCTGCAAATTTCGTGAAGTTAAACATGCAATCCTCCCTAGATTGTGCGGAAGGCTAGCAAACAAATTATATTTCATATAATTAATTGTTTGAAGTATTACATAAGATACTGGTATGAAACTTGAACCGAAACATCTCGCGCAGCTTTCAGTCATTGTTGAATCCGGGTCATTTCAAGGAGCCGCTGATCGACTGGGGCTGACGCAACCAGCACTCAGCCGAAACATGAAGACACTCGAGGCACGACTGGGCAGCGAGCTGTTCATTCGTGATGGTCGGAGGTCAGTGCCAAATGCGCTTGGGCAAAGGCTTGCGCGAAACGGCCAAACCATTCGTCTGGCCGAAGAGGAGGCGGGTATATTGGCGGAACAATCGGCTCAGGGGGCCGTTGGGGAATTGCGGATTGGCGCCACACCGATTGTTGCAGGGCGTTTTCTCAGCAGCGCCATCGCGCGCTTTATCCGGGAAAACCCAAACTGCGTGGTCGAATTGCGTACCGGTCTTGTCTATGAGTTACAAGCGATGTTGGAGAAACGCCAAGTAGATGTGGTCCTTGGTCCGCAGAGCTTGGCGGAACAAACAGCTGGGTTGGAGTTCAAACCAATCATTGATGACCACATTGGAATTCTGTGCCGTGCTGAACACCCGTTGACTGCACTGGGCCGGTTGACCCCATCCGATCTGGAGGCCCAGGTTTGGCTGGCGCATTCAAGGGGAAGCCTTTTGCGTCAACAAACCGAAGCGGCCATGCATGCCTCCGGCGTATCATCAATGCACATAGTATGCGAAACCGATTCAATCCGGTCTGTTTTGGAGATCGTCGCGGATACGGACCTGATCACAACAATGCCGGTGGCGACAACGACGCCATACCTCGAAGAAGGATTGGTATTCCTTGATTTCGAGCATCCCCAATTTCATCGCCCCCTTGGATCCATCGTAAGAGCAGGGTCTTCGCAAAATCCCATTGAAGAGAAGTTCATATCAAGTTTGGCCTGAGCCTAGTACCCGGCAAAAACACTGCTGAGGAAGTCTAGATCAATAAATCGAGCACGGTTCCAACTCGTGATTGAGGAGATTTGACGGCTCAAAGTTTGCATGATCGACCTTGGTAAAGGCACAGAAATAGCTCGCCTTGCTCCGGATTCTAGCCATTTAGCTCGCTTCTTGTTTTGCTGTCGCAACGAATGGCGGGTCTGACGAACCGCTTCGCACCAATGCTGGCGATAAGGCAAAGTCCGCATTGGGCAGTCCTAACGATGATCAATGACGGCTTTCTGTGGTTTTTGGCCATTGGTGTAAGGTGCAGCATTTTGCGCTTTGGGCTCAAAGCCGTCTTGCGGCGGCGCGGCAGCACGAACTCCGCACAGATGACGACAGTGCGGTCAAAGCGCCATGTCGCACTGCCAGACGTGCTTATGATTTATCGGAACGAAGCACCCCATTATTAACCGCCGTTGATCGAACGGAACACCAC
>NZ_JAXBMB010000029.1:0-18358 GCF_033963905.1 Cognatiyoonia sp. IB215182
GACCGAGCGTGTGGATCTGTTTGGCGACGTTGCCTATGCCACCGGGCTCAGCAATGCGGGCGATACCAGCGCCCTCAGTGCAAACGCAGGGCTGAAAGTGGTGTTCTAAGAGGATCACAGCCCAGCGGCTTTTGTGAGGTTTATGCGGAAGCGATCTCGGCGACGCTGGTAACGCCGGATCATTTCGGCAGAGGCGTGGCCAAGGTGTTCTTGGACATAGCGCTCGTCAACGCCGGCGGAGGAGGCGAAGCCCGCGCAGGGATTGGCCGGACAAGAGCGGCACTGCGAGACCTGACGGCAGAAGGGCAGTGGGCTGCGCTGGTAATCCAAATGCGGAACCTTGAGTCCACCGAAGAGACGATCCAGTTGGCACGAAAGCTTGCTTGTTGCGCCGCGGCTCTTCGTACCGTCGCTCCGAAGCCGCGGGCGAAAGGGTCGGACGTCGCGGTCGATCTGTTCCTGACCGAGGATGCTGGCGAGTCGGCGTCAATGCTGTCGCCACGTATAAGCGAACAAGCCCTCGCCTTCACTGAGATGAAGATGGGGGTGCTTTGCGCGATCGCTTATTACCAGCCGATCGACCGGGCCGGGCTCAAGGATATCTTTGGCAAAGAGGTGAGCCGTGATCTGCTCGCCCGGCTGCGCTACAAGGACCTGATCGCCAGCGGACCGCGATCACCGCGCCCCGGCGTGCCGCATACCTTCGTGACGACGGAGACGTTCCTCGTGACCTTCGATCTGCAGAGCCTGCGGGACCTGCCGGAGCTGGAACGGTCGAAGTCGTGATGTCCGAAATATGCACTAAACTTCGGACACATAACGTCGCCCGCTTTCAATCGGCCGGGCTCTGACTTTCAATCAGTCGGCGACTTATTAGGAACTGAGGTCCGCGAGTATCAGAGTGCTACACGGCGTTGCGCGCTGTGAGGCATAGAATTGACTTCTATAGCTCAAAAATGATCTATCTGTGAGTTATAGAAAGGAGTTCTATAACTCATGGCATGGAACTGGCAGATATCCGGTTGGCCGGATTTCCGGTATGACAAAGCAGCACTTGCGCCACTCGAGCAGCGGTTTCTGCTGTCGTCAGGCGAAATCCTAGGTGCCGTCCACCATGTGAGCCCGTCTGAGCGTGATCAACTCCGCATCGATCTGCTGAGCGATGAGGCCATGAAAACCAGTGCCATTGAAGGCGAGATGCTGGACCGGCGAAGTGTGCAATCCTCACTTCGCCGACACCTCGGATTGGAACCGGACAGCTATCCGAACAAACCCCGGGAGCAGGGCGTGGCCGAATTGATGGTCGACGTGTACTCGACCTATGCCGAGCCTCTGACGCATCAAACTCTGTTTCGGTGGCACGAGATGCTCTTGTCTTTCGACAAACGGTTGGCGGTGATCGGGTCATACCGGCAGCACAAAGATGCTATGCAGATTGTCTCGGGTCGTCTTGATCGTCCGGTCGTGCATTTTGAAGCCCCACCGTCTGAGCAGGTTCTGGGCGAAATGGACCGGTATGTCGACTGGTTCAACCGGACAGTGCCGGCTGCCAAAGAGCCTTTGCCAGTATTGACGCGCGCCGGCCTCAGTCATCTCTACTTTGAGAGTATCCATCCATTCGAGGACGGGAACGGTCGCCTTGGTCGGGCCCTGGCCGAAAAGTCCCTGGCTCAGAACATTGGGCAGCCGAGCCTGATCGCGCTCGCCTTCACCATCGAGCGAAAACGGAAAGACTACTACGATCAGCTTGAGCGGCACCAAAAGACGCTGGATGTCACGCCTTGGCTGGTATGGTTTGCCGAAACGGTGCTAGCCGCGCAGCAGGTCACCTTGGACCGGGTGGGGTTCTTCATTGCCAAGGCGCATTTCTACGACCGGCATCGCGACACATTGAATGAAAGACAGGCCAAGGTGATCGAACGAATATTCCGGGAAGGATCGGACGGCTTCAAAGGTGGCCTGAGCGCGGAGAACTATATTTCGATCTCCGGTACTTCGCGGGCAACGGCGACCAGGGATCTGCAGGAGCTTGTCGAGCTTAATGCCCTCACGCGAACCGGGGAACGCCGTTATACCCGCTACTGGCTTAAGCTTGAGGGGACGGGTGACTAGTGCATCGAGGTGGGAAACGGTCATTTGCTGCAGAGGCGAAGTCGCCGGGGTCGTTGGAGTAAGCTGACATTCAGGGCGATCCGACCAGTCTTAGAGCAGTGTTCAAGAAGGAAGGCAGCCTGAGGCACAAGGCCACGGCAAACGTCCACTGAAAACCTAAGCAATCTGGTATGGTGATGTCATCACCAATTGCGTCCGTATCTTGATCGTCCATTAAACGCATTGTTGCAGAGAGCTTTGTCGCGATATGTTTTGGGCCCTCTTGACCTCTGGTCTGCGAGAATCCTTACCTGTGCTCGTCTGTCGGACTTCGGACTAGATTGATCGCCGACATTCATCTGTCGTGCGCTCGTCAGAATTTCTGGAATAGTTTGGTTCGGTCGAACATGCTTTCGAGCCCCTCCATCCGTTTTCGGGTCGTGCCCCAATTCCGCTCCTGGACCTCGGCGATCACGATCTCGGACATAAGCATGGTCGTAATGTTCGAATCCCAGGCAGATGGTGCCGCGATTTGGTTTGAGAATGTGATGGTCGCCAGTTGCGCAATGGGCGACATCCATTGATCGGTGAACAGGATGATCTCGGCGCCGCGTTCGCGCGCCAGTTCGGCCAGTTTCAGGGTACTGTTTTCATACCGACGCACGTCAAAAATAACCACGACGTCATTTGCTTCGAAATCGAGGGCGAAGTGCGGCCAGGCATTTGAGTTCGATGTGATCTGCGTCACGCGGCTGCGGATGACCTGAAAATGCAGAAAGAAGTAGTCTGCCAGTGTGCGTGTGATACGACCTCCAACAATGAACACACTACGCTTGGTATCGCTGAGCATCTCGCAAGCCGTGTCGAAAGCCTGCGGATCGACCTTGGCCATGGACTGGCCGATATTGTCGATGACAGCTTTGGTAAAACGGTTCAGCAGATGTGCGTCTGGCGCGTCGTCAACCCAGTTCTCTCTTTTCGTGAGTGGGCTTGAGATCTTCTCGTCCAACTCCTGACGCAGCCCATACTGAAACTCGGGAAAGCCTGCAAAGCCGAGCTTTTGAACCAACCGCGCCACGGTTGGTGTCGAAACATCCGCCGCCTCGGCCAGCGAGGTGATCGTGCCCAGACCGGAAACGGGATAATTCCGAAGGATCACGTCGCTTAACTTGCGCTCAGCACGGGTAAGGTTCCCGGTCCGGCCCTGTAGCTTCTCGGCGATGGTTTGCATGCACATCCTGAATTGCGTGGCGGCATCGTAGTGATGTTTTTTGATCTGGTCAAAAAATATACATCAGTTGTTCCTCTGAAAGAAATTTCACATCAAAATATTGACAGCTGCATTCATGATGAAGAAAAGTTTTCAAATGACAGGGGTGTTGCACAAACGAAAGCACATTGAAGAGGTAGAATTTGCGCCGCGGGTGCTGCGTTCCTCTGGTTGCAGCCCTGTTGTGCTTGTATGCGAACACGCCGCCGCGCGCATACCGAAAGAATTTCAAAACCTGGGTTTGACAACGCGTGACCTCGACAGCCATATCGCCTGGGATCCGGGCGCGCTTGAAACCGCAACATGCTTGTCGGAGTTGTTGGGCGCGCCGCTGATATTTAGCGCCGTCTCGCGATTAGTGTACGATTGCAACCGCCCACCCGAGGCCGAAAGCGCGGTACCCGTGCAAAGCGAAACAACGCTTATCCCTGGAAACATGAACCTGTCCCAGGCGGAACGGCAGTCCCGGGTCGAACGTTTTTACACGCCGTTCGAGGCATTGCTGTCGACCACCTTAGACAATCGTCAAGATCCAACGATCCTTGTGACGATCCATAGTTTTACACCGGTTTATCGCGGTGAGCGGCGGTCGGTCGAAATTGGTATTCTGCATGACAATGACAGCCGCCTCGCGGATGTGATTTTGCAGGTGGCGCATGGCTTCAAGATCGCGCGTAACTCACCCTACGGACCGGATGACGGTGTAACACATACCCTTCGCCAACACGCATTGCCGCGCGGCATTCTGAACGTGATGATCGAGCTTCGGAACGATCTGATCAAAACGCCTGGGCAATGCGAGGAGATGGCACATAACCTGGCCTGCTGGCTTTCGCAAGCGCTACCACTTTGCACGCCGACCCCGGCAAGCGAGACGAAGAAATGAGGTTGCTCCGTGCCTACATCGCCGTAATCGACCGCTTCAACTATGGCGTGGGCCGGGTGATTATGTACGGCATTTTCGCCATGATGGCCGTACTCTTGTGGTCTACGATCAGCAAGTTCTCTGATCAACCGTCTCTCTGGACGCTGGAAGTCGCACAATTTGCGATGATCACCTATTTCTTCCTTGGCGGGCCTTACGCGATCCAGATGGGCGCTCATGTCCGAATGGACCTGTTTTACGAAAACTGGTCGGTGCGTAAAAAGGCCGCTGTGGACGCCATCATGGTCTTTTGCCTGATTTTCTATTTGGGCGTACTGCTGTGGGGTGGCCTGAGTTCGACGGCGTACTCGTTAGGCCATTTCGGATCAAACCCTGTGGGCTTCTTCGCCGATCTCGCAACGGGCGAAAAGCAGATCGGCACATTGGAGCGTAGCCGATCAATCTGGCGTCCTTATCTTTGGCCCATAAAGACAATCATGTGTTTGGGCATCTTCCTTATGTTGCTTCAGGCACTGTCGGAACTATGCAAAGACATTTTGCGCCTGCGTGGTGAGACGGTCTGATGTCCTACGAAGCGCTTGCCCTCACCATGTTTGCCGCAATGATGGTGCTGCTCTTCAGCGGCCAGCGTGTCTTCGGTGCCATCGGTTTTGTGGCGGTGATTGCGGCGCTGTTTCTCTGGGGGGAGCGTGGCGGGTTCGACGTCGCCTTTTCCCAGTCGATCAAATTAATGCGCTGGTATCCGCTGCTGACGGTGCCGATGTTTGTCTTCATGGGCTATATCCTGTCCGAAAGCCGGATCGCCGACGACCTTTACAAGATGTTCCATGTCTGGATGGGCGGGCTGAGAGGTGGCCTGGCGATTGGAACCATCGCATTGATGGTGCTGATCTCTGCCATGAACGGCCTATCCGTTGCAGGTATGGCCATTGGCGCGACCATCGCGTTGCCCGAATTGTTACGCCGGGGCTATGACAAACGGATGGTCACGGGCGTCGTGCAGGCCGGGTCCAGCCTGGGTATCCTTGTGCCGCCGTCAGTGGTTCTGGTGCTCTACGCCATGATCGCGCGTCAGCCGGTAGGTCAGCTTTGGTTGGCTGGTATTGTCCCGGGCTTGATGATGGCCGCGATGTTCATTCTTTACATTGCGGTCCGATGCCGATGGAACCCCATGCTTGGCCCGACCCTATCTGCGGAAGACCGGGCCATGCCAAAGCGCGAAAAGTACCGCCTGCTGTTGGCTGGGCTGCTGCCCTTCGGGATATTCTTTGCGATGATGATCCCGTTCGTGAACGGCTGGACCTCCCTGGTGGAAAGCTCGGCAATCGGGGCAATCACTGCATTCCTTGCCGCCGTACTGAAAGGGCGGATGACGTGGACCGTGTTTGAAACATCAGTCCGAAACACGCTGGGCATTACCTGTATGTTCATGTGGATAATTCTGGCCGCACTGGCCTTTGGCGCTGTGTTCGATGGGTTAGGTGCGGTCAAGGCGATCGAAAGCCTGTTCACAGAACGCCTGAACCTGAACCCCTGGATGATCCTGATCCTGATGCAGCTTAGTTTTATCCTGATGGGCACATTTCTGGACGATACGGCCATGCTGGTGATCGTTGCGCCACTTTACATCCCGTTGGTGGGGGCACTGGGCTTCGATCTGATCTGGTATGGCATCCTTTATACGATCACCACACAAATCGCCTACATGACGCCGCCATTTGGCTATAACCTGTTCCTGATGCGGGCGATGTCACCGCCAGAGATCACGTTGGGCGACATCTATCGGTCAATCACCCCGTTCGTTGCCGTGATGATCGTGGCCTTAATCATCATCATGGCCTTCCCGCAAATCGCCCTATGGCTGCCGCAAGCAATCTACGGAATCTAAGCGCCAGAAAGAGCGCGTCTTAAGTATCGAGCCAAACCAACAAGGAGTTGACCATGACCACAAGACGTAAGTTCATCCAAGGCGCTGCAGTAGCAGCCCCGGCGGCGCTGGCCACACCGGCCATCGCTCAATCGACTATCACATGGCGTATGCAGACCTATGCAGGCGCCGCATTGGCCGCCGAGGTTGTCGTGCCTGCCATCGAAACCTTCAACAAGATCGCCGGCGACCGGATGCAGATCGAGCTTTTCTTCGCCGACCAGATTGTGCCCACCGGAGAGCTGTTCCAGGCAATGCAGCGCGGCACGATTGATGCTGTCCAGTCCGATGACGACTCGATGGCCTCACCTACCGAAGTCACCGTATTTGGTGGCTACTTCCCGTTCGGGTCGCGCTACTCACTCGACGTGCCCGTGTTGTTCAACCAGTATGGCCTGAAGGAAATCTGGGAAGAGGAATACGCCAAGGTCGGTGTCAAGCATATCTCAGCCGGTGCATGGGATCCCTGCCACTTTGCCACCAAAGACCCGATCCGCAGCCTGGAAGATCTGCAAGGCAAGCGTGTCTTTACATTCCCAACCGCGGGTCGTTTCCTGTCGCAGTTCGGCGTCGTGCCGGTGACACTGCCATGGGAGGACATTGAGGTTGCCGTTCAAACTGGTGAGCTTGATGGCATCGCGTGGTCAGGCATCACGGAAGACTACACCGTTGGTTGGGCCGACGTGACCAACTACTTCCTGACCAATAACATCTCCGGCGCCTGGATCGGCCACTTCTTCGCCAATATGGAGCGCTGGAACGAGTTGCCAGAGGATCTGCAAGCCTTGCTGACGGTCTGCATGGAGCAGTCACATTATTATCGCCAGCACTGGTATTGGGGTGGTGAGGCTGATCTGCGCGTGAACGGTACCAAGATGCAGCTTACGTCGATACCGGATGATGAATGGGCACAGGTCGAGGCCGCCGCCAAGGTCTTTTGGGACGAGATCGCAGCCGAAAGTGAGACCAAGGCGAAGGTGGTCAATATCTTCAAGCAATACAACGAGGTGATGGAAAAGGCCGGACGGCCTTACCGTTACGCCTAAGACAAAGGTGTCCCGGGCTGGACCCGGGCGCCACGCCCATAATCATGAAGCCCCCAAGGTCATGCCTGGGGTAGCTTCACGCAAGCCCTTTGGAGCGAATGAAAATGTCCGCAGCACTTACCTTTGATGCCCTCAAAGACCTCGCCGCGTCGGTTCAGGTCGATACCGTTCTGGTGTGTTTTGTCGACATGCAGGGCCGTTTGATGGGCAAACGGTTCCATGTATCGAACTTCCTTGAGGCTGCGCACGAGGAAACCCATTGCTGCGACTATTTGCTTGCGACGGATCTGGAGATGTCCACACCGGATGGCTATGCCGCCTCGAGCTGGCAGCGCGGGTACGGCGACTACGTCATGAAGCCAGACCTGTCCACGTTGCGCCCCATGCCGTGGCTGGAGGGAACCGTGATGGTGCTTTGCGATATATTGGACCATCACACGCATGCGCCGGTGCCTCATGCCCCGCGACAAGTGCTAAAGGAACAAATCGCGCGGCTGGCCGCCATTGGCTTGACCCCGATGATGGCGACCGAACTTGAGTTCTTCATTTTCAAGAAGCCACTCGATCAACTCCGCGCAGAGGGATATCGCGAGTTAGAAACCCTCGGTGCTTACAACGAAGATTACCACATCTTTCAAACCTCAAAGGAAGAGCACGTGATGCGTCCCCTGCGGAACCATCTCTATGCTGCAGGAATTCCGGTTGAGAATTCGAAGGGAGAGGCCGAGGCGGGGCAGGAAGAGCTCAACATCCGTTATGCCGATGCGCTGGCCTGCGCCGATCACCACACCATCGCGAAACATGCTGCCAAGGAAATCGCCTGGCAACAAGGCCATTCGGCCAGCTTTCTTCCGAAGTGGCATCACACGCGGGTCGGCAGCGCAAGCCATGTTCATATGTCGCTTTGGAGGGATGGCGCAAATGCGTTCCACGACCCGGAGGGTACGCACCATATGTCAGCACTCATGCGCCAGTTTATGGCTGGGCTGATCACCTATGCGCCTGACTGCACCTACTTCTTTGCACCATACATCAATTCCTACAAACGCTTCGCCAAGGGCACATTTGCGCCCACCAAGACGGCGTGGTCGGTCGACAATCGCACCGCGGGCTTTCGCCTCTGCGGCGCCGATACCAAGGCAGTCCGGGTCGAGTGCCGGATTCCAGGCTCCGATATGAACCCTTATCTGGCCCAGGCGGCGCTGCTTGCTGCGGGGATCAGGGGGATTGAGGACAAACTTGACCTCGCTGCCGCAGCTACCGGTGACATGTACGATGATGACAGCGTGCCTGGAATCCCAAAAACGCTTCGCGCTGCAACGGAGCAGTTCACCGCATCCAAAATGCTTCGCGCTGCAATGGGCGACGCTGTCGTCGATCACTACACCCGCGCGGCGACATGGGAGCAAGAAGAGTTCAACCGCGTCGTTACCGATTGGGAAATTGCCAGAGGGTTTGAAAAGGCATGACCAAAGCCGTCACCTGTATCTCGCCCATCGACGGGGCAGTTTATGCCGAGCGCACCTGTCTTGAGCCCGATGCCGCTCGCGCAATAATTGATGCGGCGCACGCCGCGCAGACGGCTTGGGCAGCGACACCTTTGAGCCAACGTATCGCTTACGTCCAAAAGGCTGTTGCGCATCTCGGTGCCACAACAGACCGCATGGTCGAGGAACTCGCTTACCAAATGGGTCGACCCGTCCGCTACGGCGGTGAGTTCGGTGGATTTGAGGAACGCGCAAGTTACATGGCGTCCATCGCCCAAGAGGCACTTGCGCCGATTGTCATCGAAGACAGCGAAACCTTCCTACGCAAGATTGAGCGTGAACCTGTCGGCACGGTGCTGGTGATCGCGCCGTGGAACTACCCCTATATGACCGCGATCAACACGATCGCGCCGGCCCTGATTGCCGGGAACACGGTGATGCTGAAACACGCTTCGCAGACCATTCTGGTGGGCGAACACCTGGCCGATGCCTTCAAGGCAGCGGGTTTGCCAGAAGGTGTTTTTACGAACGTCGTGCTGGATCACGACACGACCTCGACCCTGATCGCCGAAGGTCGGTTTAGGCTGGTGAATTTCACGGGTTCAGTTGATGGCGGGCGGGCTATGGAGCGCGCCGCGGCGGGCACCTTCACCGCCGTCGCGACGGAGCTGGGCGGCAAAGACCCCGGCTATGTTCGCGCCGACGCCGACCTGAATGCCGCAGTCGACACGCTGATCGACGGCGCGATGTTCAACTCGGGCCAGTGCTGCTGCGGGATCGAACGTATCTATGTGCATGAAAGCCTGTTCGATGGCTTCGTCGAAAAAGCGGTGACACTGGTAAGCAGCTATGTCCTTGGCGATCCGCGCGACCCAGCAACAACGCTGGGTCCGATGGCGAATACACGTCTCGCAGCCGAAGTGCGCGCGCAGATTGACGAGGCCATAGCCGCAGGCGCCACGCCCCATATTACAACGATGCCAGCTGATGATGAGGCAGCGTATCTTACTCCACAAATCCTGACAAACGTCACCCATGATATGCGGATCATGCGCGACGAGACCTTCGGCCCAGTGGTCGGGATCATGTCTGTTAAGGACGATGAAGAGGCGATCCGCATGATGAACGACAGCCAGTTCGGGTTGACTTGTGCGCTTTGGACCAGGGATGCTGACGCCGCGCAATCCATCGGGCGGCAGCTGGCGACGGGGACCGTATTCATGAACCGCTGCGACTACCTTGACCCAGCATTGTGTTGGACCGGCTGCAAAGACACCGGTCGCGGCGCCGGGCTCTCCATCCTTGGCTTTCATGCGGTGACACGTCCAAAATCCTACCATTTCAAGAAGGTAACAACATGAACCTTGCTGCCAATTGGAGCTATCCGAACCCTATCCGCTTTGGCGCGGGCCGTATCGCCGAGATCGCAGACGCCTGCAAGGCGGCGGGCATCTCGAAGCCCTTGTTGATCACGGACAAGGGTCTTGCCGATCATCCAATCACCAGCCGGACCCTGTCGCTTTTGAATGAGGCTGGCCTCGGTAACGCGCTCTTTGCTGAAGTCGACCCAAACCCCAACGATGCCAATGTTGCCGATGGCGTTTCTGTCTATCGGGAAGGCGGCTTTGACGGTGTTATTGCCTTTGGTGGTGGCTCTGGCCTTGATCTCGCGAAGACCGTTGCCTTTATGGCCGGTCAAACCCGTCCTCTCTGGGATTTCGAGGATATTAGCGATTGGTGGACCCGCGCTGATCCCAACGTCATTGCGCCGGTTGTGGCTGTACCGACGACGGCCGGTACAGGCTCCGAAGTTGGGCGGGCGAGCGTCATTACCAAATCAGACAGCCACGAAAAGAAGATTATATTCCATCCCAAGATGTTGCCTGCCCAGGTGATCATGGACCCGGAACTAACCGTGGGCATGCCGAAATTCATTACTGCAGGCACCGGTCTCGATGCTTTTGCACATTGTGTCGAGGCCTATTCCAGCCCGCATTATCATCCGATGAGCCAAGGCATCGCCCTTGAGGGCATGCGTCTTGTGAAAGAGTACTTGCCCCGCGCCTATGCCGATGGAACCGACCTCGAAGCCCGCGGCCAGATGATGAGCGCAGCCGCTATGGGAGCAACAGCATTTCAAAAAGGTCTTGGCGCTATCCACGCCCTCAGTCACCCGATTGGCGCCATGCACCACACACACCACGGCACCACAAATGCCGTCTTCATGCCAGCAGTTCTGAGGTTTAACTCCGATGCCATTCGCGACCGGTTCGACATGGCCGCAGCCTATCTGGGCATCGATGGTGGTTTCGCCGGGTTCTGCGACTTTGTCGACAGCTTCAATGCATCCTTCGCCATCCCGAAAACGCTGGCGCAGCTCGGCGTCAAAGATCCAGATCTATGCGCCTTGACCGAAGCAGCGCTGCGAGACCCAAGCGTTGGTGGCAACCCCATTGGCCTGACAGAACAAAACGTTCGTGCGTTGTTTGAAGCCTGCTTGTGAGGTGGGTTTAAGGGCAATGTGGCTCTAAGAGCGCCGTAATGATCTTAGGTTAGAGAGTTCTGCCACTCCGCAAGATCATCCGCTCGTTCCTTTAGCCACCCAGCAAAAGTCCGAGCTGGAACGGAAGTATTTGGCCTAGATGTTAGGGAGTAGTCCTGGCTGTCCAAGCGTGGCCCGTCCACGCTGACCAAAGCACCATCATCTCATCCCCGGTCTCAACAGCGGCGAGTTGATAGAGGCAAACAATCTGATCAAGCGTCACTCGGCCCTGAGACCCGATCTGACAGATGGCCAAACCTGATCGTTCAAGCAAAGAAAGATAATGGTCGTCGGTGCATCTGGACTGAAGGGCAAGAAGCCAATCGGCGATGAACTGATTGGATACGGTGAAAAATGATGACGGGGTTTCCTGCTGCATCGCGTGATCGGGTATCACCGATTGGCGCGGTAGAGAAGCTGTGGGTGACGCATGCTGGTGTCCAGATGTGCACTTTGCGCGGGCAAGGTCGTTGTTTGGCGACTGCAGAAAATCGGTATGGTGAAATGTTACGTAATAACATAAGTAACATCTGAACGAGACGATCCATCAAAGTTAAGGGGGCCGCCACATGGCTGCAAAACGAAATCCATTCGGAGCAACTCAGTTCCGAACTCTGGTGGCCGGCATAGCCGCTGCACTGACCTTCTCTGCCTCTGCAACGCATGCCGAAGACAAGGAAATCATTATCGCGTCGGGTTTCGGGCCGACGAGCAACATCCCCGATCCGCGTGCGCGTCAAAACGGCTGGCTGGCCAATCGTGCGGGAGTGTCCGAAACACTGATCGGGCTGGACTATGAGATGAATATGGTGCCACGCCTCGCGACGGCGTTTGAGAACATGTCCGAGACGGAATGGAAGATCACCTTGCGTGACGATGTGCTATTCCATGACGGCACAAAGATGACGGCAGAAGCGGTACGGGAGTCTTTCGCCAAGCTGAGCGAGGAAGGTCACCCGGGGCACAACCCGCGCCTTGTCAGCTTATTGGGGATCGCGGAGATCGAAGTCGTTGACGCGTTGACAGTAGTTTTCCGGACCGAGGCACCAAACGCCGCCTTCCTTTGGTCCCTGACAGAACCCTCTGCCACTGTTCTGAAAGAGGGTACGGAAGAGATGCCGATCATTGGCACCGGACCGTTTGTGTTTGACATGGCGGAGACCGACAAGACCTATCAGGTCACAGGCTTTGCCGACTACTGGGGCGGCGCACCCAAACTCGACCGTCTCGTGATCGACGCAATCCCGGATGCATCCGTGGCCGCGCTGGCCTTGCAGGCGGGCGATGTTGATCTGGTCACGCATTACCCGGAGCCGGAATTTGCAAGGTTGAAAGAAGAAGGCGGGGCGCAGCTTTTTTCGGCACTGACCGGGCGCCTCTTTTTCATTCAGGTGAACATGTCTGATGGCCCGTTGGCCAACGCGACCCTGCGCGAAGCCGTGTCAATGAGCCTTGACCGCGAAACGATCGTTGCTGCATCGCTGGTGGGTGTCGGGGGTCAGGCGGCCCAAGGTATTTTCCCGGCGAACATGGCATCCTGGACAAACGCTGATTTGTCTCTGCCCTATGATCCGGCCGTAGCCATGGGGATGCTGGATGACGCTGGCATTGTCGACACAGACGGCAACGGTATTCGTGAGCTGAACGGCGAGGATATCGTGCTGCAAATGCGCAGCTATGAAGGCCGTGCCGCGCTGCGCCCCTCCCTTGAAATCAGCCAGGCGATGCTGAGCCAGATCGGACTTCAGGTTGAGATTGCAATGGGCGAATGGGGTGCCAATAACGACGCCCTGCAAGCGGGTGAAATCGACATGCATCTACAGGCCTGGGGCACCGCGCCGCAAGGTGACCCCGATTACTTCCCTAGCACCTTGGCGGCAACAGATGGCGCCTATAATGTCGGCGGCTATTCCAACCCTGAACTGGATGCGCTTCTTGAAAAAGGGCGGAGCCTTTTTGCCACCGAGGATCGCCAGCCTGTTTATGCGGAGATCCAGGCAATCCTGAATGAGGACCTGCCGCTGATCCCGCTTTTCCATAAAACGCAGGTGTCGGTGGGGAACGGCAAGGTCGAAGGCTACCGTATTCACCCTGCGGAAACCTATCTGGCAACGCCGGATTTGACGGTTGTCGAATAACGCTGATGGCCTTTTGAAAATTGATGCCCTGTCCGCCGAGATTAGCGGGCGGGCTGTGTTGGATGACATCAACCTGGAAGTTGCGCGATCTGAATGGTTGGCTATCGTTGGCGGGTCCGGCGCGGGCAAATCCACATTGCTGCGGGCGATCATGGGGTTGAAGCGTCCGGCAAGGCCGACAAGTGGCGAGATGCATTTTGAAGGGGCTCATTGGCGCTTTTCGGATTGTAAACCATTTCGCCCGAAAGCGATGAGTTTTGTGCCACAAAGCCCCGCATATGGTTTTGATCCTCTGCGTCGGCTGCACTGGCAATTGGCGCAGCTTGCGCGTCGGATCAGAGGTAGCCAGCAGGACAACCGCGCCTTGTTTGACACGCTGTCATTGCCCGACCCCGCGCAAAAGTACCCGCATGAATGGAGCCGGGGGATGCAGCAACGCCTGCTTTTGGCCATGGCGCTGATGGAACAACCTTCGCTGTTGATTCTGGACGAACCGACCTCTGCCCTTGATCCGATTATCGCAGCACAAGTGCTTCAGGAAGTGCAGCGCATCGCAGCGGCACAAGGTATCGCGGTTATCATTGTGACGCACGATCTCGCCCTCGCGGCGCGCTACGCACATAAGATCGTCATCATGGAACATGGGCGGATCGTCGAAGCCGGGCGCAGTGATATCGTTTTGACGCGCCCGCAGACCGCCTATGCCCGTGAACTGGTGGCGCATCGTCACTGGCATAGCGCATCGATTGAGGCGACGCATGCGGCCAGCTGACCCCATCTTGGTGCTTGATGGGCTGTCCGTTAGAGTCGGGCAAGCGACGCTCTTGCAAGACGTATCCCTGTCGCTCGCCAAGGGTGAGGTGCTTTGCATCATCGGCGAAAGCGGTGCGGGAAAGTCGACCATACTCAAAGCAATGCAGGGCCTTATGCCTGCAACTTGCAGCCGCTTTTGCTTTGGTCCCGCAGGGATTGATGTCACGGGTCAAATGCCCAATCGCATTGGCCTGCCCAGAACACGCTGGGTTATGCAAGACCCGCTTGCCGCATTGAATCCCCGCCAGAGCTTGGGGAGTTCTATTGCCGAGAGCCTGCATCGCCACCGGCTCTCCGCCGAAGAGCGGAAGGACGCGACGCTTAATGCCCTGGCGCAGGCGGAGCTTGGACCCGAATTCTATGACCGTCTGCCCGCCCAGGTGTCCTTGGGACAGGCTCAACGCGCCTGTCTTGCACGGGCGATGATTGCACAGCCGGACCTGATCTTTTTCGACGAACCGCTCAGCGCATTGGACGCGCTTGTTCAAAAGAAGATCGCCTATCGGATGGACTTGCTCCGCAACGCAACGCAGATGACCTACATCGTCGTCACGCATGACATCGGCTTTGCCGAAAGCTATGCCGACCAAGTCCTGGTTCTGAAAGACGGCCGCGTCGTGACCTACCAGGGGCGTGTTCCCTTCTTTGCCGCCCCCCAAAGCCACTATGCAAGTGAGCTCATTGCAGCCGCGGACGCATTGGGTGCGTTGCGTCGCCCGGAGGCCGCGGAATGAACGCGTTTGCTCTGCGCCTCGTCGGTCTGATTGTTGTGCTAGCAGGGGTCAGCCTGATTACGTTTACGCTGAACCACTTTGCACCCGGCGACAAAGCACTGATCATTGCGCAGGCACGCTATCCCGATACGATGGGTCTACCGACCGAGCTGTTGCAGGAGATCCGCGCGGAGTTTCATCTCGATGCCCCCTTTTTGGTGCAATACGGCCACTGGATGTCGGGAATACTAAGGGGCGATTTTGGCACCTCTTACACATCCGGCATTGCGGTCTGGGACATCTTTGTCGCGAATCTGGGTGAGACGATGGCGCTCACGCTCTCTTCACTCACGCTTGGTCTTTTCGGTGCGTTTGTGCTGGCAAGTCTCGCGGTATTCAATCCAGGCACGCTGATTGACCGGTTCGCTGTCTTTGTCGCCTCCATCGGGGCGGCCATGCCGAATTACTGGCTTGCGTTGCTCTTGATCCTCGGTGTCTCGGTGCATCTGGGCTGGTTGCCTGCTTATGGCGAAGGCACGCTGGCGCATCTGATCTTGCCCTCGCTTACGCTCGCCCTTTGGGTGATGGCGTCGCAAACGCGGCTTTTGCGCAGCTTCATGCTGGATGCTTACAATCAACCGTTCATCGAAACACTGCGCCTTCGTGGGATTTCCGAGCGCGAGATCTTTTTCGCCCATGTCGTGCCCCATGCACGAATCCCCGCACTCACCATGATCGGTCTCGATCTGGCGTCGCTCTTGGAGGGGGCGATCATCGTCGAATTGACTTTCTCCCGATCCGGTCTGGGCTCGCTCTTGGCGGGTTCGGTGCTATCGCGTGATCTGCCAGTCATGATGTTTTTAGTTATGTTTTTCGCAACCACCTACGTGGTGATCAATACCGCGATTGATGCCATTCAGACGCTCTCCGACCCCCGCACACGACAAAGAAGTGCCGCATGAGCGAACTCTCTCTCGATAGCCCCGCTGTTTCCAAGGACCCGCTTGCCGCGTTCGGATTCCGCATCGGACTGGCCTTTTGCTGTCTCGGCCTCATGATCGGACTTGCCCTGTGGCTGACACCTTACGATCCGGCAGAGGCGGACTTTCTGGACCGGCTCACGCCACCAAATGCGGAACACTGCTTCGGCACGGACCATCTGGGGCGGGACATCGGCACTCGGCTGATGCATGGGATGGTCTGGTCGCTGGGCCTCTCCCTGATTATTGCAACGGTTGGGCTGATTGTCGGCACAATTGTCGGGCTGGCTGCGGCGCGCGCGGGCCGCGTTGGTGACTTTGCCCTGATGCGGATGACCGACAGTTTCTTTGCGTTTCCGGAACTGGTTGCCGCAGTGGCCTTCGCGGGTCTCTTCGGTCCGTCTACCACGAACCTGGTCATTGCCCTTTCGATCGTAAGTTGGATGAAGTTCACCCGCCTCGCGCGCAGTCTGGCCCACGGGCTTGATGAACGGGACTTCGTTGTTCAGGCGCGGTTGAACGGTCTGCCACCAGGCCTGATCCTGTGGCGGCACATCCTGCCGAATGTGATCCCATCACTCCTGGTGCTATGGACCAATACATGGTCGCGGACCATCCTCGCGGTTTCCGGCCTCAGCTTTCTGGGCTTTGGTGTGCAACCGCCAACGGCGGAATGGGGGGCAATGTTGCTTGACGGGAAACCCTACATGCAATCGGCACCACATGTGATGATTTTTCCGGGCCTTGCCGTGCTGATCTCTGTGCTGACGATCAATCTTGTCGGCGACCGCCTGCGCGATCTGGTTGCGGCGACGGACATGCGCTAGGGGCTGAGCCATGGAAGCAACGGGTATTCTGCTACGGATCGGCGCGACCTTCTTCTTCACGGTGATGGTCGTTTTCGTCAAGCTTCTGGCAGAGGCGATCCCGCTGGGCCAGGTTGTCTTTTTCCGCAGCGCAATTGCTTTGATCCCATTGGTGCTGTTCTTGATGTGGACCCGCGACTTTCCCGGCGGTTTGCGCACAACACGGTCCCTCGGCCACGTGTTGCGCTGCATCATGGGTTGCATCGCCCTTTTTGCGTCCTTTGCGTCGCTCAAGTACCTGCCGTTGGCGCATGCCTCGATCATTGGCTACCTCGCACCCGTCATCGCCGTAATCCTCGCCCGGTCCCTTTTGGGAGAGACGGTGACCGGCCTGCGCTGGTTCGCCGTTGTGCTTGGCTTTCTGGGCATGCTGGTGCTCGTCGCCCCCAAACTGACCGCAACCGAATTGGATGAGAGTTATCTGATCGGGGTCGCACTGGCATTGACCATGGCTGTCTTCACAGCCGGGGCGAAAATCCAGATCCGCAGCCTCGCGCTTACCGAAAACGCGGGCGCGATTGCGTTCTATTTCGCCCTCACATGCTCTGTGGCCGGTGCTCTGACCGTGTTTTGGGGCTGGGCCCAACCGACACTGATAGAATTGGTCTATCTATGCGGTGCAGGTCTCGCCGGTGGCGTGGCGCATATCATGATGACGCTGGCACTGCAGCATAGCGAAGTCTCGAAGCTCGCACCCTTTGAATACCTATCACTGATCTTTGCCGTCATCGCGGATTTCGCGCTGTTCAGCATCGTGCCAGACGGTGCGTTTTATCTTTCTACCCTGCTGATTGTGATTGCGATGTGGGCTATCGCGACGCGGGATCATGCCCGGTCCGATGATGGTATGCGCAGAGTAAAACAAAATGGCCAGACGAGAGAAACATAGCACTTGTCGTGATGGCGCCGCTGATGGCATGCCATAGTTTATCCATGGGTGTCGAACGTCTCTGTCGTACCTGATCAGTCTTGGAGGGCGCCAACAATGCCCGGCATGAGACAGGCGACGCAAAGGAGTGAGCTTCAAATCAATGGGATCATCTACGCGGCGGCTTCAGCTTTGAAATGCAAATGATGGCCGACTTGGGCCGTTCATTCATTAATGCCAGGACTGCCCACGTCATTTGGGTGCATTCCGCAGGGAACGCGTCATTAACGAGCTTAGAAGCGAAGCAAATTGGTATAGGGAGTGGGGGAACGATCTTCTTAGCGGTTCAGGACAAGGAGCCTGGGAGCTGATGTCAGCGAGGAAGATCTTGGTCACTGGCAATTAGGTTTACAGCGCGGAAGGTGGTGGTTTGCGATAGCGCGTGGCTGTGCAAGAGCAATAGCTGCTGCCTATCCAAATATAGGATTGGAGTATTTCCCAATGCGGTAAGCGGGTTCTAGTGTTGGGTATGAAACGAATGGCTCATCCACCGCATGCTTGATAGAAAAATCGCAAATATCCGCAATAAATTCAATATGTTACTTGCGCTTGTGGTGAAGCTGCCGTATCATCAGTTCATCAGTTCATCAGTTCATCAGTTCATCAGTTCATCAGTTCATCAGTTCATCAGTTCATCAGTTCATCAGTTCATCAGTTCATCAGTTCATCAG
>NZ_JAXBMB010000030.1:0-17456 GCF_033963905.1 Cognatiyoonia sp. IB215182
ATCAGCTCATCAGCTCATCAGCTCATCAGCTCATCAGCTCATCAGCTCATCAGCTCATCAGCTCAGGCGTAGGCCGCAGCACCCACCGGTTACATCATCTCGACAATCTGACGCCCGGCCCCAAGTCGCCTATCGCGCGTGGATTAACTGGCCATCCATTCCAGAAGTCGCGATTGGAAGGCCCGACGCGCACTGTGGTGGTCAGCGGTTTGGGGTCTAATGTGACCCACTTACACGTTTTACCGCAAACAGAACGGACGGTGCGAAAGCAGCGCGACCGATCCCTGACGGTGGTTCGCTTCCGGTTGAGGCTCACACAACGCCTCTGGCCGATCCCCATACCTATGCCCGCATTTCTACCAACCCACTGACTGCCTGACGGGCAGGGCGGTGCCTTGCCTCGATTGTGCTCAAGCCCCTCACAGGAGAGTTTCAAAATGACCAATCAGTCCCCAGACACCCAGCCCGCCCTTCGCCCGTTCAACGTCCTGGTTCGGGGCGGTCGCTTGACCAAGTTCAAGGGTCAGGTGGCGAGCCTTGCGCCAGGGCTCTCGGTTGTGGCGACGGCTGCAGTGCTGTTCAGCGGCAGCGCAGCACAGGCCGCGTGTACGGCAACAGATGGCGTGGCCACATGTACCGCTGACAACCACCCTGGCACCCCTCGCTTCGACTCCTACGAATCTGGCATCATCTATACCGAAGCAGATGCGGTTCACACCCTGACACTGCCAGACCATCCTGAATTCACTGTGCTCGGCCGTGGGGTGGAAGTGACTTATGGAGGTGGCGAGAATGTTTCTGTGCACATGCGGAACGGGACCGTCAACGCCACGGACAATCGTAGTGAGAATCACGGGGTTTCGGCGAGCACCACATCCACAGGTACCGGAAGCGTGCGCGCCGAACTGAATGGTGCCACCGTTGGCCTCGATCGTGACAGTGCAGATAACATCACCATAAGCAGTAACAGTTCTGCCGGAGTTCGTGCGAATGTTGGCTACAATGCGATCAAAGCCGATAATGCGAGCACACCCGAGGCCAATGCGGTCATGACCGGAGGAAAGATTACGATTGAGTCCGGTACATTTGCCGAGGGGGTTTCGGCGGGCAGCTTGAGTAAGCAGGGTCGTGTGGTACAGAATAGTGATGGCACTTTTACTGTGGAAAGTGGCGGTGATGTGACGGCGCACATGAGTGGCGGTTTCATCCACTCTAAGGCGGCGGCAGGGGGGTCATTCGCGGTTCGTGCAGATTCCCACCAAACAGATTATGTCGGCACGGTGACGGCGTCAATGAGCGGAGGCGAAATCTACACGGAGAATTCTAGTGGTCTCGGCCTGCATGCATCAATCCGTGCCACAAGCGAAGGCACCACTGCAATCGCGCACATGAGTGGCGGCAAAATCACCACGACAGGGGGGGGTAATTCTTTTGCGGTTTCGGCAAATATCAAGAACAACACACTATCGGAGAGCCTCACGCGCATTGCCAAGTCCAATATGGTGGCGAAAATAACCGGAGGCACGATCGAGACGTTTGGTTCAACCGCGGTTAAGGCGGGCCACATTGGCGTTGGCAATGCGACTGCGGAATTAAGTGAAGATGTTGGCAAAACAAGCCGCATCATCGTGAATGGAGGCTCGGGGCACGGGCTTCGGGCGGATAGTATCAATGCTGATCCTGAATCCACGGGGGTGGCGACGGCCCTGGTAAAAGCCGGGGAGATCACCCTTTTCGGTGGCAATAGCGTTGGAGCCGATTCGCAGGCCAATGGCGGCAAAGGCAAGGCGCTGACGCGAATGGAGGGCGGCTCTATCACCACGCATGGTTCATACTCCTACGGGCTTGAGGCGCAGGTTGACAACCCGGACAGTACAGGAGTGGCGACGGTGGAAATGACCGGGGGGACGATCGTGACGGGGGAGCGGCGGGTTGATGGTACCGGTGGTGGTGGCAACTCCCATGGGATTTTGGCGCACAACTCTGGTAAGGGTGACATGATCGTGGACATGAGTGTTGGTAATGGCACAATCACCACGAAGGGGGGCGGGTCTCACGGGATTTATGTGGAAGCACAAGCGCAAAGGCGCGCGGATTTCACGCGGGTGAGAGCGGGCTCGGCGACGCAGGCGCGGGCGATTGTCAAGCTGGGTACGTTTGCCAGGGTCGAGGCTGAAGGATTGGGTTCAGACGGGATCCGCATTTCAGGGAACATAGTGGATGCGGATGACGACACCAGCACCCTGAACGACCTTGTTACGTTAGGCGCACAAGGCTTTGACATAGACGTGGCTGGGTATGTGAAAGGCAATGCTGCCGCGATCCGAACGATATCCAGCGAAGCCGGGACGATTACTATTGACAGCGGTGCCAAGGTGCATGCCGGGAGTTCTGGCATTGCAATACGCACGGAGACTGCCGCTGCCGGGGGGAATGGCGTGCCGATAGCAGGCGCCGACAACGGTAAGGCGGTTATCAGGTCGGCAGGGGACATCAACGGCAATATTGAGCTTGATGCCGGTGGCGATGAACTGATTGTGACAGGTGGAAGCATCGACGGTAATGTTTATGGCGCGGATGGCAACAATATCGTGAAACTGCAAAGTGGCCGTTTCACCGGGGATATTCATCTTGTGGCGGGTAATAATACCGTGGACATAGAAGATGGCACTTTCACCGGTGGCATTTATGGCGGAGAGGGTGATGATACAGTCACGATTTTTGCCGCAGTCAGCTATGATGGATCCCATGTTCTGGACGGCGGCCTAGGCGATAACGATCGGCTCACTGTGGAGGGCAAGACTATTAGTAACACAACGGATAACTTCCTTAATTGGGAGAGCGTCACGCTGGAGAAAAGCGCGAATCTGAGCCTGTCCGGGGTTGGCAGGCTGGACACGGCGCTGGACATCGACGCCACGTCCACGTTCCGCGCGTTTGGCGAGCAAAATGGCGCCCGCACCGATATGATCATCGCACGTGATGTGACCAATGATGGCGTTGCCATCTTCAGCGTTCAGGACGGTGTTGCGGGGGATGTCATCACCATAGACGGGGATTACACCGGATCGGGCACAAGTACCTTTGCCCTGGATGCGCGTATGGATGGCACGGACACCGACAGGCTTCACTTCACCGGCGATGTGTCAGGCGATATGGAAGTGTTGATTGCCAGCGTGGGCAACGCCGGTGCCACGGGCGGACCACTTGAGATCTACGTGGTCTCTGTTGACGGCGAGTCTGATGACGCAACCTTCACCCTGATGGAAGGCAATTATGTGATGTCGGACGGAGAGCATGGGGTGATTGCGGGCGCTCACCTCTACAGGCTGGCTGAGGTTGAGGTTGAGGCGCAGGATGGCGGCAGCAGCACCTGGTGGGCGTTGAGCGCGCTGTCAGAGAGCGGTGAAGTCACCTATCAACCGTCCGCGCCGATCTATGACAGCTATGGTGCGTCGCTGCTGGCGTTTAATGCGCCCTCTGGGCTGGACGCACGGGGCAGTGCGCAGGACTTCCGGCGCCTGGCCTGGAGCGGCGCAGGGGCTGATGCGGCTGATCAGGATACGGGCACGCCACTGTGGATCCGGATGGGGACAGGGCAGCTCACCACGTCGGAAGAGCACAGCACCACAGGGGCGGCACTTGAGAGCAGTCTGTGGGAGATGGAGATCGGGGCGGATCTGACCCTGAACAGCAGTGATGCGGGGCTTCTTGTGGGCGGGCTGATGTTCTCCTACGGGACGGGCAGTACGGATGTCAGCTCTGACCTGGGGGACGGGTCGATCGAGACCAGTGGTCTGGGCCTTGGGCTGGCAGCCACGTGGTATGATGCGCGCCGGTTCTATGTTGACGGACAGGTGACGCTGACCTCCTACACCAGCGACCTGACCTCGGACAGGCTTGGGACCCTGACCGAGGGCAACAGCGGGACGGGCTATGCGCTGTCGCTGGAGGCGGGACAGCAGCTTGATCTGGGCACGCGGCTGACGGTGACGCCGCAATCCCAGCTGAGCCTGTCGTCAGTGACGTTCAGTGACTTCACGAGTGAGGCGCACCGGGAGGCGGTCGCGCTGAGCGACGCGTCCAGCCAGCAGCTGCGGCTTGGGCTTGAGGTCGCGGCGCAGGAGCGTGGGGAGAGTGGCCTTTATGGCATTGTGAACCTGTACCATGAGTTTGGCGCGGGCAGTGAGGTGGAGGTGGCCGGGACGTCGCTGACGACGGAGCATGAGCCCTGGACCCTTGGGGCTGGTCTTGGCGGTAGCTATGTCCTGACAGACCGTGTGGACCTGTTTGGCGACGTTGCCTATGCCACCGGGCTCAGCAATGCGGGCGACACCAGCGCCCTCAGCGCAAATGCAGGGCTCAAAGTGGTGTTCTAGAGAGAGACCAGCATTGCCATTGTGATTGTTGGAACGTCAGCACGCAGGCCTCTTGAGTACCGCAATTCTGCTTGCCAGCCTTGCAATCTGCGCAGGATGTGTCGCTGTCTTCCCGTTCTCTCCGCCGAAAGATCGCTTAGGAGGTTTGCGCACAGGAAATTCGCACAATTGAGCGTCTTTTCATTAAACCGTGTTGATGAAATGAAAACCTGGTGGGTACAGGCCGTGCTATAGTCGATGTCTATCCAAATATAGGATTTGGGAATTTCACAATGCGGCCGCCGCGTCCCAGTATTGGGCAGGAAACGAATGGCGCGCCTACATCTGCAATAAACTCAGTCTGCTACTTGCGAGCCGAGTGGGTCCGGCGGTTCATCGGTATCAAAGGCTCACGATCGCATTTCAACATCCAAAGAATAGCAATCATCATGCGCCTGCTTAAGACGTTAGCCCTGATCACGACTGCCATTGTCACCTTGGCCACCTCCGTCTTTGCAAACGTCTACGAAGGTCAACTCTCCTCTTATTCCGATCAACAGGTCTTGAACTATCTCGTCCGCGAACATGCGCGAGATCCATCAACCTTCGCGGATGCGCACGCTTACATCCTCGTGAACCGGCCGGCAATTATGGAGGAGTACCTCAGTCAAACCTTGAACTGGGCGTCGGACACTCGTCGCTTTTCCTTTGCGGCGCCAAGTGCCGGGGAGACCTCCGGAGCTGGCTCGATGATCGTTCTTGGGGTCGTTGGAATAGCGACTGCACTTTCACTTGCAGACGATGGTGGTGGCATTGGCGGTGGTGATAGCCCAGGTCCCAACCCATCACCGCCTCCAAGACCAAGTCCAAGCCCATCACCTGATCCGACTGATCCTGTTGATCCAGGCCCCGGACCTGACAATCCCGCCTACTACCAAACTCCGGAATTCGAGGAAAACTATGGCCTGGGTCTAATTGGAGCCGATGAGCGATACGCAAAAGGCGGACAAGGAAAAGGCATAAAAATCTCAATCCTGGACAGTGGTATAGATATCTACAATCGAGATTTCAGAGGGAAAATCGACTTTGAAAACAGCTACTCTTATGTCGGAGACCCCGACGACATATCTGAACCTGACGGTTCTGGCCCTTTCGGTCACGGCACCCACGTTGCCGGCATAGCCGCAGCTAGGAAAGACGGTGGAGGCACCCACGGCGTTGCCTTTGCATCTGAGCTTGTAATCTTCAAAGGGCTTAGTAATTGGCCTGATGCGATAAACCGCTCAATCGACGCTGGCGCGCACGTAATGAACAACAGCTGGGTATACGTCGATGGTGACCGGGTCACCATTCCAATCACTGATTACACAAGTCATGATGATTCTACGAATCACAGACGTCTCACAGCTGCTCTTGGAGGGGCAACAGGTACAACCATCAAAGCCCTGAATAGAGCCAAAGAGAATGACTTGATAAGCATTGTTGCCGCAGGCAACCACAACCTGCCTGAAGTTGCAGTCAATGCAGGCATTCCAGTTGTACTGCCCGAATATGACGGCTATTTCATCGCCGTCGTCGCTGTCGATGAATTCAAAAACATAGCGGGCTTTTCCAACCACTGTGGCGTCGCAAAGGACTTTTGTCTCGCGGCGCCAGGCGTAGGTATCCTTAGCACCAGCAATGGCGGGGGCGTCCGTCCCGATAGCGGAACATCCATGGCAGCCCCACATGTCACCGGAGCTTATGCCGTATTGAAGAGCCAGTGGCCAGAACTGCCAGCCCCCGAAATAGCTCAGATTATGTTCGCGGCAGCTGAAGATCTCGGTGAGCCGGGTGTTGACCCGATCTACGGGCAGGGCCTTCTGAATCTGGCCAACGCTATGCTCCCTGCCGGTGACCTTGTTGTCTATCAGGGCAACACCACCGCTGACGACGCCATGCCGCTCGCCGAAACGGGCATCGTTGCCAGCGGCGCCCTGGCTCCCGCCCTCAACCAGGCCCTCGCAGGCCAGGTCTTGATGGTTGCAGATAAGTATACGCGCGGATTTGAGCTCGCTGCTGGCGCCCTGGTCTCCGAGACCGAAGCGCCAAGACCTCGTCTCATGATCGCAAAGGAAGTAAAGGTCAGCGACAGCCTGACGGTCGTGCGTTCAGATCACGGCACAAGCATCCTTGTTGGTGGGGATGTGTCCTCCTATGAGATAAACCTCGGAGAAACAGATCCCGGCGCAGATCCATTTGGGCAGCTTTTGACGGAGGACTACGCATTCGGGCACGACGTCCAGCTGACAGACGCGCTGGCGCTGACGACGGACCATGCAATCGGATCATCCACTGACACCTTCTCAAGGACCAGGATAGGGCTTGAAGCAAAAGACAAGGATGGGTCAGGCTTTTCTGCCCGGGTCGGCCGTATCGAAGAGAACGGGACAGTCCTTGGGTCCCGCTTTATGGGCGCTGCAGGTCAGGGCGGAAACAGCAATACCTCATTCCTTGAGATATCGGGATCTGTTGCTTTTGGGCGCGGCACGCTCCTGACAGCATCTGGCACGCAAAGCCGGACAGATTTTCGACAGGAAGGTTTGGTCACTGGCGGCGCAAACCTGATGGGGCGTGCTGGCGAAGTCTCAATCAGCCAGGCGCATTTTCTCGGCAGCCCAGGTACGATGCGCCTGGCTGTCTCCAGTCCGCTCCAGATCTCATCGGGCGAAATCTCAATCGACCTCCCGCAAGACAGGGTTGCAGCAGTGGCCGGCCGGGAAAGCACGGGTGTGACAAGAACCTCTGAAACTGTCGACATTACACCGTCAGAGCGGCCGATCGATATTGGGCTGACCTATCAGATTGCGTCAGATACTCCCGGACCGGATATTCTGTTGAGTGCCGGATATCGCGCGCAAGGCGGTGACCCAGATCCCTACATTGGGTTTGCGCTCAGTCACAGCTTCTGATCCGTAGGACGCGCAGCCCGGTCACAGGGAACAATTCCGCTGCCGCCAAAGTCGCGCAAATCTACTGGCTCTTCGACGCCTCGCGGACGTTGGTACAGGATTTCCTTTGAGACGCTCATTCATGCGTCCGGTCACGGCGCTGATCAGTTAGGTTGTTGGCTTTGATATGCCCTTAGCAGCCGTCCGAGTTCAACAGCGAACGAGCGGATATCTTCAATGGATACATGGGGCGTGGTTTGCGAGCGTCAGTTCTCGAGTCTGAACTGTTGAGAGTTTGAGTTTCGTAGCTCCAATTGGGCCCGTTGTTGTCAAAACACAAAGCGTCCCATGTTGCTGAGCCCGGCCCTAGGACGTCGCCAAGATCGTCACAAACCTCTTCTATCAGGTTGGTCCAGAAATTTAGTTCTTGCAATAAACAACGCGCCCGAACGAGATTTTGGTTTGCGGCAATGCCATGCTGTTTACCTATACAGGTGTAGTAAGGCACATTAAAGCAATGATGCCTAGCGTCTTGATAATCCAGCAGACATACTTGTAGCACCTGCGTTTCGCGCTCTTCTGCTCTTCACCAGCGAGCGCCGCGTCGATGTCAGACAGTCTCGACAGTCGCTCAAGGGTGCATCAGAACTCGCGGCGAGTTTTTGCGTTTCATCGGTCATATCTTTATCTTCTGCGTTCATCCGTACAGTGCCACTGCAGCTTCCTTCAAACTCAGGTTATGTTGATCCTCACTAAGTCATAGCTATCATCTATCGTTAAATAGAGATTTGGAATTGGTATATTGGCGTATTGTCGTGTGTAGTAAACATACTGAATACTACTCGAGGCAAACGATGTTATGGGCAAGGCTTCAATACCTGTGGAATGCATGCGCGCTGAGCGCACGAATAGGTCAGCCACCTGTCAGTGTTGATGTCCAGAGAGTCCTGAATTGTTTGCGACTTCCGGTTCGTTGATGTTACGTAGCTTGCAGACATTCGCATCGCGAGAAATAGTTATCGACTACTACGTGAATGAATTGGATAAACCATCCGAAGGTGTCCAAACAGATATTCGTGCAACACATTCTGCTCTTCTGACGAAACCGAATGCAGTGGAGATCGGAGGACACTCTTCAAAGACCGGTCTATCGATTGCGCTGGCGCCCGTGAAGCTCGATGGATATGATTGAAAACGCCTTTCCACACGAATTCGCAAGATGCCTGTACCGCAACGCAAGCAGCATTGTTCGTCGGTTCAATCACCGCGTCTGGATCAGTTTCAAACATCCCAAACACAGGAGGAATACGACCACTGTTTCTAATTGAGGGCGTACTTAGATTGGAGGAAAGCTCCTCCTCGTCCTAGATCCAAGAGACAGGCAATACAATAGTCTGATCTCAAAACCTGGCTGGAGCCAATCCAGCCTCCACAGGAGAAGTTACTCTATGAGCTGTAATCTGGAAACCGCAATGATTGACGTTAACAGATTCGAAGGTAGTGGTCGAGGTCGTATCTCGGCGTAGGCCCAGAATTGTAGAGTAGAATCAGAAGTATGATAAAGGATTGACACACATGAAACTCAAGTGTTTTACCGCTGGCGCTGTTGCCATTCTTATTGCTGCGTGCTCGCAGCCGGAAGAACCTGCACCGGAAGCACCTACGCCGGTCTACATTGCGCCGGAGTACAATAAGTTAGGCGAACCAATTTGCCCGGTAAACACGGTGCTGTCCGTGGCCGAGGCAGGTCGGACTGTCTGTAGTTCGACCACATCATAGACAGGTCGCGGGCGGCTTTACTCAAGGCCGTCCCTACATGTCATCTGGGAAAGCCGTCCCTTGGGCGGTTTTCTTGTTCGTTAGGCGCTATCGAGCTGTCGCTATTCAGGGACCAGGAAGCAGAGTTTTTATTGATATGTCGAAAACTCTGTGTAGCGATCAGTTCTGTATACCACCTCCCCCACCTAACAAACAGATGAAAGCCGGATGCTTTCTCTTATGCATCATATCGTCGACTTCAATACCATGGTAAGGATTCCAGTTACATCTGGTGCGAGCACACAGAAACATTCTATCCTATAGCCAGTCTCTTAGTTGTTCAACGACTATCATCAACGAAGGCTGAACTACATTCAGGATACACCTTGTAGGAGTGAAGTTTTGGCGCTTAAGACTGTAAGCAAAGGATTGCTACTCATTCCGATTGATTTCCCGTACACATTCTTGTTTGCGCTTGAGTGGTTGATCTGTAAGAGAGATGGCCTCATTGCAAATAGCCTAAGTCTATTTTTCAATGTGTTTTTGGTATTGGTCTTCACCCGAAAAACGGCCGAATATAAAACTGCCCTTTGGGCTCGGCGTGACGCGGAAACGAATGTCGGTTGTTCTCCAGCCGCGTCACGCGACACATCAATTTGTGATGTCTTTTCTGATCATAAAGATCATGCGTGAAAAACGCAAAGAGACTAAACTGAAAACCAAACGTTAGCAATTTCTCTGCTTACGAAGCATAAGTTGCTGTGTGATACTTTATGTTTGTGGTTTTTGCAGAAACCTCGTTTGCGATGGTCTGTGTCGTGTCACCACGAAAGCTGGAACGGATGAGCAGTTGGACGCCACAAAGTCCAGACCATGACCCAGCTAGCTACTCGCAGTAATGTGCTAAAGTAACGCGGATGGTTCGAGCTCTAGTTTGCTGAATCTGTCGATCCACAGCCTAGGTATTAAGGAAGAAGATGAAGGCGGATAGAGCGCTCGCAAACACAGCTGCTCCAAGCGCAAGAATGCAATGCCGTGTAAACTCACGAGCACAGGATTCATCGCGAGAGATTAGGTAATCAGTGAATCTCGCTATCTTGGTCCAACCATCTGGAAGCGGTGGAGTGGAAACTGTCGTAGGAACCGCCTCGATTCCAACATGCACAGCACGGAGCCGAACGGACTGGGCCTCATGGCAAGGAACTTTGATCGGCAGATTCTGGAAATCCAGATCCGGATTGCCGTGCTCAACCGTCACACCCTACTTTACATGCCGGTCACCAAACCGGCGGGTTAAGTCTGTCATTAAAAGAGGGGGGACATCCGCCCGAACCTAACTTGTGCAACAAAGCCGCAGTTAAACCTGCACGCGCGTAATCTCGCGGATTAGGTCGCTTGTCTCTGGGCGCGTCGCTTGGTGCCGGTATCGCAGGGCATGGACCGTTCGCGACAAATCAAGACCATCAATGGGTATCGCTACCAGGCCTATGTCTTCTGGAACTGCTGTGGATGGCAAGATCACCGCCCCTGAGCCTTGTCGTGCAAGTTCGATCAGCCAATCGACCCGATTTGACCGATAAGCTGCATAAAGCTCGTGACCCTGATCAGCGCATGTGCTGTGCAGTGTGTCACGCATTTCGCAGTTCAGTCGGTCGAGCATGTTGGTATTTGAAAGGGTCGAAAGACTCACTGCTGTCTCTTTCGACAATGGATGCGCGTGTGCTACCACCACCTTGTACTCTTCATCATAGAGCTGATCTATGCGGTAGAGCTCCTCGCTTGCTTTCTCTGTAGTAATCAAGACATCAAATTCGCCGTCTGTCAGACCGGCCCGCAATTCGGAAGAAGACGCCACGATCAACTCAATATCGACCCTTGGCAGTCGTGCACGAATGCGCTCCACTGCCGCTGAGACTCTGTTGTGGCCGATCGTTTCGCCGATTCCTACTGAGATCGGGACCCGTTCCAGTCGCATGTGTCGAACCGCTTCGTCCTTAGCTTGCCGCGTTTCATTGCAAACCTTCTGAAGCCTTGGCTGCATAAGCTTTCCAAGGGCCGTCAACCTGCATCCGGCTCGATCCCGAATGAACAACGCGCCACCGAGTTCGTCCTCAAGTTTCTTGATGCCCGTTGTCAAGGATGGTTGGGAAACATTTGAGGCGCAGGCGGCGTGGGTGAAATTGCGATGCTCACAGACCGCGAGAAAGTATCTGATCTGGTTCATCTCCATTGTTGCCTCCTCAATCAGCACCCTTGGCGCTGTGTATCAACGCAACCTCCATAGTTTTTATCTATTGAAGAATAGATACTCCGTATTGGAGGTTAGCGGCTTTTGTAGGGAACAAGAGCACATCGAAACAACACGATGATGCTTAGATAAGGAGACGAACATGAAAACACAAATCCGTAAGACAGTGGCTGCATTAGCACTGATCGCGACTTCCGCAACCGCACAGGACAACCCTATGGACAACCACACCGCCAGCTTTATCGCCATGCCTGCCGCTGAAGGCCAAACCAAGAACTTCGCTAAGTTTCTGGCCGGGGCAGCGCCAATTGTTAACGAGACTGAGCCGGGCACTGTGCTTTGGTTTGCTCTTCAGGATGACGATACCCTCGCGATCTTTGACGTCTTCGTGGATGACGAAGCCCGCAATGCTCACTTCTCTGGTGCTGTTGCAGGTGCTCTGAAGCAAAACGCTGACAAGCTTGTCGCCGGTGGTTGGGACGATGGTGTTGTCGCGAACATCGACAACTCCAATATCTTGTCCGTGAAGGCACCCGTTGATCTCGACCGGGCAACAACGGCAACCTACATTGCGCTCGAAGCGGCGCCCGGAAAAGGCCCCGAATTGGCAGCGTTACTGACCGCAGCGGGCCCCATCGTAACTAGTACCGAACCCAAGACACTGTTCTGGGCCGCGCTACAAATCGATGAGAACAACTTTGCTGTCTTTGACATCTTTGCCGATAATGCAGGACGCAAGGCACATTTTGCCGGGCAGGTTGCCGGGCTGCTGAACGAAAATGCTTCGGAATTGGTCTCTGGGGGCTGGGATGACGGTGTTGTCGGGAATATCAAAAACTTTGATATACTCGCTATCAAATAGGTAACAGCTTTTGCATGAGTTGAAGCGCCCGGCGCAGGTGTGCTGGGCGCTTCGTTTCTTGTTTACTTCAGATTACATCTTGAGGCCGTCGTTCATTCGCGGCTGCAAAACTACACAATCGGCTGAAAATGAGACAGTGATTTTCCGGGTATTTTGACGTAAAGTGTCCCATTGCTGACCGACCAGTGAGAGCTCGTATGCAGCTCTTAGCATCTGTGTCACAAATCACCGTAATCTGCCAGCAATCCTAAGCGCATTTTTCTCAATGAGATCGGCGACACGCTCGACCATCCTGGCTTCAGCACCATCCATGTCAAAAACAAGCTGGGTCGCTTCTACCCGCTGTGCCACCATCGTATCGACCAACTCCTGAACCCGTTGACGCATCACCCGTGGACTGAAACCCGCATCTTTAGCGATCTGGTCCCAGTCCCGCCGGTCCATCTCGCCGGGCTTGCGTTTTCGGCCTCCCAGTTTTTGAGCATGGTACTGGTTTACATGATCCTAATACAGCACGGTCGATACGTCATAGAGTGGTTCCATGCTGATGTTGCCGCCCAACAATATCGAGTAGTTCTTGGCATGGGCGTCTGTATTGGCGATTAGTATGTTGAAGATGGCCTGATCTTGTAATGCTAAAGCATCCTTTGATGGCAGGTGCTGAGCCGTCGTTAGGAGACTTTGCATATCGATTCCGGCGACTGTGCCCTGTTCGTACTCTTGACCTGGGAAGACCCCGTTAGCTTGGGTGGAGTCTTCCTGGTGCAAACGTCTCAGTGATTCATCCTTCCGCACTGATCGATCATACCGGGCCACTATCAACGCGGTGCGGTCACCTGCTGACAAGACGCCAACCTCGACAGTTGCCAGTCCGCATAATCGCGCCAAAGTTAGGCTGTACGCCTCGTTCTCGACAATGCCTGGTAGATTGGAATTGTCAGGTTTGATGATGACTGTAGAAGGGGCACCGTGCTTAGGGATAGCCAGCGCGTCGGTGTCTGTTGGAAGACCAAGTTTTGGCTTCCCATCGGCACCAAGCGCAAATATTTTGTCGCTGACGACAAAATTGCTGCAATGCTAAAAATGAACAGTCAAACTTGTCTTCAGCGACAAAGGCTACACAGTTAGCCTTTACGTACCAGTTGCAATAACCTGGCAGGAGTTATCAAAGCCGTAACTGTTCGACACTCCAATAGTGCAAGCGTAACGCTGAGATGTCGGACGATCCGAACCCGGTTTTAAAATGAATATGCCGACCGGGTTAGCTTTATCCATGAAAGGACTCAGCACCCCGAACCGATCTGGGAGATCGAACATCGCTACCTGACCATCTGCACCTAGCGCTTCGACGCGATCAGCGCGATAATCTATGTGTTTTCCTTGGTTTTGAAAGCTCTTGTTCTGTCTTGCCCCCGACAAGACCGAACCATCTGTGAACCAATGGCCAAGTCGAGCGGATGAACCATACGATCAAAGAGGCGGAGACTGAGAGCGAACCCGAGGTTCTGGTGCGTTGGTTGGACGATCTGGAAGGCAGCATCGCAGCGATTGGCCTGGAGGCTGGGCTACTATCGTAATGGCTGCATCGCGTACTACCAGAAGCTGGCCTTGATGTGGTCCCCATGGAAACTCGCCAAGTGAAAGGTGCACTAAAGGCAATGCGGATCAGGACGGATCGGCGGGATGCCGAGAGACTTGCGCGTCTTCTTCACCTTGGGTGGTTCCGCCCGGTGCATTGCATGTCAGTCTTTGGGCAGGAAATGTGTGTTCTGCTCGTTGCTCGAAAGGCCATCCAGCAAAACATGATCGTTCTGGAAATGTCGATGTTTGGACTGCTCAGGAACTTCGGTCGCAAGGTCGGTGCGATCTCTCGGGGTGGCTTCGAGACATGCATTCGGGAATTGGCGCATAGCAACTCGATGCTGGAATCCGCAACAACACCAACGCTTCGGGCCAGAGCATGGGCAACCCAGTTTGTGCGACGCCGTGGTCGCAAAACCGTGATGGTTGCACTGGCGCGACACATCGCTATCACCCTCCATCGGATTTGGGTCGATGACAAAACCTTCCAGTAAGACGCGGCGGCAAAAGCTACCTGACCGGATGATATCCGACCCGTTGCCTGCCTGATCGCATATTCAAGGTCCCGCAGGGACGTGGTTCCGATGATGCCATGGTCAGGACGGTCGCTGATCTTCGCCAATTACGCCTAGCACATCGGAATTACATCGAAACAGCATCATGTTGGCAACCAAAGCGTTGACCACGAACCGCAGTATATACCCGAAGGGGCGTAACCGAAAGCCGCGACAAAAGGCTGGGCGGACACGAAAGCATAAAAGGTACCGTTTCGACGGATCAATTGATCAGCGTAAATCGCCTGACTGAAACGACCCTGTTACCGAGGTCCTGACTTTAAGGCCCTTTATCGCGCCTCTTTGCGCTGACAACGCCAGCTTGGAACCATCTAATCAAAAGCCAAAACAAGTAAATGAAAAAGACTAACATCAAGACTGCGACGACTAGAAGTAGAAATAACCCCGTCAAATCAATATTATTCAGCATACAACTTCTCCATGGTCTCTCTCGTCTTCGTTTCAAGATACGAGGTCAAATTACATGTGAACCAGATGAAAATCAAAAAGCCAACGATAAACGCGGCGAACGGATAAACGCTATTGAACATCTCAATGCCATTCATGTAGTGATATCCTTCCATTTGAATCAATGATAAAATCATTAGAGCAAAAAGTTCTTCAAAAGGAAAACTATCGTTCAATAGATCAAAGTACTCTGCCAGGTGGCAATATCACTTTGCGTTTGCTGAAGTTGTTGGATAGCCTCAGTGTGGTAGTCTTCCTGCAATTGCAAGATCTAGATGCGTCTTTTGCCGATCTCCAGTTCAATACGGGCCGTTTTGGCCAGTAACGCCTTGTGGTCGCTTCGGAGGCGAGACTTATCCAAGCGTACCGCTAGAACCGGCTTTTTGGCGATGTAACCATTTTTCAAATTGACAAATCCCATATGGATCAAGTCGATCCGTCATGCCGTGGCTTCGGCCTGAACCCCGAGTTTCTCGATTTTGCCGCAGAGCTGGTTGATTGGTTCGCCGCATTAACCCGGCCAGTCGTACAGCTCTGAGCGGGCATTTTACTGTCAAAATACAAGATGTTTCTGTATACGAGTCACAACCATGATGCTTTCAGGAAACACAATGCCTGTGGCGTTTTCACTTTCGGTAATCGCGCTTCTGAAGAAGAAGATGTCCTTGCAGCTCTCAGCCCCTCGGGACAATTGAAATTTGTTTCACGTACCGGACATGTTTCCGGATGTCATGGATCGCAAGGGTTTGGTCAGGGTAAGCGGCCCTAATACGGTCCAAGGCATCCTCCTTGCAGGAGCGTTTGACTATGTGCTTAATTTTGCCTGCGCGCGCTGTGGTGAATGTGATTTCAAATATATACTCTTTAATACTCATTCAGCGTAGCCTTCAGGCAGTGAGTTGGTTGGTGCAAATGAGGTCATTGACATTGGTATTGCCTAGAGGCAATGCTGCAGCTTCATCCAATAGCGAGATGCCGCAACGATGAAGCGATGACTCCGACCGGATCGTAAGCTCAAAAACCGAGTTTGTCGCGGCTAACGTTGTTTCTGTGTTGACCATTTTTTACCTTTTGTCGAAGAATCCAGACATGTTTGAGGTGTTCCAGTTTAGTATTTTCGAAATACACCAACCTGAATCAAATTGTGCGAAAGGAGGCGATGGCGTATAGGCTACTGCTTCTTGGCTCTCCCCGACTTTCCAAAGCTCTGTTACGTGGCTGCCGCAAATGCGACCAATCAATCCGTCTGTTTGACAGAATACACCCAGGTTGCTGTATTGAGAAATACTTCAATCCTATGCTTGCATAGAGTTCGGCTATGAAACGAGCCACTCAAGTATTGGATGGCTCGTTCTGTCTCCATTTTAGTTGAGGTCGGTTGCTACCTAGTCTGCACCGTCTTTCGACATTTTCTTCTTCGAATGGCGTATGTGTCATCGGATCCAATGTTAAGATCATGACGGCGCCGAGCTCGCGCGATTCCAGCATCAGGAAAGGTCTCCGCAAACGCTGATTATGTAATCGCGTAGCCGTTCTTGCTCCTCATCGCTCCCCATTCTTTCGCATTTGGCGTTTGGCGCGCCCATCTGTGCGATCAGTTGATCCATCCTGGCTTGAGTTTTCAAGTCGCGCTCGGTGATTTCTGGGGACGCTCGCTCATATCTCCGGGATTGGGGCGATCTCTATCGGATTGCGGGTGATCATCGGGTTCTTGGACGATGTATGGCTTGCGGTACAAGAGACCATTGGAAAACAGACGGCGCCGCGGCGATGGCCCTCGTTTTTGAGAAGCATGCCGGGTGTGAAGTATCGCCAGTCGGTGTGTATCTACGCGGCACGACCGAGAAAGCCTAGGCAGGGGGGTACATCCTGCGTGAAGATTCCATGGTGGATTGAGAGGGCAGGCGGCATGAACCATTCATTGGCATGCCTCGATGGTATGTATCGTCAACAAAGGAAAGGTCGTAATGGTGACCCAAAACGTTGTTCTGACCCAGAGCCAAGATTGGCTGGTCCAGTCGCTGATGGCATCAGGACATTGCGAGGATGTGAGTGAAGCGATGTGCATGTGTCTGTGGCTTCTGGAGCAGAAAAAGTAGGGTGCGTTGAGATCAGAACAGGTCTTCTCGAAGATCTCGCGCAGGTAGGATCCGGCGACTTGGCGGAGGGGAGCGGCGAAGAGACAGTACACTGTGTGTTTGGGGCGGCGCGTATTCAATTCCTGCCAAGTTTCTGATCTGGGCGTTGCCGCTGCCAGTAAGCCCTGTGCCTCTGTTTGCCAGCCTTGCAATCTGTGCAGGATGTAATGCGGTCTTCTCATTCACTCCCGAAGATTGCTTAGGAGGTTTGCGTACCGGAATCTCGTAGAATGGACCGCCTTTTCGTGAGGCTGTGTTGACAAAATAAAAAGTTGGCGGGCCCAGGTTTCCCATAGCTGATGCCTATTCAAATATAGGATTTGAGAATTTCCCAATGTAGCAAGCGGGTTCTAGTGTTTGGGTAGGAAACAAATGGTTCGTCCGCCACATGCTCGATAAAAAAATCGCGAATATCCGTAATAAATTCAATATGTTACTTGCGCTTGTGGTGAAGCTGCCGTATCATCAGCTCATCAGCTCATCAGCTCATCAGCTCATCAGCTCATCAGCTCATCAGCTCATCAGCTCATCAGCTCATCAGCTCATCAGCTCATCAGCT
>NZ_JAXBMB010000031.1:0-16520 GCF_033963905.1 Cognatiyoonia sp. IB215182
TGCAAATGCACGTCGATCTCATGCAAAAGCTTCAACGCATCTTCCTCCGAATACCGCTTCCGTACCATCTCCAATCCCTCCTGTGACACCAAAATAGTGGCACTGTTTTACGGGGCTAAGACACTGCCTGCCGTCTTACACGTCCTACTGAACGTCCACGGTTGATTTTTTCAATCACTGCCAGTACTAGGGTCTTCTGTCTCAACCCCGAACCCCACGGAAGTTCGATGTAGTTGCTGTGCACATAGTCAAAACAACACCCTGGTAAACCCAACGGGGCGTTTTTGTGCGACCAATCGAAGCATCATGAGACCGTTATGAATATCCAGAAATACCCGCGTACGCGGCACATCGAAGGTTCGCGCCTTCAGGTGGGCGATATGCCGGATGACAAACCAATCAACGAGCTTTCAGGCCAACGCCTGATCGTTGAGGAGAAGCTGGATGGGGCCAACTCCGCCGTGTCATTCGACGTGGATGGCAACCTGCTGTTGCAAAGCCGGGGGCATTATCTGACCGGTGGTGGCCGGGAACGTCACTTTGCCTTGCTGAAGACCTGGGCTGCGACCCATGCGCATGTCCTGCACCCTGTGCTGGGGGACCGCTTCGTCATGTATGGCGAATGGATGTATGCCAAACACACCGTGTTCTATGACCGGCTCCCGCATTACTTCATGGAGTTCGATGTACTGGACCGGGACACTGGTCTGTTCCTGAGTACGGCGGCTCGTCGGGCTTTGCTGACAGGATTGCCGATCATGCCGGTGCCTGTCGTCCATACAGGCGAAATCGCGTCCGTTGACCAACTGGTCAGCCTGACCCGGCCTTCACCGTACAAATCGGGAGAGTGGCGTGACGCACTGGTACTGGCAGCAGAACGGTCTGGCAGCCGCCCTGACATGGTTGACCAGCAGACCGAGGACAGTGACCTGGCCGAAGGGCTGTATCTGAAACAGGAGACTGCGGATCACGTGGAGGATCGGTTCAAGTTCGTCCGTGCCGACTTCTTGCAGGCAATAGAAGCGGCAGATGGGCATTGGCATGACCGTCCGATCCTGCCGAACGGCTTGGCCGGTGGTGTCGATATCTTTGCACCCACGCTGGGTGTGGAGGGGGCCTACGATGCGTAAGCCCATCAAACACGCCGTCACCCATAAAAACCTGCTGGACTTCGTGCCTTCCGGTCCAGTCTGGCAGGTGGATTGGGATGAGATTTGGCCACTATGGCCGGAGCTTGCCACTCTCCACACCTGTCCGCAGGGCCCGATCCATCATGCCGAAGGCGATGTCGGCACTCATACACGAATGGTGGTCGAGGCTCTGGTGGCTGACCCAGACTGGCAAGGTCTTCCCGAGATGGACCGGGCCAACCTGTTCTGGGCCGCCGTCTTGCACGACGTCGGCAAGCCCGCCGTCACGAAGCATGAAGATGACGGACGCATATCCTCCCGTGGTCATTCTCGCGTCGGTGCATCCATCGCACGGGAACTGCTCTGGTATGCGGGGTCTCCGTTTGCATGGCGTGAAGCGCTGTGCGGGATCATCGCCCACCACCAACTGCCGTTCTGGCTGATCGAGCGGCCTGATCCAAACCGTATGGCTATTGAAACATCGTGGCGGTGCAGGGCGGATCACCTTTGTCTTCATGCCAAGGCCGACGCCATGGGTCGCAAATGTGAGGACCAGCAATCCATCTTGGAGAGTGTGAGCCTCGCCGCATTGACCTTCCAAGAGGCCAACTGTTGGGATCACAAATTTGCCTTCGCCAATGATGAAAGCCGGGTTGCCTTCTTTGAGTTGGAAGACCGAGACCCGCACTATGAGGCGCACGAGGCGTTCCCTTGTACGGTTACTGTCATGTCCGGTTTGCCTGGTGCAGGGAAGGATACCTGGATCGGGAAACACCGCCCAGAACATCCTGTCGTCAGTCTTGATTTGATCCGAGACGAACTAGACGTCTCTGCTACTGACAATCAAGGCCAGGTCATCCAGGCGGCACATGAACGGGCCAGAGAGCACCTGCGGGCAGGACGTGATTTTGTATGGAACGCAACCAATGTGACCCGACAGAACCGATCACGGGTGCTGCGGCTGCTGCGTGACTACGGTGCCCGTGTCGAGATTGTTTATCTCGAACCAGACCCAGACAAACTGCGCTGTCAAAACCGAGATCGACCAGATGCTGTCCCCGACGCTGTGATTGACCATCTGTCGAAGAGGCTTGAGCCGCCGCAGATGTGGGAGGCTCATAGTGTTGAAGTGGTCTAGAAGTTCGGCCCATTCCGGACCTTCGCCTCGCTGTAAAGACTCTGCGAACGCCCCATATTGCCGACACTCTCCGCAACGGCGAATTCGCCAGTCCGGTGAATTGGTAGATCGTGGACGTTGCAAACGCCAGTCTTTCCACCTTCGCTGAAGCAGCATTTTGTCACATACAACCCAGTTGTTGCGAAGCGTTGCATTTCACTGGAGGGGTCATTCCATGGTCTTGATGCGCTCTGAATCCAGACTGTGCCATCGCCAAAGTCGGGTCTAACTGGCAAGGCGCGGGCAAACCTGCGCTTCCAGCATGCGGCACGCATGCCAGGAATGACCAAGTCAAATCCACCCTGCCGAGCACGATCAAATACTGCTTCAAGCCGATGACTGACCGGTAAAACAGTCGCAAATGCGCGGAATCAACTGCGTAGCACAGGGCTCACAAAGCCTTCCGGCTTTACGGCAAGGATCGGACACCCAAGGCTATTGATGATGTTTTCCGCAGTGTTGCCGATGAAGATGCCGCTGATGCCAGTTCGGGCGACTGTGCCCATAACCACCAGATCGGCATTCAACATGCGGCTTTGCGCCTCAATCACTTCCTCTGGCGCGCCTCGCACCAATTTCGGCACAACTAGGTGCTTGGCATTCGAGTCTGGTCCGTTAATCGAGGCCATGAATGCGTTCATAGCCTTTAGTCGCGCGTCAAGAACTTCATTGACATATCGATCCGCCGACAGGCGCGCATTCTTGCCGGTCGTGAATGCCCAGACCAAACCCTCTCCAATTGCATCCCATGCATGAAGAACAATCACTTGCGCATCCGGTACGTTGGCAAGCGCGCGCGCCACGTTGACAACCTGCCGGTTCAAGTCAGTCAGCGTCTCTGGTTCTGCTGCATCCCAAAGATCAAGATCGATTGCCGCGATAATCCGCTTGGGCGAGACAGGCGCTGTCGGTGTTTGGAGCCAAACGGGGCACGGGCACTTGCGCAGAAGATGCTGATCAGTGCTGGCAAACAGGAAGCGATTGACACTGGTTAGCGGCTCTGCGGCCTTGATGACAAGATCACAACCTGCCTCTGCGACATGACGAATAACCTCAAGAAACGGCTTACCTGCAGCGACGTATGGTGTGATCGCGCGGTCAGGACAGACCTTTTGCAGGCGTTCGGTGATTGTCGCGCGTGTCTGTGCTACAAGCTTCTTAACGATTGTGTCCGCATCAGAACCGGAAAGGCGGGCGATAAGACCGATGTCGCGCGGCGGCTCGACACAGGCAAGTACATCCAGATCGGCCCCATGGTTACTTGCAACTTCGATGGCGCTACGCAGCGCCAATTGTCCGTGGCTTTCGTTGATCACTGCAAGAATACGGCGCGGCGTGAAGGGGTCTGTTCTCATGCTGGTAACTCTCTTTGGCCGTCGGGGTCTTCGATGGTGTATCTCGGCTCGGACGCTTCACCGGCAATCATGGCCGCAGCCGCAAAAGCCGCGTCGCGATAGGGCATCAGGACAAGATCTGCGCCGCTGGACGCAAGCCGTTCAGCTGTCGGATCTTGGTGGGCGGCCACTGCAACCTTGCCTTTGAAGCCCAGATCGTCGACCGCCTTAAGAAGCGCCTGCCGGGGATCGTCATGGGTGACGCCGGTGTCATGTTCGGGCACTGTCATGACCAGCCAGCGCGCCTGCTTTAGCGGCAGATGCGCCAGGAACTCCGGGTCGGTTGCGTCGCCGAACTGGGTTTCGTAACCCATCTGCCGGGCGTTGCGAACTGCGGCGGGGCTGAAGTCGACCCCAAGAATGTGCCTTCCTTCGTCGCGCAGCGCTGATGCGATCCCCAACCCATAGCGGCCAAGGCCAAAGATGATCGTATCATAGTGTTGGGCGATCCCTGTACCGCCTTCGGGTTCTGCCTTGGGTGACCTTCGTTCGAACGGGCCAAGGACCGGCTCAAAAACACGATAGAGCTGGTGGGAAAACGTGATCATATAAGTCGAGGCCGCGATGGTGACGAGGCCGACCAGTGTGACGAGACCCAGGGCACTCTCGGAGACATGGCCGATGGTCACGCCCATCGCCATGAAGATAAGAGAAAACTCACTGATCTGGGCGACCGTCAGCCCCGCAAGAAAGCCGGTGCGCTTGCGATAACCCATGACCCCCATGATCGTCAGCACGATCAAAGGGTTCCCGATCAGCACGAAAAGCGACAACACAATGGCAGGCCCGACGCTTGCACCCAGAACAGACAGGTCAAGAGACGCACCAAGCGCGATGAAGAAAAACAAAAGCAGGAAATCGCGCAAGCTTGCCAATCTTGCAGCGATCGCTTCCCTGAAAGGGGTCGAGGCCAGCGAAACACCCGCAAGCAGTCCGCCGAGTTCCTTGCCGAAGCCAAGGTAATGGCCCACTGCGGCCAGAAGTGCCGCCCAACCGATTGCAAAGGATACCAAGAGTTCCGGCGATCGCGCGAGTTGTTCGACAAGTGGGCTGGCGATGTAGCGGATAAAGAGCAGGACGAAAACCAGCATGGCAAGGCCGTAACCAAGCACCGCAAGCACATCCGCGACCGCGCCATCACCGGTGGCGGCGCCGCCAACACCGATGGCTGACAGCGCGATCATGGCGACGACCACGACCACATCCTGCACAATCAGAAAGCCCAATGCGATACGCCCGTGCAACGCATCGATTTCGCGTTTGTCCGACAAAAGTTTCACGATGATGATCGTGGATGAGAAGGTGAGGGCGATGGCGACATAAATCGCCGTAAGTGCGTCGATGCCAAGCGCAATAGCGATCAGGAACCCGAACACCGTGGTGAAGATCACCTGACCCAGCCCAGTGACCAGGGCAACCGGACCCAATGTTCTGACCAGATTAAAGTCGAGCTTCAGGCCGACAAGGAAAAGCAGCAACGCTATCCCCAGCTCGGCCAGAAGATCGATCTGCTGATCGGATCGTGCCAGATCAAGCGCAGAGGGCCCGGCAAGAATGCCCACGGCGATGAAACTCACGATCAATGGCTGGCGCAGCATCAGGCCCAAAAACCCGACCCCTGCGGCCAGCACAAGAAGGGCCGCGATCTCGTAGAAAAGGTACCCTTCGATTGCCTCTGTCATTATCTACCTTTTTGATTTTCTGGTCGTCCGAACCCGGGCTGCCGAGAACTACATCTACTTGACGGCACGACCGTCGATCCGGCGCTGTTCCATCCGGTCGAAGAGGCCCTTGATGCTGTCCAGATGATCGGTGCTGTGATGAGATGCTACCTTGTCCTCCGTGGCCTTCACGCTTTCACTCATGTCGGTTTTCTCTGCTTTTGCATTTTGATGATCGTTGGGTCGGTTGCTTGCCGGCGCAACTTCAGCGTGCGGACAACCCTTTTTTCAAATTCAAGCACAATCAGCAGGGCCGGCCCGACCGCGACGATCATCAGCCCTTGCATGACGCCGATGGGACGGGTGTCGAAAAAGACCTCCATGAAAGGCGCATAGGTGAAGGCGAATTGCAGAACCGTTACAGCGCCGATAGCGATCAGAACGTGTTTGGTGCCAAGCATGGCCTTCAGGGACAAAGACGAGGAATTCAGGAACCTGACCGAGAAGAGATAAAATATTTCCATCACGACAAGGGTGTTGACGGCTATGGTTCTTGCCTCTTCGAGGCTGGCGCCCGTGTTGATCGCATAGATAAACATGCCGAAGATACCAAGGCAGAACAGCAGTGATACAAAGCCGACCCGCCAAATGACGAAACGCGACAGGATCGGCTCATCCGCAGGTCGTGGCGGGCGGCGCATGATGTTGGGTTCGGCCGCTTCGAAAGCCAGGGCCATGGCCAGCACGACGGAGCTGACCATGTTCACCCACAGGATCTGCACCGGCGTGATCGGCAGCGTGAGCCCCAGCAACAGCGCGATGATCAGGGCCAGCGCCTCGCCTCCATTGACGGGCAGCAGAAAGACGATGGCCTTTTTGAGATTGTCATAGACCGTCCGCCCCGACCGTACCGCTGCCGCAATCGTGGCAAAGTTGTCATCGGCCAGAACGATTTCCGCCGCCTCCTTTGCGGCTTCGGTGCCTGTCCGCCCCATAGCCACACCGATGTCTGCCCGTTTGAGCGCGGGTGCATCATTCACCCCGTCACCGGTCATCGCCACTGCGTGACCGCCAGCCTGCATTGCCTCGACCAGCCGCAGCTTGTTTTCGGGGCTAGTGCGCGCAAACACGTCGACCTGCAGCGCGCGTTCTTTCAGCGTGGGGTCATCAAGCTGATCGATTTCGGCGCCGGTCAGAACCTCATCGGTATTCCGAAGGCCCAACTGCCGGGCAATGGCCATTGCTGTGCCCGCGTGATCGCCCGTAATCATCTTCACCCGAATGCCCGCCGACTGGCATTCCCCAATGGCTGCAATGGCTTCGTCACGCGGCGGATCGATCAGACCGACAAGGCCCAATAGCGTCAGACCGCCCTCTACGGCATCAAAGGTTAGCCTTTGTGCGTCAGGCGGGTTGGCGCGCAGCGCAATCGCGATGACACGCTGGCCAAGCTCTGCGATCTCTTGCGCGCGGGCATGCCAGTAATCGGTATCAATGGGCTGCGCACCATCCTCTTCTGCATGCGCGGTTGTGCACATCGGGATGATCCGCTCTGGCGCGCCCTTGATGTGGATTGCGACACCGCCCGCGTGATCGTGGTGCAGCGTCGCCATGAAACGATGCTGCGCGTCAAACGGAATGGCGTCGGTCTGCGGATTGGCACGGCGCAGAGCAGTCGGGTCAAGACCGGCTTTGCAGGCGAACGTCAACAGCGCACCCTCCATCGGGTCGCCGTCCATCTGCCATTCCCCATCTGTTTGCGTAAGGTCCGCGTCGTTACAAAGCACGGCCCCGAGGGCCAGATCCGACAAAAGCGGAAAATCCGCCCCAGATACGTCGCGACCATTCAACGTGATCGTGCCAACCGGCGCATAGCCAGCGCCCGTGATGGTAAAAAGCCGCTTTGATGTTGCAACTGATGCAACAGTCATCTCATTTCGCGTCAATGTGCCAGTCTTGTCGGAGCAGATGACCGAAACCGAGCCCAGAGCCTCAATCGCGGGCAGCCGCCGCACGATGGCACGCCGCTCTGCCATGCGCTGCACGCCGATCGCCAGCGTGACGGTCAGGATCGCGGGCAAGCCCTCGGGGATCGCCGCGACCGTCAATCCAACCACGGCCATGAAGATCTCACTGAATGGCAGCCCGGCGCCGAAGAAGCCAAATGCGAGTATCATGGTGGCAAGGACAAGGATGACCCCCGTTAGGTTACGAGCGAATACCTCCATCTGTTTCAAGAGCGGCGTTGTGCCGATCTCCATTGTCTTGAGAAGGCCGCTGATCCGTCCGATCTCGGTCACGGCGCCCGTTGCAACCACAAGACCGTGCCCCCGGCCCGCCGCGACAAGCGTGCCGCTGAAAGCCATGCAACTACGATCTCCTAGCGCTGCATCGGCCAGGACGGGAACGGGCGTCTTTTCGACAGCGACGGATTCGCCTGTCAGTACGGCTTCTTGAATGCGCAAGCTGTTGGTTTTTGTCAGCCGCAGATCAGCGGGCACCCTGTCGCCGGGTTCCAACAAAACAACATCGCCGGGCACCAGCGCCTCCGCCGAGACTGTCAGGCGTCGTCCATCGCGCAATACGCGGGCTTCCGGTGCCAGCATGTCGCGAATGGCTGACAGTGCATCCTCCGCCCGGCCTTCCTGAACGAACCCGATAATCGCATTCACCATGACGACCGCGGCGATCACGATCGTATCGACGATATGCCCCAATGCGGCAGTCACGGTCGCGGCAGCAATCAGGACATAGATCAGAAGGTTGTGGAACTGTCGCAGGAACCGCGCCAGGATCCCCGGTGCCGGTGGCTCTGGCAGCTTGTTTGGCCCATGAATGCGTTGAAACCCAACGGCTTCGGCGTCGGTCAGGCCATCTAAACTCGCGCCAAGCGCATCCAGCGCGTCTGGCACGGACCGACTGTGCCATGGCACGTCAATGACACTCTGCAGAGGGTGAACGCCGCTGCGGTCTGCATCCTTCATTGTTCTCAATCCCGTTGCGCCCGCAGGCCGGCTTTGGTTGGAAACGCGCGGTCCGCCAGCGCCTTGCGCATGGCAAAGGATTATCCGCCCACACCCGACGCGACACAGGGTGCGCTATCACAATGGACACAGTGCTTGCGGATGGTCCCGCGTCGTGTCAGCGCAACGCGCTGGTGTCCCTATCTGTCTTCAACCGGCCCCAATGCTGTGGGGGATTTCCGGCTGCTTATCGGACTGGCTGAGTTCCCTTGTATGAAAGGCCGCGTCACTCTCATTTGGTTCAGGGCCACGTGACAGACCGCGGGCCAGGTCGAAAAAGCCCTTGCCGGGTAATCCATCGTTGCCGCGACTGATCACGCGCGCCGCAATGAATGGGCGGCCAGATTGCGCATCTTCCAGCATCGTCATCTCAAGCGCGCGTGTCACCTTTCGGACGGACCCAGGCGCCCATAATCCAAGCGCCCGCGTCAAGGCTCCATACGTGATCGGCTTCGCATCGGCTGGACGTCTCTCAAGATAAGACCGGACCTGCGCCGCCAGCGCCTGCTCTTGCTCCGACGCTTCGGCGGACTGGCGGGGTGGCGGCACTTCGTGGGCCGTGCCATCAGCACGCAGCACGGCCGCCCAGGCACGGGTGGAGCTGCGTAGCACGATACGCGCGCTCCCTTCATCTTCCCCAACACCGGTTTCCGTGACACCCACCACATCGCCGCTATGCAGCCCTTGGCGAAGCGCCTCGGGTGTAAGCCCGAGCCGCGGCGCAAGAAAGTCGGAATCCACCACGATTTTCCCGTTCTGCCATTCCACGACACCGGGTGGTACTGCGCGATCCAATATGGCGGACATGCCCGGTTCGCGCTTGTAGAATGGGGTCTGCCCGTTTTCATGGTCGGTGACGTCCACGATGTCGCGGATCGTGGGCAGGGCCGCTCGCAGCATGCGCTCAACCCCCTGACGCAGTGTCGCCGATGAAGCAGCGCAGCCCTGGCAACCACCGGACATCCGCACAAAGACGGTACCGTTTTCGACACGCTCCACCGCTATATGACCACCATGAGAGGCGATGGAAGGGTTCACCTGCCGTTCCAACAGCTCTTTCACTGCGTCAAGCAGAGTACTGTCTGGCCCGCCCTTCAACTCGGTTGAATTCTCTCCCAGGGGCTTTTCTGACGTGTCCAGTACCTCCCGGATGGTGGCGGCGATTGCGGGCCTGAGAATGGACCAGTCGGCGGTTTCAATCTTGCGCACCCAGATCGTCGCGCTGGAAAGCTCAACCCGGTCCACACCCGGCAGGCCGAGTATGGCGCGCACCAGCGGTGCGTCCGGATCAAGGGTGGAGGTTGCCGTTGCCGCAAGGGTCTCTAGCGGTTCGTCGAGGACGAAACCCATCAGGTGCTCATCCACAGATGATGATTGCGCCCGGATCCGTCTGCTGGCCTTGATATCAGACATCTTCCAGCGTCGCCTCGCGCAGCGCACGCAGCTGCTCAAAGGTGTAAATGCCCGTATCATGACCATCGCTAAAGGCCATGCCGAGTGCGTAATTCCCAATGCTCCAGATACGTGTGATCGCCACGCCAAGCGGTATTTGTTCGGGTGCCAGTAATCTTTTGCCGGTCATTTCATCGCGACATTTGGCGCACTGACAGGCGATACGTAGATCGCGCGGGATCAGACGCTGCTCCTGTCCGTCGGCCCAATTCAGGATGAGCGCCGTTTCGTCATAATCCAGCCGGGCAAGCCTGTCCGGCGCGCCATCGGAAACGGGCGCCGCCGGTGTCGGCTTTCCCGATCCGTCAGATAGAGTCCATCTGAAAGGCGTTGCAATGCCCCCATCCGGACCCTGACCCGTCGCAATTGCCGCTGCGATATCTCGGTAGGCTACGGCAGCGGCACTTTCCGGTTTTGTCAAAACCAGTGGTCGACCGCTATCGCCGGTATCAACAATTGCGGGATCCAGCGGCACGCGCCCAAGAAAGGGGATGGCAAGTTCCTTCGCGACTGCCGCACCACCGCCTTCATGGAAGATGTTCGTAACGGTGCCGCACGAAGGGCAGGTAAAGCCGCTCATGTTCTCGACGATGCCCAGAATGGGGACATGGACCTGCTCCATCATGCGCACGCCGCGGCGGGCGATCTTCAGGCTCACATCCTGCGGTGTGCTCACAACCACGGCACCTGAAAGCGGAAAGGCTTGGGCAAGCGTCAGCTGAATATCACCGGTTCCGGGCGGCAGATCCAGCAGCAGTAGGTCCAGTGCCCCCCATTCGACCTGACGCACGAACATCTGAAGGTATTTCGTGACCATTGGCCCGCGCAGGATGGCAGGCGCATCATCGCTTGAAAGCATCGCCATCGAGATGACTTTCACACCGAATGCTTCTGACGGGATCACTTTTCCATCGGGCGACATGGCAGGTGGCGCGTCAGCGGCAATGCCCAACATGCCTGGCACCGACGGCCCATAGATATCGGCATCGACGATACCTACACGCTGACCGGTTTCTGCGAGAGCAACTGCAAGGTTCACCGCAACGGTTGATTTTCCCACCCCACCTTTACCACTGCTGATGGCGATCATGCGGGGGCGCTGTGATGCGCCTTTGTCTGACTCAAGATCTGACATCGGCACTTCTTTCGGTGAGATGCGGCGGGCTGTAGCTGGCGCAAAGCTGGTTGATCTGGTCGAGTTCGATCTCTTCCGAGATGCAACTGCAGTAGCCGCTCTGCGCGGTATGGGTGAAATGTGTACAGTCGCCACACGTGCCAAATGTGCGGGCGCCGCGGCTGTCGGAAAGAGACGAGGTCAGGCGGTTGAGCGTCAGCAGGAATTTTGCTCGATCCGCATCATCAAGGCTGTCAAGCACCGCGATCAGATCGCCAAGCGGGTCTTTTTCAAGCGCGACATGGCCCGCGTCGGTCAGATCGAAGTAAACGCTACGGCCATCGTCAGGCGATTTGCGCCTGACGATCATGTCCTGTGCTTCAAGCGATTTGATGATCTGTGAAGCGGTACCACGGGTCGTCGCATGGAAACTCGCAAATCCGGATGGCGTACGTGTGCTGCGATTGGAGCGCGCAAAAAACCGCAGACACGTCCATTGTGCGGGCGTCAATTTAGACCCGGCATCCTCATGTCTGGACGAGCGCCCGATGTGGATCAGCAGTTCCGCGATACGGTCGGATGGTATTTCTGGTAACGACATACAAATTTAGTATCGAAGCGAAATCACTTTGACAAGACGGCCTCGGCAAATTAATTTTGATTCGAAATCATATGATAGCCAGTGGTCTTCTTTACCATGAGCGCGGAAGCGTGCGGACGATGTGCAGGCGGATGCCATAGCGGAGGTTTATCATGCACGAATTTTCAATCGAAATGTCTCGCTCCGCTACAAACGAGGGCCCGTCGAACAATTGGCCGCACGAGCACGGCGCGACAACGGGCGACCACGGCATCGTAACCGCTCACATCCTCGAACAGCTTGGCCCATGGCCTAAGAAGGCGCTAAACGCGATGGTCGATTACGGCCTGAACGACGAAGACATAAGCCGCTATTACGCAATCCCGGTTGCGACCATCAGGCAGCTCAGAAGCGCTTTCGATATCCACATGGACAATTGACGCGCTGCTCTTGCTTAAGCGCCAATGGGACGCCCCCTTAAGACGCCTCCGCCCCAGGAACTCACGGTGGTCGGATCGAGCCCGGCGCTTCTGACGCAAGCGACCGTCTGAATAGCAAAGGCATCCATGATTTCTTCGCTTCGCAGGTCGTGAGGTTTGAGTCCCAAGCTTCTCATGGTGTGATTGATTGCGAATACAGCACCGTTAGAACAGGCTGTGGTCATCCAAGTGACAATGAAGGCAAAATGGAGACCGAAGGGGCGGCTTAGATTCAAAAAACAACAAGTCGGCAAAGGCGCCGAAGCGATGTATTATGAGAGCCTCGCACGCTCGCCTAGAGAGCAAAATATGTGTCGTGTGGGAATGCTCTCGGCATTGGCCCTTACAACCCTATATCCTGTTCTCGGTGTGTTCATAGAGTTTTGAGAGGTCAGCAAAACCAGGAATTCGCTGCAAGCTGACTAAGGTGCAAGTTGGGTTTTCTACCGTCATCAGGGCACATGCAGCATCAGGAGTCCGAACGATGGAACACCGACGAGGAGGGCCCAAAGGGGCCATTCGGACGTAAGCTCGTTGCTGCAACGCGGCTTCGCCAGAGGGGACTTTCGTGAGGCTGTGGGTTCTTACCACTAGGGCGTCGAAATACAGTTCCGACGCCAATAGCCCAAGGGCACTTCGTCGATGATATCGGTCACTGCTGCAAAAGCCTCGGCACGACTTGTTTGGCAATCTCAATAACTGAATCGACGCGTGCAATGTTCCGCGCCCCGGGGCGGAAGGTTAGGAAAACCGGGTATTCTGGTGCGTCGTAGTCTTTGAGGCACCGAACAAGTGTCTGATTGGCAATCTCGTCACGCACCATGAAGCTTGGCAAGTTCGCAAAACCTTGACCTGCCCGTACCAATTGCTGAAGTATTCCGAAACTGCGGACCGCAATCGGCCCGGACACTTCCACCGTCTCTTCTGTACCCGCTTTGACAAAACGCCACGTCCCGCCAGGGCGGTCTCCTCGAAAAGTCAGGCAAGGCAAGGTCACAAGATCAGCGGGCGATTTGGGCGCGTATTGCGCTTGTGTGGCTGGCGTCGCCACGAGCCAACGCGAGAAAGCGCCTAGTTCCAGCGCGACCAGACGGTCATCCTTGAAAGTCCCAACCCGGAAGGCGAGGTCGGTCCCGGGGTCTTGCATGTCCTCAAACGCGTAGTCCGGGCGCATCACGAGGGTCAGGTTTGGATGTCGTTCTCGCAGAACTGGAAAGAGTTCCGTCGCGATCAGGCCTCCGAACTCTGGTGTCGCCGCAATGGTCACCTGACCGGAGACACCAACGCTCTCTTCTTGCGCGATGTCTTGCAGCAAGTCGATCTCCGCAAGGATTGAGCGGATGCGCTCGTCAAGCTTCCGGCCCACTGGCGTCAGGCGCACAGATCGCGCCCCTCGCTCTAGGAGGCTGACACCAAAATGGCTCTCAAGTTGCGAGACGTGACGGCTGACGCCTGACTTCGCCATTCTTAATTCGTCTGCTGCCGCGCTAATACCGCCGAGCTTTGCGACAGTGTGGAAACTCAAAAGTGCGGGCAGACCCAGCGTTCTAATACCGTGAACCATGGGTTCAAATTTATCCATCTGTTCCAACCGCTGTGCAAGCCGTAATTCTAGGTCATCAAAACAGCCCAACAGCTTTTGGGCACAGCAAATGGAACATGGACATGAATATTCTGATCACCGGAGCAAGCAGCGGATTTGGCAAACTCATCGTAACTGATCTGGTCAAGGCCGGTCACCGAGTCGTGGGCTCGATGCGCGATATTGCTGGCCGCAACGCCGCTGCCGTCGAAGAGTTCAAATCCTTAGGAGTTGAGGTCGTCGAGATTGATGTGACCGACGACGCATCCGTCCAAGCAGGCGTCGCCGCAGCGACCCAAACCATGGGAACCATCGACACACTCATCAACAATGCTGGTGTGGGAGCACACGGGTTGCAGGAGAACTTCTCCGCGGATGATTTCCGCCGCCTATTTGACATCAACGTCTTCGGTGTCCAGCGGATGATCCGCGCTGTTCTGCCGGATATGCGGGCACGCGGCGAGGGGCTGATTCTCAACATATCAAGCTTGCTTGGCCGTGTAGCGCTGCCGTTCTACGGCCCCTACAATGCAAGCAAATGGGCGCTGGAAGCGATGAGCGAGAACTATCGCGCGGAATTGAGCGCCTTTGGCGTCGACATTGCTATTGTCGAGCCTGGCGGTTTCCCGACCCGGTTCATCGACAACTTAATGCAGCCGACGTCGCGTGATCGCGATACTGGCTACGGAGAAATGGCAGGCGCGCCTAAAGCCTCGCTGGAAGGTTTTGAGGGCTTCCTCGCAGCTAATCCGCAGCAGGACCCACAACTGGTCGCAGATTCTGTTGTCGACGTGATCGGAACCGCGCCGGGGGCACGACCGTTCCGTACTGAAGTTGACCGCATTGGTATGGCAGAGCCGCTTAAGGGGTACAATGATCACCTGGCCCAGGTTACGGAGGGGCTCTTCACCAATCTCGGCATGGAGGACATGCTGAAGCTCAAGACCGCTGAAAAAGCAGCAGCATGATAATCAAGCCCTGGCCGTAGACTGCTGCGGTCGGGGCCAAATGTTTGGAGGAACGAGAGATGAAATATGCAGTTCTAGGCACTGGGATGGTCGGCCATACGCTTGCAACCAAATTGGTGGCGCTGGGACATGAAGTCCGAATGGGAGCCCGAATCTCAGACAATCCAAAGGCCGTGGCGTGGGCGAAGGCCAATGGGCCGCAGTCCGGGCACGGCACCTTCGCTGATGTGGCGATATGGGCCGACCGCGTGATCTTTGCGGTGAACGGTGCAAACGTCGTCGAGGTGGCGGATGCAGTGACGGACGGTGTCGTGGCAGGCAAGACGGTGATTGATGTGACAAATCCTTTGGACATGTCGAATGGGATGCCTCCGACATTGGTGCCTGAACTCTCGAACACCACCTCCGCGGGCGAGGCGCTCCAGGCGCGGCTGCCAAGTGCCAAAGTGGTCAAGGCGCTCAACACGATGAACCATCAGATCATGGTCGAACCCGCTCGGGTTGGCGGAGAGCACGATGTGTTTCTAGCTGGGGACCATGAAGACGCCAAAGCTGATGTCGTTGCTATGCTGACAGAGTTCGGTTGGTCGGATCCGGTGGACTTGGGGCCGCTCTCCGCGGCTCGGGGAACCGAAGGCTTGATGCCCTTTTGGCTTAGAATGTGGGGCGTCGTAGGAAACGCAGATTTCAACTACCGGATCGTCAGGGCTTAACGGCCCTTAGTTGCCTTTCATGGATGGATCATAATGCTGCGTTACGGCCCATCTAAGGAGACATTCGCTGCGCTTGCTCGGTGTTGGCGGTGGTAAGGTGAGACGTAATTGCATCGTGTCCGCTGCCACCAAAGTGCCCGACTCGGATACTAAAACATAGAGGGACAGCGTTTTTACAGGTGGCCCGGTGTTCCTTACGCCAGCCGGTTCCTAACGTCTTTGGACGTGTCCAGGCAAAAATGCGATGTGATGCTCTGAACCTGCGGCAATTCTCCCAAAGTGTGTGCGTGGAAGTGTTTGTATTCTGCAAGATCGCCCACCTCCACGCGCAAGAGATACTCCACGTTTCCCGCGATGTTGTGACACTCGAGTACCTGCGGGGCAGTATCCATCGCGCGTTCGAAGGCGCGGGCATCCTTGTAAAGCTGCTGCGCCAGTCCGACCGTGACAAAAACCGTGATCCGTGGGCTGAGCGCGGCGCGATTAATGATGGCCCGATATCCCTCGATCACACCCGTACGCTCAAGCTCCTGGACGCGTCGTAGACAGGCTGATGGAGACAGCCCCACACGCCGAGCCAACTCGATATTGGTGAGTCGCCCACTTGCTTCGAGCGTTGACAATATTTGTTCGCTATGGGGGTCAAGAGAGGTCATTAGTTGTGCATATTGCTGCATGAATAGAGCGAAAGCAAGAAGATTGCCGGGTTTTCCGAGCATACTCCCCCCAGGCAGTAGTATTCGAAAGGCCATCCCATGCAAAATCTCCAAGCCTATGACATCTCCGAAGATCGAGGCTTCCTCTGCAAGTTTGATGCGGATCAGGTGGACCTGCCCGCCGAACTTGTCGAGATACGCAGCATTGCAATGTCTTTGCCCAGCCTCCTTCCCTCGGGACGTGTGCGCACACTTCTGGAGGCGCAGCTGCCCGAGATAGAGCCAGAGACCGCCTTCCAATCCTGTGGAGATGAGGCACTGCGACTCATGATGGTCCACTACTCGTTCATGGTGCAGGCCTATGTATGGGGCGAGCCGACCGCGCCGGAAGCATTGCCTCGTTGTCTTGCCGTTCCAGTTACAGCCCTCGCCGACCGATTGGGCCAGCTTCCGCTCCTGCCTTACAGTGGCTATGTGCTCGACAATTGGGCGGAGCTTGAGCGTGGCAATGGTATCACGCTTGAGAATACGCGTATGATCCAACACTTCCTTGGCGGCCAGGACGAAGCGTGGTTCGTTCTGATCCACGTT
>NZ_JAXBMB010000032.1:0-15689 GCF_033963905.1 Cognatiyoonia sp. IB215182
CGCGCCATCAATCCTGCCTCCAACACTAAGCCAACTGTGGCACAGTTTTAGGGGGCTAAGACAGTTCATTTATTCAGTCTGCTATCACGCGGTCCTTTTTTCCATGCTGATGAGTTGTTTACGAGGGGGCTGCTGCTCTTCCACGCAACGACTATTCACCCAAATCCCAGCACGTGGCGTATGGCCTTAACGTCCGGCTCACGCGTATGGCAAAGCGTTTCGGCCATAGATATGGTCCGGATAATCATACCCATCCAGCATGATGCCACCGATGAGTTTCATGCCGAGCTTCGTGATGACGCGCACGGATCTTCGATTGTTCGGATCAACAATCGCGATAAAGCGCTTTAACTTCGAATTCTCTCTCGCAGTGCTTAAGATTGCTATTGCCGCTTCAGTCGCAAACCCTTTGTTCCAGGCGTATCTGGCAAGCCGAAACCCGATCTCCGCATCGCCCGGTTTGACCCGGCTTGGATCAGAAGAAAGGCCGACATAGCCAATAACGGCAAGATCGTGTTTACGTTCAATGGCTAGACATCCGGGCAGTCCATCCTGATAGATGGCGATGCAGCTGCGACCCAGCCAATCTTGTTGGTCCTGTTGGCTCATAACGCCCTTGTCGCTGTATTCCATGACCGCGGGATCACCAAAAATACCCTGAAGATTGCATAGATCCGCGGTATGCCATCTTCGCAGCCGAAGCCGGTCTGTTTCCGCAACGATGTGCCCCGGCGGCTTCGTGCCCAGCATAGCCTAAGCAGACCGACGACTGAGCAGCCAAACGAAGAAAACGCCACCGATGAGGCCGGTCACTATACCGATGGGCATGTCCTCAGGTGCCATGATTGTCCGTGCGGCGATATCGGTCCAAAGAAGAAAGATCGCACCGATGAGCGCCGATGCAGGCAGGACCCGATTGTAATCCCCGCCCACGATCATGCGCGCGACATGCGGCACCATCAAACCCACAAAGCCAATCATGCCGGTAAAGGCGACCATAACACCTGTAATCAAGGCACCGACGACGAAGACAACGAGCCGAAACCGCCCAACGGCAATTCCCAAGGTCGACGCCGTTTCATCCCCAATCGTCATGGCATTCAGCTGGGCGGTGCGCATCATCAACCAAGCGCCGCACCCGAGCAGAACAACGAGCGGGTAAATCAGCTGATCCCACTGCGCGAGGCCGAGACCCCCAAGCATCCAAAAAACGACTGTATGCGACGCACGTGGATCGCCGAGAAAAATCAGACCGTTTGCCGCGGCCATGATTATGAAGGACACTGCGACACCAGCCAGCACCAATCGGTCTGCGCTCGTGGCGTCTGCTAATCTGGAGACGCCAAGCACGATGACGGTTGCCAACAACGCGCCCGCAAAGGCCATTAGCGGCACGGTCAAAAGGCCTAGAAACAGACCTGTATGCAGCAGTGCAAGGATCGCGCCGAATGCACCACCCGAAGAGATGCCAAGCAGGTGCGGATCCGCCAGCGGATTGCGTGTGACCGCTTGCAGGCTTGCACCAACGATGGCCAGCCCGGCACCGACCATCATGGCCAGCAGCGCGCGCGGAAACCGGATGTTCCACACGATATTCTCGCGCCCCTGGCTCCAGGTTTGTTCGATCACTCCCGGCGAGATTTTGTTTGCCACAACACCCCAGACCGTTCCCGTCGGGACAGAAACCGCCCCGACAGAGATCGCGATTGAAAGTGACACGAGCAGCGCCGCTAACCCCCCGGCAGCGACTGCACCGCGTCGCGTGCTACGGGAGCGATTTATCGATGCTGCTGCGTCGCTCATCCTCAGTTTGGCCAGAAGGCTTCGGCCAAGGTCTTGATGGCCTGAATGTTCCGTGGACCCGGCGTAGCCTCAACATATTCCAGCGTAACGAAACGATCGTTTTGCACCGCATCGATATCCGCGAAAGCCGGGTTGGACATCATGAAATCGCGCTTTTGTTCAGCGGTGACTTCGCCATAGTTCACGATAACGATCACTTCCGGGTTTTGTTCAACAACCTCTTCCCACGTGACCGTCCCCCAACTCTTTTCAAAGCCCTCCATGACGTTGACGCCGCCTGCCGCCTCGATAAGGGCCGTTGGCATCGCGTAGAGACCTGCGGTGAACGGCGTATCCTCGCCGCTATCATAGACAAAAACACGGACAGGTTCGTCGCCTGTTGACACTGTGTCAGTGAACGTAGCGAGCTCGGCGCGGTATCCGTCGACAAGAGCGTTTGCATCATCCTCGACCCCGAAGATCTTTCCGAGGTTCACAAGGTCGGCGTACATGTCTTCGATGCTAGCGCGATCTTTGTCCATGATATGGGTGCAGGACTCGGTGAGTTCGTAAACCTGAATGCCAAAAGGCTCCAGCGTTTCGGGCGTCACTTCACCACCAACTTTCATACCGTAGTTCCAGCCCGCGAAGAAAAAGTCGGCATCCGCGCCCACCAAAACTTCTTTTGACGGGTATCGCTCAGACAGCTCAGGCAATTCTGCGACGCCCTCGCGCATCTCCGCATCCAATTTGTTCCAGCCATTGATACCCGTATATCCGACCATGCGATCAGTGAGGCCAAGGACTAGCATCATTTCAGTTAGGTTGACGTCGTTGGAAATCGCTCTTTCGGGGGGTGCATCGAAGGTTACAGTGCGATTGCAGCTTTCAACAGAAGTCTGCGCAACGGCTGCTCCAGATGTGATAATTATGGCGATTGCGCCAAGTGAGATGTATCTCATGTCGTACGTCCTTGTCAGAGATGGAATGTCAGGTGTTTCGCATCGCTGGGCGAGAGACGCTCTTGCCTGGCTCTTATGGAAAATGCGTCAGAAATCATGGCTTCTGTGAAAACGGCCTTTGGGGGCCCGAAGCCCAAGGAGCGGCCGCCTCGCAGAAGCAATACGTCGTCACATACTTCAGCAGCCATATTCAGATCATGTAGTGAGGTGACAATCGTGAGCGGTAGATCTCGGATAAGCGCCAAGACCTCCAACTGATTGCGGATGTCCAAATGGTTGGTTGGTTCATCCAGGATCAAGAGACGTGGTTCTTGCGCCAAAGCGCGGGCCACCATGACCCGCTGACGTTCTCCACCAGAAAGCGTGCCCAAATGCCGGTCAACGAACTCCAGCAAGTCCAGTCGATCAAGTGCCTGCTCTATAACCTCAACATCATGCGCCCCAGACGTTCCGCCAAACCCCTTCCGGTGCGGTGTGCGACCAAGCGCCACAATTTCACGCACAGTGAGTGCGAAATCTGTTGGCTGCTCTTGCAGGACAGCTGCGACGCTTCTTGCGACGTCGCGGGCATCGCGTTTCCAAATGCTGATACCATCTACCGCAACACATCCTGTTGATGGACGATGAAAACGGTATAGCAGGCGCAAAAGCGTGGACTTTCCTGCGCCATTCGGTCCGACGACGCCAAGCACGCGGCCTGCGGCGAGGTCAAAGGTGATTGGGCTAAGGATCGCTTTACCGCGCGGGGTTTGCCAGCTTGCGTTTTCGACAGTGAGATGCGCTGCAATATCTGGCGGCGATACAAGAACATCTGCCTCAACCTGCGGGTCAAGCACGTCTCTCATGATGCTTTGGCTTGCAGATCGGATACCAGGTGCGACTGACTTTCAAGCGGCGGGAAGCGCCCCAGAATACTTGCTTGCAAGATATCTGGACGCTCTCTGCGATCGAGGAAGCCGTCAACACTCTTGGTGTATTTTTCGACAAGCTCAAATAGCGCTGCAACATGAGTTTTGTCGGCAGGATCGAGATCGCCAAACACATACGTGAATTTGCCCGGCGCGCCGAGTGAAACAATGCAGGATCGTTTGCATTGGCTCATGCAGCGTATGCCTCTGAGCTTCATTGGGATTTCAGGACGTCGGGCATGCTCTTCAACGACGTGCGCGGCAAGCCGTACCCCTCCCCGCGTCTCCAAACGTGCCTCAAGCCCGTCTCGGCACGTCGTGCAAATTGACAAAGTTGGTTGTGCGCCGGTCACGCGAAGTCCGCCCCATAATGTAACGTTGTAACATTGCACGAATTAACAATAGTTGATAGAAATCGTCAAGTAAGATGCTGAGGAGGATTTTCCGTGGTAAAAAGAGCAAAGCGCATTACGCATGCTGAAAGAGTGTTTGGCTACTTAAAAACATGTGATCGTCCCGTTTCCGCTTACGACATCTTGGATGCGCTTCGCGCCGATGGCGTGACCGCCTCAACAACCGTCTATCGCGCCCTCGACAAGCTAGCCGAGACCGGACACGTGCACCGCATCGAATCTCTGAATGCTTGGACGGTCTGTTGTGGCAGCCATGAGGGGAAAAACCCAGTTTTTGAGATTTGCGATGACTGCGGAAGTGTGACCGAACACATCGACGACGAATTCGCAGGGAGCATTGCAAACCTATCAAAGCGAACAGGTTTTGCACCCAATCATACAGTTCTTGAAATCCATGGCCGATGCAGCGCGTGCGACACCGGCGTGCCAGCCCATTGAAAGGATAAACAATGGACCAGACCGCAAAAGTTCCCGTCACGGTGCTGACGGGTTTTCTCGGCGCCGGGAAAACGACGCTGCTCAACCGCATTCTCACCGAACGTCATGGCAAGAAATACGCCGTCATCGTCAATGAGTTTGGCGAAGAAGGGATTGATAACGACCTTGTCGTCGATGCGGACGAAGAGGTGTTTGAAATGAACAATGGATGCATCTGTTGCACCGTCCGTGGCGACCTCATTCGCATCCTGAGCGGCCTGATGAAGCGCGCGGACCAACTTGACGCGATTATTGTCGAGACAACCGGTTTGGCAGACCCCGCGCCCGTCGCACAGACATTCTTTGTTGATCAGGACGTCGCACAGCGGACCAAGCTGGACGCAATTGTGACAGTGGCAGATGCTGTCCACCTTGATGGTCAGTTGGGTGAGCATCACGAAGCCGAAGAACAAGTTGCATTCGCCGATGTTCTTTTGCTGAACAAAACCGACCTTGTTGAAGCCGAGAACCTGGAAACCATTGAGGCACGCATTCGCAAGATCAACCCATACACCAAGATCATTCGGACCGCGCATTGCACAGCACCTTTGGATGAAGTCGTTGGGCTGAACGCGTTCAGTCTTGATCGCGTACTCGAGGTGGAGCCCGACTTTTTGACCTCGGATCATGACCACGATCACGACGATGATGTGACCAGCGTGTCATTTACCTCAGAAGAGCCGCTGGATCTCGACAAGTTCCAGACGTGGTTTGGAAAGCTTCTGCAAACACACGGCCAAGATATCCTGCGTTCAAAAGGTATTTTGGATTTCGAGGGACAGGCGGACCGCTACGTCTTTCAAGGGGTGCATATGTTGATGAGCGGATCGCCCATGGGGGCATGGCCCGATGGGTCGCAGCGCAACTCTCGAGTGGTCTTCATCGGTCGCAACTTGGATGGCATGGGCCTTGAGGAAGGGTTCGCATCTTGCAAGGCAGCGTAACCATCAAGGCCCCACGCAAGACCGTCGTTCCAAAGACGGAGCTTGAGCGTCGTGGGACGCGTTTCAAATTCGGCGCACCGGTCACAGCGGCTGTTCGACTTGGTGATACCGTGGTTGCAAGCTTTGGCGATGGCATGTTGCGCTTTTTCCGAGGTGAAGCCATGCCGCAAGAAATCCAGGTGCATGATGGCGTGGTGCTTTGCATGGTCGCCGATGGCGACAAGCATGTTCTAACTGGGGGCGATGACGGACGGTTCCTGCGGACCTCCCTTGCGGGCGAAATCGAGGTGTTGGCCGAGTTTGGTACCAAATGGGTAGACTGCGTGGCGGCTAGCCATGGGCACTACGCCTGCTCATCTGGTCGCGAAGCCCATGTTTGGGCCGCCGGACAAAACACGCCAACCGTTTTTGAACATGCGAGCACCGTGGGCGGCATGGCGTTTGACCCAAAGGGTAAGCGGCTCGCGGTTGCCTATTATGGAGGCGCAACTGTCTGGGCGCGCGAAAAGCGTTGGAAGTCTTCAAAGGTCTTCTGGAAGGGTTTTCATGCCCACACGTGCTTTAGCCCTGACGGCAAATACCTCGTCACAGCAATGCAGGAAAATGCACTCCACGCTTGGCGGCTGCGAGACAAAGGCAACTTTGCGATGCCCGGCTATCCAGCCAAAATCAAAAGCCTCGCTTGGGTTGGGGAAACGCCCCATCTCGTGACCTCCGGCGCAGATGAAGCCATCGCCTGGCCTTTCGATGGCAAGGATGGTCCGATGAACCGCAAACCTGTCTGTGTCGCCTACAATGACGATGAAATGGTGACCTGTGTCACGGCCTTTCCGGGACAGGAAGCTGTCTTTGTTGGCTTCAGAGACGGTGCAGTGCAGCTAGCCGAACTGGACGAGACACAGAATGCAATCGTCATCTCAGGTACAACTGGCGCAGAGGTAACGGCGATTGAAGTATCAGGCGTATCGACGCAACTCTTCGTCGGAGATGCAGGCGGCAACGTTCTCTGGGCACCCCTTCGCGCAGGAGGTTCATTTGCTGGGAATGTTTGACAACACAAGGCCAGACCCAGAGGCACTCGCGCGCGTCAAAGCTCTCTTTGTTGCGACGTTTGAATTGAAAGACGACACTTTGGTGAGCGTATCGGAACTGCGTTGTCACGAGCCAGACTGTCCGCCTGTTGAGACGGTTGTCACTGCGCGCGAAACGGATGGGACCGTTCGAGACTGGCGGGTTCACAAACCGATGGCTGAAATCGATGAAGCGGATGTCCTTCAATTGAAGGACCGACCGGCATAGCCCGAACAATTGCTTTGCAAAACCCGTACGATTTTTTATTGAGGTAGCCGATACCCAGTTAGTCCATCCTCGGATCAGCCCGGTTTTGAATGACCGTGCAATCTTTCCGGCCTTGGATGACCTCATGGGACATACAGCAACCAACGAGCTTCGAACCTTTGCAGAGTTGCAATGTGATCCTTTCGAGCAAAGTCTTGTTCCAATCATCCGACGCCTCGTCAGAACTCTTGGAAAACAGGACGCAATTGGATGTTGTCAGGCTTATGATCGTGCGATCGAAAAGTGGGGAGACCCGATTGGATTGAGCATTGCTCATCTGATGCAAAAGCTGATTACCGAGCTAACAAAGTGCAGAGGGGCACCTCTCACGTGTTTCTATCCACGCGAACGCGCGGAACTCGTGTTTGTCAGCCATGATGAGTTCAATCTCCTCAAGATGCTTCATCATATGCGGCGCGAAGACTTCAATAGGGCAAGTCAGCCTGCCGAATATCTGATGTTTGGGAAAAGGGCACCCAAAGTTATGCGAGCAGCATCGACCTTCGCTCAACGTTATAAGGTCGCACAAGGCCCACCTAATAAGGGGGAACGACATCGTGTGCGGCTTTCGATTGTAGCAAAGTCAGGAGCCTAGAGTGGCGTTCATTGAAAGGAACTTGCAATTGAAAAATGCTGATGCGGGCGCAAACTACGTCCTGAAAGCCCTTCTACCGCGGCTGGAAGAAATCAAACCTGGCCTGATGGATGAGTTGTCGCTTGGCATTGCGGCCGACAAGGAAGCGATAGAGCAAGCCGGGAGAATGACCCCAGAACTGAACGAGGTGTTTGTGTCCGCTGAACAGATTCTGTCCAAAGCACAATGATTTCGGGCAATTCATCGCTATCCGGAGCTGATTTTGACGGACTTTGAGGCAACGAACTGCAGAGAATTTCACGCCGAAATCGCAGCCAAGCTCAGCGACCTTGGTAAGGGCACGCATTATAAAGCTGACGCAAACGAACCTGATCCGCGTTACTTGGGCTACGGCGTACGAGCACCCGAAATGAAGCGAGTCATAGCAAGTCTGAAACCACGCATTGCGGCGCTGGACAGCGAACAGAAGCTCCAATTGGCCACAGACCTGATCGCCTCCGGTTATGGAGAACAAAAGAGCGTTGCATTGGCCATATTGGAAACACTCCCGACCTACTTCACGCCGGATCGATTTGGACAAATGCAACGCCTCGTGAAAGGGCTTCATGGATGGAGCAAAATCGACGGTGTTACCAAACTTGTCCTGCCGCGTATCTTGGAACGTCACGAAGGTGAGATGCTGGACCTCTTGGGTCGGTGGAATGTTGACGATGACATGTGGCTCAGGCGGGCAAGCGTAGTGATTTTCACGCGCAACGTCGCGAAGTCAAAATCATTCAAAGATACGGCACTCCGACACTGCAACACACTGATACGTGACACGGAACACCTGGTGCAAACCGGTGTCGGTTGGTGTTTGCGCGATCTGATGCGTTGGCATAAAGATGAAATTCTGCCCTATGTATGTGACTTGAGGCGGATGGGCGTCAGCAGCAAAATAACGCTCTATGCGCTGCGCGATATCAAAGGTCGGGAGCGCAAGGCGGTCTTGCAATGCTAAACCGATCAGCCGCAGCATCCGTTAGTGCATGCCCGCTTCGATGCTGGACGGAGGTCGTCTTCCGAAATGTCAAACTCACCGGTAAGCCTTGGTATCGGAACCTGAAGTGCCTCAGACAGCAGCCCAAGAACGGATAAGTCCAAGGTAAACGTCGATGATGTTTCGATTTTAGTGAGCTGTCGCTCAGTCAAACCGGACAGCTTGGCGAGTTTGGGTCGTCCAATTCTACGGGCCTTTCGGATCGTCTTAATCCGAATGGCGTCAACAGCGATGTCTGTCATCGTCTAAGCCCCAGGACATCCACAGCTGGGACCGCAATCGCAATCGGTGCAGGTGCATGTGTCGCCACAGCAGCACTTCGAGGCTGTTGGCTCTTCCTGCGAACAACCACAATTTGGGGAACATTGATCGCAGGCACATTTGTCAGCTTCGGTCAAAGTTAGCTCCTTTCACTCAGAGTTATAAGCGGCCACTAGGCCCAAACTTTAGCAGTAGCTTATGGTCAAACTGCGCTTTTGGAAAGATCGCCTTTTGATCCGAGGTGGCATACGGGCCCAGCCTGAGCCTTCATCGGCGTGCAGCGAATGATTACAACCCGATTGAAGCCATCATGTAACAATGGTAGCTTCCTATGGCGGCCTTGCTCGGGCCTCCCCCCTCCAGCGGGGCAGCATTCGACATGCGGAGCGGTACCATTTCGAACCTAACCTGTTCGAGTTCTTGCATAAGGAGGGATTGCGGAGAACGCTCGAAATAGGAGGTTCAAGATGAGACTATCAGCGCCAATCTACAAACTTAAGCGTCAAGCAAAATTGCTGGCACGCGAAAGGGGTATCAGACTTCACGAAGCACTCCATCAGATTGCCATCAAGGAGGGCTTCAAGGGTTGGAGTCATTTGGCGTCCAGCTACTCTAAAGCAACGCCAGCGACAGAAATCATGAGCCAGCACAATTCAGGCGATATGGTGCTGATCGGTGCGCGTCCTGGTCACGGCAAAACCCTACTTGGTTTAGAGTTGGCAGCATTAGCTGGGAAGAACAGTCGTAAAGGCCATGTTTTCTCACTGGACTACAATGATGCGGATGTGTGGGATCGTTTTGAAAAACTTGGTTTAGACCCAAGCGGACATGACGACCCACTCGTGGTTGATACCTCGGACCACATCTGCGCAGCTCATATCATTGGACGCCTCGCGAATAAGCCCGATCGTTCATTCATTGTTGTCGACTACCTGCAGCTTTTGGACCAAAGGCGCAGCAATCCTCGGCTCGACGAACAAGTCAAGTCACTGAAGAAGTTTGCCATCGAATGCGGAGCGGTTGTGGTTCTGATTGCCCAGATTGACCGCGCTTTTGAGCTATCGCCCAGTAACATGCCGACCATTGCGGACGTCCGATTGCCAAATCCCCTCGACCTATCTCTTTTCGACAAGAGATGCTTTCTACATGAGGGTCAAATACAGATAGACGTGGCGGCATAACGCACGGCGGGAATTCGCTTTGGACGTTCGTCGAAGTTCCGAAAAGTCCTGCGACTTGACTCGAGCCCACCCCAATTCTGCCGTGCGAAGTAGGAATGACTGGTTTCACCGCCGCATGGCAGCACCCATCGTCGAGCACTCGAAGGAATTTTCATACTGCGAGCGCGCGCAGCATGAAATCAATACTTCCGCTTTGGGCTCTTCGCGGCCATCGGAGGCGGCGCAGCATCCCGACATCACCAGGCCAGAAGGGCCATCAAGGACGGCCCTAACCGGACTTTGCACAGCCTCTGCAGATGCTGCGACTATTTCCCGGAAACGGACATCCAAAAACGGCGGTTGCTCAAGGACCGCCGTTTAACTTGAATTTTGTGCTGATCAGATTGGCAATAGCGTCGGCAACTGCACGTATGCCGTCATGAGCACACCAATGATAATCAACTCCACGACGAGTGGCGGTACTACGGCTTTGTCGAACCCGTCGGCCACGATGCCTACGATACGACCGAAGGCCACGATGCCAAGCAACAGCGCCACGACGACAAAACCGAGTGTTTGACCGGTCAGCAGGCCAAAGATCAGCAGTGCAACACTTGTGATGAAAAGCCCGCCGATGACCGAGCGGATTGTGTTCAGGCCTGCCGTTCCGACAGGTTCAATGGCGAAGTTCTTCACCATCCGGCGCGGGGCGAACATCGACATGGTGCCTAGGCCAAGAAGCATGACTGTGGCAAGGCCGACGAGGATTTGAAGTGTGAGGTCCATTTGAATTCTCCTTAGATTGAGGTTGAGGTCAGGCCGCGAAGCGGTGAACGGCCTGGTTGGCGTTGTCCTGAAAGTCAGGGTTAGCGAGGGTGAAATCGATTTCAGCCTGGTCGATCACGGGACCAGTTGGGGAGCCTTCACGGCTGGCGTAGAAATGACCGCTTTCGAACTTCTCGTTTAGCAAGCCGTCGACGTAGCGTCTCGCACCGGTCTCGACGCTGTGCATCATTCCAAAGATCGGCATGAGTGTACCGCCGATGTATTTGAAGAAGACCTTCTTCAGGAACGGCAGGTCATCCATTCCATTGGTGCCAGTCGTGCCGCCGGGGCTCATGGTGACGAAGCGGATATGCGGGTGCTGACGCGCCATTGCACCCATCCAATGCGCCCCAACAAGTTTGATGTAAGAGTAGACATCGAGCGGATCAGCATCCTGCCCAAACTTGCTGCCGTCCGCGATTGCCGCGAATTCTTCAGCAGACAAGGACTGCATGTCAGGCTTGGCCACACCCATCTTTGGGATTCCACGAGCGGCTTCCGAGCCAGCGTATAGCACTGTCGAAGTGATTAACTGACGTTCGAGCAACTCGTCTACAAGCACAACATGGCCAAGGATGTTAGCTGCGAAGATGTTCGTGACACCCGCATTGGTCAGGGCATTTGGTCTACGTCCACCGGTGCCACCAGCATTCAGGATCACGGCATCAACAGCGGACTTCATGCCAGCGACGGCCTCACGGACCGAACTGAGGTCCGACACATCCATGATAATGATCTCGAAAATGCGCTTGCCCGTTTCCGCCTCGAGGGCGGTCTTCGCGGCTTCCGCTTTTTCCAGATTGCGGCAGGCGAGGTAGATCTTTTCGATGCCGTTTCGGAGGGCCAATTGACGGGCAGCTTCACGGCCCAAACCAGCATTCGCACCGGTGATCAGGACTGATTGTATGGGGTTCATTGGATTGTTTCCTTGGGTTCTCGTTTCATGCGTCCAAGGTAGCAAGGTCTAAAATTGAACTGTAGATAGGTAAAACTGTACACGGCGCTTCAAAAGTGAAACACTGGGATCATGTCGACCCACGAAAGCCATTCTCTGAACTGGGATGATCTGAAGTATTTCCTCGCTGTCGCCCGCACGGGCACTTTGCGGGGCGGGGCTGACAGCATTCAGGTTAACCATACAACGCTGACGCGGCGGCTGTCGGTCATGGAGGAGCGCGTAGGTAGTCGTCTTTTCGACCGCTCTAAAAAAGGGCTGGTACTGACCCAGCTTGGGGAAGACCTGATGCCCCACGCCGAACGGGTCGAGGCAGAAATGACGGCTGCGTCGCGGGTAATCGTTGGTCGCGATGCCCAACCTTCAGGCACTGTCTACATCACTCTGCCGCACGGGTTGGCGATGACGTCATTGATGGACGACTTCGCTGCCTTTGCTGATCTTTACCCAGACATCACGCTGAATATGAACTTCACCAACGACATCCGCGATTTGACCAGACGAGAAGCGGATGTTTCCCTGCGAGTTGCCGGTGAAGTGACTGACGATGTCGTAGGGCGAAAACTCGTCCAGATGTCGCAAGCTGCCTATTGCACACGAGACTATGCTGAGCGGATCACTGACAACGGCGGCGAAGGACTACACCTCATCGGCTGGCATGAGCCTGAAGAGGCGATAACCGCAGAGTGGGTGAAGGACAGTTACTATCCGAAGGCCACCCTCAAACACCGCGTCTCAGAGCTGGTGCCTCTAATCACTCTGGCCGCTTCTGGTCTCGGCATGGCCTATCTGGCCTGTAATTTAGGTGACAGACAGGCGAACTTGATAAGGGCCCCGTTCCAAAAGCCAATGCCCTACCGCAGCATCTGGCTCCTGCTGCACCGCGATCTGCGCAACACAGCACGCGTCAGGCTGTTTGTAGATTTTCTCGCAGAGCGGGTCCAATCGAGACGGAATGAGTTCTGGGTGGCCGGAACGGTGTCGAAGTAGGCATGGCCCTTTGCGGACATTCGTTCGACGCCAGCTCCACGGCGGTGCAGCTCGTCGAACCGGACCTTGCTCGTTCACGCAGCATATATGGTATTCACATGTCGGCAGAGCGAAATAGAATTAACCTTTTGATGCCAAACGCTTTTCCTTTTTTAGGAACACAGCAAGGTAAGCCTCAAGTTCTTCAATGCCGTCTATCGTCAACCCATCTGGGAAAATGAATGTTACATCGCCATCGGACACTGGGAAAGCCGAGAGCAGAGAAGGTCTGGTCCGAGCACTACCTCCAGGATGCTGCACTTCGTCCGAATGACTGCTATGCAAACGTCGAATTGCGCCAGTTCCCACTCAAGCAGAGCGGGGCCCTAATACGAACTTGATAGGGGCAACAAGCATCCATACCCCGACACTAAGCATGGTGCCGCCTGCAAGATTTCCGCCCCAGAAAGACAGGTTTCTTGATCCGAACCGGCTTACGATCCGCCTTTTGATAGTTATTGCAGTCAGGGCGATGATGCTGAAACAAATCAGACCATTCAGATACATGAAGAAGCCAAGGACAAGGATCTGCGTGCTGACGTTTCCGAGCTCTATTGCCACGAATTGCGGCAAAAACGACGTCAGTAGTACAATCATCTTCGGGTTTCCCAAATTCGTCAGAAGCCCTTGTATGAAGGCTGCAATCAGCGGCTCCTCCGACTTTAGCCCCGGCACGTGACTGGATTGATTGGCAACGGCGCGTGTCGCAAACGAAGTACGCAGCATCGTGTATCCTATGTATATGAGGTACAGGGCCCCTGCGGCACGGACGGCCATCCAGATTGCGGGCGACAGGGCGTTCACAAATTCCATTCCGAATGCAATGGCCGGAACGAAGAACAGACCAGCCGAAACCATACCAAGGATCGCTGAAAACGCGTGCCGTATTCCTTGAGAGGTTGCTCGCGATACGACGACGATGCTGTCTGGTCCGGGTGTCAGAAACATGAGCGCATGTATCCCAACCATCACGGCCACCAAGTTCCAGTCCATCGCGTATTCCTTGCGCTACCTATATCTAGTTTGGCTGACGGTAAGCTGCCTGAAGAATCCTGTAAACGCAGTGTGTTTGAGATTGAAGCTGTCAATCGGCATCCATACCCAAACTGAAGTCCCTTCCAAACGAACTTGGTCAGTGCCTTTGCATCCTGGTACCAAGACTCTGAAGGTAGGTCATCTTGACATTGAATGATGACCCTTCCACTCACATCATCGGCGGATATGGCTTTGTAACCACCCTGAACGACAACTCGTCCAAGCTGTGCCTGCACAGGGTTGGGGTGGAAACTTTTGAAGCCGCGAAGGACAGTATCAGGCCAATGTCGTCCGTCCCCGAGTCCGTTTCCCGAGGAAGAGTTATCGACGCTTCGTCTGCAGCGAGCTGAATCTGGAAACCAACTGTGTTGATCCTGAAGCTTCGCACTCTCATGTTCTCGGAAAAGAACTTGATGCCGTGACTGCTCATGCCTACGAGCGTAACAGGTTCGGATTGCCCACCAGGTTTGCCCATCGATTTGGTCAGTGCCACGTAGACATGCCCCGGTACGATCAGCGGATCGCTGTTAAGCCGACGATCATCACCGGCATGCGCCACGAATGTGATAGGCTCGTCCAAATCCTCCGTGGAAATCCTCCCTTCAAATGTGGTTGTTTGGAATGTGCTTTCTTCGCCGGATTCCATTGCACTTCCTTGTCTCTTTGTTTCAGTTCACTGGCAAATCAGGTCAGGCGCGGTTAATAGCTGCCAGATCCCCCACCTTGAAATTCTGCACTTGGCCGGACTCGACCCCCATAAATTTCGGATCAAGTCGCCATCCTGATGATGGCGTTCCTGAGAGGGATCTCGTTTCCGCAGAAACTTGCGATCATCGCGTCCATGAACTCGTCCTCATTGATGTTGTCCTCGACCATCTCAAGTCCCGCAACCTGCATAAGGATATCTAGCAGCGTGAGTTGGCAGCGCCCGTTGCCCTCGCGAAATGGATGGACAGCGTTGATGTCGGCAATGTAGTGCGCCGCGCGCCTGGCGAAGTCCTGCAAACTACTCGTCTTGGCGAGGTGGTTCTCTTCGGCGAGTTCTCGAAAAATACGGATCATCTCAGTGTCGATGTATTCTGGATAGCAGAACCAGTTCCCACCTTTGGCGGTTCGAATTTGTCTTGTTTGTCCTGCCCATGCGTAGACATCTTGGAAGAAGTGATGATGGATCGCCCGGTAATGTGCATAGTCAAGCGCACCTTCCGGTAATGGCTCCTCCGACCGAGTTAAAAACATGATCTGCTCGAATTGATCAAGCTCGTCCTGATCCGTCAGGTTGGCCTTGTTTCGAAGAACTCCAGTGCCAGGGTAACAGAGGGGGTCCTCTGTGATGTCGTACCGGCTCATTTACTTTTTTTGGTGACGAACCTGCCGGTAATCGCTGAGCGAAGTGCATCACCTTTGAGCCCACGATCGGTATAGGTCTTCAGCGTATTGGCGGATTTGGAACTGATCGTGACACCTTCAACCTTGGCGAACTTCATCGCCTTGGATTTGCCTAAAGGCCTCGTGACAAAGCGTCCGGTGGTCGCTGATCTCGTGAGTGCGTTGCTCTTCTTCATAACGAGACTTTATCACGCTTAGTATTGAATGTGTACGAAGATTCAGTTCGGACCACTCTGCACTCACTGTATCAAATCGAACAAAGAACATTAGATGAACACTTTAGTCAAGCGACCTTCAGCTTTGCGGGCGGAGGCCCTTGTTGGCTTTGCCTATTCCAATGGATCACAATGACGGCCAGCAGGTTCAGGACGCCCATCCGGTAGTGCTGACCTTCAACGGTTCGGTCCCTTATCTGGCCTTGCCGTCCGATCCGGAGGGCGTTCTGGAGCACGTGATGCGCCTTGCCCTTTAGACCGACCTGGACGCTAGTTTGCGCAGGATCAGACTGGGTGCGATGCTCAGACGCCAGAGACTGTAATGCATGGTGGGGCCTTTAGGTTCCGGCCAAGTCTGCTAT
>NZ_JAXBMB010000033.1:0-12938 GCF_033963905.1 Cognatiyoonia sp. IB215182
CTGATGAGCTGATGAGCTGATGAGCTGATGAGCTGATGAGCTGATGAGCTGATGAGCTGATGATACGGCAGCTTCACCACAAGCGCAAGTAACATATTGAATCTATTGCGGATATTTGCGATTTTTTTATCGAGCATGCGGTGGGCGAACCATTCGTTTCCTGCCCAACATTAGAACCCGCTTACCACATTGGGAAATACTCCAATCCTATATTTGAATAGGCAACAGCTATGGTGAGGCCTGCGCCTATAGACCTTCATTTTGTCAATACTGCACGGCTGTTTGATCCCACAGTTTGAGGGTGTGACCTTTTATGGACGGGAAGACACATCAGGCCCAAACGCCAGTAGTTCAGTCGCAGTTCTCCTCGACATCACAGGGGCAACTCAAATCAGGATCGCGCAGGTGGTCTTCGATTTCCATCAAGCGCAGCACGCCATCATTGGGGCGTGGATCACAGAGGTTTTCGATCAGGGCCCTCCGCGGAAATCAGGCCGCGCCGTCACACACAAAAGCCGTGCCAAGGAGGCACGGCTTGCTTTGTCATACTACCAATTCTTGATCAGAAGCCGAAAGCCGCCCTGACAGCCAGTGTGTCAAGAGTGGCGTCAAAATCACTTTCTTCATCCGTTGCACGTCGTGCGACATACTCCGCCCCGATGGCAATGTAGTTTCCGAGGTCGTAATCAGCGCCAACGCCAATGTTAAACCCGCTTGCCTGGACGCCCGCTGCATAGACGCGCGAGACGCCTGCCACACCATAAAACAAGATGTTGTTGACCGCGTAGCCAGCACGACCTTTCAGATCAATAGCATCAAAGTCAAATGAGAGATCTTCTCCATCAACCTCTAGCTCGACATCAGGGCTTATCAAGAAAGCAAGTTCGCCGCCAAAGACTAAATCGTCATTTTGTACAGTGTAGCCACTGAATATGCCAAGAGCAGCGCTTGGGTCAGCCTCATAAAGTCACGGAACTACCATCATCTTCACCTGACAGCTCATTTGTAACGGTTGAGCCAAGTGAGAAGCCGGCATATGCGCCGTTCCAATCGGCAAGCGCATGCGTTGGCAAGGCGGTTGCAAGGGCCAATAAAACAGTTCTTACATGATAGGTCATTGATCATTCTTCCAAAGCGCGATGTGTTAGGTGATGTTGGGGTATCTTTCTCACGACGTTTGAATTGTCTGCGACTGCGCTACTGAGACATCCAATTCAAACTTGTGAGCGATCGACGTTGATCTCGCGCGCATACTGAACGCGTCAGCGATGGTGGAAACCTGATGCTGTCCTCTAGGCCATCCCTCCACAGTTTTGCTGCTTGAGGTTTGTTGTTTCATTGCCAGCAAATGCGCCCGATCAATTCGTCTGGTATGCAGAATTAGAAGCAGTGCACCATATTGGAAAATACTGAAATTCTATATTTGGATAGACATCAGCTATGCTGAGAGCTACGCCTGTCGGACTGTCATTTTGTCAACACGGCCTGATCAGGTTCTTCACGATGAACCCCTGGTAAAAACGCCCGAAGGAGCATGTTCATCATGCCAAAGGCTATCGGCGCTCGCGCTTCACCCAAGCGGAAGAACTATCTGAGGAAACGCAAACGGGATTGAGAAATACGGGGCACGCTGATCCATACCACATTCTTTGCCCGGCAGCGTGATTGCAAGAAGATCGTGAGATGAGATGGCAAAGGGCAATGGACGTTCGAGTTTCGTTGTTCCCGTCGATGATTGGACGATGCATTTTGCTCAAGACAGGTTGTATGCAACGGCTAAGCAACGACACAATTCAACAATGCTGTATTCACTCGCAGGGCTGTTCGAAACGATCCCGGTTTTGGCTTTGACTGACGACTGCTTGCGCGCCGCGTGGCGGCCATCTTTCACAACCTAACTAGAGTGGTTCCGGGTCTCCTCTCTGATCTCCATGTCTTGACAGTTGTCATGAGCCAGAAACCCGCTGCTGGCAAATCAATCGAAACTAACCCACTGTGCTACTGTCAGGAATGCGCAAATACATCGTATTTTTTGGCGGGCCGCACACCCATCATAACTGATGCCTATCAAAGTATAGTATCTCGGTATTTTCCAATGCAGCAACCAGGTCTTATTACTTTGGAATGTGAGCTGTTGGAAGGATGTATCAGTTAGCCCACCCACCACCACTCACCCCCCCTCGCCTCTCGAGGGGGGAATTGAATAGAGCGACTGAATGCCCGGGACAGGGAAAGAGGGCAATAGCTGGTGTGCTATTGCCCTCAAGCTTCAAAGTAGATCGGTGTTTCCATTTAGGTGTTCGATGCGGAGAGTGTCTGAATGCGTGCAAATTGCTTGAATGAAAGCTATCCGGAATGCGCAGCCAGCAAACTCGAATATCCGCAGCAGACGCTGCTTTCATTCTCGTTGCCCGGACAGTTAACCAATTGATCTTTCTTATTCGTCGCAACACGCTGATGCAGACAACAGCGTCGGTGGCAACCCGTTTCGTTCTGGTGCCGTCTGGAGTTGTCCCCGGCCTGGCGATGGCGCGCCTTTTTCCGTCACGTCCTGCAACAGCAAAACTGGAAACAGACCACGATGATCGGAATCCGTGATTTCACCGCCTTCACTGGCGCTTGTTGCCTTGTCGTAGCCGCGCTTGCCGGATCAATGGCAAATGCGGATATCGAAAAGGGTCTGACGGTCCTGTATACAGGCGATGTTACAACCGCGGCGGAGTTCTAATCCAGTTTTGAGGCAGGTGACGGTGATGGGGCTTTCTACCTGAGCCGTCTGTTTGGGTTTGAACTTGGCACCGATGCTGACCTCGCGCGCGCCGCGAACCTGTATGCGCCAGGAGCTGGGATCGGGTCTGTCCTCGCGATGAACCGCTTGGGATTATTGTATCTGGAAGGCACAACGCTGTTGCGGGACTATCCAGAGGCTGCGGGCCTGTTTGCTACTTTTTTGCCGGTCACTTATCGGCTGACAGCAGTATTTCATGAAGCTCGGCCAAGTGGAATCGGCTCGACCACGTCTGGCACAGTCGCGGCGAAAGCTCACTTTGTCTCACATAGCAGCCAACTTCGTGCAGAGCCCAATGTCTGCATCGGGCTGCAAAGTGCCATCGGGGATCCATCACTGGCCGGCCCTTGGTGCAGCCCACCCCTGCGCATTCGTCAAGGTGCGGCCAAGAACGGCTTCAATCTCCCATGGCTGCCGGAACCGGCATAGGTGCGGGCTTGTGAACGGCCACGCCGATCATGACCAAGACAACACCGAGGATGTCCGCAGCGCTGGGAATCTGGCGCAAGACGATGACACCGATGATCGTGGCCATTGCAGGTAAGAGAGCGAGCAGAAACGCAAAGCTGGCGCGCGGTAGGCGGGCCATCGCGAGTTGATCGCAGACATAGGGAATTACGGAGGAACAGATACCCACGGCAATCCCGGCCAGAACGAGAAGCGGTGCGCCGAAGGCTTGGAGAGCTTGCAGGAAGCCAATGGGCATAACGAAGATGAATGCCGCTGTCATGGCCGCCCCGAGACGCTCCACACCACCAGGCGCGCCATCTTCGGAAATCTTGTGGCCCAGGATGATGTAGAGGACGAACAGAGACCCGTTCAGCACCGCCCAGAACAGACCCAGAAGATCAGATGTGAGGTCGGGGCCATCCGCAGCCATCAGCGATGGCATGTCGATCAGAAGCGCCACGCCGATGATGGCGAAGACGAACGCCAGATAGTTGCGCCACGTGCGGAGACCCCAAAGCGCGATCCCGATGGTGCCGACGAACTCGATGGCCGCAACCAATGAGATCGGCAGCCGGTCGAGGGCCAGATAGAAGGCGCTGTTCATCACGGCGAGACAGCCGCCGAGCGCAAGAAGAAGCAGGCGCTCACGCGGCGACGATTTCTTGAAGGTGCGCCGTGGCTTCGTGAGGGATGCGAAGACCAGAGCGGCCGACGCGATACGGAACCAGGCAACGCCAAGTACACCTACGACTGGAAAAAGTAGAACGGCGAAAGCCGGGCCGAGATAGTGGAAAACGGCGGAGACGCCGAACCATGCGTGAGGGGGAACAGCATCGGACACGCGCGACATGGCACCGGGGGCGTTGGCGACGGCGTGGTTTGCGGGGGCTTGATCTGTCATGCATCTATAATGCAAGGTCAAATTGAACTACGATATGGCGATCAGCTATGTCGAGGAATGCAATAGGCGCAAGAAGGAAGGAAAAAGTGTCAGAAAACCTTCGATCTGAAGAAACGGGTCTCGACAACATAGACGCCGCAATCCTGCGCGAGCTTTGCGCGGATGCCCGTGTTCCCCGGGCCGAGCTATCTCGGCGCGTCGGCCTGTCCGCCCCCAGCGTAGCGGACCGCGTGAGGCGACTTGAAGATGTCGGCATAATCACTGGATATGGCGCTCGCATCGACCCAGCCCGCCTTGGCTACGGTCTGACGATCCTGATCCGCGCGCGCCCGCTGCCGGGCGAAATGAGTAACATGATCACGGCAATCCAAGAGACACCCCAGATCGTCGCTTGTGATCGCGTGTCCGGCGAGGATTGCTTCGTTGCGCGGGCCCACGTCCGCGACGTGGCAGAGATGGAAGCCGTTATCGACCGGATCGTGCCATTCGGTGCGACGAACTCCTCTATCGTTCAGTCGTCACCCGTCGAAGAGCGGTTGGTGGAACTCTGAGACAAGGCGAAAAGCTGACCTTTATCAAATGGTAGATTTGCCTGCAGAGGCGACGTCTCCGAATTCAGGTCTCCGAGGAGACGTGCCCCATGCGCAGGAGGTTGTTGTCTGGATCAACAATCTCCAGTTCGCAGACGCCCCAAGGCTTACCTTCCGCTCTGGTAAAACGGGGGACACCGTGATCAGCTAGGTTCAGCGCTTCAAGCTCAAGCGACAGGGCGTTGGCATTCTCCACACGAACAAAGGCAGCATGATCGGAGTCCTCCGCCGCCTCATGGCCCTGGGTGCTGAAAAAGTGGATCTCCACACCGTCACGGACGAGGATCAAGTAGCCGTTCTCCTCAAATCTGGCGACCTCCGTGAAACCAAGATCGCCGTAGAACGCCGACGTTCTGCCGAAGTCGGCACTCGGAAAAATTGGGCATATACTATTGAGCATTGAGCTTCTCCAGTAGTCGCGTTTGCGTCAACAATGTGCTTCGTGACGCCGATGCCAATAATCAGAGGTCGTGGAAAAAATAGAATTGGTTATCGAACAGATCGCAAACCGTGAACTGACGAAGGCCCCAAGGCTTGTTTTCGGGATCCTCTCGAATATCTGCCCCGCGCCCCGCCAGGTCGGCGTAGGCCTCATCCACATCATCACAAAACACCTAGAACGTGCTTGTCTGGGCCAGACTACATTCACGAAAGAATATAGCGCATTCCCCATGGGAGACCGCGCCGATGCGACCCTTTTTGTTGAACCAGGACAGTTCGAAGGCGAGCTTGTCTCGATAGTACTCTTGTGCCTCTCGGACATTTGGTACTGGCAACTCCGGCATTGGCTGGTCGATCTTCATCCGTCCAAACCCTAAACTATATCGGTGAGAGGATACCTCGCCAAATAGCGAGGTATCCAAGCCTGCGAGACGTTGTTTCAGTTCGTCGGATCAACTTCATGCTGAGATCGAAAACCCACGGCCATCCTGTTCCAGATGTTAATGGTTCCGATAGCTACGGTGAGGTTGGTGATTTCCGCCTCCGTGAAGTACTGTTGCAAGGGTGAGAAGTCATCGTCAGGTGCGCCAGTTTGTGAGACGTTGGTGAGGGATTCCGTCCATGCCAGGACCGCGCGTTCTTTCTCGGAATAGAGAGGTGACTCTTTCCATGCGGCGATGAGCGAGAGCCACTGTTCGCCCATACCATCCCTGCGGGCTTGCTTAACGTGCATGTCGATGCAGAACGCACAGCCGTTGATCTGTGAGGCACGAATTTTGACAAGATGCAGCAGCTGCGGCGCGATCCCCGCCTTCTGGGACACAAATTTCTCAAGCCCCCAGATGGCTTGGAAAGACTCTGGGGAAGCTTTCATATAGTCGATACGTGGTTCCATGCGTGTTTCCTTTAGCCAGGCTCTTGAGAGCGGTTTTGAGGTGTTATCCGCACATTGGCGTCGAGAAAGACGCAGCTTCGCGCAGCCAGAGTGCCGTCATCGTCTCGCTGAACGTCGGCCAGCAGGTGGGAAATTGTCACGGACTTAAGTTCCGCACGATACGAGCGCTCGGCGCGCAGCATCGCAGCACTGATCTGGCAGGGGGCAGTGAAGAAACCGTCTGGCACCGGGTTTGGACCGTTACGACGAATTTCCTTGCAACGGAAAGCTGGTTCCGGCCCCTCGACAGCGAGAACAACATCAAGAAGTGAGATATCGGCAGGGGACTGAGCGAGGTAATACCCGCCTTTGGGGCCAGGAAAAGTGCCCAAAATGCCAGACCGTGACAAAGTCTGGAGGTGTTTCAACAGATAGCTTGGTGAGACCCCGTGGAACTCGGCAAGAGCTGCCGCCGACAGAACCTGATTGTCTTCAAGAGAGGCCAGCATCGCGACCGAATGGATGGCCTGCTCAACCCCGTCACTCAGTTTCATCTCGACCTCCAAACGATTCGTGGATAATTATTATCCATGATTGATTCACTGTCAACGAGGACAAGCGATGCGTTGCGGAACATTGGACAGCAGGTTTCGGATAGTTTGGGGGCATCTGGCCTATAAAGACATGAATGATCATGAGGGCATCCAATCGTCTTTGTTCATGCGATGTCCTTTGATCAGGAAATCTGGAAGGACGTTGTTGCCCAGATGCCGGCCGGATACCGACTGATCAGCCTGGACTTAAGAGGTTGCGGCAAGTCCGACACACCTCCCACGCCGTAAAAATTGAGAGACTACACAACTGACTTGGTCCACTTGATCGAGCATCTTGGAGTAGGAGGCTGTAGCCTTGTTGGGGCCTTCTTTGGTGGAATGGTCGCGCAAATGGTCGCTTCGCTCTGATCACATTAAACGGCTCGTGCTTTCAAACACGGCGACAAAAATCGGAGTTTTTGACGACTGGACGGCATCGGCTGAGGACACAAAACGCCATGGCCTCACACGGGAGATCGCAGTGTCAGGTCTTGAGCGGCTGTTCTATCAACAGTTGCCCGCTTCGTCGTCGCTTGTAGAGTTCGTGACTCAGAGACGGATGAATAGATCAGTGGATGACTACACTGTTGATCGATTCCGACAAGGACACCGTGACCCCGCCGGATGTTGTAGAGAATCTCGCCGCGACAATTCCGAGCAGTTCACTTGGTATGATCTCTGGCGCTGGTCATTTGCACTGCGTTGAGGCGCCCCGCGAATTTGCGCACTCAATGGTCCGTTTCTTGAGAAACAGCTAAACGGACATTCGCAAGAAATGTTGAAACGTTGGATTTGTCCGCCCTTCCGCCATCCAATCACCTTGCAGCTAAGGTCCGGAGCGCGCCCTACTTTGCCTGATACTGCATCCTAGATGACCGACCGCTAAGCTGAAGCTGAGAACTGCGGTGATCCTGGCGCAAGTTGAAGGGCTTCGATTATAACTTCTAGATGGGTGCGCATTTCAGCCTCTGCTGCTTTGGGGTCGTGTCGTTCAATTGCATCAACGATGCGCTGATGTTGGTCACTGTGCGGCCCCTTGAACTCTTTGATGCCAATGTGCCGATATGTGCGATCCCACTGTGACTGCCACGATGACCGACGCCTCGCTTCTGAAAGAAAAGTGAGAATCGAAGACAGGATCGGATTTCTTGCAACCGTCGCAATGGTTTGGTGAAAGATGTCATCCGCTTTCTGACACTCGAACCTGTCTGGTCCGTCACGCCCTACGACGATGCGCTCATTTAACTTGGAAATGTCAAGCGCGGTCGCTCTGCGGGCGGCTTCGGCTGCCACCACTGGCTCGATCAGGTATCGCGCCTGCACCAACTCCTGAACGGATGTAGCCTGAAGCATTAGGCTTTCCTTAAGGGGCGCTGTAGCGGGCCTTGGGCCATAGAATGTCCCCTGACCCACGTGACGCCAAATCTCGTTCTCTTGCTCCAGAACAAGGATTGCACGCCGCAAGGTCTCACGGCTGCATGAAAACTGCTGCGCCAAGACACGTTCGGACGGCAACCTGTCACCGATGGCGAGCGCGCTGGCCCTCAAAAATTCCCTAAGTCGGGCTAACGCGGTAGCTGCTTTTGTATACTGCATGACAAATCCAGACCAATTTTAAGACCAATTTAATAGAAGGATAAAGGCTTTCGAAAGTGGTGGAAGGAACTGATTTGCTCGAGCTGGTTGTCATCGTTTCTGCCGGGGTTCTGTGTGGTGCATTAAACGCCATTGCAGGTGGCGGAACCTTCGTCACTCTGCCGGTTTTGATCTGGATTGGGATACCGCCGGTTGTCGCAAATGCGACGGCAACGACGATGGCTGTGCCAGGCTACATCGCAAGTGTTTGGGCCTATCACCGCGATATCCGCGCCGAAGGCGTTCTGCGCCTCGGAACGATCATTATGATAGCAGCAGTCGGCGGCATATTGGGGGCAGTCCTTCTTATCGTGACATCTCCAAAGGCGTTTCTAACGCTTGTTCCATGGCTGTTGCTAACGGCGACACTCTTGTTTGCATTCGCCCCACGGCTTCAGAAGCTATCTGAGGGAGGCACCATCGGCACGCGCTCGACAGCTATGTCCGTCGCCGTGCTTGTGTCGGCCACGACATACGGGGGCTATTTCAACGGCGGGTTGGGCATCATCATGCTCGCCGCACTTGCGCTACAGGGCTACCGCAACATTCATGGCATGAATGGGTTAAAGAACCTGCTCGCGTCCATTCTATCCACACTATCCGTTGCCACATTCATGACCGCCGACCTCATTGCATGGGAGGCAGCCATTCCCATGGCCACTGCCAATGTATGCGGGGCATACGCCACATCACTTTTTGTGCGCAGCATGACGCGGACAGACATTCTGCGCGGTGTCATCATTGGCATAGGAGCTGTGATGACAGTTGTATTTTTCATCGCGTAATCCGCAGCACGAAAAGCTTGAAAACATCGAAAGCGGCCTTTGGCGTTAACCGTCCGAAGACAGCTTTGTCCACCTCTCACCAGTTCATGCGACGCAAAGCGAAAGTCGGTCCATCACTGACCGGCCCTTGGTGCAGATCGCGGCGAAGGTACCATGAGCGCCCGCTTCTGCATTGCTCCGCGCCGCAGCGAATGTCCATTCTAGGGAACAGCTTGATATTAGCAAGAATTCATATTAGTGCTATCTAATATACATCAAACCAGAGAGATCAAAAGATGGACTTCAACGAAGCTCTCGGGGCATCCTTTCGGGAGGTCGGTCGCGGTGAACGTGATGGACGTCCGACGCAAATCGTGCGCGCAAGTCGCAGTTACCCAACAACTCCAGTCGACTTGTGGCGTGCTTTGACAGACAAGGAGCGTGTGCAGCGCTGGTTCGCGAACGTCACTGGCGATTTCGAACAAGGTGGACGTTTCTCTATCGCGGGAAATGCAGACGGTGATATCTTGACCTGCGCACCGCCCAGACTGTTGGCTCTCACTTGGGAGTTTGGCGGTAACACCAGTTGGGTCAATGTCACAATCGAAGAGTCTGAAGAAGGCGCACTTTTAACCCTCGAACATGAGCACCCGACCGATCCGGAAAGCCAAGCGCATTGGGATCGGTATGGGCCCGGTGCGACCGGCGTGGGTTGGGAGTTGGCTATGATGGGCTTGGATATGCATGTTTCTGGCGACGGTTCGTCGACCATTGAGGCCGGGGAAGCTTGGGCCGAAAGCGCGATAGGCAAGGCCACGTTGCGTGAATGGGCCGAAGCATGGGGCAAGGCTCATGTTGAAACCGGAACAGCCGCGCAAATCGCTATGGAAAGCGCAGAACGCACCGCTGCATTCTACACTGGTGAGGGAAAATGAACGCCTTTGATGTGCTATCCGACCCCGTGCGCCGACGCACTCTGGAGCTGATTTCACAAAAGGAACATGCGTCAGGTGAAATCGTCAAAGTCGTTGAAGCCGAGTTTGGCATCTCTCAGTCCGCCGTCTCCCAACATCTTCGCATCTTGCGCGACACCGGCTTTGCAAATGTGCGGAAGGATGGGGCGAAGCGCTGCTACGAGATCAATCCCGCAGGATTTGCCGATGTGGACGCGTGGTTAGAACAGCTTCGACATTTCTGGACTTCCAAGATGGACGCTCTCGCAAAAGAAGTCGAACGCGGCAAACGATCCGACAAATGAACCAAGCGGACGTCATCATGACTGAGGGAGAGGCTGCTTCTTCCCGTAATCCCTCGTTCGGCGGCAGCTGAGACGGCTTGTCTTCGTTTTGCCCTTACGTCATCAAGCAAAAAACTTTGCTTTGATGAGGCCAATTCATGCAGATGCGCAGCGGCGTTCTGGCGATTGTGGCGGTCGGTGTTCTGTACACGCCAACTCCTTTGATTGGTCAGAGTTGGGATAACCCGGCAAACAGGTATCTGACTGCTCATGAAGCCTATGACGACGCGACCTGTCCGATCGGTGCCGATAGTATTCAACACTTCGTGTATTTCGCGCGGGACCGCCGTGCGATACGTCGTCACGCTCTGCTGGAGTCCGATAGGTTCGTAGGTGCCCAGATCATGTACGCCTGGGCAGATTTGGAGCCACACAGAGGCATCTATGATTTCAGCGATATCCAAGAGGATCTCGCTTACCTCAGGCGGCATGGCAAGACGCTCTTTATCCAACTTCAAGACGCGAGTTTCTGGCATCGCAATGTCCCTGTTCCAGGATACCTCAGATCGGACGAGTTCGACGGCGGAGCGACTGAGCAATTCTATGAGAACGGGCAACCGGAAGGTTGGGTTGCCAAGCGGTGGTCACCAAGAGTTCAGGAGCGGTTTAGTGCGCTTCTGCAGGCCCTTGGAGAAGAGTTTGACGGAGAAGTTGCTGGAATAAACCTTCAGGAAACCGCGATCGGAGTGTCCGCTGAAACAGACCCCAGCTTTTCTCCAGAACTCTACTTTGAAGGCATCAAAACAAACATGCAGGCTCTGGCAACTGCATTTCCTAATACTGACAAACTCCAATACGCAAACTTCATGCCTGGAGAGTGGTTGCCTTGGGAGGATGAAGGATACCTGTCAGGCGTCTATCAGCACGGTGAGGCGATTGGTGTCGGACTTGGCACTCCGGACCTGTTAATGCAGCGCAAGGGTCAGCTGAACCATCCCTTGGCAATGATGCACGAAGGTACTTTTTCTGTTCCGCTTGGGATCGCCATTCAGGATGGCAACTATGTTGGGCAAACGAACTCAAATGAGGTCCAGAGTGAGCGCACAAGTCTTGTGCCGAAGCTTCGCGCATTTGCCCACGACTTTTTGCAAGTGGACTACATGTTCTGGGTGAACCAGGAGCCATACTTTGAAGAAGATGTTCGGCCTTGCTTTGAGTAGGCACCGCAAAAGACACGCGCACAGATGAGCGAGCACCACTCATTCGCTTGTGACCTTTGGATGACTGCTACGTCCCACTAAACGTTGGCGAGATGCAAGTTCAGACTAGCTCATCAAATTGAAACTGTTCCGAACCTCCCGCGGGCGCTGAGCTCGGAAATCCCAACCCTATCGAAGCAGCCCCTCGGAGAAGTCGTCTGGGGCCAGCTTCCAGTATCGGTTCGCGCCGCAGGATGATCGCTGGGCGGGCCATAGGGATCGGCTATGCATGCCAACCCTGCTGTATGTGGTGCTACGACAGACATCACCGCAGCTACCCAACCGGGCACTGTTTTCTGCTATCCTGATTGCACCCATGGTCCATGCGTTGGCACATCTTCCATCCGCGACGATTTTTAACCCCGCTGCCCTACAGATGGGAGTAGCCGCACTTCTCTTCGGTGTGCCAATGGGATTGATCTACGTCAAGCTCGGTTTCGAAGCAGCGGTCGGTTACCATTTCTTTGTCGACTTTGTTCGCTTTGGCGTCGCCTTGTCAGCTCAATTGCTGTAGAGTTATTGCCTAAAACAGCTGTTCATTCGACCACGGTGAAGTCCCGCTTGGTACGCTGGTCGTTCGATTAGGTCGCTTCAGGCTGCAACCTGCCGAACGCGACTGTAGCGCCCAATTGGAGCGGCAATGACCAGTCAGGGTTCGTCGCCGTCTTTCCTAGAACACCACTTTCAGCCCTGCGTTTGCACTGAGGGCGCTGGTATCGCCCGCATTGCTGAGCCCGGTGGCATAGGCAACGTCGCCAAACAGATCCACACGCTCGGTCATGGCATAGCTACCGCCAAGACCAGCCCCAAGCGTCCAGGGCTCACGCTCCGTCGTCAGCGACGTCCCCGCCACCTCAACCTCACTGCCCGCACCAAACTCATGGTACAGGTTCACAATGCCATAAAGGCCACTCTCCCCACGCTCCTGCGCCGCGACCTCAAGCCCAAGCCGCAGCTGCTGGCTGGTCGCATCGCTCAGCGCCACCGCCTCCCGGTGCACCTCACTCGTGAAGTCACTGAACGTCACCGACGACAGGCTCAGCTGGGATTGCGGGGTCACCGTCAGCCGCGTGCCCAGATCAAGCTGCTGTCCCGCCTCCAGCGACAGCGCATAGCCCGTCCCGCTGTTGCCCTCCGTCAGGGTCCCGAGCCTGTCCGCGGTCAGGTCGCTGGTGTAGGAGCTCAGCGTCACCTGCCCGTCAACATAGAACCGGCGCGCATCATACCATGTGGCGGCCAGCCCAAGACCCAGGCCACTGGTCTCGATCGACCCGTCCCCCAGGTCAGAGCTGACATCCGTATTGCCCGTCCCGTAGGAGAACATCAGCCCGCCCACAAGCAGGCCCGCATCACTGCTGTTCAGGGTCAGATCCGCCCCGATCTCCATCTCCCACAGACTGCTCTCA
>NZ_JAXBMB010000034.1:0-11772 GCF_033963905.1 Cognatiyoonia sp. IB215182
TGCATACAGCCCAGAGGGCGCATTGAACGCCAGCAGCGACGCACCATAGCTGTCATAGATCGGTGCGGACGGTTGATAGGTGACTTCACCACTCTCTGACCGCGCGCTTAACGCCCAGCTGCGGCCATCCGCGGCCTCGGCCAGTGTGTAGAGGTAGACGCCTGAAATAATGGCACCCTCCCCGTCCGGGGTGATATGGTTGCCAATCAGGGTGAAGGTCGCGTCGTTAGATGCTCCGCCAACAGAGACCAGGTTGAGCTCAAGCGGGGCACCCACAGCACTACCGCTTCCCAGGCTGGCAAGCGACAGCATCATCTCGCCCGACGCGTCGCCGGTGATGACCAGCCTGTCGGTGTTCGCACCATCGGTCTCCAGGACAAAGATGTTCGAGTTCGCTTCCGATCCAGTGTAATTGCCCTCAATGGTGATCTCATCCCCCGCAACCCCGTCCTGAACGCTGAAGACGACATCGCTCTGATTGTTTACGTCACCGACGATGGTCATACCCCCTTGCCCGCCAGTCGCATGAAACACAGACCCGGCGTTGATGGACAGAGCCGTATCCAGCGTGACACGCTCCCAATTGATCAAGTTGTACACAGTGGTTGTCATGGTCTGACCACTCAAGGTCAGATGATCATGACCTGCACCACCATCAATACGACCGGTGACACTGCCATCCTTCAGCTCCAGAGTATCGCCCCCCGCGCCCAGAATAATATCCCCGGTGATGGTCCCTTCCAGGGTGACAACCGCATCTCCATCCCCGTCTTGTATCGCAAGGCCAGACTTTCCCGCAGTCACGTTGGCCCCGCTGGCGACATCAATCGTCCCACCAGCGCTGGAAATCGTGCGGATCGCTGCGCCGGTGCCAGCTCCGCCCGTTACGGACCCGGCCACATCCACGTCAAAGCCTGCACCACCCTCGGCATAAATGCCGTCTGAATCCACTCCTAAGGCCGTAACCTCAGCCCCCCCATCCAGTTCGGCAATCGCCCGCCCGCCCACCGAGACAGCCCAAATCCCGTGAGCACCTTCCCCACCCGTGGTGACTGTACCTTCCTTCATTTGCGCGGTCGCATCGCCACTCTCAGTGGTGCCGGCATAAACCCCGTGAGCACCTGCCTCATCCGTCGTGACCGTACCTCCCTCCATTCGCACGGTCGCGGCGCCAAGACCAAGGCTAATGCTAACTGTATATGGCCCGATAAAACTTCCCCTGATCGGGTCTCGGTCGATAGGGAGGCACATCCTCCCCTTGTCAGCCCCGGCCATAAGCGCAACAGTATCTTGAGTTTCGGTGTCGCCCTCGCAGGGAGGGACTGCTTGGGCCATTGCTTGGTCGACACCGCCGGCGAAAAACACTACAGCTGTCGCCACCGCCGAAATACCTGGCGCAAGGCTCGCCACTTGGTCCTTGAACCTGGTTAAACGACCACCCCGAACCAAAACGTAGAACCGACGAAAGACTGGTTGGAGGTCCAAGGGTTCCATTGTCATTCTGAAACTCTCCTGTGGGGGGTATCGGCCGGACGCGTTGTGACAACCGCAGCCAGAAGCGAACCACCGTCGGGGATCGGCAGAGCGCTGTTTCCGCGCCGTCCGTCCTGATCGTGATGAAATACGAGAGAGGACATCAGACCCAAAACCGCTGGTCATCACAGCTCGCGTCACAGGGAGCGGGGATAGCCGCGTTTGGCCGTCCAATCCGTAAACCGTGGTCAGACCGCGAATTGATCCACAAAAGCAGGTCGGTTTGACGCCCAGTGTCAGATTGTAAGGAGGAAGAAACCGCCGGGTACTGCTGCCTACACGAAGGCGCAGTATGAGCCGATGGGCCGATGGGCCGATGGGCCGATGGGCCGATGGGCCGATGGGCCGATGGGCCGATGATACTTTGGCCCACCCCAGACTGCAAGTAACAGACTGAATCTATTACGGATATTGGCAACTTTTTATTAAGCATTCGGGACACCAAACAGCTCAACTTCCAACCAATGTTAGAGTCAGGTTGCAGTCTTAGGGAAATTCCCAATTCCTATATTTGAATAGGCAGCAGCTATGCTCCATCCTGAGCCCGCCAGATTTCCGTTTTGTCAAGGCAATGCCTGAACAGATAGAACCCAATTCCACTTACACGTCGTCCGCAAGAAAACTCATCATCAGTCACCTGCGACTGCAGGATCAGCATGAGCAGCGATCCGGTGAGCATCAGGAGATTGATCGGCAGGCTGAGCAGGTCAATGCCTGGGATGTCGAACGGAGTGCCATAAAGGCACTCCGCATAAGCCCGTCCTGGGAACGTGATTGCGACACCATGCGTCGTGTGCGTTACGCGTAAAACCGGAAGTCGTCGGAGGACAGATCCGAAATGACGACGTTCTTCAGGACAATGCTGTTGTCGGTATCCAACATGATGGTTGTGTCGGTGCCGTCATCCGCCGCACTGTTCAGGACGTCCGTATAGGATACCAGGTTGGTGATACCCCTGAACTCGACGACATCATCCGTCGCAGCGCCAGCCGCAAAATCGGTTATGATATCCTTGCCGAAACCGGGATCAAAGACGAAGGTGTCGTCTCCCGATCCGCCAGTCAGGGTGTCGTTGCCAGCATCTCCGGCGAGGGTGTCGTTGTCATCATCGCCATACAGGAGGTCATCGCCCTCACCGCCCTGCAAAATGTCATCACCATCAACACCATATAGGGTGTCATCACCTGCGCCGCCTTCTAGAGTGTCATCGCCACTATCACTGAGATCGAAAAAGCCACCATACAGGATGTCATTGCCATTGCCGCCATGCAGATGACTGTTTTCGTAACTGCCAAGCAGGGTGTCATTGCCATCACCGCCATACAGGGTGTCATTGCCGCCACCGCCGCCATCCATAAAATCATCTCCATCACCGCCATACAGGGTGTCACTACCACCGCCGCCGTCTAGGCTGTCATCACCATCGCCACCGTATAGGACGTCATCGCCATCACCGCCACGCAGATAGTCATCGCCACCACCGCCATGCAAAATGTCATCACCTCTACGGCCATACAGGCTGTCATTGCCATTACCCCCGTCTAGAATGTCGTCGCCGGGTGTGAAGGGGATTTGGTCAAAGTCGCCAAACAGCTTGTCATCGCCATCACCGCCACTCAGATAGTCATCGCCATCATAACCAAGATCACGCCCCCCCCACAGCTCGTCATTGCCATCACCGCCATACAGGTTGTCATTCAGGAATATACTACCATACAGAGTGTCATTAACATCAGTGCCAACGACCATCGGAGTTTCGCTTAATCCAAGGACCTCAATTGAAACGGTTGCGACGCTCTCACCACCATTGCCGTCCTTTACGGTATAGGTGAATGTATCCGTCAGAGGCTGACCAACTCCAAGAGCCTGAATAGCGTCTGCGTTGGTTGGATCGTAGCTGATGGTCCCGTTAGGGTTCAGCATCAGGGCAGCGCCATGCGCACTTGTGGCAGAAACCTCGGTCACCGTGAGCGCATCCCCCTCGACATCGCCGTCATTGGCCAGAAGGGTAGTGGTATCAATCAGGGTGACAACATCTTCTGTAACAAGACCGGCGCCGTGCGTCACAAAATCCTCAGCCACGACAGGAGCGTCGTTTGCTCCGTGAACAACGATCGAAACGATCGCAGTGCTCTCACCACCATTGCCGTCCTTAACGGTATAGGTGAATGTATCCGTCAGGGTCTGGCCCTCCGCCAAAGCCTGAACAGCGTCTGCGTTGGTGGGATTATAGCTAATGGTCCCGTTAGGGTTCAGCATCAGGGCAGCGCCATGCGCACTTGTGGCAGAGACAGCTGTCACCGTAAGCGCATCCCCGTCGACATCGCTATCATTGGCCAAGAGGTTGGCTGTCTCAATCAAGGTGACAAAATCTTCTATGATGATATCGGGATTTTTGGCAACACCGTTTGCATCGAAAATACGGGCCTCAGATTCCCAAGTGACAACAAAATCGCCATTGGTGAGCGCTGTGACACTCGAGTCCCATTGAGCGCCATCGGTGTTTGAATTGACCAAGAATTCATCGGTGACCCCGACACCATTCGCATCGTAAATGCGGGCTTTGGTTGCATAACTGTAAGAACCGTCTTGTGGGTCATCAGCGTTCCAGGTGACAACGAAATTGCCATTAGCAAGGGCTGTAACACTAACGTCAAACCAGTCACGGGCATTGAGAGGTGCATTGACTTGGAGAAGGCCACTGATGTCATCGCCGTTCGCATCGAAAACACGGACATAGCTGTCATAACCAGTAACATCGTTAAAGTATGCATTCGACCAGCTTGCGACGAAATTGCCATTGGCAAGCTCTGTAACACTTGAGGTACCTAAAAAAGAGAGCCCGGCGACGTTCAACGTGCTGCTGATCGCGACACCATTCGCATCAAAAACGCGTGCGTTAGTAACTGGATCTGAGTTATCAGAATGACCCCAAGTTACAATGAAATTGCCATTAGAGAGTGCTATAACACTCCTCGCAGTTTGGACGCCAAAGACTTTAATGACATAGAACTCACTGACAATCTCAACACCATCTGCGTCTACAATACGTGCCTTAACGTGAGGGGCCGTCACATCAAACGCCGGTGGTCCATATTCTTCCGTCCAAATTTCGACGATGTTACCATTGGCGAGTTCCGCAACGCCCGGACCGTTTTGGGCGCTATTGATAAGATCATTGACGTGGAACTCACTTGCGTCAATGGTATTTTCCGCATCAAGAGTGCTTTCAACCTCACTATCATAAGTTGCGACAGGCGCATCGTTGGCTCCGTGCACAACGATCGAAACTGTCGCGGTATTCTCCCCGCCATGACCGTCCTCGATGGTGTACGTGAATGTATCCGTCAGGGTCTGACCGACGGCCAGAGCCTGAACAGCATCTGCATTGGTGGGATCATAGCTGATGGTGCCGTCGGTGTGCAGCTCCAGCGCGGCCCCATGCGCACTCGTGGCATCAACAGCTGTCACCGCGAGCACATCCCCATCGACATCGCTGTCATTGGCCAGAAGGGCGGCAATATCAATCGAGGTGACAACATCTTCGGTGACCGGCGTGGGACTTTGCGCCACATCATCCGCCGCCACAGGGGCGTCGTTGACAGGGGTAATCTCAAGCGCAAAGGTATCGCTTGCTGAGAGAGACCCATCGCTGGCCGTCACCGTGACACTTAACATGCCATTGAAGTCCTGCGGTGGTGAGCCCGAGAAGCTCCCTGCAACCGCATCAAACACCAGCCAGTCCGGCAGGGCCGTACCATCCGTAAGCGTCGCACTCAAGGTCAGCGCATCCCCATCCACATCCGTGAATGCATTGGCTGGCAGCGCAAAGCTCACGGCCTCATCTTCCGCAGAAGACTGATCTTCCAATGCAAGTGCCAGAACAGGCGCATCGTTGGTTCCGCGCACAACGACGTACACGGTTGCGGTATTCTCCCCGCCATGACCGTCCTCGACCGTATAGGTGAATGTATCGACGAGTGTCTGACCCTCTGCCAGGGCCTGCACAGCAGCTGCGCCGGTGGGATCGTAGCTGATCGTGCCATCGGTGTTCAGCGTCAGGGTCGCGTCATGCGCACTCGTGGCATCAACAGCTGTCATCGTCAGCACATCTCCATCGGCATCGCTGTCATTGGCCAGAAGCGTGGCGATATCAATCGAAGTGACGACATCTTCTGTGATCGGGGGAGAACTCTGGATAACAATATCATCCGCCACGGCAGGGGCATCGTTGACAGGGGTAATCTCAAGCGCAAAGGTGCCGCTTTCAGAAAGAGACCCGTCGCTGGCCGTCACCGTAACACTCAATATGCCATCGAAGTCCTGGGGCGGTGTGCCCGAGAAGCTCCCGGCAACTGCATCAAACACCAGCCAGTCCGGCAGGGCCGCACCACCAGCAAGCGTAGCATTCAAGGTCAATGCATCACCCTCTACATCCGTGAACGCATTGGCTGGCAGCGCAAAGCTCACGGCCTCATCTTCTGCTGAAGACTGATTGGGCAATGCAATCGCCAGAACAGGGGCATCATTGGTTCCGTGCACAATGATTGATACGGTTGCGGTGCTCTCCCCGCCATTGCCGTCCTCAACCGTATAGGTGAAGGTATCCGTCAAGGTCTGCCCATCTGTCAGGGCCTGCACAGCAGCTGCACTGGTGGGATCATAGCTGATGGTCCCGTTGGTGTTCAGCACCAGCGTGGCCCCATGCGCACTCCTGGCATCAACGGCTGTCATCGTGAGCGCATCCCCCTCGACATCACTGTCATTGGCCAGAAGGATGGCTGTTGCAATCGGGGTCACAACATCTTCGGTGACCGGCGTGGAACTTTGCGCCACATCATCCGCCACGGCAGGGGCGTCGTTGACAGGGGTAATCTCGAGCGCAAAGGTGCCGCTTGTGGAAAGAGATCCATCGCTAGCCATCACTATCACACTGACTTGCCCGGTATAGTCCTGGGGCGGTATGCCCGAGAAGCGCCCGGCAACCGCATCAAACTCCAGCCAGTCCGGCAGGGCCGTGCCATCCGTAAGTGTCGCGCTTAAGGTCAGCGCATCACCGTCCACATCCGTGAATGCATTGGCCGGCAAGGCAAAACTCACAGCCTCATCTTCTGCGGAAGACTGATCGGGCAAAGCAATCGCCAGGACAGGGGCATCATTGGTGCCGTGCACAACAACTGAAACAGTTGCGGTGCTCTCCCCGCCACTGCCGTCCTTGACCCTATAGGTGAAGGTATCCGTCAGGGTCTGGCCTTCTGCCAGAGCCTGAACAGCGTCTGCGCCGGTGGGATCATAGCTGATCGTGCCGTCGGAGTTCAGCGTCAGCGCGGCATCATGCGCACTCAGTGCAGACACCTCTGACACCGTCAGCGCATCCCCCTCGACATCGCTGTCATTGGCAAGAAGCGTGGCGATATCAATCAGGGTGACACCATCTTCGGTGATCGGCGTGGCACTTTGCACCACATCATCCGCCGCGACCGGTGCATCATTGGTTCCAAAAACCACGATTGAAACACTTGCGGTGCTTTCACCGCCTTTACCGTCCGCGACCGTATAGGTGAAGGTATCCGTCAGGGCCTGGCCATTTGCCAGGGCCTGCACAGCGTCTGCGCCGGTGGGATCATAGCTGATTGTCCCGTTGGCGTTCAGCTTCAGCGTGGCCCCATGCGTACTCATATCAGACACCGCTATCATCGTCAGCGCATCCCCCTCGACATCGCTGTCATTGGCAAGAAGCATGGCGGCATCAATCAGGGCGACAGCATCTTCGATGACCGGCGTGGCAGTTTGCGCCGTATCATTAACTACGATAGGTGCATCGTTGGTTCCGCGCACAACGACGTACACGGTTGCGGTGTCCTCACCGCCATGGCCGTCCTCAATCGTATAGGTAAATGTGTCAATAAGTGTCTGACCCTCTGCCAGGGCTTGCGCAGCAGCTGCGCCAGTGGGATCGTAGCTGATCGTGCCATTGGTGTTCAGCTTCAGCGTGGCCCCATGCGCACTCGTGGCATCAACGGCTGTCACCGTGAACGCATCTCCGTCGACATCGCTGTCATTGGACAGAAGGGCGGCAATATCAATCGAGGTGACAACATCTTCTGTGATCGGAGTAGAACTCTGGAAAACAAAGTCATCATCCGCAGCAGGGGCATCGTTGACAGGGGTAATCTCAAGCACAAAGGTGCTGCTTTCAGACAGTGAGCCATCGCTGGCCATGACTGTGACACTGATTTGCCCGGTATAGTCCTGGGGCGGTGTGCCCGAGAAACTCCCCGCAGCCGCATCAAACACCAGCCAGCCCGGCAGGGCCGCACCCCCAGCCAGCGTTGCACTCAGGGTCAGCGCATCCCCATCCACATCCGTGAATACGTTCGCTGGCAATACAAAGCTCACGGCCTCATCTTCTGCGGAAGTCTGATTGGGCAATGCAGTTGCCGCAACAGGGGCAGCATTGGTTCCGTGCACAACAACAGAAACACTTGCGGTGCTCTCCCCGCCATGGCCGTCCTTGACCGTATAGGTGAATGTATCCGTCAGGGTCTCGCCCTCTGCCAGGGCCCGAATGCCATCTACGCCGGTGGGATCATAGCTGATCGTGCCGTCGGAGTTCAGCTTCAGCGTGGCCCCATGCGCACTCGTGGCATCAACAGCCGTCACCGCGAGCACATCCCCGTCGATATCGCTGTCGTTGGAAAGAAGCGTGGCTATAGCAATTGGAGTGACAACATCTTCGGTAATCAGCGTGGAACTCTGCGCCACATCATCCGCCGCAACAGGCGCGTCGTTGACAGCGGTAATCTCAAGCGCAAAGATGCCGCTTTCTGAAAGAGCTCCATCGCTGGCCGTCACTATGACACTGACTTGCCCCGTATAGTCCTTGGGCGGTGTGCCTGAGAAGCTCCCCGCAGCCGCATCAAACACCAGCCAGTCCGGCAGGGCCGCACCCCCAACCAGCGTCGCACTCAGGGTCAGCGTATCCCCATCCACATCCGTGAATGCGTTCGCTGGCAAAACAAAGCTCATGGCCTCATCTTCCGCGGAAGACTGATCAGGCAATACAATCGCCAGAACAGGGGCATCGTTGGTGCCGTGCACAACGAGTGAAACGGTTGCGACGCTCACACCACCATTGCCGTCATTGGTCACATAGGTAAATGTGTCGATAAGTGTCTGACCAACGGTCAGAGCCTGAACAGCATCTGCATTGGTGGGATCATAGCTGATGGTGCCGTCGGTGTGCAGCTCCAGCGCGGCCCCATGCGCACTCGTGGCATCAACAGCTGTCACCGCGAGCACATCCCCATCGACATCGCTGTCATTGGCCAGAAGGGCGGCAATATCAATCGAGGTGACAACATCTTCGGTGACCAGTGTGGAACTCTGCACCACATCATCCGCCGCGACAGGTGCGTCGTTGACGGGTGTAATCTCGAGCGCAAAGATACCGCTTTCTGAAAGAGACCCGTCGCTGGCCGTCACCGTGACACTCAATGTGCCATGGAAGTCCTGGGGCGGCGTGCCCGAGAAGCTCCCGGAAGCCGCATCAAACTCCAGCCAGCCCGGCAGGGCCGTACCATCCGTAAGTGTTGCGCTTAAGGTCAGCGCATCACCGTCCACATCCGTGAATGCATTGGCGGGCAGGGCAAAGGCCACGGCCTCATCTTCCGCGGAAGACTGATCAGGCAATGGAACGGACACAACAGGAGCATCATTGGTGCCGTGCACAATAACAGAAACACTTGTGGTGCTCTCCCCGCCATGGCCGTCCTTGACCGTATAGGTGAATGTATCCGTCAGGGTCTCGCCCTCTGCCAGGGCCTGCACATCAGCCGCGCCGGTGGGATCGTAGCTGATCGTGCCATTGGTGTTCAGCATCAGGGTCGCGTCATGCGCACTCGTGGCATCAACAGCTGTCATCGTCAGCACATCCCCGTCGACATCGCTGTCATTGCCAAGAAGTGTGGCTATCTCAATCAGGGCAACAGCATCTTCGGTGATCGGATCGGGGTTTTGAGCAACACCGTTTGCGTCAAAAATACGTGCCTGGATCGCAGAAGAAGCATCACCTTGCTGCCTATCGCCAGATTCCCAGGTGATGACGAAACCGCCATCAGCAAGGGCTGTCACACTCGGATCCCATTGAGGGCCATGGGTGACTTCATTGACCAGGAACTCACTGACAATCTCGTTGCCAGTCGCGTCAAAAATACGAGCCTTGATTGCATAATCATCATCCCCTTGCTGCGAACCTTTAGACGCCCAGGTGACAACAAAATGGCCATTGGCGAGGGTGGTAACACTTGGATAACTTTGATAGTGCGTCGTGTATTCATTGACCAGGAATTCACTGGCGATCGCATCGCCATTCGCATCAAAAATACTGGCCTTGATGCCGCCACCAGACGCATCCCCTTGCTGCCCATCATTAGACATCCAGGTGACGACAAAATTGCCATCGGCAAGGGCTGTCACGCTCGGGTTGGTTTGAGCGCTATTGGTAAATTCATTGATACGGAACTCAGTGACAATCTCATTTCCATCCGTGTCCAGAATACGCGCCTTGATGGCAGTACTGGACGTATCGCCCTGCTGCTGGTCCCAAGAGGCCCAGGTGACGACAAAATGGCCATTGGTGAGGGCCGTGATACTCGGGTCGTGTTGAGCGCCATTGGTAAATTCATTGACCAGGAATTCGCTGACGATCTCACTTCCAGTCGCATCAAAAATACTGGCCTTGATGGCCCAATCAGTATCCCCCTGCTGCTGATCAAGAGACTCCCAGCTGACAGCGAATTGACCATCAGTGAGTGCCGTTACACTCGGGAGCCTTTGAGGGCCATCGGTGAACTCATTGACGACGAACTCGCTGACGATCTCAACGCCGTTCTCATCAAAAATAGACGCCTTGATGGCAGTACTGGACGTATCGTCCTGCTGCGCATCATCAGACTGCCAGGTGATAACGAAATGGCCATTGGTGAGCGCCGTTACGCTTGGCCAGCTTTGCACGCCATTGGTAAACTCATTGACCAGGAATTCGCTGACAATCTCATCGCCATTCTCATCAAAGATACGGGCCTTGATGGCAGATTCAGACGTGTCGCCCTGCTGCCCGCCATTAGATTCCCAGGTGACAACAAAATGGCCATTGGCGAGGGCTGTCACGCTCGGGTAGACTTGCGAGCTGTGGGTAAACTCATTGACGCGGAATTCACTCGTGCCAACAATATCATTTAGCGTGACAGGCGCATCGTTCACAGATGTAATCTCAAGCGCAAAGACATCGCTTGCTGATAGTGACCCGTCGCTGGCCGTCACCATTACATTGACGATGCCATTATAGTTCTGGGGCGGTGTGCCCGAGAAGCTCCCTGCAACCGCATCAAACACCAACCAGCCAGGCAATGCGGCACCATCAGCAAGCGTCGCACTTAAGGTCAGCGTATCGCCATCCAGATCCGTGAATGCATTTTCCGGCAATGCAAAGCTCACATCCTCATCTTCTGCTGAAGACTGATGAGGCAATGCAATTGCCAAAACGGGTGTGTTGTTCATAACGGTCATTTCTTTATCCAATTCAAACTGGGGAGCGATCGACCTGTTGTTGCTCTAACCCTAAACGCACCGGTAATGATGGGATATTTGGCTCTACTTTCCCGGCAAACGCTCCAAGGTATTGTTGCTTGACTTTTGCTGTTTGATTGCGCGCAAGTCCGTCCAGTCAATTCTTCTCTTTCTCTTATCCAACACTGGAACGAGATCGCTCTACGGGGAAATACCAAAGTTCTATATTTGAATAGAAATCAGCTATGGTGAGGGCCACACCTGTCAGACGCTCATGTTAGCAACACGGGCCAACCAAACGCTCGCTCAGTCGCAGCGAAAGCTCATTAGGTCCCGCTTGCCCACCATTTGCAGTCCGATTATCCGTGTCAGATTCTCGCAATTTGCGACTTGCTGCACGAGCGAAACTCCAAGCGACGATGACGGCTTGGTCAGGAATAATTCTACCAATTCAAACTTGTCGCAGAGAAAAAACAAACGTTCAGCGCGGTCGTTGCGGTACCCATAAAATATCTGCTTGTTGACCTTCCAACAATCACAATGGCAATGCTGGTCTCTCTCTAGAACACCACTTTGAGCCCTGCATTTGCGCTGAGGGCGCTGGTGTCGCCCGCATTGCTGAGCCCGGTGGCATAGGCAACGTCGCCAAACAGATCCACACGCTCGGTC
>NZ_JAXBMB010000035.1:0-11563 GCF_033963905.1 Cognatiyoonia sp. IB215182
TCATCAGCTCATCAGCTCATCAGCTCATCAGCTCATCAGCTCATCAGCTCATCAGCTCATCAGGCGCTGCGCTCTGGCGTAGGCAGTAGCACTCACCGATTTCCGCTTCCTGACAATCTGACATCCGGCTGCAAGTCGGCCATTGCCCGCGGATTAATTGGCCGCCCAATCTCGGTTTCCGGGTCGGACTGCTTGACGCATTCGCCCTTAAACCCCGTGACGCGCGATGTGGCCGTCACCAGCGTGAGATCAGCTACAACCACCCCGGACTTTTTACGACGATCAGAACGGACGGCGCGAAAGCAACGCAGCCGACCGCCAACTGTGGTTCGCTTCCGCTTGAGGCTTAAACAGCGCCTCCGGCTGATGCCCGCAATTCTGCCACCCCACTGACCGCCTGACGGGCAGGGCAGTGCCTTGCCTCGATTGTGCTCAAGTCCCTCACAGGAGAGTTTCAAAAATGAAAAAGCAGTCCTCAGACACCCAGCCGGTCCTTCGCCCGCGTAACGTCTCGGTTCGGGGTGGTCGTTTGACCAAGTTCAAGGGCCGGGTAGCAAGCATTGCGCCAGGGCTTTCGGTGGTGACCACCGCTGCGGTGTTGTTTACCGGCAGCGTGGACCCGGCGGCGGCCCAGGCGGCCCCGGAGGCCGATGCGTGCGGCGGTTCGACTAACGGCGTCGTTTCATGTGGCGCTGGCACTTACGCTGATGGCATCGCCTATACGGGCAACCTTGAAAGTGGTGGTTACGATGGTGGTCCGCAAGAAAATGTGCACACCCTGACCCTTGGCGTTCCTGCACTTGGCGCTTCTCCAATTCGCGATTCTAGCATCACGGTGGCCGGCTTTGGGGTGACTGTGGACTATGGGGGTGACCATGATGTTTCTGTGCAAATGGACAGCGGGAATATCAACGCCACGGACGATGAAGATTATCATAATCACGGGGTTTTGGCGAAGACCTCAGGCACTGGAAACGTGGACTCCCAAATGAATGGTGGGAATATAATGGCAAGAGTTGCCGGTTCTGCCGGGATTGCTGCGCGGATTGAAAACGGCTCAAGCGATAAGACGGCGACTGCGACAATGACCGGAGGAACCATTACCGTTGCCGGCGGAAATTCTGAGGGGGTTTCGGCGTTCACCGGCGGCGTTGGTGGAAACGTGACAGCGGAAATGAGCGGCAGCAGCAAAATCGTCACGCAGTTCGGCGTCCAGGGTGGTCCGGCCGGAGCGGTTGCGGCCTATGCCCACAGCCGAGCGTATACAGGCACGGTGGTGGCTAGAATAATCGACGAATCCCAGCACAGAAACCAAACAATAATTACTGCTGCTGGTACAGGCGTGCGTGCAGTCACCCGCGGTGAGGATGGCAAGGCAACCGCGAGCATGGCGGGCGGAATAATCAACATCGATGGTAATGATGCTTACGCGGTTGCGGCGGGAGTCGTCGATACCGCGCTGGATGATAGTGAGGCCGATGTGGAAGCGCTCATGACCGGAGGGAGGATCACAACGAACGGTACCAGGGCAGTTGGGCTTCGTGCGCATACCGAAAAATTTGGCAATGCGTTTGTGCAAATGGATGAAACGCATCACGCCAGCAGAATCACCACGTATGGATGGCAAGCTCACGGGCTTCAGGCGTTCTCCACCAGCACTCATGATGACTCCGAGGGGACGGCGACGGCTGTCATGAAAGCCGGGACGATCCATATTAACGGTGACGCAGCCCGCGGCGCTTATGCGCAAGCCAATGGCGGCAAAGGTACGGCACTGGTGCAAATGAACGGCGGCTCTATCAGGACGACAGGCTGGGATTCTCACGGGCTTTATGCGCGGATCGACAAAGAGGAAAATGATAAAGAGGTGAGGGTGGAAATGACCGGGGGGTCCATCGTGACGTATAATACCCCCGGTGACACCCGCGGATCCCATGGGGTTTATGCGGACACCAGTGGTTCTGGCAACGTGGTCGTGGAGATGGAGCGCGGTACAGTCACCACGGTTGGGAGAAACTCTCACGGGATCTGGGCGGAATCGGAAGCGCCTATTCAGATCACCCTCGAGCAGGGTGTCAATGTCCGCTCGCTGAAGCCGGACGGGCAGTCGAGAGCGAAGGCGTTTGTCACGCTGGGTGCGGATGCCGTTGTCACGGCGTCCGGATCGGGTTCAGATGGGATTCGTGTATCAGGGAATTTCGAGCGGTTGAGCCGCGACAGCGATGAGTTTGTTCAGTTGGGTGCAAACGGCTTTGACGTAGACGTGGCCGGGTCCGTGACGGGAGGAGCTGGCAACGGCGCCGCGATCCGCACAATCTCCAGCGTCCGCGGGACAATTGACATCGCCAGCACCGCCACTGTGAAGGCGGGGGACTCTGGTATTGCGATACATACTGAGACTGCCAGATCTTCGGGGGACGGGACCCCAGACGACGATGGCTCAGCTGTCATCAATTCGGCAGGGATCATCGAAGGGGATATTCGTCTTGGGGCGGGCAACGATATCCTGAACCTGACAGGTGGCAGCTTCACAGGGAATCTTTATGCCGGTGACGGCAACGATACCGTCACGATTTCCGCTGCAACCACCTATGATGGGTCCTACATTCTCGACGGTGGTCTGGGCGGTAACGATCAACTGAGCCTGCAGGGCCAAAGCATCACAAACACAGCGGACAGGCTCGTCAACTGGCAGAGTGTCACGTTGAATAATACGACCCTCAGCCTTGATCGGGTTGGTATACTGGACACGAGTCTGTCCATCGACGGCAGGTCTGCGTTCCGCGCGACGGGCGGGGAAGGGGGCCTGACCATCCGAGGTGATGTGACCAACAATGCGGGCGACGTGTTCCTAAGCGTGCAGAACGGCGAGACGGGGGATGAGATCAGAGTTGAGGGCAATTTCACCGGATCGGACACGGGATCGGATGTTTTTGCCCTGGATATGGGTCGGGATGCAGATGGTTTGCGCACCGATACGGTTGTCATCACCGGCGACACGTCAGGTGAGATGACATTGTTGATTGCCAGTCTGGACAGCGCCGATCTCGAGGGGCCCCCGCTTGTGATGGACGTGGTCTCTGTTGGCGGAGAGGCCAACGGGACCTTCACCCTTGTGGGAGGCAACTATGTCACCTCGGACGGGGAGCATGGGGTGATCTCGGGTGCCCACCTCTATAAGCTGGCTGAGACGGACCAGGGTCTGGCGTTGAGCGCGCTGTCAGAGAGCGGTGAAGTCACCTATCAACCGTCCGCGCCGGTCTATGACAGCTATGGTGCGTCGCTTCTGGCGTTCAATGCGCCCTCTGGGCTGTATGCACGGGGCAGTGCGCAGGACTTCCGGAGCCTGGCCTGGGGCGGCGCAGGGGCTGACGCGGCTGATCAGGGTACGGGCACGCCACTGTGGATCCGGATGGGGACAGAGCAGCTGACCACGTCGGAAGAGCACAGCACCACAGGGGCGGCACTTGAGAGCAGTCTGTGGGAGATGGAGATCGGGGCGGATCTGACCCTGAACAGCAGTGATGCGGGCCTGCTTGTGGGCGGGCTGATGTTCTCCTACGGGACGGGCAATACGGATGTCAGCTCTGACCTGGGGGACGGGTCGATCGAGACGAGTGGTCTGGGCCTTGGGCTGGCCGCCACGTGGTATGATGCGCGCCGGTTCTATGTTGACGGGCAGGTGACGCTGACCTCCTACACCAGCGATCTGACCGCGGACAGGCTCGGGACCCTGACGGAGGGCAACAGCGGGACGGGCTATGCGCTGTCGCTGGAGGCGGGACAGCAGCTTGATCTGGGCACGCGGCTGACGGTGACGCCGCAATCCCAGCTGAGCCTGTCGTCGGTGACGTTCAGTGACTTCACGAGTGAGGTGCACCGGGAGGCGGTGGCGCTGAGCGATGCGACCAGCCAGCAGCTGCGGCTTGGGCTTGAGGTCGCGGCGCAGGAGCGTGGGGAGAGTGGCCTTTATGGCATTGTGAACCTGTACCATGAGTTTGGCGCGGGCAGTGAGGTGGAGGTGGCCGGGACGTCGCTGACGACGGAGCGTGAGCCCTGGACGCTTGGGGCTGGTCTTGGCGGTAGCTATGTCCTGACCGAGCGTGTGGATCTGTTTGGCGACGTTGCCTATGCCACCGGGCTCAGCAACGCTGGCGACACCAGCGCCCTCAGCGCAAATGCAGGCCTCAAAGTGGTGTTCTAAGACGCAGTAGCGCGTCCTGTCCGGTCATTGCCGCTCCAATTGGGCGCTACAGTCGTATTCAGCAGGTCGCAGCCTAAGCCAGACGTTTGATCTGGGATCACGCTGGCCGGTCATCAGAGGGAGCAGGCTTTCACTCCATCTGTCGGAAAGACCGCCATGATTTCCTCGGAATGATTGGCCTCATTGAGATAGATCAAGCAACCAATCAACTGACTTGGGTAATGGTGAACTATGCCAGCAGCAACGAACAAGACCGATTTGCTTGCCGTGTTCGATAAGGATTTGGCGAAGCTACGCAAGACACTCGATGGTGTCGACGAAGAGAAGTCATCTTTGTCGACACCTGATGACGATACCACAATCAAGGGCGTTGTCGCGCATCGCACCCACTGGATGGGGCTGTTCCACGGTTGGTACGAGGACGGCGTTGCGGGACGGGAAGTGCACGTGCCAGCCAAGGGCTACAAATGGAACCAGCTCAAGGAGTACAATGCGCCGCTCTATGCGAAAGGCAACGAGACTCCTTGGATGGATCTGCTCTCGGAGTTCGATGCTGCTAGCGACAAGTTGCGTCGCTTCATCGAGGCTCACGACGAAGCGCTGCTATACACGAGTGGCACGAATCCATGGACTGGTAAATGGACCCTCGGTCGATTTGCCGAAGCATCCGGTCCATCACACTTCCGGTCCGCCAATACCTACATTCGAAAGGCGCTGCGCGGCGCTAACTGAGGCTAGTTTCAGAGGCCGCACCACTGACCCTCAAGGTTCTTGCCAAACTGAGGAGTGCAGTTTCGAAGTATTACTCTCTCAGTTGAGCTTCGTGCAAGCGAACCGATGCAGCGTCGTCCGTGACTTCTGCGGCCATGGTATTGGCCAAGTTTTCCACGACTCTCCGAACGTATTCAATTTTGGAAAGCCGGGTGGCCTGCGTCCTGTTTGATCTGGCCAATCCGGTTTAGATAAAAGACTATTACGACTGATCCAAATCTTGAGACTGGGATCTACGTAAGGAGAACCCTATCGCAAACATCGTATTGGCAACTAGCCTTCTATGGCCCGCGCCAGCAAGTGATGCAGCTCTTCGGAAGGCGCTGGTTTTGTCGGGTCACACCTGCGTTTCCGTGCCATGGAACGGCGATGATCAGTCAGCATTTCGGTCTTGCGACCTCATCCTGTTGCGGTCGTGTTGGGACTACTACAAGGCGCCACACAAATTCTTGGCTTGGCTGGAAAGCCTCGATCCGGTGCGGGTTCGCAATCCGCTAGCGCTGGTGCGCTGGAATTTCGACAAGTCCTATCTTCTCCAATTACGTGAAGCAGGTTTCAATGTACCGGAAACGAAACTGGTCGATCCAAAAGATCACAATGCAATTCGCGCAATTATGCGACAGCACGGGTGGCATCGAGCGGTCCGAAAACCATTATCCGGCCAAAGCGGACATTTCGTCGATGTGCTCGATTTGGCCAAATATGATCAGTGGCCAGCAAGTATTATGCCGACCGAAAAAGCAGTGTTGCAACCGTTTCAAAGCGACGTTGCACGTTTTGGTGAGACGCTTATCTACTTCTTCCGCGGTGAGTTTGCCTATGCCGTGCAGCGATTGCCAAACCCTGGGGAAGGTCCGGATCGTGTCGCTGTTTTGATATCAGACGAAGTGATCAACCAGGCCAGCAAGATACTCGCCTTCGTTGACCAGGTGCCGCTTTATGCACGTGTTGATGGGGTTATACGCGAGAACAGGTTTATGCTCATGGAATTGGAGCTGATCGAACCGAGCTTTGCCTTTGAGGCTGCACCGGACAAAGCGGCTGATTTCGTTCATGCGATTGAGGAAGAGCTACGTCAGCTTAGCGAGGACTAAGAGCAGTGTTTTCGGCCATTCAATGACGTGGATGCATCGGTCAACAAGTGGCTCGCTGCTGCCATCTGACTATTTTGATTGGATGCCAAGTGTAGTCCCAAAGTGGACAACGGATTTGACGGTCGGGCTGGGGCGGCCAGCGGACGAAACGGCCGCTAACCGTTCTTTCGCGGTAGAGTCGGAACAGCTACTTGTGGTTCAATTTGATACCTTCGCGTTGAAGCAGGATGTGCAAGCGACGATAGCCAACCGTCGCACCCGGTCTCTCGTGTTGCAGGTCAGGCTGTACCCCCCTTCACCACGTCAGGCATGCCATCGGCGCCACCCACTGCTGACAGGGCCACAACGGGATTCCAGTAGTCGCGGTAGTCGACGATCTTGCCGTTCCGGATCCGGATGACGTTGATGTATCTCTGATCATACGGCAGGCCGGTCTTCCGACCTGTGCTGTTACGTGCTTCGAATTCGAGAACTACGACTTCCGGATCAGTGGTGCGGTAGAGTGCGGTCTCAGCCAACTCCTGAATATCGTAATGCTCGCGCACCACTGGCAGGTAGGTGGCAACGGCATCGCGACCCTTGAGACAATTAGACTCGACAGGCGCATAGGGCGCCTCGAATACGACATCCTCGGAGCACATCTCCGGGAAGCTGTCAGCTGGTTCGAGAAGATCACCCAGGCTGTTCTGCAGCAACGTCGTTAATGCGGGCAGTGGATCGGTGTGAGGCATCGGAGCTTCCTTTCGTTACGGTTCTCTGACTAGGAAGATGGGGAGCTTTCGACGGAACGCAAGCGTTCCGTCGAAAGAAATCAGATATGGCGCTTATGTCAATGCGTTGGAGAGGAACCAATCTGACAAGTCTCGTGATTGTGGCCCTGCCATCTATTTTTTGTTTTCATCCCTTTGAGCGGAACGCTAACGTTCCAACGCAAAACAAGTAGGATGCGCATGGCAAAGAAAACCTCCGACCAAAGGTCGCGACAATTGTCCGGTGCAGCGCTGCAAAGGCCCGAGCTAACGCAAGCCCTCTACCGCGCGTTCTTCGACGAATGGGCTGAGCGCGGCTATGCTGCGCTAAGCCTTGAGCGTGTCGCCAAGCGAGCGGGGGCAGGCAAAGCCGCAATTTATCGTCGTTGGCCATCGAAGCGCTCGTTTGCCAACGAGGCGATAAAAGATGTCGCGCTGGCTGTGACGCCCATCCCCGATAAGGGCAGCATCGAAGCAGACCTTACAGCCTTCCTGCGCTCGCTCCGAACCGTCTTTCGTCACCCTAAGATGCGACGCATCCTGCCGGACCTTCTTGCCGAGCGAGCCCGGTCGGACGAATTGGTCCCGTTGCTCGACACCATTGCGACGGCGCGGCGAGACAGGGCCGAAGACTTGCTTGATCGGGCGATCAGCCGCAAGGAACTTCCCGCAAGTCTCGACCGCGAGCTCGCCCTGGACCTGCTTCCATCGCCGCTCTACTGGCGAATGATCGTGAACCAGAGGCGGATAACCTTGGTGGAGTTACGCCGGCAGGCGCATATTCTTGCTGTGGCGTTGAATGCCGCAGGATAGCAGGAAACGGTCCTGACGCAGGTCTGTGATCAGACGCCTTGCAGGAGTCGCCTCCTGCCATGGCACTTGCTGCCTTGCGAAGAAAACTGTCACTCACACCCGGCGCAGCATTGATCAATTTGGGCCTAACACGCGCATGCGAGATCCGCCCCGATGGCTCTTGGCAGCCCTCAGAGCACCATGTCTTCTGGTGTTTTACCGGCGGCAAGTGCTGCATTGAACCAGTCCGGTTTGCGTCCTTTACCTGTCCAGGTCTGCTTTTTATCATCCGGGTTGGCGTATTTGGGTTTGCCGGGCACGGATGGCTTTTTGGCCATCTTGCGTCTGGGTTTTGTGGGCGAATCGTCAACACCTGTGATCTCAGCCAACGAAAATCCATGCGTCTCCGCGGCCCGCTCAGCGGCAACCAGTGCTGCCTTCTTTTCGCGTGCCATCACCTTCGCCAGGGCCTTGTCGATATCAGCTTTGAGCTTCTCCAGTTCTTTGCGTGTTAGTGCTTTGAGATCGATTTGCATTCTTTCTGTCTCACATGTTGTTCAGTGCCTTACATTACGGAATCTGAAAGGTACGTATAGATCTGTCGGCATCTATCGCGCGTGTGAGCAGTTGCTTGCTGCTGCAATGCGCAGAGAATAGGTATTGCAAAGTCCTTGAGGGCGGCGCGAAGGTGGCCTTAGTCGTACTGGCAGATGCTGCGGCGTAGTTCCCGCAAGTAGTCGTTCGAGATCAGCTGCAACCAACATCGCGCTCAGGCTTTTGTTCAATACTTCAATTCGTTTTATGCTCGGGTTGAGCCCAAGACTGAGCGGAGAACACAGGATCCTTGGAACTACTTTTAGTCTTGCTCGCAGTCGGCGTAGCGTTTCTTTACCTTTACCTGAATTCCCCCACGGTGATTGGCGCCGAAGGAGAACGACGCGTCAATGCAACGCTTGCCCGAAAACTGGATGACCAGCACTACATCGTTCTCGAAGACCTTACTCTACCCACCAACCACGGCACTACGCAGGTCGATCACATTGTCCTATCGCGCTTCGGCGTCTTCGTGATCGAAACCAAGAATATGTCCGGTTGGATTTTTGGAAGCGAAAGCCAAGCGCGTTGGACACAGGTCATGCGATGCCGCAAATTTCAGTTTCAGAACCCGCTGCGCCAGAACTACCATCATGTAAAGGTCGTTCAAGACCTGCTTGGCATCAGACTGGATCAACTGGAAAATCTTGTCGCATTCGTTGGTTCAGCAGAGCCCAAAACGGAAATGCCGCCCAACGTTTTTTGGAACAGGAAAGCTCTTCTTCACTACATTACCTCTCGACAAACCGTTCAGTTCACCGAAAATGAGGTGCATGACTTTGCCCGCAAGCTGCGCCGTAGCGCATTGGGCGCCAACAAGGAAATACGGCGCGCGCATATCCAGCACGTTCGAGAGAAAGCCATCCAAAAGGAAACGGACCTCTCGAAATGCCCGCGATGTGGGTCCAAAATGATCGAGAGGACAAATCGAAGTACCGGGCAAAGGTTCTATGGTTGTTGCCGGTACCCAAAGTGTCGGGGTACCCGACAAGCAGATTGACCTAAGGGGGCCATACGGCTCGTTGCGGACCTTGATCGACCGTCCAAGATTCTGAAGCCGGAGCGCGCTCACCAGACATTTGCCGCGAAAGCGGAGTCGTAGGGTCTGTGAATGGGGAAAACGGGACGGAACGGACTTTCACATTCCAGACAAGAATGTCCGCTTTAGGTGGGCATCCAGAAACGGCTTAGTTCTTGGGGTGATCATCTTCGATTGGCAGGCCCTCGCTCCACTTGCGTAGCTCATCGAGGAAGCCGAGCGCAGTTCTGCCGAAATCAGTTACCTCGTAGAAGACAGATAACGGCTTCGTTGCGGCGACTTCACGAGACACCAATCCTTGGGTCTCTAACTGTCGAAGCCTTTCCGTGATCATTTTCTTGCTGGCACCACCGATCATCCGCGAGAGGTCGTTAAAGCGCACCGGGCCGTCTTTGAGATGCCAAAGGATCGAGCCGGTCCATTTCCCGCCGATGATCTGCATACCACGTTCAATCGCGCATGGCGTTGTGCAAGCGTTGTCGACGCTCTTGCGCCCGCGTTGGTCCTGAATGATACGGGCCTCCATCGGTCCAGTTCCTCGTGAGCTAAGGTTACAAAAAGTATACTAGTTGATTTTCTTCGCCTCGTCCTCAGCTTTGAGCATGACCACTTGGATGCTGCCTCAGATCGGAGAACGATGATGACCCAACCCACAATTCACCTTTACACCGCTTCAACGATGAATGGTTACAAGCCGGTTATTTTTCTCGAAGAGGCTGGGGTGCCCTATGAGCTTACTTCAGTGAACTTTTCAAAGCAGGAGCAGAAATCACCCGACTATCTGCGGCTCAATCCGAACGGAAAGATTCCAACCATTGTGGACCGTGACGAGGATCGCGCCATCTTCGAAAGCGGGGCCATCCTTTGGCACCTGGCAGAGAAGTACGGAAAGTTTCTTCCGGAAGACCCGCTGAAGCGCTCCGAGGTCATGCAATGGATGTTCTTCCAGGTCGGTCACGTTGGTCCGATGATGGGACAAGCCATGTATTTCCAACATATTGCTGCGCCCAATGGGCATGAGGAGCCGTTTTCAATCAAACGATATGTGGATGAAACGCGTCGGCTGCTTGAGGTTCTGGACACCCACCTCGAAGGTCGCGATTGGCTTGCGGCAGGGGAGTACACGATTGCCGATATGATGACTTATCCTTGGGCACGCGCCTACGTCTGGGCGCGTGTAAGCGTGGATGGCCTGCCTCACCTGCAAAAATGGTTTGATCGGATCGATGCGCGTCCGGCCGTGCAAAAAGCCCTCACCATTCCCAAGGCCAACCCGCAATTCTGGGATGCGAGTGCCGACGCAGGCGCGTTTGCGAAAGAGAACGCTGCACGCTTTGCGAACGATGTAAAATCCTGACGTAAACCAGACATCTGCAAAGCATGTAGCATTTGTTAAAACCGGCTCCGAGCTGACAATCGTTGCGCCCAGAACAACTGACACCTTTGCGCTGCAATCCGAACTTTGCCATATGTCAAGCTTGAAGATTTCAGCTCGTCTCGGCAGCGGTTGCAAGATTCAGAAGCGACGAGTTAAGTCCGGCGGCGTAATCCTCGGGTCGAATGTCTAACGGGACGTTTTCACAGGCGACTGGCACGGTTGTCAGACGTCCGGAACTCTGAAACGTCCATGTTTGCTTCCTTGCTTCCGCGAAGCTTGGGTCCGTCACTTCGTACAAAACACGCTGTACAACTTGCCGTCCTGGAACAAGCTCATCGAACACAACCCGAAACCTCTCTTCGCGTTTGGTTGTCTTTCCAGGGACCGCGGGTGTTTCATCTCGGTGGTGTAGGCTTATGACATATCCGCCGCCAACCGAAGCATCGATCTCATGAACCTTTCCGATCATCCCCTGGGTGGCAGCCACGTCTCGAGCTGTGACGGCTCAAGAAAAGCGCGATGGATCACATCGGCAGGGGCTGAGATGGTTCGCTGTGCGCGATCAACACGTTCTAAGGTCATGCTTTACCCGTATGTCGGTCCCTGCGGCCAACCTTCCGGTGATTCCTCAAAATCCTGCCGCCGGCCCCAGACGGTCATATCGAGCATGTAATGAGAGCCGCCAATTGTTTCTCCGCCGCGACCGTAGGTCGAGTAGGTATGGAAAACATCGTCATCGATCCGCAGAAATGCGCTAAAGCCCGGAAGTTCTGACGATTTGCCCGCTTTGATCCCGTAAAGGTTTTGTTCCGCCAGCTCGGCTTCGGTCCTGTAGTTATAGGTGACCGCCCCCTTCTCACGGTCGAATGTCACTCCGAAATCATAGTTGAAGTCGCTGCCAAAGGACGACACCCAGGGGAATGTCCAGCCACGCTTGGCCTT
>NZ_JAXBMB010000036.1:0-11331 GCF_033963905.1 Cognatiyoonia sp. IB215182
GGGCTATGCGCTGTCGCTGGAGGCGGGACAGCAGCTTGATCTGGGCACGCGGCTGACGGTGACCCCGCAATCCCAGCTGAGCCTGTCGTCAGTGACGTTCAGTGACTTCACGAGTGAGGCGCACCGGGAGGCGGTCGCGCTGAGCGATGCGACCAGCCAGCAGCTGCGGCTTGGGCTTGAGGTCGCGGCGCAGGAGCGTGGGGAGAGTGGCCTCTATGGCATTGTGAACCTGTACCATGAGTTTGGCGCGGGCAGTGAGGTGGAGGTGGCGGGAACGTCGCTGACGACAGAGCGTGAACCCTGGACGCTTGGGGCTGGTCTTGGCGGTAGCTATGCCCTGACCGAGCGTGTGGATCTGTTTGGCGACGTTGCCTATGCCACCGGGCTCAGCAATGCGGGCGACACCAGCGCCCTCAGCGCAAATGCTGGCCTCAAAATGAGACTTTGAGGGGACAGCGAGAGAGGCACTGTATGTGATGGCGCGCCGAGGTCAATCGAAGGCGGCGCAACCCTTCGGAAGTAGGTGAGCTAAGTGAGGTTGCCGACAAATCCTGTGAGGAGACGGAATACGCGCACTTAAAATCCGTAACAGCAATTTACTCCACTAACGTAGCCACTTATCTTGTCATTATCAGGGAGTGCTATACGGTTCTAGAGTTCCAATTGGTATTGTGCCCATGCATGTGTCTTGCCGCAAGGCTCAAGAGCCAACCAATGGGCACCGCCGGCTCTTTTGTTTGCCCAGTCCTCAGGGCCCGATCTACGAGCAGCCAGATGTCCTCGAAGGTCCGGTCCGTCGCCTCAATCAATTCGGTGCATTTGTTCAGAATCGCGCTGCCTCCTGGCTTGGATGCGAGATGGTCGATGGACCGACAGGCGCCCCGGAGGGACGCGACCGCGCTTCATTAAGCGAGCGCAGGCTTTCTTGGTCTTTTGCTGATGGCTTTTGTGTGTATCGTTGCCAAAAGATCGGCTCTGACTAGCCTTTGCCATGGCCAAGACCACACGCCACGCATCTGCGGGGTCAAGGCCGACAAGGCGCGCGTTCTCCGGGACATGGCGCAGCTCCTCGCAGATGTGGCAATGGAGTGTTAGTACAGTTAGATCCATCTGAGCTGCGTGGAATGCGCATTTCGCCGATCTCAAGAGCCGCCAAACATGGGCACGCCATAGCGGCCCGGTGAGGGAAGGAGTAGGTCCTTCACCTTCTGGCCCGCTGAAACAGCGGGGAGGTCTTGTGCTAAGGTCGCAATCCGACCAGGATCTTCGTTCTGCATCACACTTGTATGCCCAGTTTACATGGTTGATTGATCGACGTTGATCTCGCTTGAATCCTGAATGCGTAGGTGGTGGGTGGAGACTTGATGCTGTTGCCGCGCCGACACTTTTGAAGATTTGTTGTTTGAGTTTTGCTATCTCATTACCCACAAATACGCCCAGTCAATTCGTTTGGTATCCAGCACTAGAGTCAGATCGCTTCATTTTAAGTCCGATCCACCAGATGCGGGGACTGAACACGTAGACCTACGGTGGCAACTTGCATGGGGTGGCTCCTCTCAATCGCAGATTCTGACAACTGCATTATAGCCCATTGCGACGGCGGGGGGGCGGGCGCCATCCACCCCATCTGATTAGACCGCTTTGACAAAGTGAACGTCTGACAGGCGCGGGCCTCACTATAGCTGATGCCTATTCAAATATAGGACTTCAGTATTTCCCAGTACGGCGACTTGGTTCCAATGTTGGAAAAGGATCGAACTGACTGGACGAGCTTGCGGGCAATCAACCCTCGAAGACTAAAGCTTCGGAAAGCAACGCCAAGTTTTCGCTCGTTGCCAGTGATTTCAGGATTCACACGAAACCAATGTCGACAGCTCAATAGACTGAATTGGATAAAGAAATGACCGCTATGAACAATGCACCCGTTTTGACAGTCTTATTGCCCAATCAATCTTCAGCGGAAGATGAGGCTGTGAGTTTTGCCCTGCCAGCGAATGCGTTCACAGATCCGGATGGCGATGCGCTGACCTTGAGTGCGACGCTGGTTGGTGGTGCGGCGCTGCCGGGCTGGTTGGCGTTTGATGCGGTTTCGGGGAGCTTCTCGGGCACACCGCCCCAGGACTTCCATGGCACATTGAGCGTACAGGTGACAGCCAGTGACGGTTCTCTATTGGCAAGTAGTTCCTTCACGCTTGATATCACACCTGTCAACGATGCGCCCGTCGCGGTCGATGATGTTGCGCAGAGTTCCACACCGATCACAGAAGATGTTGTGACGTTGATCGATACCGCCACGCTTCTTGGCAATGACAGTGATATCGAGGGAGATGCGCTCACGGTGACAGGTGTTTCGGCCACGAGCACATATGGGGCCGCCCTGACGCTGAACACCGACGGGACCATCAGCTATGATCCCACCGGCGCAGACGCTGTTCAGGCTCTGGCAGAGGGCCAGACCCTGACGGATACCTTCACCTACACCATCGCTGACGGCAATGGCGGTGAGAGCACCGCAAGTGTTTCAATCCTTGTACACGGAAAAGACGAAGCGCTGATGATCGTTGGCACCACTGGCGGCGACATCCTGTATGGCTGCGCTGGCAACGACTACCTTAGGGGCGACGCTGGCAATGACATCCTGTATGGCTTGGATGGCGATGACATCCTGTATGGCGACGACGGCAATGACATCCTGTATGGCGGCGCTGGCAATGATGAATTTGTTTTTGGAAACAATTTCTCGGGAAACAGTTTTGGAAACGATACGATAAAAGACTTTGAAGACGGCATTGACCTAATCAGTTTCTATAACATCGCAGGTATGTCCTACTCTGATTTGACCATTATACGGATCGGTTCGGATACGGCAGTTTCTGTATCCGGACACGGAACCATTACTTTATGCAACTTCAGTGTTACGAACCTGACTGAAGCCGACTTTCTCTTCTGAGATAGGTCGGCTCCTCTCAAAAGCGGGCTTGGACACCTTCGCTGTGGCACATTGCGAAGCCGGTTGGAGCAACGGCCATCCACCCCAATCAGCTTGGTGCCAAACTCGTGAAAGATGCTAGGCAAGCTGTCAAGTTAATCCAAAGGAATATGGTCCGGTCCAGCGAGACCCAACAGTCGTGGCTCAATCGTGGAGACTGAGAGGGCAGAGGCCTTGCCATCACCAGCAGCGAGACATTCGTACTTCCGCGATGCATCAGCCATCGCGTCCGAAACCACAGGCCCAGCCTCTGCCGCCCGATGGTATGAAGGTCTCCCGGCCCGCGCCGCCGCACAAGCAACCCGATATGCCCTTTGCCGCATGCTGAAGGCGTTGCTACACTTGGAGCATGGTCACCTGAAATTGGACAAAACCACAGCCGAGCAGCGTTGCAGATCTAACTCTGGCCCAAGAGGTCAGGTTCAACGGATGAGCACCGTCGTTCTAACTGGATCTCAAAGCTATTGCCCGCCAACAGCATCCGGTCGAACAGTTCAACCATCAAACACAGGAGGAGTTTTTTTACATAACTCGTCCATTTGTACAGTCAGTGTAGTCGGCTTCATTTAAACCCCGGTTTCGAGCAAAGCCTTCAGACCATCGGCTACTATTTGTGGTTAGACGATGCGGCACGGTATCTATGGCTTTCAAACGACCAATCAAGATTTCCCTGTATCCAGAACTTCAACCCTTCGATGTAGGACTGCAGGTCAATATTAATCTCCGTAGAGAACTGTGGCACTTTACCTATCAAAGCTTCAAAACGTTCCATTTCAGTTTCGTACATGACGACTGCTTTGTCGGTTGCCTCTTGCAGGCTGATTTGGTGCTCATTGCTCAGAGCAATAACTAGATTATGCACGTCTCCGTTTTTTACTTCCTTTTCCAAAGACACAATATCATTACTCCAACAAACAAGATTGTTTGTGCATCGACTTAGATCGCTAATGACCGGGTGATGAAGTACACTCTCAGGTAAGTTCAGTTGCCCAACGAACTCAATAATAGTTAAGCAGGGGTATACAGCGCCTGAATCAAGCCGCTTAAGCAGGTACGTCTTGGTGTCCGGAACCGTGCCTGCTTTACGGTTTGATGCCTCCCAAATACATGCCAAAAAATAATCATCGTGCTGTTGCGTCAGTCGCTCCAGCCAGCTTGGATCCACTTTCGGTCGGATGCGTGCCCATAGATCATGCCAGGCTTGGAGCATTTGACTACCTTCCTGTGCCCGGGTACCTCTCATAATATCCAGAAGAAGGGGGCGATATTCAGTTAGGCGTTTCGCTCCGCGTCCCTGCTCTGCTTCATCGTTCTGATCGTCAAATAAGAATATCCAACTGACCCAATCAGAAATCCACTGCAAGTCAACACGAGAAGCATTTGGGTAACAGCGTGCCATGCAGCGTGTCCACCCTTGCAGCCTAACTCGATCCTCCTCGCCTTTACTGCAAATAATGCGGTAACGAACCAGCCAGTTTATAGTGCCATCTTGAACTGGCTTTCCGAAAGGGTTCAGAGTTGAGGGGTAAGGGCTCGTTAAGACGGGGTGGCTTATTAGCATTTCTCCACTCACTTTTTCAGTTCAGGTATTCGACTTAATTGTGTCGGTGTCTATTGACCGAGATCTGTTGAAGGCTGGCAATTATTCCCACATACGAGTTGAGGAATTTCACTATATCCTTCAATGAGCTGGAATCCGTTTAACCTAGTATCGTCGTTCTAGTGCCCAGCTTCATATCGTCGCATTGGTTCGCGGCAGCGCACCAAATACGCGATTGCATTTTTTTTGCCGATCGAAAGGCGTACGCCTTCGGGTATAGTACGAGCCGATGCATACTGCTGCTATTGGCAGATTGCGAAAGTTAGCGTTGTGCGAATGAGAACTATGGCAACGAAATCGAGGTATCTCCTTTCAATGTAGAAGTAGATATCGAAGTTCAAAATCGTGTATGCAGCGATGCGAGTATGGCGCTCCGTATTATCGCCAAGTAAATAAACCGCGATTTGATCACTGTAAAAACCAAATAGATTGGGCAAGAAGGGCGGATTGGAAGTAAAAATGGTAAATGCTGTCAATGAGTTTCGACGTATATTCGCTAGTTGTGTCTCGTGCCAACTAAAAACAGAATCATCAGAATTCGACACTGGTAACAATAATTGTAAAAAAGGCACTCCGAATATGGTGCTTATACTCATAGTTACACCTAATTTGTATTTTCACTGGTAACAAAGGATGGTGGTTTCCGGAGATATGTGCAGTAACGAGTACTTGTTTCATTGTGCAATTTGTTTTCTCTGCGTGCTGCAGGGTAGAATTGGGTGTAGTGTATTGTCTGACGTCGGCGCTCATGGACCCAAATACGGTTCGTTGCTAAGAGAGGGTTTGTTACTCGTCAGTAGCCACTGAGGAGTGGATGATGAGAAAGGCAACGAAAAGCCCTGGCGAGACGATCGTCAAAGATATTAAGCGTGCCACAAGTATGTATTATTCATCTGGTGAGAAGATCAGGATCGTGCTGGATGGGCCGCGTGGTGAGGACAGCATCGCTGAGTTGTGTCGCCGTGAAGGAATATCACAGGGCCTCTCCTACAATTGGTCAAAGCACTTCGTGGAGACCGACAAGAGGCGGCCTGCTGGGGATACAGCGCGCGCCGCTAACACTGATGAGTTCAAAGCACTGCTTCGCGAGGCGAAGGATCTGAAGGATTGGCACAATTGGCCCGGATCGGCTGGTTTATGGCCGTTCACGTCCGCAGTTTAGATGCGGGTCGCCTTCGTACAATCATTGGGGCGCGGGATCGCTTTGTGCGTCTCATAATGGAGATTGAGACGCATATGCGAGGGACCCCGAAGACATTTACCATTCGTCTGACCGCAATCGGCTATGGGCGGCAGCGACAGCAGTTCAGTGACAGCTGTCATTTGCGCGGCAAACCAAGCGGTTCAAGGGCGCGTGATCCATTTGTCCCTCCCTTGGCCGTGGTTTCTCTGCAAGCGGTGCCTTGACCCAATCAAATTCGCGGCTCCCTGATAGCTACTGAGCGTTTACATTTTCCACGGGTAGTCGTTTCATCTAAGGGTCATTGACCGATATACTACTCAGTAGTATAAGTATCGAAAGGGAGAATACCTATGTCTGTCAAAGCTTCAGTTTCGATCTCAGAGCAGCAAGACGCGTATGTGCGTGACCTGGTCAACCAGGGCCGGTTTTCCAGCATGAGCGCTGTAGTGCAACAGGGACTTGATCTGCTGCGCAAGCAGGAGGAGATGGAATTGCTTGAGACGGCTGCCCTTAAGGTTTTGCTCGAAGAGCGCAAGGACGGTCAGTTTTTGTCGAGTACAAATTTTGCTCGGCAAACAGATGATATGATCAAGCGAAAAAGGCAGGATCTTGGCCTGGATGGTTGAGATTGCAGCTGACGCTGAGCAAGATCTCTCTCTGATATTCGACCATCTGTTTGCGACGTACGTGAATCTTGGGGAGCCAGATGAAACCGCCTTTGTGCATGCTGCAGCACGTGTTCGCAGTATTCAGGAGAGCGTTGGCATGCTTGCCTCAAATCCGTTTCGTGGCACCATGCGGGAAAGCTATGGTCCGGACGTTCGGAACATAACCATCGACCGTGCTGTGATTTGGTTTGAACTCGATGGGCAAAAGGAGACCGTAAGGGTCTTGGCGTACTTTTTTGGTGGCCAAGATCATACGCGCCATATGCTGCGCAGACTTCTTGAGCGATAGTTGGGGCCTGACAATATCGCTTTCCCGAAGGCGGTCGCCCATTTGAGAACTTTTCATCTTATGGTGTAAGACATCTCATTAACCGAGATCTGATACGGGGTTACATGGGCTGGGCCGCCGTGTTCTTGGTGTTCGTTACTATCGCCGCGCACCTCAAGCGGCGGACATATCTAGCACGCGTTCAACTCACACTCGGCTTTATCTTTGACGGTGATCTTTTGACCGTCGCGCTGGTTGAACATGCCATCACGAAAGTCACCCGTCTCTTCAATGCCATCATCAACGATACCATCGCTGAACTCTTGTAAATTGTCCGTCGCCCGAGAGCCAATGAGGTTGTGATCGATTGTATCAACCAAAGCAAATCCCGCCACTCCAGAAACTGATCGTCATCAGATTGGCCTGACGGCAAGTGCGTCTTGGAACGTGCTTGCCGTTTGAGAGCATCACGCCCCAAGGAGGCCGAGTTTTGCTCAGCCCCAACGGCAAGTGTCTACGCCGCCATTAAAAGGGCAATAGTTGAGCACATCACTCTCTACAATTGACTTGTGATACTTCGCTTCTTGTGGTGGCGTATACGCACTTGAGGAAGCGTTCGAAGCCAGAGCCTTAGTGTAAATGGGCGCTTTGCAAGGGCTTCATGCCTACCACCATTCGACGGGAACAAATTCTAGATCCCACATACTTGGATAATTGATCCTATAGCCTTACAAAGCATCTAATCCGATAGGCGACATTTCTTGATTTGTGTCTACCTGTTCAGGGCGATGACTTTAAGAGTTAAGCACTCAAAGAATGCCCATTCCTTCACCAATATCAGGTTTTGCGCCAAGCAGGTCTCTGTTGCAGCACCCAACTTTAGACTCACCCAGCGGGTAAGATGACGCAGTATTGTGGTTGTGACGAAGTGGAGCTCTTCGTATCTTGCTCCGTCGACACCGCGAGTTTCCTTGATCCGGAGTATCAATTGCGCAGGGTGAGTATTCCTGCCTGTATTCCTTGGGTGACAATTTGAACTCCCTTCGGAATGCACGCGTGAAAGACTGCCTGCCAGCGAAGCCAACGCTATGCGAAAGCGCCTCAATATTAGTACCCTCGCCTGCTCTGATGAATTGAGCCGCTTTCCTCAGTCTTGTTTTTTGGATTAACTCATGAGGTGAAATCATCGACTGACAGAGCCGATATAGTGTTGCCCGAGACATGCCAGTTGCTACAGCGAGGTTTTCGGGCGTCAGACTCTGTTCATTATAGTTCTGCTCAATGTAGTTAAGCACTACGCTCAGTTTGGATTGACTTGATATCTCTGTGCTGTCCAAATCGCGAAGTATATGAAAACGTAATGTATCAATGCTGAACTGACGTAGATGGTTGAGCATTTTTGTCGCCTCTGCATCAGTCGCAAACTCAAGTTCGCGAAAAATACATAGTACCAACTGACGTAATGTATTGGATAACGAGCTACTCTGAATAATAATTCCATTTCTATCATGTATAAAAGGAAGTTCGCTTAAAACATCAGTGCGATCCAATACTACATTCAAGCTCTGAAACCCAGATAGGTCAGAATAGAAGGGCTGCCGAAAGTCGATAATTCGCAGATCTTGCGGTCCAGCTACACTAGTATTGTTTCCAAAAATAGCAACACTGTCCGTTCCAGTCGTACGATAGTGTAACGACAATCGATCCGACATCGCAAGCGCCATCGATTTCTTTGTTACACGAACTTCAAGTGGATTCCAGAGAGTTACACTCTCCAATGCAATACTTGGAGCACTATAGCGTCGTACTCTAAACTCAAACGGCGACCTTGTTGGTTCACGTCGCTCTACGAGCATACCAGATATAGGTGCAATTTCTGCACGCAAAAACTCAAACTGTTCTGAAGGTCGCAACGCGGTTGAATCCAGAGTAAACGAATTCACAAGTCTTCCGCGCGCCATTTTCAAGTGTCTTTCCGCAGTTCCAAGCGTCTGAGATCATATGAAAACCTATGATTGTAAAAAGCACCAGCTGCTCCCTCCTACTATCACAGAAGTGAGCAACGTTTTGCACTGGAAACAGAAGGCAGAGCGAAAACCTGCCGATGTGACATTTGGATGCAAAGCCCAAGTAACGCCAACCCGGACGCTTGAGCGATGTAAGATGTGGTGCAGCGACATGTGGAGGTCTTTGCATCTGCTTCTGTTCAGAATTGCGCGCTAAGGATATCGGATGTTCTCAGAGACCCTTAACACTGATGACGCCTCGTTGGGTTCTTAGGCTGATCCTTGTGGTTCTTGCGAGAGCGGCATGAAGGCGGTGGAGCGCTCCGCTTGATGTGGGGTTGGTTGCTTCACGGATTGGTGATGATCCCTGCTTTGCAGCAATGCAGCCTACCAAAAGCTGTAGTCGCTACGATTGCGCAAAGCCTTTGAGTGATTGTCGGTCCGCGGCAGAGGTGCGAACCGCACGAAGTTGGCACGTCTCCGAGCAGAAGAGCTGCTGCGGCAACGACGGCGTAGCGATAGACGTAAGCGGTACCGGCACGGCAGCCGCTCAATCATTCAGCCTAGGCTACCCTGTTCAAGCCGCGTCAGGAGTACCGACTTCTATGACGACACGCAGTAGCCCTGTTTATTGCCCATCCTGCTCCGGCGCGTTAGCCTGTTGCCAACATGTTGCGGTTCAATGTGCAGCGTCATATGCTTGGCTGCCTGAACAACTTGTGGACTTGCACAAGTGCTCAAGCAGCGTTGGAGAGCTGCTATTCGGGGCGACATGGTTGCTCGCGGCGTGGTCATGCGCCTCCTTAGGGCTGAAGCCATATAGTTCCTTAAACTGCCGACTGAACAGCGACATGTTGGTGAACCCATATTGGTATGCAACTGTGCTGACAAATCTAAGATCTGCATGGTCGGACAACGCCTTGTAGCAGGCTTGAAGCCGGGCAGTCTTGATGTACTTGGCAACGCCGCCGTGCCCATCAAACGTATTGTAGAGCGTGCGGCGGGACACACCGAGCGACCTGCAAATATAATCTACGTTGAGTTCCGGTTGCCCCAAGTTCTTACGGATGAATTCCCGGGCAATCGTGAGCCTGGTGGCATTCAAAGCCGGTGTGGCGTTGTAAAGATTATCTGCTGTTGGTTCCAGCGACGCTGCGAGGAGATTTGAAAAAGACCTTGAGAGAGTCTGTTTCTGATCTTCGGAAATCCTGTGCGTTTCACTTACAAGAGTAGAGATAAACGTTCTAAGTAACCCTGTCAGGGGACCATTGAGTACCGAGCGATTGGCCTCATCCAGAGATGTCGCCATCCAAGAGAATTTCTCACGGCTAAGCCCGACAGATACAAAACCTCTTCCTTGCCAATATGATTTCCACGGTTCTGCGTAGGATACGAGCATTAAGCTATTTGTATTGGCTTTTACTGAGAGATCATCGTATTCATTGCAAAAGTAACCACTCCGGACGAGCCAGATCGCCCAATTATCAAAATCGGATTTCCTGACTAGTTCATTCGATCTTTCGCTATTGGTTTTTTCAGATTCCCAGTCAATGATATCTATCCCGTCGAGATCGAAAGCTGAATACTTAGCGCGAAACCCATTACCGACGGAGTGAGGTTTCTTGAGTTCGCAAATTGGAGCTACCGCTTGTGAAATTGCTTCAAACTGATGCTTGGGTTCAAGATCGAGCGTTGAATACTCGATTGGTGCCATTGAAGTAGGTTTGTTTTCCATCGGGTCCAAAGGAGACTTTCAATCGTGCAGTGGAGGTGTTTCTTGCTTCGGTGGTGTTCGCTGGCTTTTTGGCGGTGTTGCATTTGCGTACAGTTGTAAAACCTGAGTGCTCGACTTCATCGAACGCACCGCGTGTTCTGTCGAGGGCGGATGTAGTGGGAGATCTACCCGATCTACCCGGTTCGAAAAGCTTACGACTTACGCTCCAAGTGTTATGCCTCTTGAGAACAAGACATGAACTGGTCCTTGGGTTAGTTAGCCAGAACAGCTGTTGACAATTAAGTTGGATTGTGGAGCGCACCTGCTCAAAAGTGTCACCATGGGTCTCAAATGAAATCTAGGCCATGTCGGCAACAAGCTAGTTCAGAACTCGGCGGATGTTTTATCCGTGACGCTCAGCCTGCATGACGTATGCCCCGCCTTGTTTTGCATTAAATCTTGTCGCGTCATGGCTTTTTGCGCAGATGTATTATCTTTGAAGTTAAAGGAGTTCTAGGCGCCTTTCTAAGGGTGGGATAAACAGTGCATAGGATTGATGGGATCGCTGAAGTGGCTGTATCTCGCTATGGTAGCCTTCGGTGAGCTGGCTATCTTGATTGCTAGCTGGTCTGTGTTGGGTAAACGAAAGCCTGGCAGGCCCAGGCTTCCCATAGCTGTTGTCTATTCAAATATAGGATTGGAGTATTTCCCAATGCGGTAAGCGGGTTCTAGTGTTCGGGTATGAAACGAATGGTTCGCCCACCACATGCTTGATAGAAAAGCCCGAAATATCCGCAATAGATTCAATATGTTACTTGCGCTTGTGGTGAAGCTGCCGTATCATCAGCTCATCAGCTCATCAGCTCATCAGCTCATCAGCTCATCAGCTCATCAGCTCATCAG
>NZ_JAXBMB010000037.1:0-10928 GCF_033963905.1 Cognatiyoonia sp. IB215182
ATCACATTCGAGGAGCGAGCTATGAAAGCTTAAGGTGCCGTCCACGAAACCGGCAGCAGGCCATTCAGATACGTGAAGTCTGTCTGCCAGAGCTGGTTCGGTCGTGCTGTCTTGTCACGGAACTCGTCGGCTGCCGACAGAACTACATAGGCCGGGCTGGCGATCAGGTCGTAGGACTTGAGGACACGGTACACGGAAGACTCTGATACAAAATACTTTTCTGTGTCGGTGAACTGTACGGCCAACTCGCGTGGCGACAGATCGCTTTCCTTCAGAGCCAGGTCCTTGACCTTCTCGCGCACTGGCTCTGGGATGCGGTTCCAGACCCGTGATGGCTTAGGACTGCGGTCCTCAAGCGCCCCGGAGCCGCCGGCCAGATACCGATCATACCAGCGGTAAAAGGTCGTTCTGGGGATGCCGAGCTTATCCAGGGTGCGTTTGGTCGGAAGGTGTGACCTTTCGACGAGCCGGATGATCTCCAGTTTCTCTGATGCAGGGTACCTCATGCGGCGTCGTCCCCATCCCCGAGCATGCTTTTTTGAGCAACCGCAGCTCCAGCGCCTGTTCGGCCACGACCTCTTTCAAATCGCGGGCTTCACGGCGCAAATCTTTGACCTCGCTCGATGTCGCCGCACGTGCCGTGTCGCCCGCCAGGCGCTTCTTCCCAGCTTCGAGAAACTCCTTCGACCAGCTGTAGTAAAGGCTCTGAGCGATGCCCTCGCGACGGCACAACTCCGCAATGCTGTCTTCGCCCTTCAGGTCGTCCAGCACGATCCTGATCTTCTCTTCAACAGAGTACTGCTTGCGTGTGGCACGGCGGATGTCCTGGACAACTTTCTCACCGTGGCTCTGCTTGGTTCCGGGTTTCTGTCTCATCTCCACTCCTTGGTGGTTACGATGTGCCAGAAACCCTCTCTTATCAAATCACCCTAAACTGTCGCATTGGTGCTGACGTCAGACATCACAGCACCAAACAAGCCCAGGTCGCCATTAATGTCTGGCTCAGACAATACAACCAAATCCGGCCACATCATGCCCTAGGCATGCGCCAACCTGCAACAGAAACCTTACTAGAGAAACCCAAAATTAGTGGTACTGAACGAGGGGGCTAGACACTGTGACCCGTAGATCAAACGACTTTGGCCTGCCGGAGCTGCCTGAGTATCGCGACATCAATGGAGCGAAGCGGGTACTCAGGCTCGGTCAGGATATCCGGCGAAAACCCCGGTTCCTTTGCAGCCAAAGAAGAAAGCGCGCTGCGGCAACCCTGAAGGTCGTCAGCCATAAACCGGAGTGCGGCAAGGAACCTGAGTGGGGGAAGGAAGCCAGCGGCCAACTCGTGGGCCGTTTCGGCGTGGCGAAGCGCCAAAGTGGTATTGCCGTGGCTCATGGCTGTCGTGCAGCAGAGCGTGGCCCACCAGGCCGGGTTCGGTAGCCCAACCGCAAGCTGTTGAGCAAACAGCGCCCTTTTGTAGGCGCTCTGTCCGTCTCCAAGCCGCGCCTCTGCCTTGGAAAGCGCCGCGACTGCAAGCGGATCGAATGGATCGATATTGACCGCATACTGGGCAAGGTCATGGGCAAGTGCAGGGTTGCGATCAAAGTCTGCCAGTTCCGAGCGGACGGCGAACGCCTCTGACAAGGTTGGATCCAGTTCGATAGACCTTCGGCTCAGTGCGCGCGCCTCCTCAAGCGCTGATTTTTCGCAGGTTGCCTTTCGCTCAATCACCAGCCAGCCAAGATAGAGCGCGCGTCGGGCCGCAGAACGCGCAGCGACCTCATCGATTTCAAGCGCGCCAAGCGTTTGAATTGCATCAAGCAAATCGCAAGCGTCAAAACTGCGCGGCATCGACATCGCCTTGCAAAAGGCGGCAGATGCATGCTCGACATCGGAGGCATCAGGCGGCAGTTGCATCAATGCGCGACCTATGGCTTCGGCGGTGAGATTGGCAAATGGGTTCAGTGGGTCTTGCCCCACCAATCCGCCTGGCAAGTCACGGTCGTTGGTCCAGATGATTTCGTCTCGCCGGGTATTCGCCACGGACACTTGGGCCAGCACCCGTCCGCGCACCCTGGACAGCCGCAGATCAACGCGCAGCTCTGTGGCAAAGCGGGCTGTGTCGCTGTCATCGTCGGGGTCAATCCGGACCAATGCGCCGGTTGTGCGCGTCAGACGGGCTGCCGTTCTGATCGCAAGGGTCTGCGCCAAACCATTCAAGTGATCGTCATCGCCGCCGTTGGGATAGATACGGACAACACTGCGCAGTGAATATGGTCGTCCCTCATCCAGAAACGGTGCGGCCCGAGCCGCAGCGCCTCCATTGCGCTGCTCACTCAGCCAAACCTCAAATTCGGCATCATCAATATCGAGTCCCTCAGCAAAGACTGGCCCATCCAGTACGGTTTCGGGCAGCCGAACCTGAACCGAATTGGGGTCGAGTGCAATGTAGCCGTGCTCGCAGATCAGGGCAGCACGATGATCTCCGAGGGACCTTCGCAGATCCCAAAGCGCGTAGCGAAGGGCAGCCGATCCTTCGGGCTTGGTTTTGTCGCTCCAAAGCTTGTCCTGGATCCATGAGCGGCTGCGCCGGTATCCTTCAGTTGCTCCAAGCAATGCAAGCACGGCCCTGGATCGCATCAGCCGTGGTGTCAGATTGTATCCGTTTCGGTCGTGCAGGCTTACAGGACCGACAAGATCGAGGATCAGAGGTGCAGGAACCATGGATCGGCGGTCTCCTCTGGCAGACTGTACGAGCGATTCGTGCTACGGTCCGATTATGTCAAATTCTGAGATTTCTTTCTTCGGATAGATTTGGAGGGCACCGCCATGCCGATTTTCAGCCTGTCGGGACAGATGGGTCAAATGGGACAGATGGGGCAAATGGGACAAATGGGGCAGATGGGCGTCGGGCATGCCGGTCAGGCATCACCGCTTTTGGCCAACGCCCTTGACATCAGCCGCGACGGTATTTTGGGCACAGAGGCGCTCGCCGAGATTGACGCTGCCCAATTGCCGCCGGACGTGGCGGCTGATTTGCCCGAGCGGCTGGCGATGCTTGATCATGTCTGGCTCTCTTCAACATTGGTCGCTGGTCTTCTTGATGGCATCGTTGTGCGCAGCGATGCGACAGCAGAACGCAGCACGGTGCAGGTCTTCCAAATTCAGGAGAGTAACGCAGCCGATGGGCACCTGACGCGGGCCTACGCCCCGATTGCCACGCTGACACGTCCAAGCAATGCAGAGTTTGCCGGGATGCTCGATTTTCTGCGAGGCTATGCAGAACTTCGGCCTGAACGCACATCGGAGATTTTGACCCAGATCACTGATCTGACTTCATTTTTTGCCGCTGTTGATGACCTGCGCGCAAGTCGTTCCCGCTGGACGCTGGAACTGATGGAAGTCGCACTGCGGGTGACGCATGTCGTTTGCGCGCGGGTCAAGCACGTTCTGGGATGTCCTAGGCCTGCAACCTTTTCACAGCTTATCCAGCCGATGATCGATACGCCACCTCACGGCACCTTGCCCAGTGGCCATGCGACCGAGGCTTTCATGTTGGCCGCCCTGTTGTGCCACATAGCGGGCGATGACCCCATGGAGGCGCTGCTGTCGCACGCGCCGCGCTTTCGCCTCGCCGCGCGAATTGCGATCAACCGGACGATCGCAGGTGTACATTTTCCGGCCGACAGCGCGGCAGGTGCGGTGCTGGGCCTGGCTCTGGCCGACCATTTCGCGGCGCGCGCCACAGGGACGAATGTGCCGCACCGAAGTTTTGGCGGCGCGGCCTGGGCTGGCATGGATTTCCACCTAGGCGCGATCGAGCAAGCTTTCTCGGACAACAGCACAGGCAGTGCCATGACAATCACTTCAAACGGAGAGGCAGCTCTGGCCGACCCCGGGCTGGGTTGGTTGTGGGGCAAGGCAACTGATGACTGGAATGCGCGGTGGACCTGACCTGGCGCAAGGAACTTGGCAGGCTGACCGGTGAAGGGTTGGGATATCCTTATTCGCACTGGTGGCGAGATCACGAGGCGCAAGCTCAGGCAGCACGCAGTCAGGGCAAGGTCGATGCGGAAAAACAGCAACGTGCCTTCAATCGACTCGTCACTGACGTAGGCAAATTCAGCAACATCGATGATAGCCGCATACAGGATATCCTGGAGAGCTTCCCCTTCGATACGGCGATGCCGGCGCTCCTTGATGCGGTCGCGATCAAGGCCGTCGGCCCTGAAGACCCTGACCCGACCGACGAAACCGCGCCCGCGTTCACTGAACTCGATACGACCCTCAGGCGAGGGGATTCAATCGTAGCGGCAATTGATGATGGCGCCTTTTTTGCCCATCAGATGCTGCATGACCCACGCGACGGGATCAGTCTGGACTGGGTGTGGCTGCAGGGCGCGCCACACGCTGCAGGCAACGAACTGGTCTGTGGGCGCGAATTGCAGCGTGGCGAAATCAAAGAACTGATCTCGCAGCATCGAAAACCCTCGGGACTGGTCGATGAAGAAGCGCTTTATCGCGAAGTCGGACTGATCGACATGACCGGCGGATCACCGCAAAGCGCCGCGCGCCGGCAAAGCCATGGTATGGGTGTGATGGATATGCTGATTGCGGACCGTGATCCGGCGACAGCGCGCCGCCAGCGACGCCACCGTGCCGGGCGGGTCCATGTGCTTTGGGTCAGTCTGCCACCGCGCGTGACACATGATACGTCAGGCACTTTCATTCCGTTCTTTGTGCTGCTCGCTCTTCACGAACTCTTCAAGCGCATCGCCGAACTCGTTGACAGAGATAGCAGTCTGGCGGTGCCGGTGGTGATCAACATGAGCTACGGGTTGACGGCCGGGCCGAAGGACGGCACTGGCCTTTTGGGCCGCTATGTTGAGGAACAGCTGGCATTGTGGGACGCGGCCCGCGCGCATGCACAAATCAGCTTTTTTGTGCCTGTCGGTAACACCCGACTGACCCAATCACGGGCACGGGTTGAAGCCGGCACAACATCCCCGCTTTACTGGCATCTCGCACCCGACGATCCCACTCCCAGCTTTGCCGAAGTCTGGGGCCCGCGTCGTGACGCGCGACCGGACCGTCCGAGCCTGGGGTTGGGCGTATTGCCGCCCGGTGTCGCAGAGATGTTGCGTGCACCTGTGCCCGAAATCTTTGACAGTTTTGCCGACCTTTCAGATGACAGCAGCAACGTCGCAATGCGATGCTATTGGCGTTGGGTACCTGCAAGTCTGAAAGCCCCGGATGGACCGGGGCGAGAATGCATGGTGCTTGCAGCCCAACCAACCCGACCGGGCGGGCCAAACGATGTTTTCATCCGCCCCGGACGCTGGCAGATTGAGGTCGCTTCTGATGCGGGTTTGCCGCTAGATTTCTATGTGCAGCGCGATGATTCACTGCCGGGTTATCCGCGCCGTGGGCGGCAGTCTTGGCTGGAAGACAACCAATACGTAAGACGCGACCCGGCAGGCAGGCTCCTGATCCAAGACCCCACGCAGCCCGGGCCGGTACGGCGCGAAGGCACGTTTAATGCGATTGCCGCAGGACCGCTCGTCCGGTTTGTTGAAGGCCTGCGCCTGGGCCCGTCAGGCCCGGGGGCGGTTGCGGCATTCTCTGCGCTTGGCCCCGGTCATTTCGCCGAACTGGCCGAAGGGACGCCCGCCTGGCCCTGGTTAACGGTCGCTGGTGCGCGCAGCGGATCGCGCGCCCAGGTTCGCGGCACCAGCTTTGCCGCCCCTCAGGCCGCTCGGAAGATGGCGCTGACCCCGGTCGCCGACACGAGCTCATCCAACGTTTAGCAAACGCCACTTGATCTACCCTCCAACGTAGCCGGCAATTTTTGTCGGTGCAAAACCATTGGAGGAAAGCAAATGCTACGTTCAGATTTCGCCTGGCTGAATTTCGATACAGAGTTCGTTCAGCCCAACCAGGAGGCCACCCGGACCTTCTTTATTGATGACGAGCCGGTCCTTGCAAGCCGCGCTGGTCAATCGGTGAGCTCCGAAGGCTACATCATGATCCAGGCTGAGAATGTGGGCAATTCGTCAACCGATGAAGGCGATCCCATCACCCACCGGATTCTCATCAACGGCGAGCATCTGCCGTCGTTTGACATGGTCGCTCGCGAAGGCTGGAACCTGTGGATGGACCGCATCCCGAAGGGGATCCTGAAGAAGGGTGAAAACCGCCTGACTGTCCGCCGTCGCGCGGTGGACCGGTTTCGCGTGGCCAACATCATGGTTCAGTGGCGTGAAAAGAGCGCCGCAAGCGGTGGTGTGGTCGGTTCCACCACCGTGACCGCAAACGCGTAGGGCATCGGGCGAACCGCGCTAATCCGGTTCGCCCTTTACCAGAGAGTTCAGCCGTGGCGTCTGCCCATGGCCCAAAGAAATGAATAGGAAAAACAGATGATTACCATATTTTTGAAAAGAGCTTTTGTTGCCCTCCCACTTGTCGTGCCAGCGATGGCACATGCGCAGGGATTGCAACTTTGCGCACAGGAAAATGCCGGATTTGTCGTTGCGATCCAGGAGGATCAGAATTGTGATCAGCTCCCTGGCAGCTGGGTATCGCTTGAGATTGAGGACACCGATTGGAGCGGTGCCGGCACCGGTGCGATGCGTACGGGCAACCCTGAAGATCGGGTGTCGATAGGCGACATCGATCCGTCGGCCCGGCTGCACGTGGCATTTAGCGGACGCGAAGACGCTGCCGTCATCGTTGAAAATCCGACGACAGAGCAAGAGGCGCTGCGCATTGAGGCCAACGGTCAGACGGTGCTGGGCGGTGTTACCGGCAACAACGCTCAGTTCACGGTCAACGCGCCAGAGAATGAAGAGGTGATCCGGGCCCGTGCAGGCGGTGTGACATCCTTTGTGGTTGCAGGCGATGGTCAGGTCGGCGTTGGCACGTCTGTTCCTGACGCAGCACTTGGCGTGAGCGCCCAGAGCGATGAAGATCCCCTGCGCATCCGGACGTTCGGCTCAGCACAGCCAGCACTTGTTTTTGATGCCGAAGGTGACCTTGGTCTTGGTGTGCCAGAACCTGAAGATAAGCTTGCAGTGCGCAACGAGGGCCTTGGGAGGGCCGGCTTCTTTCAGACCGACAACACCGGCAACATCGCGGCCGCCCTTTCGGCAACAACAACCGGACGAGGGAGCGCTTTGTTCGCCAATGTGCTGAACAGCCAAAGCACCAGCCCCGCATTGCACGCCATCCACCAGGGTGCAGGGCGCGCCGGGCAATTCGAAGGTGATGTGGTCGTAACGGAAAATGTGGGCATCGGCACTTTCGAGCCCGGAGCCAAACTTGTCATTCAGGGGGATGACGACGGCACGGATATGGTCGTGCGCGACAACCGTTTTGCCCGGATGCGGATGGTGGCAGAGGATCCGGCGCAGAACGTCCGCCTCACCTTGCAGGCCCGTGGGACTGCAGATGCGGAAAGGGCGGAAATCGGGACGATTTCGGATCACGGCATGGTGCTGTTCACCAATGGCCAGACCCGCATTCGTCTTCAGCGGAACGGTGCTGTCTGCATCGGCAATTGTTGAGATCGAAGGACAAGGAGTAGCATCATGTTCAGAACACCTCTGATCATTGCAATGTTAATTGCCACTGCAACTTCGGCCGTTGCACAGCCCGCGCAAAACTTGCGCCCCGTACCGCCTGCCGAAGCGTATACATTGCCCGACGACACACCTGTAGAGAGCGTCACCATCAAGTTCCGCGAAGGCAGCGCGGTGCGGCTCGATGGCACACGCTTAACGGCGATGGAGCGTACTGCACGAGAACAGCAGGCATTGCGAGATGGCCGTTTGACCGAAGGTGACGTCAGTTCGGCGCTCGCCACTGTCAACCGGCTGGCTGCGGGCACTGCTGGTGTTGCGCTCGAGGCAGCACGCCCAACCTTCACGGCATCTGTCGACGAGCTTCGCGCACGTCGTGAGGCGGGCGAGCGGCGCAGTGGACGGACGCTGGCCGACCTCACGCTTTACACGACGCTCCCATTGGCCGAAGGCACGGTTTACGGCGATGTGGCCGGTTTTCTGCGTGAAATCAATGCGCTTGCCATTGTGGAAGTAGCCTATGCCACGCCGCCCGCAACTGACCCACAAGCCGATGCCCCACCACCAACACCCGACTTCGCCTTGCAGCAGGGCTATCTTGACGCCGCTCCCGTAGGGATCGACGCGCGCTATGCGTGGACCATTCCGGGTGGCACCGGTAGCGGGGTCCGGATCATTGATGTCGAGCAAGGGATCAATGTCAGCCACGAAGATCTGCCGCCGCTCTTTTCGGTTGGCGGGCAGATCAGGCCGGGTGCGAACAATCGCGATCACGGTACTGCGGTGATGGGTGTGCTAGTTGCCGCTGATAATGGCTATGGTATCACCGGGATCGCCCATGGTGCCGAGGCAGGCTTTGAAAGCCACTTCGGACCGCCGACCGATGCTGACGCGTTCAATGCGGCGGCCGCGCAACTGGACGCCGGCGACATCATCTTGATCGAGATCCAGCGCACCGGTCCGGCGAACGGACAGACATGCCCTGCGGGTTGCGGCGCTTGTGCCGAAGATGCCATTGCCATCGAATTCTGGCAGGCCAACTTCGACGCGATTGAGACGGCCACGGCCAACGGCATTGTCGTGGTCCAGGCGGCCGGCAACGGAAGGTCTGACTTTGACGATCCGGCCTATGGCGGGCTGTTCGACCGGACGATGCGTGATTCCGGTGCGATCATTGTGGGGGCTGGAACGTCCGACACGCGCGAGCCCACCTGTTTCAGCAATTTTGGAGAGCGGGTTGATCTTCAGGGCTGGGGAGAGAACGTAGCGACACTGGGCTATGGCACGCTTTTTGATGGGATCGGCCCGCCCGATGGACAGAATGGGGTAGGACTTGTGAACCAGCGCTACACCGGTGGTTTCAACGGGACTTCCTCGGCCTCGCCCATCGTGGCCGGTGCCGCAGCGGCGGTGCAAGGCGCGGTGATTGCAGCCGGGGGCGATCCGCTCACATCGACCGAGATGCGGGAAGTGCTCCAGGCGGGCGCGACACCTCAGGCCCCTGATGTGCGAAACATCGGACCGCTCCCCAATCTGAGGGGTGCGATCGACGCGGCCTTGCACCCAGAATGCGCCCTGCCAGCGACGGGGGACTGGATCGTTAGCGAGACCTGCGTGGTAAGCCAAAACCGTTCGGCTCCGGCAGGCGTGCAGGTTCAGGATGACGCGCGGCTCATCGTCCTGCCACGCGTTACGCTTGATCTGCCTTTCCAGCAGCACGCGCTGCAGGTCCAACCAGCTGGGCAGGTCCTTGTACACCCTGACGGACGTATCCGCTGACGAAGAAAAGCGGAGCGCCCGAACTTGCCGGGCGCTCCGCCTAATTTCCAAATCCGCTTGCTGCCGTACGTCAAATCGCGAGCCTAAGTCTTCGACTTGCAGACTGCGTGTCAGTCCGACTTGTTTGACCCGCGACAAACGGTCTTGCGACGCCTCTGGCTTTTCCTCTCACGCAGAGTTTTTCCTTCGCGTGCAGCTCATTGAACCAGAGTCAATGCGTGTAGGCTGTACAATGCGAGCGTCCTTTGCACCTAGAATCCAGCGCAGCATGGGTTGCAGCTCCGGATAGCGGAACTTGAAACCCTGCCGCAGTAGCTGGCCTGGGACCACGCGTTGACCGCCAAGCATGGTTTCCCGTGCCATATCCCCCAGAATCATTTTCAATACCCAACCGGGGTACCGCAAGAAAGCTGGTCGATGGAGTGCCACGGCAAGCGCCTTGGTCATGTCAACACGTGAGTTGAGGACATCCGCCGTAAACTGATCCACGAACTGCCAGATACGTGAGAAGACAATGTTGGCGACAGGCATCCAGCGGTCTACAGGATCGATCGACCCATCTTTGATCCATCGTAATACGCAAGAAATTGGCGAGTTGCGGACATTTTTGATTTGGGCAGCGAGATGAATGGTCGCTCATGACGGCGTCAGTGTCGTAGATCACTGCCTCATGTGCTTCGGTCAATCGACGTGCAATAGTTGATTTGGCTGCTCCGCTTCCGCCGCCGATCCAACGGACATGCGACAATGCCAAGGAAGGATTGTTTGAAGAGTTCACTTCTGAGGAAGTACCACAAGTCTCAATCGGATTGGAGTGCCCTTTGGGCCTAACGTGCCAGAGTAGACAGTCGCGCAATTGCAGAAAGCACGCTTCGTCCGCGATGCCACCATAGAGGAGTTGGTCCTCCTTGTAGCAGAGGGCATGAGAGACGATACGCCAGAAAGCCTTTTGCGCTCACAACCCTTCATTCGGCTTAATAGGGATGCCGTCGTGGGTAGGCAGATCGAGGCTTGGCCGTAAAGCAATGATATCGTCATGAACGATGCGATGGAGTTGGACAGGCTGGAGGCAATCTCCAGCATGGTCGCCGCCGACCTTGGCATTTCGATTGTGCCGCAAAAATGCCTGCGGCATGACGATCACCTTCCGCTGAGAACAATTCCGTTTGGCCCAGATGCGCCTCGACGAGCACTCGGGCTCTTGAGTCATCGCAATTCACCCAAGGCCAAAATCATAGGCCTCGCTCAGATCGCTTGCCGAGCAGCACTATCAAATTGAGAACATCTGGGTCGGGCCATGATGGTCTGAAAGGGTGTAGAACTCCGATCTTCAATTGTCGAAGAGAAGTGGTAAAGAAGTTGGTACCCCAACACCCGCCACTGCCGAGATCGAGTACAGCGAATGTCTCTTATGACGGGCCGCATTGCGGTATCGGAGCAATGTGTCGAGAGGCTGGCTTTGGCCGCGATCGGCCAGACTAGTCTGGTTGAACACCGTATGCCTTGGCGTGGTAAGGGACTTTGTGTCTATGCTGTTCTTCTTCTGCGAACAGGCAGCAACCTTTGGTTTGTCTCAT
>NZ_JAXBMB010000038.1:0-7487 GCF_033963905.1 Cognatiyoonia sp. IB215182
AGCTGATGAGCTGATGAGCTGATGAGCTGATGAGCTGATGAGCTGATGAGCTGATGAGCTGATCATACCGCAGCTTCATCCGAGACGCAAGTAACATACTGAATTTATTGCGGATATTTGCGATATTTTTATCGAGCATGTGGTGGGCGAACCATTCGTTTCCTACCCAAACACTAGAACCCGCTTACCGCATTTGGAAATTCCCAAATCCTATATTTGAATAGACAACGGCTATGGTGAGGCTTGCCGCTCGCATACTTTTAGTCTGTCAAAATGGCCCTGCTGTTTGACCCCACGGATTAAGGATACGATCCTTTTTGGAAGGGAAAGACCATCAGGTCCAAACACCTGAAGAAGCTTCACATCAACGCCTATTATTACGGAGCATCAAGAATGATCAGCTTCGCGTCTCGGAAATCTTTGCAATATCTAATACTAAAACCTGTCTTCAAGATTGAGTTTCGCATGTCGCATGCCTCCTTTGTTTGATCCGGGAAAAACATGACCCAAGACTTCCGGTTTATTCCCAAATTAGTATTGCTTTGACCCCAATCAACAAGCCATTCCAATTCACTCAAAAAATACTCATCCCATTCATCAAGCTCGTCGCTTACAACATCATTTGAGTAAGGCTGTTCAGGCTCGTCATCATCGGAATTCGCAGTGCCGCCGGTCAGCTTGTAGACGACAAAAGGGAGCAACAGGGAAACTGCAAAACCACAAAAAACATAGCACAGCATTGCGACAACAATTCCATATCCAGCAGATAGTGCTATTCCTGCCCCGCCAACACCAGCTAGAACGCCGGCTAAGATCGTTGGGAACAACGGTAAAACCCGTTCATCATCGAGGAATGTGACAGGCAGGGGGTTATCTGACCAATTTCTGACGCGCGTCATGATATCTGAGCCCTAATTGCTGATTTCGTATATAGTACACCACCTGTATCGACACCTTCACCTCATGGTGTGGCTCAATTCGTGTGATATTTGATATGGAATATACTTGATGATATCTCACTAAGGTGCCAATTCCCAATTTCTATATAAAAATAGCTTTTGGCTATACTTCACTATTTTGAATGCAACGGATAACAGTCAATTGAGCCCTGCGAGTAGTCCTTGACGAAAAATCACATCCAATGCTCCACGAATGGTTTATCTCTGGCAAGCTCTTGAGTGAACCCGCGAACCTCAGGCCGTGTAGGCTGATGGAGATACCGAAGCGCAACCACGTGACGCTCAAAGTCAACGCCCTCGATTGTCAGTGAAGCAAATTCCTTGCTCCTTGGGATTGCGGTCTCCGGTAATACTAAGAACCCCCTACCCAATCGCACCAACTCCAAGAGCAAGTCAGTCCGGTTGGAACGATGGGTGAAGTTTATTGTGTTTCCGGGATCTGCAGAAAAAGCAAACAAGGCTTCACGCATTTCGCAGTCAGCTTTCGTCAACATATCGTTGCCCGCCAGCACATCCAAGCCCACCGTTCTTCTTTGACTGAGCGGATGCGTTGCGGAGACAACGACCCGGTAGCTCTCACTATACATTGGTTCCGCCTGATAAAGATCGGATGCGGCATCAGAATTTGTTATGCCAATATCAAAGCGACCTTCACGAAGGCCGCTTAACAACGCACGTTGCTTGTCGACTATGATCTCGAAATTTATCTCTGGTGCGCGAAGCTGATGCCGCGCTATTGCATCTGCAATTCTCACCAGGCCAATGCCTTCACTGACACCAATACTAATGGGAATACCTTCGAGGCGAACATAACGCTTGGCATCGACCATCGCTTTTTGACTCTGCTTCAAGACCTCCTTTAGGTACGGAAGAACGACTGTACCTAAAGGTGTCAAGCTGCATCCAGCTCGATCGCGCAGAAACAGTTTACCGCCCAATCTTTGCTCCAACTTCCCGATGGCAGTCGTCAAGGAAGGTTGAGACACATTCATAGCTTGTGCCGCGTGAGTGAAGTTTCGATGCTCATAAACCGCTAAAAAATACCGAATCTGATTCATTTCCATGGAATTCTGCGCGCTCTCTACTTGGCAGTACCAGTAAATGATTTGCACATAGGACCGATACTTTACAAATAGTTAACGTCTATATTTTGATAGTTACGTAGTATTGGAGTTTTGACCCCACTTGGCCATTATGTAGTGGCCCCTTAGGCTGAGCGTGGCGCGGCAGCTTGGGTTGTCGTAGTTATCCCGTCGCGTCACGCAATATCCGACCACCATTAGCTCCCGGGATGCACCGGAGATAACTTTGCGGAAAATGCTAGGCTAATGACCTAAAATGAATCATGAGCGTTCGACGTCAGTGACGATTACTCCGGATAAGAAGATCGAAATTGACATGAATTCAGTTTACAAGGTACCATCGGTAACTGAATTAGGGTCCAACTGAGAGGGTCACGTGTGGTCATCTTTTAGCACCTCGAGCCAGGCAGAGACGAGATTGCGTGCCAGGTTGGTGTGTATCGGACAAAGGGGTCGGGCGATGCATTACTTTAACCCGAGACAGCCTTGCTTGGCTCTGGCTACCTTTTGTCTTCTTGTTTTTCGACATAGTTTCTTCTGATCTGTATTTCTTGATTTTGACGCTCATTGGTACCAATCGAGAATCATAGATAGATGAATCTAACGCTCCTACCCGCCTGCGAAAAGACCTGCTTATTGAGTCGCTCCGCTTGAGCAAGAGAACAACTCTGTCATCCTGCCCCTTCTCAACGATGGAGTCACACCGACCAGAGCATTCGCAAGTTGCAGTCGTTGCCGTACAACTGCACATCTTTGAAATGTCAAACTTGCTTGGCTGCCATTGCGACACTTATTGAACGTACAACGAAGTCGCGAGTAACGCCAAAAGATTCCTTTGACATGGTTTTCATAACAATCGTACTGATCAGATCTGCCGAGATTGATACTCATTCTGATTGTTAACAAAAATCTGATAATCGATTCTTCAATTCGCCATACTTTGTGCTTTAGCAAATGGATCTAAACGCCATATGACGTTGGGGCAATTGATGTTGACCAATCGGCTTTTAGTTGTATCGTTCTCACAGTGCGCAACAACAGCGGTCAGCCAGTTCATGGAAATAAGTCACATCCGTTTCTTTCTCTCAGTTTGCGAACACCGTAGTTTCACGCATGCGGCGCGAGCTATGAATGTATCCAAACCTTCAATCGCAAAAGCAATCGAGGAACTCGAGCATGAGCTTGGTGGACCACTGCTCTTGCGAGATGGAGCTGAATGCCGCCTGACCCAACTGGGTACGATCGTATATCCAACGCTGCAGGAAACACTACAGCAGGCCCATCAAGTCCAAGCAGAAGCAACACGCCACCTGCGTTCCGCGCGTATACCAATTGGAATTGGTATTGGTGAGACCATTGGGCAATCCAAAATAGCGGAATCTATTGAGCGTTATCGAGCGAACAATCCAACTGTAGAGATTAAGTTGATTGTTGATAACCATGCTGCATTGCTAAAGGGTATTCGGGAAGGTCATTTCGATATTGCAGTGACGGCCGCACAACCTGCTGGAGCAGTCTTTCAGATTGATACACTTTACGAGGAACGCTACTGCGTCGTCGTTTCAGCTGAGCATCCCCTTAGCATACATGAAACGGTTGCTCTAGAGATGCTAGCTGGCGATGAAATGCTGGATAGACTCAACTGCGAAATGCGTGAATTAATACGTGCCGCCAGTGCTGATCGCGGCTATACGCTTTGTCCTGTTTACTGTTCAAATCATGTCGACTGGTTGCTTGAGCTCGCAAGGAACGGAGCAGGTTTTTTGATTTTGCCAGAAACGGCCGTCCCAAAGGAGAGTGGGCTGGTTAGCTTATCAATTGAGGATTTCCAATTAGATCGCCAAGTTGCCGCATTGCGTTGTCGTTTTCAACCTTCACGTCCCGAGGTTCATGACCTGGTTCAGGAGTTGATGAAGGCTTCATGAAGCTGGTGGTTTCTCCAGCGATTCATCAACACCACTAAATAGTGCCCATCAGACGGTTTGATTTCTGTACGTCAGCTCTGCTATTGAATCTGTATCAGCGATTTCGACACGGGTTGTTGCTCGAATGCTTTATGCCCTCGGTTGGACCCTGGGGGCTTTCCCGCACTACAGCCGCTACACCCAAAGACCAATACATACATCCCCGTTATGATTGGACGTTTAAACGGGGCTTATCTCAAGACAACTTCGCCAAATATGATTGTTTATGTAGGTGTCTTTTAGCGCTCGCCGAACGCGGCAATCTGAGGCCGGAATGCGCAGATTACTGTCTGCTATAGACGGTCTGTGAGGCAGGTGAAAGGGGTCCAATGAGAAGGAACGCGACATAAGCATGACAGGCACGCTCGAAACCGCATCACGAAATGCAAGAAGCTGCTCTACAGCAGTATCGAGATCCACGACACCACCAAATGGATCGACATCGACGCAAAGCAGTTTCCAGCGCTCCGGAGCATCAAGAATGATGGACGTCGCATCCTGAAGGCTTCGGGTCTCTCTCACAATATGAGCTAGCCCCTCCCTAAATAGGTCTCGTATGTCTCGCGCTTCCTTTGTTTCGCCTGTGACAAACATGATCGACGATCCGGCAGCCAATTCAAGAACAGTATTGCTATCTAGCCATTCCAATTCACTTAAGAAGTGTTGATCTAGTTCTTCCAATTCGACACCTGCGCCCTCTTTTGACAATTTTTGCCTGTACTCCTCAAGACCTGACCCTCGCCTAAGGACCTCAATCTTGCGAAAAGCGATGGGAAGCAGGAATGAAGCTGACGCACCAAGAAAAACGTAGCAACTCATTGCTGCAATAAGCCCGTACCCCGCTGATAGCACCATAGCCGCCCCCAAAATACCAACGAGAACACTAACAAGAATCGTTGGCAGCAAAGGCAAGGTTTGAACACCGCGAGCCAATGAGACAGGTACGGAACCTCCCTCCCAGTCGTTGGCATAGTTCATTTTATTTCGCCCATTTATTACCCCGGCGGACCGGTCTACGCCTTCATGAAATGACGTGTTTCGTGCAGTATTGGATATAGGCTACATCCCACGACTTCGCGCCGAAGCGCCAATTCTTATTTTCTATCATTATATAGATTTTAACTATGATATGGGTGTTAGGGTCAGGATCCATTAGTTTTCGCTCGGCGGCATGCTCCATGTTTCGAAAATTGAGCGGTGAACATGTCTGACCTTTTCTAGCTGACGGATACGCAGTTGGCGCGACTTGAGCCCTTCTTCCCGAAGTCCCACGGCGAGCCTCGCGTCTATTACCGGAGTGTGTTGAGCGGGATTATCTTCGTCAATCGCAATGGCTTACGCTGGCTCGATGAGCCCAAGGAATACGATCCGCACAAGACGTTGTATAGCCGCTGGAAGCGATGGAGCGACAAGGGCATCTTAGTACAGAAGTTGATGGGTTAGGCCTCTGATCACGGCGAAGAAAAAACCATCATGATTGATACCACATATCTCAAAGCGCATCGCACGGCATCCAGTCTCGCGGTAAAAAGGGGGACGTGGACGCCTAATCGGTCGCAGGAAAGGCGGCATGAACACGAAACTGCATGCTGTCTGCAACAGCAAGGGCAGTCCACTGAACCTGTTTGTAACCGCCGGGTAAGTCAGCGACTACATCGGCGCGCGCGCCTTGCTGAGCGACTTTCCGGATGTTGATTGGCTGCTCGGAGACCGTGCCTACGACGCCGACTGGTTCAGAGAAACATTAAAAGACAAGGAGATACGGCCCTGCACCCTGGTCGTCAGCAACCTAAGAAGACCGTCAAGTATGAAAAGCGCCGGTACAAACGCGCAATCGCATTGAGATCATGTTCGATAGGTTCAAAGACTCGCGGCATGTCGAAACCCGATACGACCGCTGTCCGAAGGTCTTCCTCTCTGCCATCGCCCTTGCAGCCACCGTCATCTACTGGTCACGAGATGCTGTAACGGGGCCTGCGTCACGCACCGCCGTTGCCAATTGTCAGAACAGCGTTGAGTTGGCGCCATTCCCGTATTGAACCCACATGGAGGACGACGGGATGAAGTTGTTTATTGGATTGGATGTATCGCTTGTGAAATCCTCGATCTGCGTGCTCAAAGAGGGGGAAGTTGAGAGCGAACCCGCGGGTCTAGCACGCTGGCTGGACGATCTGGGTAGCTGCATCGCGGCGATTGGTCGGGAGGCTGGGCCACTGTCGCAATGGCTGCACCGAGGGCTGACCGAGGCTGGCCTTGGTACAGTGCTCATGGAAACCCGCCAAGTGAAGGCGCGCTAAAGGCGATGCCAATTAAGACGAACTGGCGCGATACGGAAGGGATCGCTCGCCCTCTACATCTTGGCTGGTTTCGACCGGTGCACTGTAAATCCATGTCAGCGCAAGAAACTCGTGCTCTACTCGGTGCTCGGAAAGCCATTCAGCAAAACATGATCGCTCCGGAGATGTCGCTGAGAGGTCTGCTGCGGAACTTCGGCCTCAAGGTCGGTGTGATCTCGCACGGTAGGTTCGAGGCACGCATTCAGGGGCTGGCAGAAGGTAACACAATGCTGGAAACCGCGACAGCACCAATGCTTCGCTCAAGAGCATCGTTGCGACAGGAACTGGCAGCCCTTGAGAAACAGGTGCGTCAGCCCGCTCAGGACGATCCAGTGTGCCACCGTTTGATGACAATGCCGGGGATCGGCGCCGTCGTCGCACTGACCTTTCGCGCAGCTGTCGATGATCCGGCACGCTTTCGATCTTCAAAGAGGGTTGGCCCCCGGGTTGGCTTGACACCCTCACGCAACCAGTCCGGTGAACGGGACGTGTCAAGCGGCATCACCAAAGCTGGTGAGGTCAATCTGAGGCGCGCACTGTGCTAAGCAGCAACCCTTATGATGAACCGTGGCCGACCGACATGGCTGAGAAAGTGGGGAGCCCAGCTCTCGCAGCGGCGTGGTCGCAAAATCGCGATGGTCGCCCTCGCATGCCGCATCGCTGTCATCCTCCATCGGATTTGGATAGATGGCACAAACTTCCAATCGGATGCCGCAGCGAACCTTGCCTGACCGGTCGCTACGTCACCCGTTGCCTGCCTGATCGCAGGCTGTCGAGGTCCCGCAGGGACGTGGTTCCGATGATGCTGAAGTCAGGACAGTCGCTGCCATCCGTCAAGCACGCCTGTGAGATGGGCACATCGGAATTACATCGAACCAGTATCATGTTGGCAGCCCCCGCGCTGACCACGAATCGAAGAATCTCACCCGGCTTAGTCGATTACGCCGCATTCTTGGGGTGATGCAATCGCTGTACTTCGAAGTCGCCAAGCAGGATTTAGTTTTCCAACAGGATGCGATTTTTGAGAGCTTGGGAAGCAACCTGATCTCGGACGTGGCATGGCGATTCTAGAACACCACTTTCAGCCCTGCATTTGCGCTGAGGGCGCTGGTGTCGCCCGCATTGCTGAGCCCGGTGGCATAGGCA
>NZ_JAXBMB010000039.1:0-7162 GCF_033963905.1 Cognatiyoonia sp. IB215182
TGATGAACGTATTCGACTGGCGCTCTGCGACGAGGTGCGACTAGCCTACGGGGACTATGACCACGTGTCCTTTGAAACTTCCACTGGAACGCAGTTTTTTCGCGGTGCGCAGGGCACCGCCAGCGGTCCTATGGAAACCGCTACGAGCAGGCAGGTTCGTGTACTGACCTTTTCAATTACAAAGGACAGGCATCTGCTGGACGCTGCAATGAGCGTCATTCACCGTCTACACTCTTATGAAGAACCGGTGATCTACGTTCGGGATGCTTTCGCCAGTCGTTCTCTGCCTGAGAAACGGCAAAACGAAGAAAAATGGTGGATGAAATCCGACTGAAGCAGCCATTCATTGGCGATGCAGCATCGGTCGGAATGGGCTGATTGTGTTGAAAAACTCGAAAATCTGACAGCTGCATTTTTTTTGCCAGAATCCTTTCCAGACACAGACTTGGCACCTATTGCCTGCCAGAGCCTCTGGGCGCCTTCGACGTCGCCAAAGCCGGTCCTAAACCGACCCCCTCGATGAATTCTCGGAGAGGCTCTCTAGCCAAGCACTTTCCGAGGTCCTAGTCGAATGCAAAAGTCGGCGAACTATCGCACCAAGAGCGCACAAACTGGCAAGCACAAGACCGTGCGGCATATGCCTTAAAACCGAGCGCTCTGGCTCGTCTTCACCTGATTTGGACAAAGCCGTAGACGCCATCAAAACTGCTCGACTCCGCATGAGCGCATCACAACGCGGAGCATTTGACGCGTGGCTGCTGAACAAAATCCGCTGACAAGACAAGGGACAACGCAATGAACTACATCGATTTAGAGGCCCTCATGGTCATCATGATTACGGCACCTTCTGCAGCGATTACGCGCTTTGACTGCTCAATTCTTCAGCGTTGTAATATATGCATAGCTGCATTGCAGCTTGAATACTTGCCGCTGCGCAGAGCCAGTCCCATTTTACAGTCAAAGGGGTCGTAATCTCATCCTCCTCCCGAGAGACCGATCTCCGCATAGCGGTTGTTGTACCTCCTCCCGCAACAGTCGCAAAAGCATTAAAGCGTTGCCAGAAATGGCAGCGCTTTATTGTGTTTCAGGAGCCAGATCATACGTCCAGTTGGACCATGCGTTAGAAGAGAAGAACCAGGAAACAGGTCTAGGGGGCTTGGCTCATTTCGGCTATGTTGAAATGATGAATGATTTACTACCACCAGGATTTCTGGACGAGCTGCGGGCGCGGCTATCTATCGGGCAGGTCATCGGGCGCGAAGTCACGTGGGATCAACGTTAGTCCAACCCAGGTAAGGGTGATTTATGGGCGCCGTGCCCGTTTCACCAGGAAAAAACCGCCAGCTTTCATGTCGATGATCGCAAAGGGTATTATTATTGCTTTGGCTGTCACGCGAAGGGAGATGTAATTTCATTTGTGCGCGAAACCGAGAATGTCGGCTTCATGGAGGCGGTTCGGATTCTCGCGGATGAGGCGGGGATGACCATGCCGGCGCGCGACCCTGAGGCACAGAAGAAAGCGGATCGTCGCACGCTGTTGGCGGACGTCATGGAACAGGCGGTGCAGTTTTATCGCCTGCAGTTGAAAACCGGGGCAGGAACCGCAGCACGCGATTGTCTAGCAGGCCGTGGACTTGGCGATGAAGCACTGGAGCGCTGGGAGATTGGATTCGCGCGACCCGGGTGGCAGAACCTTTGGAATCATTTGACGTCCAAAGGTGCGATAGAAGATTTGATCCTTGGTGCAGGTTTGGCCAAGCTTTCAAACCAGGGCAAGAAATCCTATGACACATTTCGCCACCGCATCATGTTCCCGATCCGCGACACACGCGGGCGTGCGATTGCGTTCGGGGGTCGTGCAATGGATCCGGTAGATAACGCCAAATACCTGAATTCCCCGAAGACCGAGCTGTTCGACAAAGGCCGCGACCTGTTCAACTACGGCCCTGCCCGCGAAGCTGCCGGTAAGGGATAACCGCTGTTGGTGGCCGAAGGGTACATGGATGTGATCGCGTTAAGCGAGGCGGGATTTGGTGCATCCGTGGCGCCACTTGGCACGGCCGTGACGGAAACCCAGTTAAAGATGATGTGGCGCGTGGCGCCCGAACCGGTGATCACGCCGGCCGTAACGCGACCCGACAACGGGGATCTTGCGCGGGTTTGTCTGACCGAGGAATTTGCGAAGCTCACGGCGCGCCGCAACCATGAGCAAGAGATGCAAGACTCCATTGAGGAAATGCGTTCAGATGTGGTCGATGAGGGGTTGACGGAGCGGCTGGCCCAGTCGAATGCCGCCGTGAATAAAGCTGACCGCCTGTCGAGCGATGACAGCGATGAGTACGATAGATCTGATAGGGGGACACAAATGAAAAAAGATGACCGCTCGGCATTTGATGCACTTTTGGTGCAGATTGATTTAGCAGAAGGTGCCAAGCGGTCCACATCAGATTAGCGAAACTGGTGCCGTTCAACAAAGACAGGCCTGATCTTGGTGCAATAGTGTAAAATCAAACCAATTCAGTGGGTATCTCCGCCCCTGACCGGGGTAAATTCACATGCGTCAGCTGACCATTCAACAGACCGTGGCCCTATGGGGAGGACTGCGCCCTGCGCGCCGCGTTTCCAGGGCGCTTGGTGTAATGGATGTGACGGATGCGGTGCGTGCCATTGATCCCAGTTGGCCAATCATTGCCCGCGTCGCGGCCGTTCACATCGGTGTTGAAAAATTCTTCTGGACCCGCGCTCGCGGCAGTACCCAAGGAATACGGCGCGAGATCATTGAAGCCCGCGTCCTTCTCAAGCTTCGAGGGTACACACATATTGCCGTAACGGGGCCGTTCCTACTCAGGATCAGACGCCGCACCCGTCTGAGCGAGGTTCGCTCATTTCGAAATGCGCGAGCGATCAGTGCACCAATCAATGCCCTTTACCGAGGACGGCTGGCTGCATGGGACTGGATATCACGCAACCGAAGCATAGAGGGTACCGCCAGACTGGAAGAACTCGGTGCAATTGCCGCGCAGGGCTTCCAGGAGCATGGCGTGTTTGAGATTTGAGGCTGCGTTATAGGTGCAAGTGATTTGAGCGAGAAGTAGCGATGGTTGCAGGCTGAGCCAACCATGTTTGCAAGCCGCGACAACTATCAGTCTGGCCACAGGGCAGAGAGTTCAAATTCGATAGCATCGAACGGCGCCACTGAAACCTTGTCGTCGTCTTTCAGCGCCGCGATCAGTGTCCAACTGCCGTCTTGATTGGCAAAGGCTTCTAGTGTCCGCGCAACAGGATCGACAAACCACAGATGACTAACGCCAGCTTCACCATAGAGAGTACGTTTCTCCACAAGATCGAACTGGCGCGTGCTGCGCGATAGAACTTCGCATACCCAATCAGGCGCCAGATCAAAGGCGGCTGTATCCGGAAACTCTGGCATGCGTTCACGCCGCCAACCAGCAATGTCTGGTACAAGAACATTCTCATCGAGATGCAGTTCGGGTTCGTCGATTATCCACCAGCCACCAAGGCCCTCACCCCCAAGTTGGAACGTGCTGCCTAATTTCATACCAAGTACAGATCCAGCGAAACCATGACGGCTTGTGGGCCGTGGATGAAGATGAAGTGCGCCACGAACCAGTTCGGCCACCATGTTTGCCGGGGCGTCTATGACGTCTTGGTATGTCGCATCGTGGCGAATGATGGGTGCAACCTGATTCATCGACAGAAGTCCTTTCGCAAGATGAATATAGTGCGAAACAGCTGCCACGTCACCTTCTCTATGCCGAGGTGAGTGCGGCGCTTCTCATACGTGTCTTGAGCATTCAGCGCGTAGTAACCGTTCAGCTCCGGCAGTTCCTTGTCCTCGTAGGTGTTCCGCTTCAATTCGCGATATATCGTCGATGGCGCGCGACCCAACCGATCCGCAATCTCAGGAATCGGCATTTTGGCTTCATGCCACTTGTCGATCTTTCGGCGTTCTTCAAAACTCAGGTGAGGGTAGCAGCGTCCCATTTATAAGCCTCCATGCAACTATCTGTATTCGTACAGAATTTGTACTTCGTTTGTGAATCCACCCGCTGATGACTCAAGGGTGGTTGCGACGTAGTCCGCCAGCATAGCCCGGAAGCAGGATTGGGAGTCCCTGACTCGGCGCAGATCGAGGAGCAGGGTGGCCACCATCCGGAGCAATTCATTGGGGTTGATCGGTTTCTTCTGAACCGACGGTTGATCGCGGACGCGCTTGATGCCGACGAGGAAGGGTTTCGTCACTGACGGCTGGGTTTACAGAGCGAAAGGTGGTGGTTTGCGATTACATGTGACCGTGCGGTGCGATAGTTTGTGTCTATCCAAATATAGGATTTGAGAATTTCCCTGAGGCTGCAGCCTCGTTCTATTATCAAGTATGGAGCGTATTGATCGGCCAGCGAATGCTCGGCTAAAAACCGCCAATTTGCACAATAAAATCAGCCTGTTACTTGCGGGCCGGATGGGTCTGGCGTATCATCGGTTCATCGGTTCATCGGTTCATCGGTTCAAGAACCAACGCTGCGCTGTGGCGCAGATGGCAGCACTCCCCGGTTACATCATCCGTACAATCTGACACCAAGCCCCGGGCCGTCCGGCGCGAGTGGATCAGTTGGTGGTCTGATCGCGGCTTCCGGATCGGATGGCCTGACGTGGTCGTCTCCGGCCGCTGTGGCGCGCGGTTTGGCTGTGCGCGATTTGGGGTCTGATATGACCCCCTCCCACCTTATCACGACTGGCTCGGACGACATGGACGCAACACCGCCAATCACCGGCGCCGGTTCGTGTCTGGTCGAAGCACCGCTTCCGATCAATCCCAACTTCAATTCCCGCATTTATGTCAACCAACTGTCTGTTCGGCAGAACAGGTGGTGCCTTTCACCGGTCGTGCTCAGGCACGCTGGCGATACCCCTCACAGGAGAGTTTCAGTATGACAAACCAGTCCTCAGACACCCAGCCCGCCCTTCGCCCGTTCAACGTCCTGGTTCGGGCTGGCCGTTTGACCAAGTTCAAGGGCCAGGTGGCAAGTATTGCGCCGGGTTTGTTGGTTGTGGCGACGGCTACGGTGCTGTTGATCGGCAGCGTGGATCAGGCGGCGGCTCAGCAGGCGACCAATGCGTGCGGTAATCCGACCGGCGCCATTTCGTGTGACGCTGGCGAATACAATGTTGGCATCACCTATGCCGGATCAGTTGTGCGAACTTTGACGCTTGGCAGCCCCGGCTTCAGCGTGGAAGGCACCGGGGTGACTGTGGATGTGACGCATAATCACGATGTTTCTGTGCAGGTTGATGATGGTGGAGACGTTGATGGAACGATCACCACCAATGGGAATTTTAACTCCGCGATTTTTGCGAAAACGACCGGTGATGGCAATGTGCACGCACACCTGATTGACGGGAATGTCGCCACGAATGGACTGGTTAGCCACGGGGTTCGGGCGGAGATCGACAATGCGGTCAGTACAGCCACGGCGAAGGCGGAAATCAGCGAAGGGAGTGTGATCAATATTTACGGCGGCGACGACTCTGCGCTTTCGGCAGTAACCGACTCCATAGGTGGCGCGGCAATCGTGCAAATGAGTGGTGGCAAAATCACTACGCATGCGGTGAACGCTGGCGCGATGCAGGCGCAGGGCCTCAGCAGACAGCTGGCGGACGCCGCCCGTGGGCAGAGCGCATCCGCTGCCTCGGTGACAGCTCTCATGACCGGAGGGGAGATCGTGACGAAAATGGAACTCGCCTCCGGGCTTGTTGCAGCGAGCCGTGGGAGCGAGGGCGAGGCACTCGCGCACATGAGTGGCGGCAAAGTCACCACGGAAGGGGAGGCGGTAGATAACGACGACCGCAAGGGGCACGCTTACGGGGTTCGGGCGCGTATCTATGAGAACGTGAACAGCACGGCCACGGCGCGGGCAAAAATGACGGGAGGAGAGATCGTGACCCACGCTCACAACAGTTGGGGGCTTTCTGCGGGAACCAACGGCACTGGTGGCGCGGCGATCGCGGAGATGGATGAAGCCGATGGCAACACCAGCAAAATCACCACGCATGGAGACCAGGCGCACGGGCTTTCTGTTTCGGTCGACGCCAAGGACGGTAACATCAATCGCAACAGTGATTCCAGCGCAACGGCGAAGGCCGTATTGAGAGCCGGGGAGATCAATACTGGTGGCCCCAATGCCCATGGTCTTCATGTCCAAGCCAATGGCCTCAATGGCACGGCGACCGCGGAAATGCATGGCGGCACAATCATCACAGAAGGTTCAAACTCTCACGGCCTTCGTGTGCGGATTGACAACACGGACCATGGAACCAACTCCGACAATACAATTGGGGTGAGGGTGGAAATGACCGGCGGGTCTATCGATGCGAAGAATAGTGGCAACAGCGTCAATGGATCCCATGGGATTTATGCGGACACCAGCGGAGCGAGTGACGTGCTCGTGGAGATGGATGCCGGCACAATCACCACGCGTGGGAGAAATTCTCACGGAATTCTGGCGGAATCGGATGGTGTTGGCACTCTGTTGGATGATCCCAAGGCGCAAGCGAAGGGGGTTGTAAGGCTGGGTACGCAGGCCAGGGTCACGGCTTTAGGAGCGAATTCAGACGGGATTCGCGTTTCGGGGAATAACGTGAAGGTTAACTCCGACTCCGGCAGCGGATCGGTTTTACTGGGTGCACGAGGCTTTGACGTGGATGTGTACGGGTCTGTGACTGGTGGGACTGGAGGCGGCGCCGCGATCCGTACGATCTCAAGCGCCGGCGGGGAGATTGACATCTTCGATGGGGCCCATGTGGCTGCAGGGGATTTTGGCATTGCAATTCAGACCCATACGCACGGATTTGATGGCTTTGTGGGACAAGACGACGATGGCACAGCGACCATCACCTCGAACGGGAACATCAAAGGCGATATTCTTCTTGATGCCGGTGACGATACGCTGCTCCTGCGGAACGGCAGTTTCGAAGGAGCCATCTATGGCGGAAACGGGAACAATTTGGTCGAGATTTCCGCCGCAGTCACCTATACCGGGCCCCGCATTCTGGACGGCGGTGAGGGTGATGATCGGCTGACCTTGCGTGGTCAGATCATCAGCAGGACAGAGGAGAACTTCCTCAACTGGGAGCACGTGGCGCT
>NZ_JAXBMB010000040.1:0-6709 GCF_033963905.1 Cognatiyoonia sp. IB215182
TGATGAACGTATTCGACTGGCGCTCTGCGACGAGGTGCGACTAGCCTACGGGGACTATGACCAAGTGTCCTTTGAAACTTCCACTGGCACGCAGTTTTTTCGCGGTGCGCAGGGCACCGCCATCGGTCCTATGGAAACCGCTACGAGCAGGCAGGTTCGTGTACTGACCTTTTCAATCACAAAGGACAAGCATCTGCTGGATGATGCAATGAGCGTCATTCACCGTCTACACTCTTATGAAGAACCGGTGATCTACGTTTGGGATGCTTTCGCCAGTCGTTCTCTGCCTGAGAAACGGCAAAACGAAGAAAAATGGTGGATGAAATCCGACTGAAGCAGCCATCATTGGCGATGCAGCATCGGTCGGAATGGGCTCGCTGCTGACATCCCTTGAGTTCGGTCGGTTGACCGTGCGCATCCCAAACCTGACATTGGCTTGGCCGTACTGATCGAACAATAAGCGGACATGTGAGCTTTCGCCGCAATCGCGCCTATGTCCACTATGCATTGATCTCCAGGTCTTCTATTCCGCTTATTCTTGGTACTCCAAGCCTTCATAGATCCTCTGTATCGGCGGGCGAAATCCCGGCTTCATCCCCCTTTTGGGTGATTGATTGGTGCTGTCCTTTCGCACCACTCTGACAGAGCAAGCAGGGTTTTATACAGTCGTCAGGCTCACTTTTTGCCCACCGAATTTGATGCTTTGTTCTTTTTTGCAGCGAACATGGATATGCTACAGTGATCTCTGATATTCGTCGTTTTTCAAGTACGATTGACCTTGTCGGCGCAAAGGATGCCGGGCTGTTTTTGCTGGGTATCGTTGGGTTGACAATTGGATATGGCTTCTACGTACTTTTGCGTGACTGTGGTGATTGCTGGGGGGCTGTCATTCTTGATCCGTATCCCCCGTATGAGCTGAGAGGAGTACTTCTCTCACTGACAGATATGTTGCCAAGCTTTCTACACGTGTTTGCATTTAGCTGTCTCACATACGGCGCAGTCGGCACAACTGGGATGTTGATCCGTACACCAATTGCTTGGACAGCCCTGAATGTTGCATCTGAGGTTACTCAGAGCGACACAGTCGGCAACCTGATGAACGACATTGGATACCCTTGGCAGTTCAATGGGACATTCTCAACACTGGATTTGATCGCAGCGATGCTCGGAGGAGCAGTTGCATTTCTTATAGCGCTTAACCTTCAGAGGAGTATTAAATGAATCACAGCAACAGCACCGTCATAACAAACTTCATTCTCATATTGGGCATCACTTCGCTTGCGGCAACGACTTCGAGCAATCGCCCAGTACAAACGTCCGCAAACATTACTGTCTTTGAGGCCGAGTCGGCAAACGTTTGTGCGGGCGGGAACGTCGAGTTGACGTGGGAGACACGGTCGGACTTGCTGAACTTGACAGCCGATCCTTCTCGAGGCGTATCGATACCAGCCTCACTTCCGGAAGATGCAGAAGACGTCTCGGTTGGTCCCATCAACGACGATACTGTGTTTCGTCTGGAGGCTAAATTGGCAGGAACGTCACGGGAGCTCACGACGCGTGTTGACGTCATTCCACCAGACGGGCGCACGTTTTTAGTTAGCGCAAGTGGCGTATGCACAAGTGAAGGACCAAGGTGGTTCTACGCCCCTGCACCGACTGTTTGGGACTCGTCTGGCCGTGTAAACGGCGTAACAAACTTCTCTGGTGAGAACATCTTTGTATCAAAGGGTTCGGCCCTTGCAGCCTTGCCGGCGAGGCAATCTACGGCGGCATTTAATGGCCAGTCAGTATCTGGGACCTGGGAGGTCACTCTTGATGACCCTGCTGCTGCAGCAGCAGCTAAGTTTACCTGCAGTTGTGGCTTCGGCGAAAGACAAGAAAATCTCGGAAGCGCACCTCAGCTTGGACCAGAAGCCCAACAAGCATGTTCCGGCGCGCGAAGGTCTCTTATTGAGGTGCCACTACAGATTAGAGTTACTTGTCAGTAGCTTGATGCGCCGCCAGTAGGCGATAGACAGACTGCCCGTCCCAACTGGCATTTGAGGTGCCCTGTCCGTCGTCAGCAGAATTTGCGATAAGTGGCTTCCTGAGCTAGGAGAAGGTGCATCCGACATATCAAGTAGGTTGACCTTTGGCAGCCCAAAGCCGCCATTGGATTGAGGTGTTCGAGCGAGCGAGGCGCGGGCGAAGCGGTCGTTCGGTAATCATCCAAGAACGAGCGCCTTTGATCGACCACCGAGCGGATTGTTCTGATGTCGCATTGGATAGTTGCCAGCTTTACTAAAATAATCCTTCTTCGGGCATTCTCTTCTTGGCTTGAATTCACCGATGAGGAGAGGAGACTATCAGTAAATTTGGCTAATCCCGCTCAATAAGCGATCCGATTCTTCTTTAATTTTTGCCCATTCGGCTTTATTGTCTTGGCCTGGTATTGTGACTGAAAAGCGTGTTAGCAGTTTTCTTAGCAAAAGCTGATCGTCAGTCGTCCCACGAGATGTTTTGATTTCGCTGCAAGTATTTCGAATTTCTGCCCATTCAGCCGTATTGGCCCGACCTGGAGTGATAGACTCCAAAGTGTCCAAAAGATCACCAAAGGCCTCATCGTATGGTTTGTGGCTTGACGAAACAATTGAGTTTCTAACCGTTGTCCATTCGGCTACGTTGTCTTGGGAGGGTTTAGTATCTCGAAGGACCAGGAGAATTTCTTCCAACCCAAGCAGTTCTTTTTCGAGTGTGAAGTTCAAGTCGACGAAAACGTCGGCAGACTTCGTTGTAGAGAGAATCTCCGTTTCCGCCACGACGCCATCACTCTCGTAGTGCAGTCGATAGAGCGCTAGCTTGCTATTTGGGCCTACCTCATAAATATGTGTCTCCTTGTAACCCGAGTACGTTTCGGTTGTCCGCTCGAGTTTTTCTTCGAGGCGCGAAGCTAACTCCAAGTGCATGTTGAACTCTGTTGTGTTTTCAGCCCCAACACCTTTGAATTTCAGTGACGCACTTGTCTTGTTCCCAAACTTAAAAATTGATTTAGTATCAAACGCTTTGGTCAGAAAAGATTTTGATGTAAGCGTAGCTCGTCTTTCAATTTCAATGGTCCGTTTCAGCGAGGCATTGTTACCTGAGTTGTCGAGATTGAAGACAGTTTGCCAAAAGTACCTCCCGCGCGTCGTGTTGGACAGAATAACCGGTTGTAACATGATGGTCCTCCTATGTATCTAAAAACATCCGAAGTTCATGGAGTTGGAATGCTCGTTGCAGCTTACCTTTGATGCTGCATGTGTCCAAGGGAAGTGCAGACATTCATTTGCGGCGCAGCATCAGGGTACTTTGGGCTCGCTACCAACATCTGAGCGTTTTGGTGAGATGAAGGGCGCCAGCCCAAACCAGACATTCGATTTTCGACTGCGCGGTTGAACCCGGAGATCGAACTGCTGAGCATGATTGCCGCTGGGTGATTTAGTATGTCCAGGCGGCGGGAGCTCGCCCGCCGCCCGAATTCTCACATAGGCCCTTAATGAAACGCTAGCGCACACCAGCGCAAGGCTCATGCATCAGCTCTTTATGATGTAGTTTACAGCCACGTTCTTGGGTCTCGTCTCACTTGGCCGGTCACCTGGTTCTGTTTTGTCCAGGCCATTGGTCAGTTCCAATGCGTACTGGTTTGCTCCATCACCACCTTCTCCGCACTCTCGGGTACCGGAGCCTTCCTTGGGCATGTCTTGTCTTCCTCGATCAGCACTATTGCTGAAATTTGAAGTTTTGAATTGGGTCAGCCGTGAGTAGGCGTGCTCATGTTCTTCAAGGGCGTCTTCCTGCTCGCTACCCAGTTTTCGATCTGGGTCAATGTTTCCACCATTGTCCCAGCCCCTTAAGAACATGCCCCTGAGGTCAGGCAACCTGCAGACGTCGTCGTCCAGCTTCAAGCTGGGGTTGACCGTGGTGAGAAGGTCATAAAGCTTCGGGAAATTTGCTCTATTGATATTATCGCCATTACAAAAGAGGTAGTCGCTCGGCTTGTCGTTGTCCCCGCCGTAAAATGGTAAAATTGTGCCAACTGGTATCATGCTTTCCTCGCCAAAAAGTGTTTGCCTTAACAATCCATGATTGCAATGACATGGTTGCGTGGATTGTATCAAAAATCAACTCTGGGATTAGTGAGTGCAATGCCTGTCCGTCTTTTTCGTTCACGGGGCAACCCAAAGGGCAGATTTGACTTCCGCAGCCCAAACCGGTCGTTCGCTTCGCCCGTGCACTGATCTACCCAGTGTGGCCTAAGCGGATGTTGATCGGCTTGAAGTTACCAAGGCGCGACACAGGAGGGTCTTATACATCCTATTGCTCGAAAAACCACTTTCGACGCTGCTAGCTAGTCGTCCTGAAACGCATTCGTCCAAGCTTCCGTTCGAAGGTGCTCGGAATATGAGAACAGCCTCTTTTCTGTGTCTTGAGAATCTCCCCCAACGTGACCATGGATCCTGGTTTTCAAACCAGCTATCAGCTTTTTGCCATGGGAATGCTCGAAGGAAACCGGCACCAGTCCGTTGGCAGGCAAGAAACCTGCGTCGGGTGGTGGCTGGTTTGGCATAGCCGCTTCGGCCCATTCTACTTTGCCCTGCTTCCGGGGAATGTAGGTGGTTGCACGGATTTGCTCGCGAGCTACGCGCGCGGCATGTACTAGGTCATCTCGCCTGACTGTGGTCTCATCAATGATCGCGGCGTCAATTAGTTGCGGATCGACATCATCGAAGACTAATTTTAGGTGGTTCGCTTGCGCAAAGGAGTGTTCAACGTCGTTGAATGGCGTAAAAAGCTCTGAAACACCTGTAATACCGTTTCGCTCTCGTTCAGCCGATGCTGTCGCGAGTTCGAAGTTCATCTCTTGCTCAGTTCGAAAGTCGCGATCTCGATGGATTATGATCTGGGCATCGGGTCTCATATCAGAAATCATATTCGCCAGAAGTCGGGCGGCTGGCAGATTGCCACATCCATTGTAAGACAATACCGCTAGGCTTTCCGGAGGAGCGCCGTTTGCCAAGGCTAAGACCCTTACTGGCTCCGAATTCTTGTCTTCAGTCATAAGAACGATCTGCCGCGCCGGATCAAAAATTTCCGCACCTGCGGTCAGCGCGCCAAGTGCCATCATGATCGGTATGGCTGGTCGCTGCCCCTCGTCCAAGGCCACCTTAGCACCGTCTGCCATCCAGATAGCGTCCGCGTCTTGGTCGTACATCAACCGTTGGATCAGTTGTGGAGAATGGCTGGCGAAGAGAATTCTAGTCTGCGTTTCCTCCGCAACACCCTTGAGCGCTTCGTAAAGACGCGACTGACTATCAGCATGCAAATGGGCGTCTGGTTCGTCCAGGAGCAACAGCGGGGGCTTATAGAAGCAAGCGTATGCCACGATCTGTATGACTTGCAACATTCCAGTGGACGCCATGTCGAGCGTCACCGATGCACTGGGCGTTTCGACTTCTACATTGATGAAGCGATCATGTTCTGGATCATGATTCACAAGTACGCGTGCGCCGTCGTAGCAACGGTCGAGTAGCTTGGCGAACGCCTTCCAACCACTCTCATCTGGAAGAGCATCAATCGAGCGCTGTTGGAGCCACGCCGTCCGAGCTGCTGCATCTAAGTCGCGTTTGAAAAGGTGGTCGAGCACAGTGCGCAAGTAAAGATTGGCGTCTCCATGCATGACTGCAGCATCCATTGCTGCTTTTGTCCTCCATTCCTCACGCATGGAAATGCCAGACAAGCCTGGGGTCAGGATCGAAAATGGTTGCTGATCACTGGCCAAAACCACAGCAAGGTCATTGTCGCCCTCGCGGGTGATTGCAATATTCGCATTCTTACCACGGCGGATTTCAATTTTCAGAGTCATTTGCTCATTCGTATCGAGGTTTACGCCAGAGTACCGAACAGCGTACCCATAGTTCTGAGTGGCTGCGCCGCCGTGACGCAGATCAAGAAGATTTTCGGTTGGCCTGAAAAGAACTGCGTCGTTCGCCACTGTCTTAGAAAACTCTGGGATCCCATTCTTGCGAAATCCACCGAATGCAGCCTGAAGGATTGAAACCCCAAGTTGAGCAGCCTGTAGAGCACTACTCTTGCCGCTCGTGTTGCCGCCAACCAAAGCCGTCATCGGCTTAAGTTCTATCTCTAGCGTTTGGATACGCTTGAAACTGCTGACCTCAATCTTGTCGAGACGAACTCTCAAGTTAAAACCCAAAAAAGTGTAACGTTACATTTCGATGTCTCAAGAGCAGACCCTGATTACCGTGCACAAGTCAATGCCTTGCATGCAACCATAGCATGCACGCCATATCTCGTGTCTTGGATGGGACTATTTCAGTCGCATTCGCTCAAAATCGATGAATTCACAGATGCCCATACTGGAGAAGCAACGTCGCCGCATTTAGCAGTGTTGCCAATGACCGCTAAGGGACGTTGGGCAAGCTTTGCAAAGTCCGCATTCTGCGCAAATCCGTCGTTAGGCCCTCTGAACAGCGCGCGGCGGATACCGGCAGGTTTGTCCGCTGACTGACCGGTCTGATCTGTAAACCAAGGTCCGTTTTAGGTTGGGGAACCGACCAATGCCAAGGCAGTCACCCGCTGAAGACGAGTATGAGCTCATACCTCCAATCTGGGCACAGTGCGGGGAGTAACAGCAGGAGCCCAGGCATTCGCAGTATTGCAATGCATGCCAATA
>NZ_JAXBMB010000041.1:0-6355 GCF_033963905.1 Cognatiyoonia sp. IB215182
AGCTGATGAGCTGATGAGCTGATGAGCTGATGAGCTGATGAGCTGATGAGCTGATGAGCTGATGAGCTGATGAGCTGATGAGCTGATGATACGGCAGCTTCACCACAAGCGCAAGTAACATATTGAATCTATTGCGGATATTTGCGATTTTTTTATCGAGCATGCGGTGGGCGAACCATTCGTTTCCTGCCCAACATTAGAACCCGCTTACCACATTGGGAAATACTCCAATCCTATATTTGAATAGGCAACAGCTATGGTGAGGCCTGCCGCTCGCATACTTTCAGTTTGTCAAAATGGCCCTGCTGTTTGACCCCACGGTTCGAGGTGCGATCTTTTTTGGAAGGGAAAGACCATCAAGCCCAAACGCCGTAAGTTCAAACGATACATCATTGACTGTTTTCATCCCGGCATCATCAATGCTCGAATACTCTAAGGTGCATTTGAAACTGCCGCTCGCGCCGCACGTCCAGCAGCTTCCAGATATTCTGGATCTCGATGAACGAGCACCGTGGAAAACGCACCATCCATCAGCAACACGACCTGTCTGGCGAGTTCTTCAGGTTGCTCCTTGCCATGCTCGCCGAACATATCGCTCAGCCATGCTTCAAACCTTTTCTTATGTGCTGCACCCACTTTCATCGCCGGATGTCCGGGCATGTTCGTAAGCTCAGCTGCGGTCCGCAGAAAGCCACAGCCCTTCCATTTGGGATGGCGTGCGGACCGAGCCAGATTGATGAAGATCGCTTCTATCCTCTTATCAAGTGGCCCTTTGGCTTCTTCGAACCAAGTCTTGTAGAGCGTGATGTTTGGCTGGTCGCGAGAGTCCAAATAGGCCGCAATCAAATCGTCCTTGCTGTCGAAATGATAATAGACCGTCATCTTTGTGACACCGGCCTTTTCAGCGATGGCGTCAATGCTCACGGCACGAATGCCTTCACTGTAAAACAGGCGGTTTGCGGCATCCAGGATGCGTGATTTTGCAGTGCGGGTTTCCCTTGGCATAGGTTATTATACTGTACAGTAAGTATACGTCAATTCGACACCCACATATGGTTCCCGCAAGCAAGATGGAGACCACAATGTCGGACCTGGTAAAGATGGACATTCGGAGCAGCATAGCGCTTGTGACGTTGAACCGACCCAAGAAGCTGAACGCGCTAAACTATGCGACCAATGAGCAGCTGCTGGCGTTGCTTGACGAGATTGAGGCGGACCCCGCAACACGCGCCGTCATCTTAACCGGAGCCGGAGATCGCGCTTTTTCAGCAGGCGGAGACATCCACGAGTTTACCGAGAGCATCAAGCAAGGCGTCGATATCGCGACACGAGAGTTTTGCAGACGCGGCCAAGCCATGACAGCACGGCTCGAAAGCTTCCCAAAGCCTGTCATCGCAGCGGTCAATGGCATTGCCTTTGGAGGTGGGTGCGAGATTACCGAGGCGGTCCACTTGGCCATTGCCAGTGACCAGGCCGTGTTTGCGAAACCCGAGATCAACATCGGCATTCCGCCAACCTTTGGGGGCACACAAAGATTGCCGCGTCTCGCAGGGCGGAAACGGGCGCTTGAGTTACTTTTGACAGGTGACACGTTTTCAGCCGAGCGCGCTTATGAGATGGGTTTAGTCAATAAGGTGGTCGCACACGAAGAGCTGCTGCCTGCAGCTTATGAACTTGCAGAGCGCATTCTGCGGCATTCTTCACTAGCTGCGGCGCGCATCATCACCGCTGTGACACGCGGGATAAACACCACCATCGACGAAGGCCTGCGTATCGAGCGTGAGCAGTTCGCGCGTATGGCAGCCACCCAAGATGTCCGCGAAGGTCTTGATGCCTGGATCGCGCGACGTACGCCGACATATCCAGGGGTTTGACATGAACCGCGCCTACATCAGCTTTTCTAAAGACACCTGGGACGCGTTCAAATCGAAGCAGAGGCCCGGCCTAATTCACATGCTGAACCTGATACGACTGCGAGAGAAAGCAGACTATCCCGATGGTCGCTCTTGCACCGGGATGGAAGCGTATCAGGCCTACAGCGATCTAAGTGCTCCGGTGTTTCAGCAACTTGGCGGACGAATTGTGTGGCGCGGTAACCATGAGATGACGATGGTTGGACCAACAGACGACGTTTGGGACATCGCCTTTGTTGCGGAGTACCCGAGCGTTGAAGCAGTCATCGAGATGATGAAGGACCCAACGTATCAAGACGCCATGCGGCATAGACAAGCCGGTGTGCGCGACAGCCGGTTGGTGCGGTTTGCAGGGTGTGAGAACGGAGCAAGCTTCCTGGGCTGAGCATTGGCCGGTCTCTGAGTTCAGAAAGAAAATCTAAGATGGAAACACGCTGTCAAATCCTTCTTTGAAAACGTGCGCGGATGTATGGTGCCAAAGCAGCGCGGGGTGTGGCGCCGCAAAGTGACCTGCAGGAGTTATCCGACTTACTGCGACGTGTCGACTGGTCGGCTACCGAACGGACGATTCCGCCGCCAACCGTGATCCCCGGCCCGCGCCATCTTCAAGTAGCGCTCACGGCCGCGTACGCGGAGGGGCCTTGCCCGATTATCGGGGCACTGATGCTTTGCATCGGCATCACGCCATGGGCGTCATCCATGACAAAAACAGGCAAACCGTGTTTGAGGACTATGGGCTGCGGGTCGCGACGGTCATGCGCAACTATGGCATGCATGACTGGACGCAGGCGCCGGCGGACAGCATCAACCGGCAATCCCGTATCGCGGTAGGCAACGACACTGACATCGGCACCGGCGGAACACCCTTCATGCGCTATCTCAAGAAGCACAGGGATGAGACAAACCAAAGGTTGCTGCCTGTTCGCAGAAGAAGAACAGCATAGACACAAAGTCCCTCACCACGCCAAGGCATACGGTGTTCAACCAGACTAGTCTGGCCGATTGCGGCCGCGAGATGCCTTTCATGAACTAGTAGCTATACCGCAATGCTCGTCGAATCTGCCGTTCGCTGCACATGCGAGACCGAGGATTCGGTGAACGTGCAATCTACGGACAATCCAGTCTGAAAAAAGGGCTAGGGTAAGGTGGCTTTTGTGAAAGTGGTTCAACGAAACCTACCCGCGACGATAGATCGACATTGAAACTCCGTTCGCCAGCGCTTCGAATTTAACCAATGACATCTGCATTTGTTCGTGGGTGTCCTCAACCAGCCGCTTTCCGGATCCCAGAATTACAGGAAACGTCCAAAGGCGGTATTCATCAATCAGATCATGCGTCAGAAGCGTTTGAGTTAGGTCGGCACTCCCATGAACTTGAAGGAGAGGCCCGTCCTCTTCCTTTAGGGCTCTTATCGCCGACACGATGTCGCCCGAAAGCAGTTTCGAGTTCGCCCAGTGCAGCTTTGGCGTTCCTCGGGACGCGACATACTTGCGAGCAGAGTTCATCATGTCCCCAGCTGGGTCATTCTGCACATTGGGCCAATGCGACGCGAAGGCGTCGTAGGTCTTACGACCGAAGACGATATCGTATGGTTGTGACATGGCCTCACGCCCGACGTGGTCCATGACAACTGACCAAAATGGGGCGGCCCAGCCACCATGTTTGAACCCGCCCGACGGGTCTTCGTCTGGCATCGATGGCGATTGCACCACACCGTCAACGGACTGAAACATCAGAATTGCGAGCTCTCTCATTGTCATCCTTTCAATGCGGCTGACAGCCCCGTTCCAAGGCTTTTCAGCTGGCGAATCGTATGTTACCACTTAGTAAAGTAACCAATAGGTAAATCATAGTGTCAACCGACCATCTGAGCCTTGCCTTGTCTGCCCTGGCCCACCCCGTAAGGCGGGACATCCTGGCGAACCTGATGTCGGGTGAGCGCACCGTAACTGAGCTGGCAGACCCGTTTGACATGACGGGCCCGGCCATAACCAAACACCTGAAAGTGCTTGAACGCGCAGGGCTTATTGAACGCTCTCGTGACGCGCAGCGGCGTCCGTGCAAGCTGCGCGCGGACCCTTTCAGGGAAATACAGGCCCTGCTCAGAGTGTATCAGCCGTTCTGGGACGAGAGTTTTGATAAACTGGACATCCTTCTCGCCAAAGAGGGCAATCGAGTTGAAGAGTGATGCTCCGCCCATCGGTTCTGATGCGACACCGGAATTGGTTTTCGAGCGCTTGTTTAACGCGCCCGCCAAATCCGTGTTTCGAGCCTGGACCGATCCAACGCGCTTGGTCCAGTGGTGGGGTCCGCACGGGTTTCGCACGACAATTGAACGTATGGATGTCCGCGTCGGTGGGACCTGGTCATACATCCTGCATGGGCCTGACGGGGTCCAATACCCGAACACTGCCGTCTTCGAAATTCTGGAGCCGCCGCATCGGCTCGTGTTCCGCAACACGGGCGGGCACATTCAAGACAAGCATCTTACGTGCCGGATGGTCGCGACATTTGTGGAAAAGCAGCAGCAGACACAGGTCAAGCTGCGCATGCAATTCCAATCTATTGACAGACTGGCAAGCGCCAAGCAGCGAGGTGCCGTCGAGGGAGGTGAACAGTCGCTCGAAAGGCTCGCTGCCCTGCTGCCGGGGAGTGAATGTAGAAACCTTTAGAACTTCGAAAGCACCTTTCCATGCTGCACTCCTTTAAATCGAGGCATTCGGGTGAAAGCTTCTGTGCCATAGCGAAGAGCGGCCCATATGTATGTACCGGCTGCTGTTCGCAAATGATTTCTGGCATGTTCTCGGAAGTCGCTCATATGTATCCGGCCTGTTGATCGACACGCGGGTCGTGGCCTTGTTGGGGTTACGCACGCGCCGTGATCTCATTACCGGCAAGGTCTATGGTGACCGAATGGGCCGTCAGACTCTGGGGGCGTAATTGTTCCGTTCCATGCTTTCTGTCAGTCGCGAACTCCTTTGGGTTGCCTCAGTGTCTTAGACCCCGATGGCAACCTCGTCTCTATGGGCGTCGAACGCCGTTTTGTGTCTCAAGATGCTCCAAGCCATTCGTGCCAGCTTGTTTGCCAGGGCGACCGCCAGTTTGTTTCGGTTCATGCGTTCGGCCGCTTTGGTCAACCAATCCCCGAAGCTGAAGTCCGGCCATCGGTTGGTGCACATCAAGATGACCTTGGCTGCCTGAACGAACAGCATTCGCAAGTATCGACTTCCGCGCATTGTGATGCGTCCGAGAACCGTCCGTCCCCCGGTGCTGTATTGTCGTGGCACGAGGCCAACCCAGGCTGCGAAGTCGCGGCCGCGCCCGAAGGCCTCACCTGTTCCAATTGCTGTCACCATCGCAGTCGAAATCATTGGCCCGATGCCAGGAACCGTCATGACGTTCACGCAATTCTCTTCGGTGCGGCTGATTTGTTCGATTTCCTTGGAAACGGTGTCGATCCGATCATCCAACCACAGCCAATCGCCATACAGACCGATCAGGAACGCGATGGAGCGCCTGCAAGTCGAGCTGCTTCTGGCTCTTCTCGGGAACAATCGGCAAGTTTGGACGCAAGGCAGCTTCGGCAATCGCCTCGGCGTCGTTATAATCGTTCTTCTGGCCCTTAATTAATGGCTTCACATAGATCGCTGGGATGATGCACGGCTCGAAGCCCAGCTTGCGCAATGTCCGACTGACAAAATGTGCACTTAGGCATGCTTCCATACCAACCACGCATTGCGGTAGCTTCTCAAACGTGGCTACCAACGCCAATCGCTTGATCTGCTTGCGCATCACCAATTGCCCGTCGGGGTCGAATGCCACGATGTGGAATGTGTCTTTGCCAATATCGATGCTAATCGACATCAGCTCATCAATTGTGTCCTTCGCCATGCTACTTCTCCGATTTGCAGAAATAGGCAAAGCCTAACCTGCTGGGTGAAGCAGCCGGTACATCCCATTACCTGCCGTTGGCCGATGCTTTGCGGTGTTGCAGTGTGGCCCGTCAAACCTGATGGGGTGGATGGCTCCTGCTCCAACCGGCGTCGCAATGCGCCATAGTGCAGGTGTCGAAGTCTGCATATGAGAGGAGCCACCCCATCAGGTATGCGGGCTGAGACCACAGCATCGAGACGAAGTGACTAACGCCGGCTTTGGGCCGGCATGCCTCGGACATTGGCCGAACTTTGCAATTTTGCAAGGTCCGCTTCCTGCGCAAATCCGTCGTTAGGCCCTCGGAACGGTGCGCAACGGCTACCGGCGGGTTTGTCCGCTGACTGTCCGGTCTGATCCGAAAACCAAGGTCAGTTTTAGGCTGGGAACCGACCAATGCGAAGACGGTCACCCAGTGAAGACGAGTATGAGCTCATACCTTCAATCGAGGCACAGTGCGGGGAGTAACAGCAGGAGCCCAGGCATTCGCAGTATTGCAATGCATGCCAATA
>NZ_JAXBMB010000042.1:0-6317 GCF_033963905.1 Cognatiyoonia sp. IB215182
GGGCTATGCGCTGTCGCTGGAGGCGGGACAGCAGCTTGATCTGGGCACGCGGCTGACGGTGACGCCGCAATCCCAGCTGAGCCTGTCGTCGGTGACGTTCAGTGACTTCACGAGTGAGGCGCACCAGGAGGCGGTGGCGCTGAGCGATGCGACCAGCCAGCAGCTGCGGCTTGGGCTTGAGGTCGCGGCGCAGGAGCGTGGGGAGAGTGGCCTCTATGGCATTGTGAACCTGTACCATGAGTTTGGCGCGGGCAGTGAGGTGGAGGTGGCGGGAACGTCGCTGACGACGGAGCGTGAACCCTGGACGCTTGGGGCTGGTCTTGGCGGTAGCTATGCCATGAACGAGCGTGTGGATCTGTTTGGCGACGTTGCCTACGCCACCGGGCTCAACAATGCGGGCGACACCAGCGCCCTCAGCGCAAATGCAGGGCTGAAAGTGATGTTCTAGTTGCGGCTGTTGGTGGAAGGTCTCGCATTCAAAGCTGACTGCAACACCGGAAACAGCGATGCAAATCATTCGAACCTACAAGCTGCGGCTTAAGCCCACTCGCGAGCAGGAGTCGCAATTGCGCCAGACCTGCGCAGCGGTGCGCGCGGTGTACAATGCCGCGAATGAGCAAAGGCGCTTGTATGGGCGCCCGCAAGGGCAAGACGCGCATGGGCGGGATTCCCATTTCAGCAAGTTGAACCAATCCAAGGATTTGAGCCTTCGAAAGCTGGAGCGTGATCCCGATTTGGCCTGGTTGTCCATCGCGCAAGCGGATTCCTTCATCTATGCGCTGGAAGATTTAGACCAGGCCTGGCGCAAGTTTTTTGATAACCTGCGCCAAGGCGTTTCCTGCTATCCACCGAGGTTTCGGAGCGCAGTGCAAGACAACAGTTTCAAGATGCGTGCGGTTTCCAACGCAAAAGGCAAGCAATCCAAAAAAGGTCACTTTGATGGCCGCCGACCTAACATTATTTTCAACAATCGCGGCGTCCGCCTTCCGAAACTGGGTTGGATCAGTTGGTTGAAACATTGCCGAATACGAGGCGATCTGCGAACAGCTGTTGTCACCTGCGAAGGCGGCTTCGCCAGCGGGCGGTGGTATATCTGCATCACGTCGAAAATTGATATCGCTGATCCGGTCCCGGCTGGTGGAGCGATCAGCATTGATCTTGGTGCTGCAATTCCGATTGCTTTATCGAATGGTGAAGTCGCAAAGATCCCGCCGCCCAGCAACAAGACAACCAAGCGCATTAAACGGGCTCAACGGGCCGTCAGCCGCTCTAAGAGGTGGTCACGCCGCAGAAAGGCCCGCGCCGCTCGTCTGGCGGCGCTGAAGCACAAAGAGACAGTCCGAGTGCATTGCAAGCTACATAAGGTGAGCCGCATGCTGGTGAACCGCTTTGGCACGATTGCGATCGAGGATCTGAAAGTTTCGAATATGACCCGATCCGCCATGGGGACGGCCGAAGACCCTGGTCGCAATGCTCACTCGAACGCCGCCCGGAATCAGGAGATATTCTCGATTCCGAAACACGCTTTCCGTGTCTATCTCGAATACAAGGCGGCTGCGGCCGGTGGCGAGGTCATCGCCGTGAATGCAACACATACATCCCAGACCTGCGCCGAATGCGGTGCGGTCGATAAGCGGTCCCGTCAGAGCCAGACGCAGTTTGTTTGCGTGGCATGTGGCCACCGCGATAACGTAAGTACGAATGCGGCCACAAACATTCTGGCCAAGTCGGGGGCCGTTGCAGGTCCTCGTAAGACGCCAAGCGAATCCCGTAGGGGATCGGCAACGTCCTCAATAGGCCATGAAGCGCCATCGTGTGCCGCCTTCAGCGATGAATTGTCACCGGTGGAGGCTGATGACGGTTCAACAACTCCAGACACGTCTACGGCGATGAGTTGCGGCTGACTGCAATATATTTGATGAAACGTTTGCGGATCCTCTTACGGACAGTTCTCAAACCTATTCAGGCGTGCCTAGCCTTGGCATATGTCCTATGTCCATTTGACGGCGGCGCGACAAGCGCCCCTCCAGAGCCAGCATAGTTCGACCATGACCGAAGCATTTTTTGGGGATTTCTGCTACCCACATGCAATGAACATTAAACGGAACCAACATGAAGTATGAGCTCTTCCTTGCGAACAAGGTGTATTCTGGTTGGGGCCTACGGGTCTGGATGCTCTTAAGACACTTTGACATCCAGTTTAGCCAAAGCGTTATCCCATTATACACAAGCGAACACTCAGCTTTCAAAACAACGCATCTGCCCGCTCGCCAATTCCCAACACTGGTCGTTACCGGGCCGACTGTCCGACAAGTGATTTGGGACAGCCTCGCCATTTGCGAGTTCCTTGCTGATACGCACCACGACAAAGAGTTCTGGCCCAAGGACGTCATGGTCAGGGCTGCGGCCCGCGGCCTGTGTGCCGAAATGCACTCTGGATTCAAGTCGCTGCGGTCGAAGATGCCCGTCAATATGAAACGAACATATCGGTCGTTCCAACCTGACGAAGAAACCCAGGCAGATATTAGCCGGATATGCGAGCTGTGGGCTTGGGCCAGAAACAGCTTTCCTTCTCAGGGTCCGTACCTATTTGGTCATGAACTCACAGTGGCGGACGCGTTTTTCGCTCCCATAGCCTGCCGCTTGAGAACCTATTCAATCCAACTGACCGGACCTGAAAGAGAGTACTGCGAGCTACTACTTAGTCATCCAGCGGTCGACGAATACGTTAAAGATGCAAAGTCTGAAGCCTGGATTCTGGCGCACAACGAGTTTGACATAGACTGAGGAAATCGTCGCACCGTCGACCGATCCCGGTCTGCCTCTGCGCGATAGCGGACACTCGGCCTAACAGCTCGATGGCCGTTTCGTCCGCAAGGCGGAAGGCTGCTCTGAGCCCGAACCGGACCTTGATCGAGAACTGGAGGATCTGCCTTCTGACTTGCGCTGGCGCGAATGGATACGCCGGATCGAAGCTGTGCTCTTTGCCAGCGCGTCCCCGGTGCCGCGCGAGGACCTGGCGCGCGTGGTGGGGCAGGGGGCCTCAGTCGATCTTTTGCTCGACGACCCGGCTGCCGAGCTGGAGCACCGTTCGTTTGAAGTGGCCAAGGTCGGACACGGTGTGTCAGGCAATGGCGGCTGGATGCTCCGCACACGACCTGGCTATGCCATTGCAATCCGGGCAGCTGCGGACGTGGGCACACAGGACTTGGATTTGCGTGAGTATGACGTCGCTGTCCTCGCCGCCATCGCGTACCACCAACCGATTACGCGAGACGGGCTTAAGGACATCTTCGGCAAGGAGATTAGCCGCGACCTCATTGGACGGCTGCATGCCCGCAAGCTGATCGGGACGGGACCGCGCTCGCCGCGGCGCGGAGCGCCCTATACCTATGTGACAACCGAGAAGTTCCTCGTTGCCTTTGACCTGGATTCTTTGCAGGACTTACCGGATCGGGAGCAGTTGGAAGATGCCGGGTTGGGAGAAGCCTAGCTTTGCCTTAAGTTGGGTCGGTTACGTGGCCTAGCCATCCCAAAGCAGCCAAGTGACGGCAGCGATAAACGGCAAGTACACAATGTGGACGCAGATCGGCGCGATGAGGCCTTTCAGATAGCGCTAACAAAGGCGCGACCTTGGAGACGAGAGGCAAGGCTTGGCGCAATCTATGAACCCAGGATCAAAAAAAGAACGACCGAGTAAACTGTTCTCTTGTTAGTAGACATTTGGGCAGGCGCAGCGAAAGCTCACCCTGTCCGCGCAGCCAGCATCGGAACACCCGTGACCAATGTCTGCTAATGGGATGTACCGGCTGCTTCACCCAGCAGGTTAGGCTTTGCCTATTTCTGCAACACGGAGAAGTAGCATGGCGAAGAATGATTTTGATGAGCTCTTGTCGATCGGCATCGATATCGGCAAGGATACGTTCCACTTGGTTGGTTTCGATCCGTCGGGGCAGCGTGTCCTGCGCAAGCAAATCAAACGATTGGCGTTGATTGCAACGTTCGAGAAGATGCCGCGCTGTATCGTGGGCATGGAGGCGTGTTTGAGCGCTCACTTTGTCAGCCGGACGCTGCGCGAGATGGGGTTTGAACCTCGGATCATCCCCGCTATCTATGTCAAACCTTTCAATAAGGGTCAGAAGAACGACTACAACGATGCGGAGGCAATCGCCGAGGCGGCACTTCGGCCCAATCTGCAAGCCGTGTCCGAGAAGAGCCAAGATCAGCTCGATCTTCAAGCCCTGCACCGGGTCAGATCGCGTTTGGTGTCACGCCGGACAGCGACCATCAATCAGATCCGAGCCTTTCTGATCGAACAGGGCATCACGGTTCGCAAAGGCCTGCGCGCCTTGAAGAACTCATTCGAGACGATCCTGGAAGAACGCAAGGACGAGATATCGCCACGGATGCGGTCGATCCTGACCGGTCTCTACGGCGACTGGATGTGGATGGATGATCGGATCGAAAAGGTGTCGGTAGAGATCGAAGAGATTAGCCGAACCGAAGAGAACTGCGTTAACGTGATGACGGTGCCAGGTATTGGCCCAATGATCTCAACGGCGATGGTTGCGGCGATTGGTGAAGGCGAGGCGTTTGATCGTGGACGTGACTTTGCGGCGTGGGTTGGGCTTGTACCTCGGCAATACAGTACAGGTGGAAGAACGGTTCTTGGTCGCATATCGAAGCGCGGCAGCAGGTATCTGAGGATGCTGTTTGTTCAAGCGGCGAAGATCATCATGATGCGCCCACATCGTTGGCCAGACTTCAGCTTCGGCGATTGGCTGGCGCGCGTATGTGAACGCATGCATCGCAACAAGGCAGCTGTTGCGCTTGCCAACAAACTGGCGCGGTTGGCCTGGAGCATATTGAGACACAAAACAGCGTTTGATGCGCATAGAGACGAGGTTGCCATCGGCGTCTGAGCCGAAGCGACCCAAAGGAGTTCGCGACAGATCGAAAGCATGGAACGGAAAAACTACGCTCCCAGAATCTGACAGCCCGAATGGTCATCCACGACCTGTCCGCTAATGAGATCACGGTGCGAGCGTAACCCCAACAAGGCCACGACCCGCGTGTCGATCAACAGGCCGGATACATATGAGCGACTTCCGAGAACATGCGAGAAATCATTTGCGAACAGCAGCCGGTACATACATTCGGGCTGCCCTAGGTCATCCGACCAATCCATCAGATGTCAACACCGAGCCCAAAGGCACCCCGCCGTGGTTCGTGGCCAATGTCGGCTGAACAGCAAGCAGCTCCAGCGCCTTTAGATCGCGATCATAGTTCGATGGAATCCGAAGCATTTTCGTGAGCATGCCGCTATTCTTACGGTCACAACGGTAAGTGGGGACTGCGATGGAGTATGAACTTTTCTTTGCTAACAAGGTGTATTCGAGTTGGGGCCTTAGGGTTTGGTTGCTGTTAAGGCACTTTGACATCCGATTTAAACAGACCGTTGTTCCGCTTTACACAAGCGAGCATTCGGAATTCGAGATTACGCACTCGCCCGCGCGGCAATTCCCAACACTGGTCGTTGCGGCTCCAGCTGCTCAGCATGTGATCTGGGACAGCCTCGCCATTTCTGAATTCCTAGCTGACGTGCACCAGGACAAAGAGTTCTGGCCGGAGGATGTCATGGTCAGGGCCGCAGCCCGCAGTCTGTGTGCTGAAATGCACTCCGGATTCAAGTCGCTACGCTCGAAGATGCCGGTGAATTTGAAACGATCATATCGGTCGTTCCAACCCGACGAAGACACGCAAGCTGATATTGACCGGGTTTGTGAACTGTGGGCTTGGGTCAAAAAGTAATTCCCTTTAGAGGGGCCATACCTGTTCGGCAGTGAACTCACAGTCGCTGACGCGTTTTTTGCTCCAGTCGCCAGCCGGTTCAGGACCTACTCAATCGAACTCGCCGAGCGCGAAAGAGAGTATTGCGAGCCGCTACTTAGCCATCCTGCGGTCGGCGAATACGTCAACGAAGCTAAATCCGAGACCTGGGTTCTCGCACATAACGAATTTAGCATTGACTGACGAAATCGGGCCTTCGGCGTTCCGACGCGGATCGTGTCAGGTGCCCGACAGCTGACACTTAGCGTCGAAAGGGCGTCGTCAGATTGTCCGCTGACCCGCCAGTGCGGCCAGTAAATCGAATGTCTTGTTTGGGCTGGCACCTATCATCAGACCCAACCGTCAGATGTCGGTAACGAGCCAAACGAATGTGCCGCTGTGCGCGAAACAAGGTCTGTCGAGTGCTGAAAATTGGTGGTAAAATCTGACCCACTGCGCATTTGAAGGAGGCGGCTGTGTATATCGTC
>NZ_JAXBMB010000043.1:0-6259 GCF_033963905.1 Cognatiyoonia sp. IB215182
CTACGGGACGGGCAGTACGGATGTCAGCTCTGACCTGGGGGACGGGTCGATCGAGACCAGTGGCCTGGGCCTTGGGCTGGCCGCCACGTGGTATGATGCGCGCCGGTTCTATGTTGACGGGCAGGTGACGCTGACCTCCTACACCAGCGACCTGACCGCGGACAGGCTCGGGACCCTGACGGAGGGCAACAGCGGGACGGGCTATGCGCTGTCGCTGGAGGCGGGACAGCAGCTTGATCTGGGCACGCGGCTGACGGTGACCCCGCAATCCCAGCTGAGCCTGTCGTCGGTGACGTTCAGTGACTTCACGAGTGAGGCGCACCAGGAGGCGGTCGCGCTGAGCGATGCGACCAGCCAGCAGCTGCGGCTTGGGCTTGAGGTCGCGGCGCAGGAGCGTGGGGAGAGTGGCCTTTATGGCATTGTGAACCTGTACCATGAGTTTGGTGCGGGCAGTGAGGTGGAGGTGGCGGGCACGTCGCTGACGACGGAGCGTGAGCCCTGGACGCTTGGAGCTGGTCTTGGCGGTAGCTATGTCCTGAGCGAGCGTGTGGATCTGTTTGGCGAAGCCTCCTATGCCACCGGGCTCAGCAATGCGGGCGACACCAGCGCCCTCAGCGCAAGCGCAGGCCTCAAAGTGGTGTTCTAAGAGGATCACAGCCCAGCGGCTTTTGTGAGGTTTATGCGGAAGTGATCTCGGCGACGCTGGTTACGCCGGGTCATTTCGGCAGAGGCGTGGCCCGCGCGCAGGGATTGGCCGGAGAAGAGGGCGAGCCGTTCGGCTTCGGGCAGCTCAGCGCGGATGCCGCTTTTGAGAATGGTCGCTTTGATCAGCCGCGCCACGTGCTTGTCGTTGAGCCGTACGTTGAGGGCGCGTTTCCCGTCGCGCGAGGTGCGCACGAAGACCGGCCCGAAGTCGATCTTCGCGAACTGCAGCCACTGTTCCAAGGCGTGGACGGGGCAGGTTTGATCAGATGACCCGCGCCCGATTTCCACCTCGCGCCAGCCAGTCTTGGCATTGAGCGTCAGCACTGCGCCATCGTCGAGGATCTCAATCCAGCCGCTTGAATCCGACGTGTCATCCTTGCCCACATCAAGGCTGATAATCTCGGAGCGACGTAACCCGCCAGCATAGCCCAGAAGCAGGATAGCGCGGTCCCTGAGCCCGCGCAGGTCGAAGGACAGGGTGGCCACCATGGCGATGATGTCCCCGGGCAGGATCGCTTCCTTCTGCACCGGCGGTCGCGCGCGCTTGCGTCTGATCCCGGCAAGAACGGTGGCGATGTGGCGATCCTTTCGATCGAGCGAGAATCCGCGCTGCGCATAGTTCCAGGAAAGTCCGGAGAGACGACGATCGATTGTCGAGACCGATAGGGCAGGGGAGGGGCCTGTTGGCGCTGCCAGATCAGTCAGATAGAGCCCGATCATTTCTGGCGATGGGGGCATGGGTTCCATGCCATTCAACCGGCACCAACGGGTGAAGTGTTTCCAGTCGGCTGCGTAGGCCTTGCTGGTGTTCTCTGCTGCCACGGCTCTGGCGTAGTGGCGGGCGGTGTCGACGGGGCTGTCAAGGGTACCGGACCTAGCCAAGTGAGACGGAAGGGCGATTTCCTCGCCGGTTTGCGCGTCTCTCTCGTCGTGCTGCGCATCATTCATCGCATCACGGGACATTGAGATCGATTTCTCGGCTTCTGGAGGCTGGTTTTCAGGTACCTGGCTCATGTTTCCGAGCGTATCACATATAAGTCCGGTAATGTAGTTATTGGACATGAAGATGAACTTTAGGGTCAGACGGTTTGCACATCATATTTTCGACCAAAGCGCGGTCATGCGATAGCCATCTCGAACGAACTCCCCAGCCTACTGCAACTGCTGGGTTGCGGTTACCTCAGGGTAGGCAGAAACCCCTGAAGATGTGGCGTTTTTGCAGCCCGACTACTGCCCGGGTCCGACTGCGGAAGTCATCCTGTCCTGGAAACGCGCGGTCGCGCGACCAGTCGCGATGCAGTGCCTGCATCGAGACTACCTGAGGCAACGGTGGAGTTCTTTATGGCCTTCGACCTGGAGTCCCTGCAGGATCTGCCGGATCGGGAGCATCCTGATAAATTGGCTGTAGCGGCGTTTTCGTGAGGCGCCTACCGGACAAATAGTTGAATCTATAATGGACAATTCGTGACATCGCTACTAGGCATCCTGTGAGATGACAAAACAAGACGAATACCTACCGCGCCACCTGACGTGGGAATTGCAAGATGCCCTAAAGTCCGCACGCGTCGTGAACCTTGTCGGGCCACGACAGGTCGGAAAAACAACACTCGTTCGTGACCTGTTTCAAGAAGGCCGTTTCGTGACACTGGATGATGCGGCGGTTTTAGCGGCCATTGACGCAGATCCCGAGGGTCAGCTTGCAAGCCTTTCGGAAGACCAGGGCACAGGGCCAATCATCATTGATGAGGCACAAAGATCATCAAAGCTTGCGCTCGCCATCAAGAAGATCGTGGACCGTAATCGCCGAAAGGGTCAATTTGTTCTAACCGGGTCATCCAATGTCTTCACAACAGCAGATGTCGCAGACTCGCTGGCTGGCAGAATGCGGACCCTCAAGCTCTGGCCCTTGTCAGTGGCCGAGATCAATCGGTCGCCAGTTAGCCGTTTGATTGACTGGGCAATGCAGGATGCCCCATCGCTAGCGCAAGTCAAAGATCCAGCGCCATTGGCCCGCAAGGATTATGTCGATCTCATACTTGCCGGTGGCTACCCTGAAACACGTGAACTGCCCTTGCGATCAAGGCAGCGCCAATATCGCGACTATGTCGATGCCGTCGTCGATCGAGATGTGGCCGACATCATGCCCATTCGCAAGCCTGACGCGCTCCGCTTTCTGATTGACCAGATGGCTGCGCGCACGGCGCAGGAACTCAACACGTCCGAATTGGCAAAGCTGGCGAAACTCAAACGCGAGACAGTTGATCAGTATCTCGATATTCTCATGCGGCTTTCAATGCTCACCAAACTGAGCGCGTGGATGCCAGGCGAGCGTAAGCGTGATATCAAGCAACCGAAGTTCCATTTTGTGGATTGTGGAATTGCAAGTGCGCTTCGTCGGATGAACGAGAGATCGTTCGAGATAGGCAACACTCCAGAAGCACTGGGTGGCCTATTGGAAAGCTTCGTGGTTGGCGAGTTTCAACGTGCCTTGCCAATGCAAGACGAGGACTATCGGCTCTATCACTGGCGCAGCGCCGATCGACGTGAAATCGACATTTTGATCGACGGAGGGCATCGGCTTGTCTGTGTTGAGGTCAAGTCAGCGGCAGCTGTAGCAGCCGACGATTTCAAGCACCTGAAGTGGTTTGGAAGCGACGGGCCGGGAAGGGGGCGCAAGGTAAGCAGTATCGTGCTGTACCAAGGGCAGGAAAAGCTCACCTTCGGAGATGGCAACTTTGCTATACCGCTCAGCGCGCTTTGGAGCGAAATCGACTTCTAGAAATGCCAAAGTAGATGCGGCACCATAAGGGATCTGGCCCAAGTAGCGGCGCAGAAAAAAACACCACGGGCCTTACACATTGGGGGACAGACGACAACGGCTATTGTGGTGTTTATGCTGCTGGAGATTTGAAGCGCGGATGGACCACTAGGGTCTCAGTTACGCTGCATTTTGCTGGACGCCCAATGGATTGTTTCAAGGTGATTCAAGAACTCAAAAACGACCCTGGAAAGGCTCTTAAGAAGGCCCAAGAAGCGCATGCCGCCTGCGTGCCTTGGGAGAAAGATAAGCAAAAATGCCGATCAGTCACAAAGATGCTGGCGCTGACTTCAAACACGACAACCCACTAGAATGTGCCGCTAATCTGGAGCAGTTGAAGTCGGAAGGACTCGTGATTCCTTAACGAGCTTAGAAGCGAAGCAAATTGGTATAAGGAGTGGGGAACGATCTCCTTAACGGTTCAGGATAAGGAGCCTAGGAGCTGATGTTAGCGAAGAAGATCTTGGTCACTGGCAATTAGGTTTACAGCGCGGAAAGTGGTGGTTTGCGATGGCGCGTCGCCATGCAGGAGCAATAACCAATGTCTATTCAAATATAGGATTGGAGTATTTCCCAATACAGTAAGCGGGTTCTAGTGTTGGGCAGGAAACGAATGGCTCGCCCACCGCATGCTTGATAGAAAAATCACAAATATCCGCAATAAATTCAATATGTTACTTGCGCTTGTGGTGAAGCTGCCGTATTATCAGCTTATCAGCTTATCAGCTTATCAGCTTATCAGCTTATCAGCTTATCAGCTTATCAGGCGCTGCGCTCTGGCGTAGGCAGTAGCACTCACCGGTTTCCGCTTCCTGACAATCTGACATCCGGCTGCAGCCCGGCCATTGCCAGCGGATTAATTGACGGTTTGATCACGGCTTCCGGCCTGGATGGCCTGATGCGGTTGTACTCGCTTCCAGTGACGCGCGATCTGGCGGTCACCGGTACGAGATCAGCAGCAACGCCTTTAAACTTTTCTCCACAATCAGAACGGACGGCACGAAAGCAACGCGGCCAATTGCCGATCGTGACTCGCTTCCGGTTGAGGCTCAAACAACGCCCCCGGCTGATGCCCGCAATTCTGCCACCCCACTGACCGCCTGACGGGCAGGGCGGTGCCTTGCCTCGATTGTGCTCAAGTCCCTCACAGGAGAGTTTCACAATGACCAACCAGTCCTCAGACACCCAGCCCGCCCTTCGCCCGTTTAACGTCTCTGTTCGAGGTGGCCGCTTGACCAAGATCAAGGGGCGCGTGGCGAGTATTGCGCCGGGTTTGTCGGTGGTTGCAACTGCTGCGGTGTTGTTGACTGGCAACGCAGCACAGGCCGCCAATGAGTGTGGGACGGACGAGGTTGGCCAAGGCACCGTCACATGTGGTGCTAGCGATCCTAGCTACCCCAACTACACTGATGGCATCACCTATACCGGATCAGATGGGCTTACTCTGATCCTTGATGACCCTGCCATTGAGGTGGCCGGACTCGGGGCGATCGTGCAGGGCGCGAGTGGAAGTAAAGGTCATATTACGGTGCAAATGCGAGACGGAGAGGTCAAGACGATTGGTAGAGTAATTGGTGGAGTTGTTGAACGTGCCTACGGGCTTCGTGCTTACACCGAAGGGGATGGCGCTGTCACTGTGCAAATGAGTGGCGGCGAGATTGACGTTACTACGGATCAGTTCACAGCTTACGGGCTTCAAGCGAGCATTAGGAACTTTGAGAGCCAAGCCGACGCGACGGCCGAAATGACAGACGGCACAGTCACTGCGAATGGGGGTATCGGACTTTATGCGACCAGCCATAGCAGTGGTGCAACGCTTGCTCGGATGACCGGTGGGGTAATCGTCACCAGTTCGATAGAGTCGGGTACGGGCAATAGTGATAATCACGGGATTTATGCGACGGGTCTTGGCAGAAACGTGACGGCTCACATGATCAAAGGGGATGTTAGGACGAGCGCTTACCGCTCCAACGGGCTTGTGGCGAACCATTCCTTCTCCGGTGATGTGCTTGCTCAGATGGACGGTGGGACGATCCTCACGCAAGGGGAAGAGTCTGAGGGGATTTATGCGCTGTTCAGACACTCGGGTCGTGAAACTGAAGCATCCACAGCGACCGCGCGCATGAACGGAGGGCATGTCAAGACGACCGGTGAAGGTGCACATGGGGTTTTTGCGCGCAGCAGAGGCTTTGGCACTGGAGTTGCTCAGATAAAGGACGGGACAATCACCACGGAGGGGGCAGAAGCTCACGGGGTTCAGGCGACAACGAGAGATGGGCAAGCGATTGTCAGTCTGGGCGCGGGTGCCATTGTAACGGTTTCTGGAAACGGCTCTGACGGGATCCGTGCGACTGCGTTTGAGGGTGGTACTGGAAGTTTTGATGTAGAGGTGGCCGGGTTTGTGAGGGGCGGAGCTGAAAACGGTGCAGCGATCCGAACGATATCGAGCGACAGCGCCCGCCGTGGGAGGATTAATATCGCCAGCACCGCCACTGTGACTGCGGGGGCATCTGGCGTTGCGATACAGGTCGAGGGTGGCGCTGCGGTGGTCACCTCGGCAGGGATAATCACTGGCGATATTGTCTTTGGGGCGGGTAATGATTTCCTGATCCTGACAGGTGGAAACGTTACTGGCCGTATTGATGGTGGTGCGGGTGATAATGATCGGCTGATCTTGCGTGGTCAGATCATCAGCAGGACAGAGGAGAACTTCCTCAACTGGGAGCACGTGGCGCT
>NZ_JAXBMB010000044.1:0-6086 GCF_033963905.1 Cognatiyoonia sp. IB215182
TGAGGGTCGCCTGATGTTCTCGTACGCGTCCAGTGGCCGAGCGCAGATATACACTGGGTGCAGTGATATCCGTACCGTGGGTGCCGGCATAGCGGATGCTATTCAGCCAACCACGGTTTGGGCTGTAGTCACGGATATCAGAGACCCCGTTTCCAAGGTCCATGCGCGTTGGGTTGCCCCATTTATCGTAGAGAACGTCCGTTACATAGTTGTCGAATCCAATCATTTGGCTCGCTCGATTATAACGATATGGACCTAGCTGCTGTTGCACCCCACCAACTGTCAGCGGTATTGAGAGCGACTCCACATGCCCACCTGCCCGATAGCCGGTATCAAAGGTAAAATGTGGATCCAGCGCACTCAGGTCATCAACCCAATGATGCTGTCGGATGGGCAAGCCGATGGCGTTGTAATCATGTTCGACACGATGAACTGCATTTTCAACAGTTGTCAGGCGGCCGATATTGTATGCCCCCACGCGCGGTTCGTCGTAAGCGTAAACGACAAGTTCGGGGCCAGCATGTTTCGAAACAACCCGGTTCAGCCAGTCATAGGTAAAGGTGATGACTTGCCCTTTTGCGTCTGTTTGGCGGATCAAGTTACCGTTGGCGTCATACTCCATGGTCCAGTACCCGAGACCCGGATCATCGGATGTCAGACGTCGACCTATTGTGTCGTAGGTATAGGTCCATGTGGCACCGATAGGATCCTTTACACCCACAAGCCTGTTGAGGGCATCGAACATGTATTCGGTCACGCGGTCACCAGCCGAGGCGCCAACATCTGAACCGGGATCGGACAATGTGGATCTTATCCGATTGCCGCGATGGTCTGCGGTTACATGTAGTGGGCTACAGAGTGTGTTGCTGCTGCCAGCGTCAAAGCAATGCGCGTCCCTGAAGACGGTCTGTGGGTGAGGTGCAGTAAGCGACGACGAAGCACCAACCTGACCGGCTGAAAGCGGTAGTTCAAGCGTTGTGTAGATTGTCTCATCTTTTGTGCCGTCAGGGTAGAGACGGCGTACAGAACGATCCAGAGCGTCGTACTCGACACGCGTATTGAAATCCAGATTTCCAACCGACGAATGATACTCGTCAATAGTGAGGGGGATGCTGACCGAAACCTGTCTTCCACGCGTATCAAAAACTAGCTTGGTGTATCGCCTTGACGTCCCCAGATCACCTTCGTCGCTACTTTGCGCAACCATATGAGTCCGTCCAAGTCCGTCGATGTACTGGTTCTCGTGATGATAGACGTCGCTAGCAACTGTTGAGCCAGATAATGTGCGGGTTTCAATGTTCTGATACTTCCCTTGTGGGAGAAAGTAACTGATTAGTCTCACTCCCTGAGCAGGGTCTTGCTCTTCAATCAAGCGGCAATGCGTGTCGTATAACCTTGTCGTTTGGAGCTCGTTAGCGTCGGTGATGACAGTCGGTTGCTGGCAACCTGTGTCCCAGGCCGTTTCCGTACGATGGCCAAGCGCATTCACCTCAGCGGTCTGGAACAGATACTTGACAGTGTCATATTCATATGTCGTCGTCCCACCACGCGCGTCAGTCACTGTCAGGACATTGCCAAAACCATCGTAAGTGCGGGTTTCTGCCACCGGATAACCGTAACCGTTCGATGAGCTGTTACGTTCATAGCGCCGAACCGAGGTAAGATTCCCTGATGTCGGTGGGGCACGATCAGCGAGACTGTCATAACGATACAGATTGCGGGTCAGCCATGTATCAGGATTGTAAGTGTAGTTCGGCAGAGCATTCCCATGATAGGTAAGTTCACTTCTCACCGTATTCAGAATGTAGAGTTCCACGTTATCAACATACTGCGTACGGGTAGAGATGTTGCCATCCTCCGACGGGTCCACACCATCAATGGTCATGCCAAGATCAGTTTCCTGAATGCGCCTACCATATTGATCTGGCAGATAAGCAACGCCAGTCTCGACATACTCATCACCGTGGAGCGTTTTGGTGTAAGACCCTAAGAGTTTAGCCCTATACGGCCCACCAGACGCCAACTCATGCCCACCTGTTTCGTGATTGGAAACATAAGCGGCCCGTGACGCAAAGCCATCACCCGGGTTATGCACAGGCACCGAACCAACTGGGCGCCATTCGTTGGTGGTTTCTTGCCAGAGCGTTTCCCAAGAGGCACATCCAAGCCCGGGATTAGCTTGCGTATCGTCGCAGGGTGCGTTGCGCGTAACCCGACGGACAAGTCGCTGTGTTCCGGCTGTGCGAAAATCATCGTTGTTGTAATAGGTCTTTATGACGACTTCGCCATCATCGCCAGCAGCCGGTGGCAAAATGGTATCTACTCGACCAAAACCCAGCGACCGCTCCCAGACATAATCATACCGTCCATCGCGGTAACGATACCGGGTCGTCTGCGGCGCAACCCAATAGTCGTCACTCACTGTTACCGACGCAACCACCTGACGGATGCCGGGTATCCGATCCCCGCTGACAACCGGATCATCACCATCACCATCACTCGAGGGAGCATATTCAACCGAGACATTCGCACCCAAAGGCGTGCGGATCGACGTGAGCAGGTGGGGAACCACGCCCACGTTCCAACGTACGCGGTCTGTCGACCATCCGGTGAACATGTCCAGAAGGCCATCACCGTCAAAGTCATCAACGGCATGAATGCGATCGAATCTACGGAGTGTTCCATCCGCACTGGTGGCGACCCGAAACTTGTGGCCGTTCCAAAGCAATACAAAGGCGTCACTATCATGGTCCTTTAGGATCAGGTCCGGAAAACCATCAGCATTCACATCTCGCAATATCTCGCTGCGACTAAATTCAATATTGGGCAGACCTGCGGGCATCAAGTCTTGTGATGATGACGGAGTATGCAGTACCCGCTGCCGCTCTTCAAAGCCATTGCCACGGGAATAGTAGACATCAACTATTCCGCTATCATTACTTCGAACATAAATGCGAAGGATATCGTCTAAACCGTCGCCATTCATATCCCCCACATGAATTCGAACTTGGCTGCCAAATAAGTAAGCATCCGGCGGACGGTTCACGATTTCAGATGGGATTACATAACGACGAAACCCAACCTCGAACGCCAGATACATCTCATTCTCAAAAATGATATCTGACAGCCCATTGCCGTCGAAATCTCCAACTACCCCCTCATGATCAAAATCAAGTGAAGAGAGAACGACATCAAGATCCATCGCTTCCACACCAGCATGATTGAATTCATATGGTAGGCCCGAACTATTCATACCGTCCTGCAGCCTTGCCAGTAATTCGCTTTCTGGGTCACGATCCAAGTTCATATATCCATGGGCTTCAAGACGTTCCCAATGTCTGTTTCCAAGCACCATTACTTGTCCGACACTGGCACCGCTTGGCCCGTAAACGTAGCTGTGGTAGCGATCGTCTCGGCTCATTGTGTTATTTAGGCTACTTGAGAAAACGTCTAAACCACGCTCCGAAACGGGACCATTTAGACTGGTAATCTCTTCCAAATGATATCTCGTGCTATCATTCGGTGATGTTGTGTAATAAGGGGCTGGCAGTGTAATGGCATCCTCAATAACACTCATCACCCGTTCCGAGTTAAAGCCATAAATATTGCGTTGCGCTGGCACTGGTCGAAAACTCGAACCGCCATATGGGGCTTCACGCTGGAATACAATTTCGCTTCGACCATCTTCATCGAGGTCAACAACAAGGGGGTGCTCAGTCTGTTCCACCATGGAATAGTTCACGCGTTCAAAAGCAACAGCGTCATCTGAGTATTCAAACTCCGTTGCGGGAAGACTTACACCACTGACAACGACCCCTTCACTGACACTGTAGTCACTGCCAAATTCCGTGACGGAGGCTAGATGATGCATCTGAAGGTAAGCACTCACAGCATGTTCAAAGCGATATGCACGGATTTTTGACGATCCATCAAGGACCTCGACCGAGGTCAGTAGTCCAACCTGCTTGTAGGACAAATTCCGATGCCCCAGCCCGGATGTCCGCAAAGGAACATCTTGATCAATATAGTGAAAACTGACCTGATAGTCGGCATAATTGATTGAGACAAGCCGGTCAGTCAGATCAAAGATCGATTGAGATCCGGCCGTACTGTCGGTACCAAAGTCATAGGTAAATATGACTGTATTTGCGACAACTTGTGTATCGCGAATTTCCGTCAGCACAAAGCGGGTACGGTACCCGTAATTGTCTAAATCGGCGGTGTACCCAGTGCGTCCAGCAAGACCTTTGAGTTTACCAACGCTTTCATACACATATTGTGTACCGCTTTGCATTGTAACGATGAATTTTGGAAAACTGACACCCCCATCGCTGTCAGGGATTATCTTAACCCGACGTCCATCATCCATAAGTGTCACGAACTGCCCACCATGCGCACAGCTCGCACTGGAATTTGTCGAATTGAAGCGCGTGGGATAAGTTGCGCTTCCAGCAACACTTGCCGGATCATAAGGAAATGTCGCCCACGCATCTGCACAAGCCAATAATGGTTGCCCGTCGATTTCGTAGATATCTTCTCCAGAGACGAAACTCGCGATCCCGCCACCTACAGAAACACGCTCAATCATTGATGTCCCGGCCAACGACCAGCCTACACCAACGATCGAACCTTCATCTCCGTATCGTTTTTGCGATGAATTGTACACCAACGCCAGGTTTGGCTCCAAACCACGGTATGACGGGATATCGATTTTTACACTATACTGAAAACCACCATCAGACTGGATTTCATCGGGTAGCATCGTCAGTATATTATTGTCTCGGATAACTGGCTCGACAGGGTCTTGTGGAGTGGCAGCACTCACTATCTGTGACTGCGAGAGTTGGTAATCCTCTTGATCAAAGGCCGTCTCTTGGTCGGTTAGTTGAGCCGCGTCGCTGTAGGTATTCTCACCAACTCCTGCTTCGTTTACATATCCAATCGGTTCACTCTGTGGAGAACTCATAGCCGTCTCAGCGGAAATCTGTTCTTGAGTATTTGCAACATTTGCAGCAAGCGTAAGCGCGGCGACTAAGCCAAAATAAGTCTTCTTCAATATTCTATCCGCCATCTATGGTTGAGTGCACAACACAGGAGTTCGGTGACGTTGTCAAATTGAACTAATCAGGGTTGACTGCCAAAATAAAATACATATGAACAATGGTCCAATAGACATGCCCTATTATTTTGTCCCCATGGGAGTATTTCGTTGAGAAACTCACGCTTGATCGAGAGTTAACCCGCTGATTCAATTGCCCCAACGGTGGGGGTATTGGCGATGATGGGACGCAAGCAGGAAGCGCAAGCGGCGCTGTTTTATGAGTTCTCGCTTGAGGATCATGTTCCCTAAGATCATCTTCTTCGGCCGATCGACCGGTTTGTCGATTTGAGCAGCATCCGTGCGCATCTTGCAGACTTCTACAGTCACACGGGCCTCCTTCTATCGATCCCGAGCTGCTGCTCCGGATGCTGCTGGTTGGCTATTGTTTCGGCATCCGATCCGAGCGGCTGTAGTGCGAAGAGGTGCATCTGAACCTAGCTTAGGCACGTTCGTTGATCACCTTCAAGCTCGATTGTTTGGTTAACCTGATCCGATTAGTCCAAACTAACTGTTAGTGCATGACAGGCCTCCGGTCCATGTGGATGATGGCTTCCGGTGCGCGCTAGAGCTTCAGGCTCACGTACCAGAAGACAAACTACAGGGGCGTTGGGAAACCGCTCAGTTTTTCTTTAGAGACTTCAAAGAATTCCAAGCTGCTTGTGGCTCCACCAACTTGATGATGCAGCAATAAAACCCATCGCTGCTGGCGAAGTGGTCGAGCGCTTGTACTTGGGGCATTCGTGGTCCTGACCGAAGCGAACGTTGAATAAGTGTTCCAAGCAGGCTTCATCGCTGGGGAACTGTTGGAAGAACTGACGAACGGTTGTCTGTTTCATATCAACAACATGGCAATTCGACTACCGTATGCTAACGGGGTACACTCCGACTTATTTGACATAACATCTCTTATCCGCTTTCTTATTGTAGCTGCAAAGCGATAATGTCACCCATGAGCAAAGCAGAAGTGTCACTCTCCTCGCAAAAC
>NZ_JAXBMB010000045.1:0-5154 GCF_033963905.1 Cognatiyoonia sp. IB215182
ATCGCATACAGACCCGCTGCGGCGACGATCCCGGCTTGCCGCATTCCGCCACCTAGCATCTGCCGATGCCTGCGCGCTCTTTCGATCACTTCTTCAGACCCCACAAGGATTGAGCCAATTGGTGCGCCAAGCCCCTTGGAGAGACAAAAACTGAGTGTGTCGCAGTAGTTGGCAATTTCCGACACCGGGCATCCGAGTGCAGCAGCTGCATTGAAGATACGTGCCCCGTCAATATGGATTTTCAGGCCTTTCTGCGTGGCGAGATCCGAAACACTGCTCAAATAGTCTAACGGTAGAACCATACCGTCGATAGTGTTCTCGACCGCAATCAGCTGGACAGGCGCAAACAGGATAGAGGCCGGGAAAAGAGAAGCTTCCATGTCTTCCAGTCTCAATGTGCCATCGCTCTGGTTCTGGACGACTTGTGGCTGCACACCTGCAACCATTGCCGCACCTCCCAACTCGCGTAGATAAGAATGGGACCGGTGGCCTACGATGTAAGCGTCACCGCGCTGGCAGTGAGACATGACGGCTATCAGGTTGGATTGTGTCCCAGAGGGCGTAAGTAGGGCCGCCTCTTTTCCAAAGAGGTCAGCCGCAAAACGTTCCAGTTCCTGAACGGTCGGATCATCGCGGTAGTAATCATCACCCACTTCGGCTTCGGCCATGGCATCGCGCATTGGCAAGCAGGGTTTGGTGACTGTATCGCTTCTAAAGTCTAGTTCGAGTTTCTGTTTCATGTTGTTTGGACCTTTGTTGATTTCGTCCCAACCTGCCCGACAGTGAACGAAATAGGTGATTGAAGTTTGCGAGTTTTTGCAATCTGATTGCATATGGATGCAATAAATGGGCAAACCAGCATGGACCGTATAGACCGCAAGATACTCAGCCAACTTCAGAAGGACGCATCTATCGCGAACAACGATCTTGCGGATTTGGTTGGCCTGGCACCATCAAGCTGCCTTCGGCGGGTTCGTCAGCTTAAGAAAAAAGGTGTCATAATAGGGGTGGTGGCCCTCACCGATCCAAAAAGAATGGGCCGACCTCTCAAGGCGATTGTCACAGTCAAGCTGGCCGATCATGGTGTCACCGCCCGAAAGCAATGGCTGACTGACATGAAAACTGAGGCGGCGATCTCTCAAATCTATTCTGTCTCAGGTGAAACAGACACCGTCGTCATGATGAATCTGACAGACATGGAAGAGTTTCAGGAGTTGAGCCAGCGGCTGTTTGCCGAAGATGAAAATGTACTTCAGTATCAATCGCTATTTGTGCTGGAACAGCACAAGTTTAATCTAGCGCTATAGACCCAAATGCCGCCGTCTGTTTGCTCATGGCGAAAGCCCGGTTTATCCGGCGCAGCCTGCATCGGAACACCCGTGACCAATGTCTCCATTGGGCTGGCACCTGCCAAATACGACTGTAGCGCCCAATTGGAGCGGCAATGACCAGTCAGGGTTCGTCACGGCCTTTCTCTAGAACACCACTTTCAGCCCTGCATTTGCACTGAGGGCGCTGGTGTCGCCTGCGTTGCTGAGCCCGGTGGCATAGGCAACGTCGCCAAACAGATCCACACGCTCGGTCAGGACATAGCTACCGCCAAGACCAGCCCCAAGGGTCCAGGGCTCACGCTCCGTCGTCAGCGACGTTCCCGCCACCTCCACCTCACTGCCCGCGCCAAACTCATGGTACAGGTTCACAATGCCATAGAGGCCACTCTCCCCACGCTCCTGCCCCGCGACCTCAAGCCCAAGCCGCAGCTGCTGGCTGGACGCGTCGCTCAGCGCGACCGCCTCCTGGTGCGCCTCACTCGTGAAGTCACTGAACGTCACCGACGACAGGCTCAGCTGGGATTGCGGCGTCACCGTCAGCCGCGTGCCCAGATCAAGCTGCTGTCCCGCCTCCAGCGACAGCGCATAGCCCGTCCCGCTGTTGCCCTCGATCAGGGTCCCGAGCCTGTCCGAGGTCAGGTCGCTGGTGTAGGAGCTCAGCGTCACCTGCCCGTCAACATAGAACCGGCGCGCATCATACCATGTGGCGGCCAGCCCAAGGCCCAGACCACTGGTCTCGATCGACCCGTCCCCCAGGTCAGAGCTGACATCCGTACTGCCCGTCCCGTAGGAGAACATCAGCCCGCCCACAAGAAGCCCCGCATCACTGCTGTTCAGGGTCAGATCCGCCCCGATCTCCATCTCCCACAGACTGCTCTCAAGTGCCGCCCCTGTGGTGCTGTGCTCTTCCGACGTGGTGAGCTGCTCTGTCCCCATCCGGATCCACAGCGGCGTGCCCGTATCCTGATCAGCCGCGTCAGCCCCTGCGCCGCCCCAGGCCAGGCTCCGGAAGTCTTGCGCACTGCCCCGTGCGTGCAGCCCAGAGGGCGCATTGAACGCCAGAAGCGACGCACCATAGCTGTCATAGACCGGCGCAGACGGTTGATAGGTGACTTCACCGCTCTCTGACCGCGCGCTCAACGCCCACCAGGTGCTGCTGCCGCCATCCTGCGCCGCGACTTCAACCTCAGCCAGCCTGTAGAGGTGGGCGCCCGAGATCATCGCCTGCTCCCCGTCCGACATCACGTAGTTGCCATCCATCAGGGTGAAGGTCGCATCATCAGTCTCGCCGCCAACCGAGACCAGGTAGATCGCAAGTGGTCCGCCCTCAGGAGCGGTGCTGTCCAGCCCGGCCAGCGACAGCACCATCTCGCCTGACGCGTTGCCGGTGATCTCAAGCCTGTCGGTGTTCGCACCATCAGGACCCATAACCGCATCCAGCTGAAAAACGCCTCTTCCCGAGCCGGTGTAGTTGCCCTCAATAGTGATCACATCCCCCGCAACCCCGTCCTGCACGCTTAGGGTACCACTATTGGTCACATCACCTGTGATGGTCAGGCCGCCGCCAGGAACGTTGGACACTTTACCTTCAATCGTCGCCCCGGTGCCCCTGTCCCCGCCAGACGCGCTGAATACAGACCCTGCCTCAATCAAGAGATCCATATCCAGTATCGCACCCTTATCCAGGCTCAACTTCGTCTCATCCTTCAGCGTGAGGTGCTCCCAGTCGATGACGTTCTCCATTGAGGTCATTGTCCGGCCACTCAAGATCAGATGATCGTAATCGCCCAAACCGCCGTCCAGGGTATAGGAAAAGTCATAGCTCGCAGTGGCAGCAATCGTGACGCTATCGTTGCCCCCCCTAAGACGAATATCCCCGGTCATGGCTCCTTCCAAGGTGACAGCCGTATCGCCATCCCAGTCTTGTATTGCAAGACCAGACCTCCCCGCCGTCACAGTGGCGGTGTCGGTGATGTGAATTGTTCCGCCGCCGTCAGCGGCGGAAATCGTGCGGATCGCGGCACCGTTGGCATCCGCGTTAAATCCGTCAGCGCCGCCCGTCACACGACCGGCCACATATACGTCAAATCCCCTTCTGCCTTGAGCACGAATGCCATCTGAACCCGCGCCGGAAGCCGTGACCCAGGCCTCCGTGCCCAGCTTGACAATCGCTTGCCCGTCATCCCCCGCGCCTTCGAATTCCGCATAAATCCCGTGAGAGTTTCTCCCAACCGTGGTGATTGTACCGTCCCGCATGTCCACGGTCACATCGGCAGAGCCAGTGGTGTCCGCATAGATCCCATGGGATCCGAAGACGCTGCCGGGGCGGTTCTCCGTCAGGATGGACCCTCCGGTCATTATCACCTTCACCCCGTTTGTCTTGTCCGCGTTGTTTTTGTGGTTCTGGTTATCAATCCGCGCATAAATCGCGGCAGCATTCCTGTGAGTCGTGGTGATCCTGCCGCCGTCCATTTTCACCAGCGCTGTACCAAGGACGCCATTGGCCTGTGCATACATCCCATGGGCATTGACACCGTTAACAATGATAGTCCCATCTACCATTGCAGCCTCAGCCACCCCCGCAGCCGTCGCTATCCCCTCCGCGGTGGTGAACATGTCCTCGGGGGTGGCGAACGCCTGAAGCCCGTGAGATTGGTTTTCATGCGTGATGATCGTGCTGCGGCCATCCGTTTGATCCATTTGCGCAAGTGCATTGCCAAGGCCACGGTTATACGCACGAACCCCGGATGAATTGTTACGCATCGTCTCGATCTCACCTCCGGTCATTCTTGCCGTCATATTGGCCTTACTATCCTCCTTTGCGCCCTGGTCGAGAATCGCCGAAACCGCGTGCGCGAACCCGGTCCTTTCCTGTGGCGTCCCCTCCCTTATCACCTCCCCATGCGTGGTGATTTTGCCGCCACTCATGTGCGCGAGTGCCTCGCCTGACTTACCGCTGGTTCTTGCAATCATCCCTTCTGAATTTGCCTTTTTTGTCTCGATCTCCCCTCCTTCATTTAACAGTGCCGTCGCCGTGGCTGTACTCTCCCTATTGTTGACAAGCGCATCAATCCCATGAGAGTTTTCCCCTTTCGTGGCGATTGACGCAGCAATTGAAGAGTTGCCACCCAGTTCCGCAATTGCATTGCCATTTCCACTGACGACAGAGTAAAGTCCGACGGAGTTTTCCCCATCAATCTCGATCTCCCCTCCGGTCACTGCCACCTTCGCCGTGGAAGTGGCGCTATTCCCCCCATCCACCCGGATCCCGTGATTATCGAACCCTGCCGTGGTGGTGATTGTGCCCCCGCCCATTTGCACAGTAACATCATCTGCGGCGCCAGACCCAACATCGACCCCCCTGCGACCCACCGGACCCACATCAATGCCAGGGGCGTCAAGGGTCAGAGTAAACGTCCCAATTGTGTCATACTGAATGCCATCACTATAGTTGCCAGTGTTACATGTGACGGCGCTTCCAACGGCTGCGTTCCCGGTTTCGCCCGCGCACCCCCGGACCGCGGTCGCCTGAGCCGCTGCCTGGTCCGCACCACCCGCAAGCAGCGCCGCAGCAGTTGCCACGACCAAAAGCCCCGGCGCAATGCTCGCCACCTGGCCCTTGAACCTGGTCAAGCGACCGCCCCGAACCAGGACGTTGAACGGGCGAAGGGCGGGCTGGGTGTCTGGGGACTGGTTGGTCATTTTTGAAACTCTCCTGTGAGGGACTTGAGCACAATCGAGGCAAGGCACCGCCCTGCCTGTCAGGCGGTCAGTGGGGTGGCAGAATTGCGGGCATCAGCCGGAGGCGCTGTTTAAGCCTCAA
>NZ_JAXBMB010000046.1:0-4983 GCF_033963905.1 Cognatiyoonia sp. IB215182
TGCAAATGCACGTCGATCTCATGCAAAAGCTTCAACGCATCTTCCTCCGAATACCGCTTCCGTGCCATCTCCAATCCCTCCTGTGACACCAAAATAGTGGCACTGTTTTACGGGGCTAAGACAGGCTGACGTTGCCCCCTGATCCGGGCCGTTCAGGTGTGGAATCTGTTCCTGTTTCTTTCGGTTGAGATTGACGTAAACAGTTGGAGCTAGCCCGCCAAGCGATGTGTGTGGTCTCTGTGTGTTGTAATCGATCCTCCAATTCTCGATGATCTCCACGGAACATCCACTATGGCACTGGTTTTCGAGCAGCGAGCGCGCGTGGCGGGGAAACCGAGTTCACAGTGGGGATTTCACTTCCCTTTGCTGCGCCGGGCTCTAAGATCAGCGGCTAGTCCGAACCGAATACTCAATCTAAGGGCCGCACCGGTCGATTAGAGGCGTTGCTGTCGTGTTCGCGTGAGCCGATGTTGGCCCTGTCGCATCTACAAAGATGTCAGCGCGACTACCTGAGACCACAGGAGATCAGGAACCTCGACCGGGTCCAAATGGCGGCGCGGCACGCCTGGGACGCGCGCGCCCGCGTCGGCTGCGATTGCCTCGCTCACGCGTGCAAAACGATCTGCCAAGGCCCCACCATGCGCACCTGGTTCGATCAGAATGTAGAACTGACCAAGATCATGGGGCGATCCGTTCGGCAGCTTCAGGCCCTTGACATCAAGCGAGTTGACGGAGCCCGTCAACCCGGCTGCGAGGGCTTCGACCATCAAGCCAAGTGCCCATCCCTTATGGCCCGCAGCCGGCTGCAGAGCACCCTCTAACGCCGCCTCGGGATCGGTCGTCGGATCGCCCCGGGCATCGACGGCCCATCCAAGCGGGATGTCCTCGCCCGCCGCTTTCGCCATCGTGATGCGACCCAGAGCCACTGCTGATGTCGAAAAATCCGCATGCATCGCAGGCGAATCTTGACCTGGGATGGTAATCGCCATGGGATTCGTACCCAGAACGGGTTGCTTTCCGCCGGGTCCGGCAACGATGGCGGACGCATTTGTGAAGCCAATGCCGATCAGACCATGTGCTGCGATCTGTTCGGTGAAGAAGCCGAGCGAGGTGCAGGTATGCGAATGCGCGACGCTGAGCGCGGCGATACCGTTTTCGCGTGCCGCGACCACGGCGGGCGACAATGCTCGGGTGAAAGCTGGCTGCGCAAACCCAAACCGCGCGTCGACTGTAACCGCACCCGGCCTGGGTGTGGCAACAACGGGCTCGACACTGCCGTCGACCCGGCCTGAGGCGAGCTGCAAGCAATAGCTTTCCAGGTAGTAGAGCCCGCAGATCACATTACCGGTTTCCTCGGCCCTTGTGACGGCGCGTGCGACTTCGGTGGCCTGCCATGCACCGGCACCATGTGCGATCAACGCAGCCTTGGTTCTCTCTTCGATTTCAGCCAGGGAAACCTGCATCGACCCCTCCTTTCGCCCAGCATCAGTCTGTATCCATCGTGTCCGGTCCGGCGCCCTTGGCGCGGGAGGCGTCGGTTTCCGGAACGTAGGTATGGCTCGCAAGCGCCTCAAGCGATTTCCAGGCGACGTCCGATACCGCGCGACCGCGCCAGTCTGGCGACACGCCCGCGTGTTGCGCCGGATCAATGCGGGTCACCGTTATGGTTTCTGCAATGCAAGGGGCGGGTTTGCCGGTTTGCACCACGCCAGCCGAGCTGCATGATATGGCCCCGCCAGGCCACTCGACTCGCCATCCACTGCCGTCGCAAGCCATCATCAGGCAAGGTGCGACCAGCAATAGCGGTGCGGCGACGGGACCAAAGTGAGACGCGGCAGACGGTGGCGCGTCAGACAGTTCTACAAGTGCCGCCAAACCGCAGGCCGGGGCACCGGAACTGCCATCGCACTGGCATGCGCGAGGGTTGGTGAGCAGCGTGGCCAGCGCCGCCGCGCCTCGCAATCCGTTCGCCTCCAACTGTCGTACCGCAAGACCGGCCTCTTCGGCCATTCCCCAGGGACAGCCTGCTCCGCGCGCCGCTTTGCCGCAAGTCGCCTGAATCTCGGAGAGGGTGCGGACCGTCGCGCTCATACCACCACTTCCGACCGCACCGGTAGCACCCAATCGTCTTCAGGCAGGTCGTGTAGCTCATGAGGGAACGGCGCGTTCTGGTACATGGTTATCCGCACCCAGCGGTCCGATCTCGGATCGAAACGGGTGGCACCAAAGAATGCAAGCTTGGCGCGAAGCATGTCGATCGGCATAATCTCTGCGTCGATCAGGTTGTCCCGGATCTCGGCGTAGGGCGCGGCTACCGAAAACTGGACCCGCCGAACGATGCGCCGATGGTGGGGATGGTCGCGGAGGAAGTCGGCAACGGTCCGGTTCATGGCCTCTCGCGAGACGTCGCGTGCCAACAGGGCAGCGGCGCGGGCAATGTCCAGAGGTTGCTCAAGCTCGCCGCCCGGCTCTTCATGGCGCTCGCCAAGGCGTGGTTCGAGCTTTGCTTCTGAGACATACCAGAACCGTGCACAGGTCGATGGCGCTTCGTAATCGGTTTCCAAAGCCCAACCGTAATTTGCCTTCAGGATCCGGGCCAAGCGCAAAACGGGGATCGTCCCGTCGATCCGAAACGCAGCAATCTCGTCTGCACCCATGGTGTTGGACAGGTCGTCGACAAGCTCCCCATGCGGTTCGAGCATCAGGGACACAACCAATTCCTGCCCCTCGACGGACAGCGCAGTTTGCGCCCAATGCCAAAGTGCATCCCAAGGTTCGACCTGTTCAAGCGCGCCTGCAGAAACCACATCGGCCAGTCGCCGGATATCGCCTCGAAGCTCGGTGAGTTTGGCAATTTGCACCGGTTGGTCCGAGTGCCAGGAGGCCACCAACGCCCGCGTCCGCTCGAGTGCTTCCGAAAATGCCGCACGAGATCCGACATCGGACGCACTCAGCCCCCTGACCCGTGCCAGTGCTGTCTCTCTGGCAAAGATCCAGGCGTTCAAGAGCGCCGGATGGTTAACCAGAAATGGTGCCATCCCCAACCCTGTGGAATTTCCGATCCCCAAGCGGCGTCGCAGGGCCGGATCAAGCCGAGCTGCTGCAGCGCCACCCTGTGCTTTCGCAACGTGCTCGACCAGATCCAACACGAAGGCGCGGATCAGCCAGACGGTCAGCATCTCTGCACGAAACGGCCCGTCCATGAGTGGTCGTCCCGCAAAGGTGGCATAATCTGCAGCGCCGAACTTGCCGGAGCCGTAGACCGCCGTCGTGCGCATCAGATAGCCTACATCCTCAATCCGCGTGGCATCGGGCTGCGCGCCTTGCGCCAGCCGTGCGACGACATGGTCCCAGAGCCGGGCAGAGCGGTTAGCACGGGATAGCACCAGTTCGCTGTCGCTCACGCGCCCGGCTTCCTGCAATGGCACATTTGCAGCAAGACGTTCCAAATCGTGGGCATCGACATCGCCATCGACAAGAGCGAAGGTCGCGTCCCACGCTTCGGCAATCACCCGGTCCGAACGCAGTTCGTCAGGCAGATCATGAGAGAAGGCGACGAGACTGTAGCACTGACCTTGCCCGCGCACGCGGTAAACGGCGCGGCCGACGCCGTCCGCGTCGATCTGCCAGAGCGGACGGTCCACCTGCCAGCCCCCACGCCGCAGACCGCGTAAGAGCGCTCGCATAAAGCTGATACGGGTTTGGTGCGCCGCACCGAGCCGTTCGAGGCACATCACCTGTTCGGGGGGACGTAAGGCCTTCATCGGGCGGGTCCGAAGCTTTTGTCGAAAAACCGCAACCAGTTTTCGCCAAGAATGCCCGCAGCCTCGTCCTCGGAAAACCCTGCAGCCCGAAGACCCGCCGCCAATCCGGGGAAGTCGCGGTTGTCACGGAAGAACTTCGGCTGAGGCGGGAACCCGGGTGCGGCCGCCGAGCCTTCGCCATAGTCGATCTGCTTGGTCCAGCGTCCGACGCGCATCCACTCGACAACACTGTCGGGCTGGTCCTGACAAAGGTCAGACCCAATGCCCAGGCGGTCCACCCCCATCAAATCGGCAGTCTCAGCAATCATGCCGCAGAACTCTTTCAGTCCGCAGTCCGACCCGCCACTCAGGTGGTGCGGGTAGAGGGAGAAGCCCAGCATGCCGCCTGTTTCCGCCAGCGCCTTCAGGACGGTGTCGGACTTGTTACGGCGGGCCGGGTGCCATCGGGCAGGATTGGCATGTGTGATCGCGATGGGTCGGGAACTCGCCTCAATGGCATCCAGTGTTGATCTCTCGGCAGAATGGCTCATGTCGACGACGATACCCACACGGTTCATCTCGGACACGACTTCCCGACCCATCCGCGTCAAACCTGGATCCTCTGCCTCGTAACAGCCCGTCGCCAGCAGCGACTGATTATTGTAGCTGAGCTGCATGAAGCGCAAACCAAGACTATGCAGAATTTCGACGAGGCCGATGTCATCTTCGATCGGCGCGGGCGTCTGTGCACCAAAGACGATAGCCGTGCGCCCCGTGTTCTTGGCCGTTCGGACGTCTTCTCCAGTGCGGGCATGCAGTATGAGATCCGAATAGGTCTCAAACATGCGGTTCCAGGCCTCTATGTTGGCAACAGTCTCGCGGAACATCTCATGATACGCTATGGTCACATGCACTGCGTCCACGCTGCCTTTCCGCATCTCGCGAAAGACTTTTTCTGACCAGTTGGCGTATTGCAATCCATCGATGACATGAGCGCCGCACATCGTTCTTCCATTTCCTAAAGAGCGTCCCGGTTCAACATTGCCGCCAAGCGAACCCAAAGCAAAGCCTTTCCCCGGATTCGACTCTCAAGCCGGTACGCACTCGAAACAGGCCGCCTTGTAGTCCATTCCAGCCCAAACCGAACATTCGATCTATTGCCCGCTCTGGCCGCTTACAGAGCTAGGGATTCGCACAAGTACCGGCTTGTTTTCGTTTCAAATCGCTCACAGGGGCGAGA
>NZ_JAXBMB010000047.1:0-4832 GCF_033963905.1 Cognatiyoonia sp. IB215182
CACACCTATCAACAGAAACAAACAGGAACGGATGCTACACCCGAACGGCACGGATCAGGGGGCAACGTCATAATCTGCATTGTTGCTGCAGAGTTTCTCCTGGATGCTAGCGTTAGCGCCAACAGATGGGCTCAGGTTAATTCGGCAGGAGAGAGTGTCTGATAGATCGTAAATAATAGGCATTGCGGTCGAGTGCTTGATGTACATATCTCAAACATTATCCGGCTCATTGCAATAAATGGTATACTTTCCCATCGAATTCGTTTTTAGCTCGGGCAAGATTATGAGCTCAGAAGGTCTCGCAACGGGTTCGAGGTTCTTGACGACGTGTAAATGTAATGCCTCATAGAAATCCTGTGATATCGTAGATGTATTGTGAGGAACAACAAGTGCAATTATTCTTTCTTCGACGAAACGTACATTCACTTGTTTAACACCAGCTACAGCACTAATCGTATCGGAGACATGCGCCAGCGACACGTTCACCCCCGCGACTTGGACGGCGTTGTCGATGCGACCACCAAATCGGAAGGATTTATCACCAGTCCATTCCAATCTATCTTGTAAATCCAGATAGGACTCTTCAGAGACCTTGCGTCTCACATGCGCTCCATCACGCGTAAGATGCGGGAGCAAATCAAAGTCGTCGTCAAACGACTTTCGGAACCCGACTCCACCTGTCTCGGTAGCACCCAATATCTCTGTAAATGACGACAGCTTTGTGTTCTCCACAACTGACCATGTTTCTTGTGACGAAGGTTCCGCCGCAGTGACGCCGTGTACCTCATGTTCGTATATCATACCCGAACGAGCCATCCTATTCCACAGAAACGGAGTGGCCAAGACTATGTCGCCCTGAATTGCAAGACGTATTGCATTCGTGAATGGCTTGCCGTGTAAATCAACTACGTCTAGCTTGGTTATTGACGGCAATAAGCAAGAGAATAGGAAACCGTAGATGTGATGGGGTGGAACCAAATTTAGAATACGCGAGGAACGCCGGACCGGAAGAACTTGATTGCGAACGATCCCCTTAACTTCTGCCTGCAAATCAGCTATGTTATGAGTGATAAGCTTTGGATTGCCTGTTGAGCCAGACGTTTGAAAGGAGAATTCAGCTTGATCTTCAATCAGATCAAAATGACGAACGATAAGCCCTACCCAATCGCCAAGCGTCTGATAAACTAGTAGGTAATCTTCAATCCCTGTCTTGTGTAGGTTGAAGAAAGTGTTCACTTTCAGCACCAAGTCCAAAAGTGCAAGGCTATCAAATCCTAAGCCGCTCTCACTCAAAGTGAGTTCGTCAAGCTCGGGCAATGTCATTTCGGCCCGACAACGGGCAACAGCTGCTCGGGGTTGAACAACGCCCTTTGTAATCAAAGGGACCTGAGAGACAGCAATGATGCTGAGGACCAGCCGCCTAATTGAGTCCTCGTTTAGGATCCCTCTTTGAGGTTTGTCAACACCCTTTGATGATGACTGCTTTATTGCCGAAATTGCCATCTGTGGAATGATCAACTCTCATATTCGATATCGTGGAGAAATTCACCAACGAGACTTTTGAAATGATGGCGCGAGTCTTCAATCTCTGCCCAAAGCTGCATTCCTAACGCGGCAACCTCGGCGGCATGTGTGTTTAGTCGATAAGAGTCAAAACTCAGCGGTACATCGACCGCAGCATCATACGTCAACAACAAGTCGATGATATCCTCAAGAGAAGCTGCTTCCCACGCTTGCACCGTATCCCGCAAGTCTTCGGCTTGATGAAAACGCCGAATTGCCAGAACATATGACTGATCAGTTTTTCTATAGATGTTGATTTCGTACCAATACGGAATGCTGGGAGTAAAACTCATGGCCATACCCAACTCCGTACCTTCAAACCGAAGCGGTCTCGCGCCCTTGCGCTTTATTTGAAATGACATGTAATTGTGTGGCAATTGCGTGACACCTGTTTGCAGATTTATATCACCGTGCGGCACTTCCATCATAGTGGTCATTTGTCTTCCTTTCATCTATTGGAATTGGGTGAGGCGTAGCGTCTTTTCGGAAAGAAGTTCAACTGCATCGAGTATCACTTTTGGATTCTGCCTTTTTGAGTCGCCAAGCATCGGGTGCATCAGCTTTGTAGACAGGTACCTTACCCACCGGTTCAGTTTTGGCCCAATTGTCAATCCATCCACAGCGCATGCGCGGCACCACGGCCGAAAACTCGAGTTCGACAGAGTAGACAAACGCAAGGCAACGAAAAAATGCCCATCCTGGTTTAGATATAGGGTTATCTCTTGTTCGCACTTTAGCCCCGAGATCGAAATAGGCCCGCGGAAGATCAGCACTTCGACACCAAGAAAAGTGATCGGTCTAGCACCGTCGCGGCGAAGCCTAATCTGCTTCCACTCCGGAAGGTTTGATTTTTTTGATCTTTCATCTGACCCCGGTCTTTGCGAGACTGATTGAAGGAAGTAGCCGCTTCCTTCTGTGACATTATGGCGGGCGGCCAAAATGCTTCTCAGTTCTGGGGCGATCGTGACGCTGACATCAATATCTGTGCTTCGGCTCATTATTCGTCGCGCCTCTACCGCTCATGTGCGTTTCACGAACATCCAGCAATTTTGGCCATCTGGTTGCGCCTTCAGGTGGATCTTGACGCCGACATCAGCCCCTTTGTAAGCAAACTTGTAGTCGAACATGACATTGAGCTGGCCGGTTCGGTGGAATTTCAGAAATTCACCGTGAAAGCGTTTCCCCTTTGCGCACGGTGCCACATCATTGAAGAAATCTTTTCCTATCATTTCCTCCGGCGTGCGGCTGGCAATTAAGCCTTCTGCCTTATTGTATTTCACGATCTTGCCATTTCGGTCCAACATGACGGCGCCGAAAGGCAGGTACTCCGCGCGCTGTGGCTCACGATTGAGAATATTGTCTAGGTCTTGGCTGCCGAAGGGGATGATTTCCATTTTACTGTCCTTGCTTTAGACTGTTGTTTCGTTGGTTGTATCGACGCCGTCTTCGTTCGATAGGAACGTGTCAGAGCGGGTCAAAGACATATCGTGAACGCGTTTGAGCGTTTGGCTGCCAAACTCGTCCTGTTTCTTGGCCCGGCCTTCCGGCGCCGCCCATTTATAATCCATCTTACCTAGGGTCACGATGCATTGAGGGATAAGCTCAAACCGCTCTTTCATGGCGTATTTTGCCGAGTCGACTTCGATTGGTTCAACCGCTTCAAATTCGACCATTGCATTAAGCTCTTCGACGACGCTTTCCGCCTCTAGGCGCGCCGTGTTTCCGATGACTTCCGCAGCCGCCATCAGTACCCATTCCGGGTGCTCGCCTCGAATGATGAGGCTGCGGCTCGGGTCGCGGAATTCATACTGCCCATCGGTCTCACTCAGGCATCCAATTTCACTCATGTGCTTTGCTCCTTTCGCTGCCATTCGGCCACTTGTACCGCGATGCATTGCAAACGAATTTCTGAATCGACTCGAAAAATGAAGATTTCGCAAACTAGTTCAAAAAAGAATTTTGCTTCTTCTATTCTATCTTAACCAAGACGTAAGGACTGCACCTATAGTCAAGTTGACATGTTCCATATTGGAAGCAAACGATGGTAAACCCAGATTGTGAGGCCGCGCCAAAGGATATGCCCGATCTGTGGGATATGGTTTTGTTACCGCGGTGCCAGGGCCCTCCCCTTAGATTTCGCGGGCGCCGTATCGCGCGCCAGAGTCGCTGGTTGACATGCGATACACCAATTTTTATTGACCTTTGGGTTCGAAAAAAAGGAGGCTACGTAGTTGCCTACAGCCACTGCAGGGACGGACAAATTAGGCCTGACGCACGTGTTGTGGCAGTACTAGATGATGTTCCGGCCTGTTTGGAGAACCGTTGTGAAGAATCATCTAAACCGTTGTTGCTCCCTGATATCGCTTCGATGCTATCCAGTCTGATGCGCAATATGGCGCTTCAACAGCAGTTTGCGATTCTTGTTGGAGATTTCCTTGAAGCTTTCGAAGCCTCCCACAATCGAAAGAATGCGGCTCAAAACGAACGACACGAGGTATGAATGGAAATTGAGAATTACAAAAAGCTGGCAATTAACGTCAGACGGAACGCGCGAGCGAGCCTACTGGAAATCAGGCAGAACAGGCTTGCAAGACGTAAACAGATTATGAGCCCAATGCGCCCGAGACAACCGGCGTCGGAGAAAGATACAACTAAAAGATCAACAATCGAAAGTGAGCTGCCAGCCAGCGTCGTTGGCGATCCAACTTATTCGACCGACTCTGAAATCATTGCTCAAGCTGGGAGCACTGAAGACAACCATATCGATGTAGATGGATGTGGCGACATACTTGACGAACTTGCATCAAGGAACGCAGCGATGCCAACCAATCCTGAGTTATGCAGCGGGCCAGAAGCAGAGAGTGCCAAAGAGGTTTACGCGGAATACGCACAAGCATCAGAGAAGTCAAATTGGTCAGAAAGCGAACTAGCCAAACTACCAGGCGCGGGACCAGGTCTGATTTGGATGCTATCTCAATGTGGAGTATTTACACTTCAAGATTTGGCGCATCAGGACGAGAAAAAACTAGCCTCACAACTTGGCATCGTTGGGCAAATCATCGATGTAGGGCAGTGGATCCTATTTGCGCAGAGTAAGATACAGGCCCAATAAGAGCGAAAACAAGTTTCCTGCACATTGGCCTGCTGCCGGTTTCGTGGACGGCAACTTAAGCTTTCATAGCTCGCTCCTCGAATGTGGTAGTGCTTAGTGTCTGGACTCATTGAGTTTCAAAGCCAGTAGATGATGATGGCCGCGAGAGCGATAGCTG
>NZ_JAXBMB010000048.1:0-3642 GCF_033963905.1 Cognatiyoonia sp. IB215182
TCATCGGTTCATCGGTTCATCGGTTCATCGGTTCATCGGTTCATCGGTTCATCGGTTCATCGGGCCGCTACTGCGCCATGATGCAGACAGCAGCGCTGACCGGTTAAACTATCCTGACAATCTGACATCCGGCCCAAGGCCGGCCACAGCTTGTGGACTAGCTGCCCCTCCGATCCCTGTATCTGGATTAGATGGCTTGGTGCGATCAGTCCCGCTTCCCGTGAAGCGTGATGTGGCGGTCACCGGCGCGAGATCAGCTGCAACCATCCTCCACTTTTTATCCCGATCAGAACGGAAGGCGCGAAAGCAATGCGGCCGACCGCCAACTGTGGTTCGCTTCTGCTTGAGGCTCGAACAACGCCTCCGGCCGATCCCCATACCTATGCCCGCAATTCTACCAACCCACTGACTGCCTGACAGGCAGGGCGGTGCCTTGCCTCGATTGTGCTCAAGTCCCTCACAGGAGAGTTTCAAAATGACAAACCAGTCCTCAGACACCCAGCCCGCCCTTCGTGCACGCACCACCTCGGTTCGGGGCGGTCATTTGACCAGGTTCAAGGGCCAGGTGGCAAGTATTGCGCCGGGGCTTTTGTTGGTGGCGACGGCTGCTGTGCTGTTCACTGGCAGCGCAGCACAGGCCGCCAATGAGTGTGGGACGGACGAGGTTGGTCAAGACACCGTCACATGTGACGCACCCACTGATCCTGGCACGAACCCCTATGCTGATGGCATCACCTATACCGGATCAGACGGGCTTACTCTGATCGTTGATGACGCTGCGATTGAGGTGGGTGGTTCTGGGGTGCGCGTGGTTGGGCCGAGTGGCAGTGATCTTTCTGTGCAACTGGATCGCGGTACAGTCACCACGGATGGGTCAGTTGGTTTCGCGCCTGGGCTTTTTGTGCAGATCGACAACGATGCTAGTACGGCCGCGGTGATGGCACATGTGAGCGAAGGGGGGGAGGTCAATACGACAGGTGCTATTGCTCATGGGCTTTTGGCGAGCAACGAGGGTGAAGGCGCTGCGACGGCGGAAATGGAGGGTGGCGCGGTTACCACGCATGGGGAAGGTGCTTACGGGCTTTGGGCGGAGATCAAGAACGAGGAGAGCACCGCCGCCGCGACGGCGGTGCTCGCCGAAGAGGAAGGAGTTGTCACTACGTTCGGTGATAAAGCCGTTGGGCTTTATGCGAAAACCAAGGGCCGTGGCGCTGCGATTGCGAAAATGCAAGGCGGGACGGTCACCACGGGTATTGGAAACACCACGGAAGTCAAAAATGCTCACGGACTTTATTCGATGATCTCCAATGCGGACAGTACAGCCACAGCAACGGCGCTACTGGAGGGCGGTATGGCAACCACAAATGGGGCCGATTCCCATGGCCTGTATGCGGTGATCCAAAACCAGGCAAGTGACGCCAATGCGCTTGTGGAAATGGCGGGTGGCACGGTCACCACGCATGGGGCCGATTCCCATGGCTTGTATGCGGATAACGATGGCATCGGCGATGCGACAGTGCGCTTGACCAGAGGGTTTGTCGAGACGGCTGGGGAAGCTTCTGACGCGCTTCTCGCGATGGCAACCGGCGACCAAGGCCCTGGCAATGCGACAGTGCAAATGACTGAAGGAAGTGTCCACGTGAAAGGTCGCTATGCCAGTGGGCTTGTGGCGGTCACTTCCTTTGGTGGTGGTTCCGCGCTGGTGGAAATGGAGGGCGGTACCGTTACTGCCGAAGGGGGTAGTGGGCTTTTTGCATGGGTCGGCAACACGGAGAGTGATAACACGGCGACTGCGCGCGTGACTGGAGAGGCGAATGTCAGTACCCGCGGTAACCGTGCCCATGGGCTTTTGGCGAGCAACGTGAGCGGAGGCCTTGGCCATGCGCTTGCGGAAGTCAATGGCGGCTCGGTTACCACAGAAGGGCAAGGGGCAAACGGGGTTTATTCGTGGATCGTCTTCGTGGAGGGTAGGGGTACGGCAACGGTGCGTATATCCGAGGACGAAGAAGCGGAAATCGAGACGAGAGTCGAGACGAAGGGGAATAAATCCCATGGGCTTTATGCGTATATCCCTGGCTTTGGCGATGCGCTTGCCGAAATGAAGGGTGGAACAGTTACCACGCATGGGGATGACGCTCACGGGCTTGGGGCCATAATTGCCGGAAACACTTACAACATGGCGAGCGAAGCCACGGCGACCGTGCAGATCATCGCAGGGGAGGTCATGACGCATGGTCGCGGGGCCTATGGGCTTTATGCTGAAAACAATGCGAGTGGAGATGCGATAGCCCAAATGGATGTCGGCACAATCACCACTAAAGGAGAAAGTGCTCACGGGGTTTGGGGGGAATCGGCCCGCGGGCAGGCCGTTGCCCGTCTGGGCAAGGGCACGGCGGTTACAGCTTCCGGAACGGACGCAGACGGGATCCGCGCTAGGGGTGCGACAGGCTTTGACGTAGATGTGGCGGGGTCTGTAACCGGCGGCGCTGGCGTTGGCGCCGCGATCCGCACGACCTCCCACGCTGGCGGGACGATTGACATCGCTAGGGGCGCTACCGTGACGGCGGGAGTGTCTGGTCTTGCGATACAGGTCGAGGATGGCGCTGTGGAGATCAAATCGGAAGGGGACATCACCGGTGATATTCGTCTTGGGGCGGGTAACGATATCCTGGAACTGAAAGATGGCCGTTTTGCCGGTGATATCTATGCCGGTGAGGGCAACGATACAGTCACCATTTCCGCGGCAACCACCTATGATGGCTCCTACACACTGGACGGCGGTGATGGCGCGAATGATCAGCTGATTTTGAATGGTCAGAACATATTAACGACAGCGGGCCACCTCAAAAACTGGTCGGGGATCGCGCTGAATAAGGCGGAGTTGACCCTGGCTTGGGTCACGACAGTAGATATGGATCTCTCGATCGACGCCGGGTCCGCGTTCCGCGCGTTCGGCGTAAAAGGGGGCATGACGATCGCAGGTGATAAAGTGACCAATGACGGCTCTGTCGTCTTCAGCGTTCAGGACGGGGTTGCGGGGGATGCGATCACCATAGACGGGAATTACGGCGGATCGGGAACAAGTGTCTTTGCGCTGGATGCGCGTATGGATGGCACGGGCACCGACAGTCTTCACTTCACCGGCAATATGTCAGGCGATATGGAGTTGTCGATCGCCAGCGTGGGCAGCGCCGATGCCGCGGACACCCCGCTTGCGATCGACGTGGTCACGGTTGACGGCGAGGCGAACGGGACGTTCACATTGGTGGGTGGCAACCATATCACCCCGGACGGGGAGGGTGCCATTATTTCAGGCGTCTACCTCTACACACTGGCCGAGGCCGCGGATGGCCGCAGCTGGGCGTTGAGCGCGCTGTCAGAGAGCGGTGAAGTCACCTATCAACCGTCCGCGCCGGTCTATGACAGCTATGGTGCGTCGCTGCTGGCGTTCAATGCGCCCTCTGCACTGCACGAACGGGGCAGTGCGCAGGACTTCCGGAGCCTGGCCTGGGGCGGCGCAGGTACTGACGCGGCTGATCAGGATACGGGCACGCCGCTGTGGATCCGGATGGGGACAGAGCAGCTCACCACGTCGGAAGAGCACAGCACCACAGGGGCGGCACTTGAGAGCAGTCTGTGGGA
>NZ_JAXBMB010000049.1:0-3368 GCF_033963905.1 Cognatiyoonia sp. IB215182
CTGATGAGCTGATGAGCTGATGAGCTGATGAGCTGATGAGCTGATGAGCTGATGAGCTGATGATACGGCAGCTTCACCACAAGCGCAAGTAACATATTGAATTTATTGCGGATATTTGCGTTTTTTTATCGAGCATGCGGTGGGCGAGCCATTCGTTTCCTACCCAGACACTAGAACCCGCTTACTGCATTGGGAAATACTCCAATCCTATATTTGCATAGGCATCAGCTATGGTGAAGCCTGCGCCCATAGATCTTTATTTTGTCAAGGCAATGTCCGAAAAGATAGAACTCAAGTCCACATAAGCGTAGCATCTGCAACGACGGCCCGTCCTAGCCGCACTAGTTCCAAGCGGAACCAGGTCGCGACGAAAAAGCTGTGCGAGCCAATCTTAGATCACGGCATGACCACCCATCAATCATAACCCCACGGTGAGAGCAAAAACTACACTGCATTCCGTGGGTGGGCAGGGCATGACCTGTAACCCCAGCGGCCAGGCATCGTGAGAGATGCGTAGCCCACCAAACGGGATCCAGCCGTTGAGATTGTAGTCCCTTGCAGCACCATCGCCGTAGTAGGCTGTTCCCAGAAAAGAAGCTGTATTGAGCCCTCCCCAAGATGCGGTCATGTGCTTCAGCGAAAACGTGATAGCGAGCGCTGGATCACCCAGCGAGTTCTGAAACAACGCAGTCTGCCCGTCGAATATCTCACCGTCCCATGCCAGATAAACACCTGGATTGAACTCTTCGAAATCCTGCTGCGGATTGACATGATGGGAACCGACAATGAGACCAACACGGTCAGGCAAGACGTCAGCGGCAGCAGGCGCACCAAGTAAGATCGACATGATGGCCGCGCGAAGCATGAGGTACGCTTCATTTTTGGGCTTCAATATCCTACATGCATTCGATGGCACGTGCGGCTTCCAGCGTTGTCCGGCCAATGTGACAATAGCTTCGGGCTGTATTCACAAGGCAGGTTGTGTTGGTGCGGCCAGTAATCAAAATCACCCCTTATTCACAGATGGTCGTTGCCCCAAGCATACTTATGAATGCCACCACCACGGGTCCCCATCATCACAACGGTCAATGCTGCCATGATCGGCGCTTCCCTTCTTCCTTGCACAAGACCCGAAACGTTTGCGACGTTCTCCTCGCCATTGCCGCTCTCGACCGTATAGATAAATGTATCCGTCGGTGTCTGGCCTCCTGCCAGAGCTACAACAGTATCTGCACCGGTTGGATCATAGCTGATCGTCCTGTCGGTGCTCAGTGCCATTGCTGCACCATGCGTATTCGTGGCAGCAACAGCTGTCATGATTAACACACCCACTTCGTTGGGCAGAAGGGTGACTGTATCATCAGTGTGACAACATCTTCGGCAATGATATTGGAGCTTTGTGCAACACCGTTTACATCAAATACGCGGGGCGTGATGGCAGTTTGAGACGCATCACTCTGTTGCAGGTTACAGGATTTCCAATTACCGACAAAACACCCCTTGGCAAGTACCTTGACACTCGGACATCTTCGACCGCCATCGGTGAACTCGTTGACCATGAATTCACCTGCACTGACAATCTGATAAACTGCAACAGATGTGTTGTTCATGACGGCCACTACTTTCTGTAATTCAAATTGGTGCGCAATCGACCCTTATCGCACGCACATTCCGAATATGCTGGCACCAAACAGGAACTTGGTATTTCCTTCCGGTCCAGTATTCCAAAGCTTTCTTGTATTAGTTTTCATGTTTGGCTGCACGTAAGTCCAACCTGTCCAATTTCCGCTCCTCCAACACTACAGCCGGAGCGCAATATTCGGAAATACAGGAACCCTATACTTGAATAAGAGGTGACTATGGTGGACAGAATCTGAATGATCTTCATTCGTCCTTCAATCAGACTTGAAGTCTTGATGATGGCACAACTCATGGAGTTAGCTATGAGGCGGCGTCCTCTACCGCCTCACAACGGAGGTTTCCATGGTCAATCATGAGCGCTGTCATGGCGTTTTCGCTTCCAAGCAACCTGGATACTTCGAGATACTTCAATTTCGAGCGGTCTACTTTGTCGCACGATAAGACTGTCCACTCATACTTCCTTTTATCCAAGAATTAAAAAGTGACAAATGTTATCTAGGATGCCTTGTTTTTGTAACGAGATGGCATCACTGATCTGCACCACTCAGAACGGCAGCTAGGCGGCTGCTGGCAAAGGCCTCTCAGCGCATTGTGTACTGTCCGCGCGTCCAACCCCGCGAGTTGGCAAACCTCACAGAAATCAGCCGAAGGAAAGGTTCCAATCCACCGCTCAGCACCTTGTCTGTTTTTCTCCATTAGAGGATGGGAGTTACACAGATCTCTAATTGCCGTTACAATTACGGACTGCCAAAGGCGTTTCGATGATACTGGATCATTCAACTCTCACCCTCCACATACCGTGACCAGGGATGAAAGAAGTCCAAACGGTACCGAGTAGCGTGCCGGCACATCGAATTGTGAGATGAAAGTATTTTGGCGCTATTTTGTTTCGCAAGAGAAAGTCAAGATGGAACATAACCAACTCCGCGACGCTGAAGTTGCTCATACCGACATGGCAGCGATAAAGTGGCAGAGTCCAAGAACCGCCGGGCAGCGCCCAAATAGGCATGTAGTTGATCGGCCTATCCCAGAATAAGGTACTAGAGTAGCTTCGTGGCCCGGCCACCCCTTGAGATGCTAGCAGAGTGTCAGCTGATGTAACGGGAGAGCACCGTTGTCTGCGCCAGGGTACAGCAACGAATCTCAAACTGACGGGCCAGAAGCTCCACATGGACTGGAAGTAACAGATTGAACTTATTGCGGATTTTGGCAGTTTCTTCATCAAGAATTCGGGTGCCGAGACATTCTTTTCCTATGCAACACTAGAACCCGATCGTTGCGTTGGAAAATACTCCGATCCTATACTTGAATAGACATCAGCTATAACCTGATCGGCCGCTGTCAGACCGTCTTTTTGTCAACACAGCCGACCAGCCAAGTCTGGAGTTTCTAGGTTCGTCTGAGAACACCTCATGAAGGTCAAGCCATCCAGTTGGCGATCTCAACATCTTTGAGATGTCCACGCATGTCGGAGGCTGCAGATTGGCTCGCGCTAGTGGCCACGCGGGCCATACTCCAAGGCCATTTCATGATTTTTGGACCAAGAAGCATAGTCGGGCGCCTCGCCTTAGGTCAGGTCGTTGACGCGCTCGCTGGTCAGCATCGCCTAGAAGGTAAACGAGGCATTTATGCTGAAGCCTTGGTTTTGAGCGAGGTCGCCGAAAGCGCTATGATAACCCGCATCAAAAAACACCCCATCGATCTCGTGCCGCAGACCGACATCAACC
>NZ_JAXBMB010000050.1:0-3190 GCF_033963905.1 Cognatiyoonia sp. IB215182
GGTTGATGTCGGTCTGCGGCACGAGATCGATGGGGTGTTTTTTGATGCGGGTTATCATAGCGCCTTCGGCGACCTCGCTCAAAACCAGGGCTTCAGCATAAATGCCTCGTTCACCTTCTAGGTGATATTGACCAGCGAGTGCCTCAACGACCTGACCTATGGTGAGGCACTCGACTGTTCTTCCTGGTCCAAAAATCATGCAATAGCCTTGGAGTACGGCCCGCGTAGTCACTGGCGCAAGCCAATCTGCACCCTCCGAATTGCGCATCTAGAAACAATGGTAGTGAAGTCACGACTGACCCTTTCCAAATTAAATGCGCAACTAACAAGTTGCATTTAAAGCTAACGATGATACCAATAAGCAACCAGGAGGTTGCTAATATGGTTGATACCATCGAGAAAGTCATCGAACTAAAGGCACCGCTATCGCGCGTCTGGCATGCCATTTCTGACCACAAAGAGTTTGGTCAGTGGTTTCGCGTTAAGTTGGATGGCCCCTTCAAGCCGGGTTCAGTTTCAACTGGAAAGATGACCTTCCCAGGCTACGAAAACTACCCATGGCGTGCGATTGTTGAGCGCATGGAGCCGGAACGTTTGTTTTCGTTCAGGTGGCACGACTACGATGAGAAATCTGGTACCGATGTGGCCGAGCAGGCCACGATGCTGGTTGAATTTCGGCTGGAGCCCACAGCCGAAGGAACTCGTTTGACCATCACGGAGAGCGGATTCGAAGCTCTTCCCGACCACCGTCGGCTCGAGGTTTTGCGAGACAATACCGAAGGCTGGAACATCCAAGCCAACAACATTTCTGCCCATGTCGCATAGTTTAACTGTAATGACGGTGGAAACCGTAGCCTCTGTGTTTGCAGCACTTGGTGACGCAACTAGGCTGTCTCTCCTATCCCAGCTTTGCGACGGGCAAACGCGGTCCATTGCCCAACTCACGCATGGTACCGGCCTTACTCGCCAAGGGGTCAGAAAGCATCTGACCGTTCTCGAACATGCCCGCATTGTCACGAGTGAACGCGTGGGGCGCGAGAGTCAGTTCACTGTTCGTCCGGATACGTTGACCGAAGCCAGACAGTATCTTGATCGGGCATCGCAACAGTGGGACGATGCTATTGAACGGTTAAGACTGATAGTCGAAAAGTAAAGCTTTGATCCGATTGGGCTCCGGGCTACGCAGGCTCGCTACAGGCTCAAAGCGCCGGATGGAGCACAACACACAGTCTAAAGCGAAGTGGAGTTCGCCGCATCTTCCCATTGAACTTGGACGATAAGCTTCTCAACATTCTTGCTCACAAGAACGAGCGTCGCCAACTTTCATCCAAAGCTGGGCCTTGGGTCAGCTCAGAAGTATTTCGACGGCTTCAAATCAATTGGTCAAAAGCTGCCAAAAGTGGCCAACGTTACCGAGCACCGGGACATCCAGGACAAGAGCCGGAAAGCTGTTTTCGATATCTACTGGTTGCGGGTCGCGACCGCCATCTGCGACTATGGTATGCACGACCGTGATGATGCGCCATCCGACAGCACTGATCGGATAGAGAGCTTGTGATTTCGCCGGTCGCGACTGGCGGCAGGGGAAAGGGGTAAGCGTTGGGCATTGGTCCCGGTCAGTTGATGAGGACGCCCACGAAGCTCTAGTTTTTCAAAGTGCCTTGAGCGTGGGACCCTTCAAGAGTCGGGACAGTCTTGGCCTTTTGATCCAACTCCCATCTGCTGATCAGCGCGTCGCTCTTGCCTTCGAAGCGATCGGGCAAAACTCTAAGGTGATCGGTCCGATCTAGTCTAAAATGACGTAAATCCTGACGCAGCTCGCACCAAGCAGCAAGCATTACCGCGTCGAGATAGTAGATAAGGACAAGCGGCCAGATCACGCGCTGTGTTTCCCGACCCGCTACGTCGCGATAGCGAATTCGGACTTTTTGCTCCGTGCGGATTGCCTTGCGAACCTCTGAGAGCTCAACCATCGGTGCATATCCTATACGCCAGGACGACGTGACAAGTCGCCGGGTCCCAGGAGCGGTTTCATGCAACTTCCGCGAAGCACGCTTTGCAGCTCGGCAGAGACCCATATCACCTGTTCGCGCGATGAGCCCAAGTCCAACCGAAAGGGCCTCCGCTTCTTCCACGTCGAAATTGATTGCGGGAAGATCGTAGCCGCTGCGCATGACATAGCCCACACCTGGCTCGCCCAAGATAGGTGTCTGCATGGCTTGTAGCGCCGCAATGTCGCGATAGACCGTGCGTACCGAAATCTCTAACCACTCTGCAATCTCGCGTGCGAGAACGGGTCTGCTCGATGATCTTAACAGTTGGATCACTTCAAATAGTCTGGCTGATCTGGACATGGTATCGCCTCCTGCCATCATTCTTTGGCATAACACTACTGCCACACAGTTGGCAGTAGTCATCGGCTATGTGACCTCAGCAAGCAAAGCCAAAACTGAGATGAGGTAATCGATGCAACCGTCCGCTGCCACGCAACACATACCACGGGGGGCCGCCTATGTTGTTGTTGCCGCGCTTCTCTTTGCCTTGGCGCCCGCGGTTGCAAGATCAGCAGCTCAGGACATTAACATACTCGTCCTCGTATTTTTGTCGAATGTTTGGATGTTCGTTTTGATGTGCCTGTGGGTCTGGGTGAGGTCGCCAATCGGGGGGCTTGGAACAAGCAAACTCTGGATGCACTTTCTGCGGTCAATCCTCACTTACGGTTCCATCGTCACCTACTTCTTTGCCGTTACCCACATCCCCTTCGCCCATGCCGTGATCCTTCAATCCACGGGACCACTCTTTGTTCCTGTCCTGGCTTGGCTCATCTTCCGCAGGCTATCGGACAGGTATGTGTGGCTGGGGGTCTTGGTGAGCTTTGTTGGTGTGACACTTATCGTTCGGCCCGACGCGGTGGGGATTTCAGTTGGCGAAGCGTCTGCCTTGCTGGCAGCGCTTGGGGGCGCTGGTGCCGCCTTGGTCATTTGGTCACTAGGTACGACGGAGCCGCCAGACAGGCAGATGTTCTACTTTGCTTTGTTCGCCCTCTTGCTGTCCACGTTGCCACTGCCTTGGGTGTGGCAATGGCCAACGGTTCATCAAACAGTAAAGGCCTTGTTTATCGCGGCGCTGTCCAGCCCCATTTCTATGGGCCACCTTTGAGCCAGGTTTCTGGAACTGGCGGGCGCATGTT
>NZ_JAXBMB010000051.1:0-3040 GCF_033963905.1 Cognatiyoonia sp. IB215182
TCATCAGCTCATCAGCTCATCAGCTCATCAGCTCATCAGCTCATCAGCTCATCAGCTCATCAGGCGCTGCGCTCTGGCGTAGGCCGCAGCACACACCGACTTCCGCATCCCGACAATCTGACATCCGGCCGCAAGTCGGCCATTGCCCGCGGATTAATTGACAGTTTGATCACGGCTTCCGGCCTGGATGGCCTGATGCGGTTGTCCTCGGCCGCCGTTATGGCGGTTACCGGTGCGAGATCAGCTGCAACCACCCCGCACTTTTTACGACGATCAGAACGGACGGCGCGAAAGCAACGCGGCCGACCGCCAACTGTGGTTCGCTTCCGCTTGAGGCTGTCACACCGCCTCCGGCTGATGCCCGCAATTCTGCCACCCCACTGACTGCCTGACGGGCAGGGCGGTGCCTTGCCTCGATTGTGCTCAAGTCCCTCACAGGAGAGTTTCAAAATGACAAACCAGTCCTCAGATACCCAGCCCGCCCTTCGTGCACGCAATACATTGGTTCGGGGCGGTCGTTTGACCAAGTTCAAGGGGCGCGTGGCGAGCATTGCGCCGGGGCTTTCGGTTGTGACAACTGCTGCGGTGCTGTTCAGCGGCAGCGCAGCACAGGCCGCGTGTACGGTAACAGGTGGCGCGGCCACATGTCCCGCTGTCACCTACGACTCTGGCATCGTCTATAGCGAAGCAGATGCGGTTCACACCCTGACACTGCAAGACGATCCTTCACTCACTGTACGCGGCAATGGGGTGACTGTGGACTATGGGGGTGACCAGAATGTTTCTGTGCAAATGGGACGGGGGACCGTCGAGACCACGGGTTTTCAAAATCACGGGGTTTCTGCGAACACCACAGGAACCGGAAATGTGGAGGCCGGACTGAATGGTGACGGGGACATCACTGTAAATGGTGATAGTTCTTCTGGGCTTCGGGCACGGATTGGAAACGGCGACAGCACAGCCGAGGCGACAGCGGTCATGACCGCCGGAGAGATTACTATTGAGTCCGGTACATATGCCGAGGGGGTTTCGGCGGCCACCATGTCCAGGCAGGGTGGTGATGTGACTGCGAGGATGGAGGGCGGAGAAATCACCACGAGCGGAGATCAGGTGGGGGCTGCGGTTCATGCCTATGCCCACGAAGCTACGTATGTGGGCACGCTGAGGGCGGTAATGACCGGTGGTGTCATCAGTACGGAAAACACTAATGCTGACGAACAGAGTGGCGGCGTAGGCGTGAGGGCGTCGACCCGTTCTAGCAGCGAACACACCTCTGTAATTGCGCAGATGGAGGGCGGAACAATCACCACGAATGGGTCGCGCTCTCACGCGGTTACGGCGGAGGCCGAGCAGAGCGCCCGGGATAGTCAGGCCAACATGACGGCGAGAATGACCGGAGGGACGATCACGACGATGCGTCACAATTCAGCCGGGGTTCGGGCGCATACCCATGGCTTTGGCGATGCACGTGTGGAAATGGATGAAACGAATGGCCGCAGCAGTATCACCACACATGGAAACCAGGCGCACGGGCTTCAGGCGTTCTCTACCTTCGAAGCCGATCGGAACACTGTGGACAGTGCGACGGTTGCGGGGAATGTGACGGCCATAATGGGTGGCGGGACGATCACCACTCACGATGACTTTGCCCATGGAGCTCATGTGTTAGCCGGTACCGGCCAAGCCAAAGCGCTGATAGAAATGCACGATGGCGGTATCACCACGAATGCCGCGGGCGCTCATGGGCTTTATGCGCGCATTGACAGCCCGGGCAATGACGAAGAGGTGAGGGTCGAAATGACCGGAGGGTCTATCCGGACGGAGAACGACGGTGGCTCCTTTTTCGGCTCCCATGGGATTTTGGCGGACACCAATGGCTCTGCGGACGTGGTCGTGGACGTGAGTGTTGGTGAGGACGCAGTCACCACGGAAGTCACCACGATTGGGCGAAACTCTCACGGCATTTGGGCGGTAGCGGAGGGCGTTGGCGCTGTGCAGAGTGACGCGCAGGTGCGGGCAAAGACAACCGTCAACTTAGGTCAGAATGCCACTGTCACGGCTTCAGGACATGGGTCAGACGGGATCCGCGTTTCAGGTCTTTGGGTGGATCCCGACGACCTCGCCAATCGGGTTTTATTGGGTGTCGAAGAGTTTGACATAGACGTGGCCGGGTCCGTGACAGGCGGCGCTGACCAACTTAACCCGGGGATTGCGGGTCAGAGCGACGGCGCCGCGATCCGAGTGGTCTCCGCTGCCGACGGCGACGGGGGGACGATTGATATCGCCAGCACTGGCCGGGTGGTGGCGGGGGACTCTGGCCTTGCGATATTGGAAGGGCTTGGCGATGCGGTTGTCACCGTGGCAGGGCATATCGATGGGGAAGTCTTTCTTGGTGCGGGTGACGATAGCCTCACGATTGGTGCCACAGCCAGTTTTGACTTTTCCCACGCTCTGGACGGCGGTCGGGGCGATGATCATCTGATCTTGCATGGCCGGACGATGACCTCAATGGAGAACGTCATCAACTGGGAGCATCTCACACTGAACGACACGGAGCTGCGCCTGGAAGGGATTGGCACACTGGAGACGGCTCTGGACATCGAGGCGGGGTCTGTGTTCCACGCAACTGGCCGGGAAGGGGGCACAACCGCCGGAGCTCCGACTGCAGATGGTATGGCCAACGCCTCTGGTGGCGGCCTGACCATTGCCGGTGATGTGACCAATGCGGGCGCCGTGACCTTGAGCGTGCAGGACGGGGCTGCAGGCGATGTGATCACCATAGACGGGGATTACACGGGTTCAGGGTCAAGTCTCTTTGCCCTGGATGCGGTGATCGCTGGCAATGATGCGGGGTCCGACAGGCTTGTCATCACCGGCGACGCGTCGGGCGAGATGATGCTTTCAATTGCCGGTCTGGACAGCACCGCTCCTGAGGGCGGACCACTTGCGATCTACGTGGTCTCCGTTGGCGGTGAGGCTGATGGCGCAACCTTCACCCTGATGGAAGGCAACCATGTGATGTCGGACGGAGAGCATGGGG
>NZ_JAXBMB010000052.1:0-2872 GCF_033963905.1 Cognatiyoonia sp. IB215182
CGCCCACCAGGTGCTGCTGCTGCCATCCTGTGCCTCAACCTCAGCCAGCCTGTAGAGGTGAGCACCTGAGACAACCCCATGCTTCCCGTCCGACATCACGTAGTTGCCACTCATCAGGGTGAAGGTTGCATCATCAGCCTCACCGCCAACCGAGACCAGGTAGATCGCAAGTGGTCCGCCCTCAGGCGCGGTGCTGTCCAGCCCGGCAACCGACAGCACCATCTCGCCTGACGCGTTGCCGGTGATCTCAAGCCTGTCGGTGTTCGCACCATCAGCACCCATAACCGCATCCAGCTCAAAAACACTTCTTCCCGATCCGGTGTCGGTGTAATCGCCGTCAATGGTGATCACATCACCTGCAGCCCCATCCTGCACGCTCAAGGTCAAGGCACCCGCATTGGTCACATCACCGGCGATGGTCAGGCCGCCACCAGAGGCGCTGGCCACATCACCTGCCATGGACGTCCCGCTGGGGGTGCTCACGCCAGACATGCTGAATACAGATCCTGCCTCGATCGAGAGATCCATATCCAAAGTGGCACCCTTATCCAGGCTCAAATCCGTGTCGCTCAGCGTCAGATGCTCCCAGCCGATGACGTTCTCCATTGAGGTCATCGTCCGGCCATGCAGCGTTAGATGATCGTTATCGCCCGAACCGCCGTCCAGAACGTGGGAAAAATCAAAATTGGCTGCTGAAGCAATTGTGAGGTTATCGTCACCCGCTCCAAGAAGAACATCCCCGGTCACGGTCCCCACCAAGGTGACAACCGCGTCGCCATCCCCGTCTTGTATCGCAATACCAGAGCCCCCCGCAATCACAATGGCGGTGTCGGTGATATCAATTGTTCCCCCGCCGTCAGCGTCGGAGATCGTGCGGATCGCGGCACCGTCGTCATCTGCATCAAATCCGTCAGCGCCGCCCGTCACAATCCCGGCCACGTCCACGTCAAAGTCTTTTACACCTAACCAAAATTTTGGGCTGTTGGAGTTGTGATCCACAGTCACGTAATTCCCTGAAACGCGAATTCCGTTTGAACCCGCCCCTGAAGCCGTGACAACAGCACCCGCATCCAGCTTGACAATCGTCTTGGCTTGCGGCGTTGAGTTCGGATCCCACCGCACGCCATCCGCGAACGCTCTCGCTTCTGCTTCCGCCCAAAGCCCGTGAGAATTTCTCCCTAGCGTGGTGATACTGCCGCCCTTCATCTCCACGACCACATCGGCTGAGCCAGTGGTGTCCGCATGAATCCCGTGGGAACCCTCGAAGGCGTTGGGGCGGTTCTCCGTATGAATCGTCCCTCCGGTCATGAGCGCTTTAGCCCCTATTGCTATTGTACTGTCCGGGTCTTTTCCGTGGTCCACGTTGTCAATCCGCACACGAAGCCCGTGAGAAGCTTCCCCAACCAGGTTGATATTGCCACCATGCATTTCAGCGGTTGCCGTGCCATTGAGGCCATTGGCTTGCACATGCAGCCCATGGGCAAAGGGACCGTGAATGTTGATTGTCCCGGCACTCATTTTAGCCTTCGCCGTCGCGTTGGAGTCACTGTTGCGATCGATGTCACCGTCCCTGGCGTTGACCATCACAGAAAGCCCGTGAGCCTGGCTTCCTTTCGTGGTGATTATGCTACTGCGGCCAACTTGCTCTGTCATTTCCGCGATTGCTGCGCCACCAATGGCTTCGGTTCCCGCAGAAAGCCCCCAACTGTTGTGAGCGTGGGTCACGATCTGCCCTCCCGTCATTTCTGCCTTCGCTATGGCCGTACTATTCACATTGCCATAGATTCTCGCCCGAACCCCGTAAGCGTGCCCCTCGTTTTTTTCCCCTATCTTCTCCCCAAGCGTGGTGATTGTGCCGCCCTCCATGCGCGCGAGCACATTGCCCTCGCTCCCGCGGCTCGATGCAACAACTCCAGAGCCCAATTCCGTTTTCGTCTCAATAACCCCTCCTGTCATGAGAGCCGTCACCGTGGCCACGGCGGCACTCTGCCCGATCGTGGCGTCCTCCTCCTGCCTGTTGGTACTCGTCGCCTCCATCCCGCCAGTCCCCGCCGCATGAGTAGTGATTTTGCCACCACTCATTTGCGCGATTGCCGCGCCACCTATGGAGTCGGTATGCGCCGAAAGCCCGGAGCTTGATCCTCTGAAAATATTGATATTCCCTGCGGTCAATTCCGCCTTCGCCGTGGCGTTACTCCCCGTGTTTTTGATCTCCGCCCGAAGCCCGTGACTAAGGACAGCATGCGTGGTGACATCCCCGCCATTCATTTGCGCGGTCGCATTGCCAGTGCCCTCGGTATACGCCTTAAGCCCGTGGTTATTGTAGTCAGTCTCCTCCACAGCATCAGTGGTAACGCTCCCGTGGTGCAGTAGCACAGCGATATCGCCTGAAGTCGAAGACGCCCCACGCACCGTCGCCCCAGGCCCCTTGACCACCACCGTGATGCCTGAGTACTGAAGGATCACAGTGTGTACCTCTGATCCTTCATAGGTGATGCCATTATTGTATTCTCTAGCGTCACATGTGATGACGCCGTCGTTAAAGGTGTGCGGATTGTTCGTTGGATTTCCGCACTCATTGGCAGCCTGGACGTCACCGCCGGAGAACAGCGCTGCGGCCAGGACCGAAAGCCCTGGCGCAATGCTCGCCACCCGACCCTTGAACTTGATCAAACGACCAGCCCGAACCAAGACGTTAAGCGAGTGGAGGGTGGGTTGGATATCTGAGGACTGCTTTTTCATTTTTGAAACTCTCCTGTGAGAACAATGAGCACAATCGAGGCATGGCACCGCCCTGCCCGTCAGGCGATCAGTGGGGTGGCAGAATTGCGGGCATCAGCCGGAGGCGCTGTTTAAGCCTCAAGCGGAAGCG
>NZ_JAXBMB010000053.1:0-2409 GCF_033963905.1 Cognatiyoonia sp. IB215182
GTTGCACTCAGGGTGACATTCCTGCTTTGCAAACCCAGGTGACATTTCTGAATGGCGTTTACACTTATTGTAGCTGGGGCACATTCTAAACTGGGTTGCGACAAATCCCCTATCTTGCTGGAAAGCAAGGAGAATGGAATTGGCCCACACAGAGCTGGATTTGCGTGAGAGACGCGCAATTGAAGACATGTTGCACGCAAAGGTGCCTGTGAACGAGATCGCAGCAACGATCGGCAGGCATCGCTCGACTGTGTATCGTGAGATCAAGCGTAACGGTTTTGAAGACGACGAGCTGCCAGAACTGAATGGCTACTACGGCGTGACAGCTCAGCGAACGGCCGACGCCAGGCGCGCGCGTCGGCGCAAGCTGATCCGGCTTGATGATCTTCGCGCGCATGTCATCGCGCAGTTGAGGATCGGCTGGACACCGGAACAGATCGCGGGTCGCCTTGGCTTTGATGACCAGCCTGTGCGTGTCAGCCATGAGACGATCTATGCTTACGTCTACAGCGCCGAAGGACAGTCTGAACAACTGGCGCGCCATCTGCCAAGACGTAATTCTCGGTGAAGCTGATGACCTGCTCGCGTTCCGGTGTGATGCTCATACTTGCGATAATCGTGTCGTAGTTCCCAGACACAAGGTTGGGAATGATCGAGTCCCAATCATTGGTAACCCAAACACAGGTCAGCTCGGCACGACGGCAGAGTTCATCTCCAAGCGCGCGTTCCAAGCCACTTACCTCACCGTTATCATTGATAAAGTTGTAGGGAGGATAGGCACCCTCCGTGTCCATACGGATAACGTCTTGCGCGATGCTTTGACTGGCTGTGGCACCCAGGAAGATGGTTGCGGCCATGACGATTCTTAAAAAGTTCATTTTGTACCTCAATATCAGATTCAGGTGAAGGACCGAGCCAGTGACCCGATCACGTTGCAGGTGATACGGGCGGCGGCGATGGCCGAAATCATGTTGGAATCCAAAGTCGGCACGAGCTCCACAATGGAAAAGCCAACGGTTTGCCTCTGTGCAATGACCGTGCGGATGACATCGGCGAGTTCGTCATACTGAAACCCGCCCGGTGTCGGCGCGTTCACTGCCGGGCAAACGGATGTATCAAGCGCATCGCAATCCAGTTGAAGCAGCAGATTACCGCCAGTTGGAATGGTATCTGTAATGCCTTGCCGCCCCAGCTTACGAGTCTCAGCCACGGTGATCAGACGCGCACCCCAGTCCAGCGCTGTTTGAACCTCTTGCGGGCGCGCACTGCCAACGCCGCGCATCCCGATCTGGGTAATAGAACGCACAAATGGCAGTTCTGACGCGCGTCGCATGGTACTGGAATAGCCGTCAGGCTCACCGTCAATACGATCCCGCCAGTCGATATGCGCATCAATCTGAAGAATATCGATTGACCCCCGATCTGCGAATGCGCGCAGAAAGGGGATCGGGATGCTGTCGTCACCACCTAGAATGACCGGAGTTGCGCCACGCTGAAGGACGGATGTCGTCGCGCCCTGGATGGCTTGCCGGTTGTCTTCCCCCTTCCCCACGCCCAGATCAAGATCACCCAGATCAACAAGCCGTCTTTGCCCGCCCGCCATCAGCGGACCGCCCAGGTCGAAGTCGTAGTGGTCGATGTTAGACGAAGACTCGTTTGCAGCATGGCGGATCGCGCGAGGCGCATTGGCACTGTCTGTGGCGACGTTATAATTCACGTCCCCCAAACCGCCATAGGAGGTCCCGTGGGGAGCCCCAAAGACTGCGATATCGCCAGAGTTAAGCGATTCGACCGGTACAACGTCCGTATAGAGAAAACTCTGCGTCGGAGTATTAAATATTCCGGATGCCATGCACACCTCCAAGGACAGCGGCCATCGTTTACCCGGACGTCCGTGACGGTGTGCCATGATCGTGCGCATGGCTGAGTGTTTTGTCAAGTTTTGCCCCAGACAGGAATGGCCTCATCGGCCCGCGAGTGAAGAGCTTTCAAGCTGCTGAACCACTGACTTTGCGCGAATATGGGCTGTCTGCCACCTGCCCTTCGGGCATTCCCCGGAGGATATTTCCGGCAAGCCGCCGTGAAGATCCTCTCCGAAGGTCTTTATGCCGAGCTTCTGGAAACGCCGGTCCGTGTCAGCACCGTCTTTCCCGGCGCGATCGGCACCAACATGATGGCCAACTCGAACGTTAAAAACCCGATGGGTGACAGCGCGACAGCGAAACCGCCGCCGTCAACAGCGCCCGATGTTGCCGCCAAAACGATCCTCGATGGCATGGAGCGTGACCGGTTCCAGATCATGGTCGGAAAGGACGCCAGGATGATGAACCTGCTCTACCTGCTCAATCACCGCCTCCATGAAGCCTTCGCACCAGTCCATCGCGATGGCGTGTCCTTCAGGAGCCTGCC
>NZ_JAXBMB010000054.1:0-2366 GCF_033963905.1 Cognatiyoonia sp. IB215182
GATAACTAGGAATTATGGATTCTATACAGTCATTTGGGACCGAGCTTGCGATAGCCGCTCTAAGCCTACTTTTCATTCTTGTTCTGCTGTTCAACTGGCGCAGTGTGACGTCTTTTCTCTACGATTCTGGCATCGCAAAAATTCACGCGAGCGACCGAACCACGGAGTTCACACTTCGACTAAAAGTGATGCTCTTGAAGATATCGGGAGCGTCTCATCATGACATAGAAAATCAGCAGATTGACTATCTTGGAGCCTCTCAACTAGAGCAGACGTACTTTGCCAAGAACAAGTTTCGCTGTTTTTGGCAACTCTTCTCATACTACATGCTCTACTGCCTGGTCATGGTGATACTAGCGCGCCCAATCGACATCCCGTCGAGCATCGAGGTTGGTCGGCTCGTTGCCTTTGATCAAATCCGCGATGCATCGCAGATGGTTTTGAATGTTGGAATCTTGGCCCTTTCAAACGTCCTGACGGATCTTCTTTCACTGGCGATCACCTATGTTCACCTAAGCAAGATCTCCGTCTGCTTGAACCAAAGACAATCAGCTCGTGCGGCTTACTATGCGATACGTGACGTGGTCTGTGCCGGAGCGCTCTTCATCGTATCTCAAGTGGTTTCCAATTTCTTGTATCCAAGGGCGGTTATTAATCCCCCGTCGGACTACGATCCTTTGACTGTCGAGGCTGCCTTGATGCCTTACGCATTCATGCAGTCTGTCACAGATGGAATGCTGAATTTTTATCCGTTTGTCTTTCCTGGTCAGCTATTCATCACCGGAACAGTGTTTGTACCTACTCTTCTAACTATGGCGCTCATCCTTTTGGTCGTGGTCCTGCTACTAATTTTGAAGATCGTCGGACGCCTTCAGTTCTACTTTCTACGAGACGACGCGCTGCTAGATCTAATGGCGCCAGCGGCACTTCCAGAGGTTGGAGACGCGCTTCAAAGCAGGACAAAAAGGTGTATACAGTTCTCCGTGAATTCGATTTACACCATCATACTAGGCGCAATGGGCTCGCTGCTCTTCTATGTCATGTCCAAAATGTTCGGTCTTCCTTGACGACCTTGAATTGGCAGACGTCAAAGTTACCACCAGATCGATCGAAAATGACCTGGATACCGGCAAGGTAGAATTCCCATTTTCGAAACGCACATTCGGCCAAGTAACGACGCTTGCTAGACTCAAGGGTTCGCCCTTGAGATGCAGCTATGGCTTCAACGTCGCTAGCCAATATCTCCAGTGCTTGCTCGCGGTTCGTTGTCAGGTTTCGTAGCCATTTGGAAAGGGTGCGCTTGTAGTTTTCTCCTGCATGGAAGTAATTCACGCTCGCCGTCAAACCCGAAACCTCGATACCTCTTAGCACTTCAGACGCACGAGGAACGAACCCTCCGGGGAAGATGTACTTGTCTAGCCAGGGGTTCATCCGACCGTCATTGCGACGAACTATCGAGTGGATCACAGCGGTTCCGTTCACTTTGAGCAAGGCATAAACCGATTTGAAAAAAACCGGATACTGCGTCTTCCCGACATGCTCCAACATGCCGATGCTTACAATGTGATCGTAGGACCCTGCATGCTCGCGATCAAAGCCTCTATAGTCCGCGACCAGGAATTCGGTCGAACCGGCCAATTCTGAAGACTTTGTTCTATCTGAGGCGTACTCGATTTGAGACTGGGCGATAGATATCCCGTCGACATGAACACCGGGATGTGAGGCAGCATGTTTGGCGAAGCTCCCCCATCCACAGCCAATGTCTAAGATCTTGGCAGGTTGGTCGGGATCTACTCCCAAACGAGACATTGTTGTCGAGAGCTTGTTTTCCTGAGCTTCTTCTAGTGTTTTGTGGTCTTCATCAAAGAATGCACAGGAATAGACCATGCTAGGACCGAGAATGAGCTCGAAGAGTTTACTGTTCGAATTGTAATGGGTTTTGACTTCTCTGGTAAGCAGAGGTTGAACGTATTGCTTTCTGACATGGAGAAACGTTCTGATCAATCCGCCGAAGACGCCGCTATTTGGCGGTTTTGCCCCACGCCTATTGTGCAAAAGGACGACTAGATCGGCAAGGTTGCCGCTTTCCACATACCAATGCCCCTTTACGAAAGCCTCCGGTAGATAGAAGCTCGGATCCCGCATGATGAAGAAGATCTGGGTCAGCGAAGGCGGCGCGATGACAACTTCGGGTTCCATGTCGTTTAGCGCGACAACGCCCTGCCCCTGGAGCTCAAGAGCGACTGGGATTTGACCAAACAGATGACGCAGAATTCCGACTACGGCCTGTTGTTCTCGTCGATGTCTGGGACCCACATATTGATCGGGTCGCCTAGTGTTTGGAAGGGACATAATTCCTAGTTATC
>NZ_JAXBMB010000055.1:0-2275 GCF_033963905.1 Cognatiyoonia sp. IB215182
AGTAACAATGGCAGTGCTGGCAATATCAATTGTTCCCCCGCCGTCAGCGTCGGAGATCGTGCGAATCGCAGCGCCGTCGTCATCAGCGTTAAATCCGTCAGCTCCGCCCGTCACAATCCCGGCCACGTCCACGTCAAACTCTTCTACACCTAGCCAAAATTTTGTGAGGTCGGTGCTGGAAACAGTCACGTAATTCCCTGAGACACGAATCCCGTTTGAACCCGCCCCTGAAGCCGTGACAACGGCACCCGCATTCAGCTTGACAGCCACCTTGGCTTGCGGCGTTGAGTTTGGATCAAACCGCACGCCACTCGGCATCGCATCCGCCTCTGCTTCCGCCCAAAGCCCGTGAGAATTTCTCCCTAGCGTGGTGATACTGCCGCCCTTCATCTCCACGACCACATCGGCTGAGCCAGTGGTGTCCGCATGAATCCCGTGGGAACCCTCGAACGCGTTGACCCTGTTCGTCGTCATGATCGTCCCTCCGAACATACGCGCTGTCGCCCCGTTTGTGTTGTCGGAGTTGTTTGTGTGATCCTCGTTGTGAATCCGCACATAAATCGCGGACGCCCCCCCGTGAGTCGTGGTGATTGTGCCACCACGCATTTCCGCCAGCGCGCTCCCCAGGCCACCATTGGCTTGCACAGAAATCCCATGAGCCCATTGACCGTTAATATTGATACTCCCGTTTCTCATGACAGCCATTGCACTCGCCTCGGATGCACTCTCCGAGTTGTTGGACACCGCCCGTATCCCGTGGGATTGCTCCCCTTCCGTGGTGATTGTGCTGCTGCCGTTGATAGCATTCATCTCAGCGATTGCATCACAATCACAGGATGCATCTGCAGCCGCAGAAATCCCAGCGGATCGGTAACCTGTCGTACTAATCACGCCCTTGGTCATGCGCGCTGTCGCCGTAGCTTTGCTATTCGCCGTATTGTCATAGAGCCGCGCTCGAACCCCATGGGAATCTCTTTCCCCTCGCGTGATGATTGTGCCGCCACTCATTTCCGCGAGCACCTCGGCGCGGACATCGCCCTCAACCACCCCTCCATTGCTCTCTGCCAAAACCCCATGGGAAACGTTCTGGTGCGTCCTGATCAGCCCTCCGGTCATGCGCGCCGTTGCACTGGCTGCACTCCCCGTGTTTTTGTTGACCGACGCAGAAATCCCATGAGACGCTCCGCCGTGCGTGGTGATTGTGCCACCACTTATTTCAGCGATCGCCGCGCCACCTATGGAGTCGGTTCCCGCAGAAAGCCCAGAGCTTGATCCGCTGTGACTATTGATATTCCCTGCGGTCATTTCCGCCTTCGCCGTGGCGTTACTCCCCGCGTTTTTGATCTCCGCCCGAAGCCCGTAACTAAGGACAGCATGCGTGGTGACATCCCCGCCATTCATTTGAGCGGTCGCATCTCCACTGCCCTCGGTATACGCCTCAAGCCCGTGGTTATTGTAGTTAAGCGCCGGACCATCAGTGGTAACGCTCCCGTGGTGCAGTAGCACAGCGATATCGCCTGAAGTATTATCCGCCCCACGCACTGCCGCCCCAGAGACACCCCAAGCTTCCACCGTGATGCCTGAGTACTGAAGGATCACAGTGTGTACCTCTGATCCTTCATAGGTGATGCCATTATTGTATTCTCTAGCGTCACATGTGATGACGCCGTCGTTAAAGGTGTGCGGATTGTTCTTTGGATTTCCGCACTCATTGGCAGCCTGGACGTCACCGCCGGAGAACAGCGCTGCGACCAGGACCGAAAGCCCTGGCGCAATGCTTGCCACCCGACCCTTGAACTTGATCAAACGACCAGCCCGAACCGAGACGTTACGCGGGCGAAGGACCGGCTGGGTGTCTGAGGACTGGTTCGTCATTTTGAAACTCTCCTGTGAGCGACATTGAGTACAATCGAGGCAAGGCACCGCCCTGCCCGTCAGGCAGTCGATGGGTTGGCATAATTGCGGGTGTAGGTATGGGTATCGGCCGGAGGCGTTGTTTGAGCCTCAAGCGGAAGCGAACCACAGTTGGCGGTCGGCTGCGCTGCTCTCGCCCCGTCCGGTCTGATCGGGATAAAAAGGTGGAGGATGGTTGTAGCTGATCTCGCACCAGTGACCGCCATCACGTCGGCCGAGGACAACCGCGTAAAGCCATCCAATCCGGAAGCCGTGATCAGACTACCAATTGATCCGCGTGCAATAGCCGGCCTGGGGCCGGGTGTCAGATTATCAGGATGCGGAAATCGGTGAGTGCTACTGCCTACGCCAGAGCGCAGCG
>NZ_JAXBMB010000056.1:0-2046 GCF_033963905.1 Cognatiyoonia sp. IB215182
CCCCTTCGCATGCAATGAAGTGAGAATTAGCAAGGCCCCTTCGCACTTGGGGCCTTTCTTTTGGGCTTGGAGGGATCGGTACGGATGACCGTTTTGCCGCAATTGCTATACTTTGGGAAATGCTTTTGAATATCGGGGTTGTCCACTGCTCGATCAGTGCAGACCGTGAATCGAATGTCCTGTGTGGGTGGCGCCCGCATCGCAAGGGTTAAATGAGACAGTGTGCACCTTTCAGAAGCAGTCTTATGTCCGGCCTCACATGATGATTTCTCCGTCATTAGGTTGTTTCCGATTTCGGTGCCCGAGGTGAGCTCTCTTTCGGCAGCCCCCTGTCTGAGAGTGTCCGGTCTTTTGTATATGACTGATCCGGTTCATACTTCACCGAAAGGAAGCATGAATGACAATCTCAAAGGAAATCCTGAACGAACCTCTGCAAGGCGTTGAGCGCCCGAAAGACTTGCTCGGCGGAATGCCGGCCACGCCGCGACACACAAAAGCCGTGCCAAGAAGGCACGGCTTGCTTTATCATGCTACAAATTCTTGATCAGAATCTGTAAGCCGTCCTGAGAGCAAGTGTGTCGAGCGCGACGTCATCATCTTCATCTTCCTCTACCGTGGCACGTCGTGCGAGATACTCTGCCCCGATGACGATGTTGTTCCCGAGATCGTAGTCAGCACCAACGCCAAAGTTGAACCCGTTTGCCCGGACTTCGTCTACTGAAATGCGAGAGACGCCTGCCACACCATAGAACAAGATGTTGTTGACCGCGTAGCCGACACGACCTTTCAGATCAAAGATATCAAGGTCCACAGTTATCTTTCGTCCACTAATCTCGAATTCGGCATCGGGGGCGAGTTGAAAAACACCTTCGCCACCAAAGACGAAATCGTCATTTTGTACAGTGTAGCCACTGAATATGCCAAGAGCAGCGCTTGGGTCAGCCTCATAAGTCACGGAACTACCATCATCTTCGCCTGACAGCTCATTTGTAACGGTTGAGCCAAGTGAGAAGCCAGCATATGCGCCGTTCCAATCGGCAAGCGCATGCGTTGGCAAGGCGGTTGCAAGGGCCAGCAGGGCAGTTTTTACATGATAGGTCATTGGTCATTCTTCCAAAGCGCGATGGGTTACGTGAAGTTGAGGTGTCTTTCTCACGACGCCTGAATTGCCTGCGACTGCGCTACTTTGACATCCAATTCAAACTGGTGAGCGATCGACGTTGATCTGGAACGCATCGATGATGGATGGAAACCTGATGCTGTTTTCCCAGTCGGCGCTCCGAGCTTTTGCTGATAGCGTTTTGTTGTTTCATTGCCGACAAATGCGCCCGATCAATTCGTCTGGTATGCAGAATTAGAAGCAGCGCGCCATATTGGAAAATACTGAAATTCTATATTTGAATAGATATCAACTATGCTGGGGTCTGTGCCACGACACAGTTCAACAATGCTGTATTCGCTCGCAGGGCCGTACCGCACAATCCCAGTTTTGACTTTGACTGGCGACGGCTTGCGCGCCGCATGGCGGCCGTCTTTCACAACCTGCTCACAGTTGATCCGGCTAAACCCGCTCTACAAGGCTAAAGCCATGCATGTATAAGGAGATCGTTTTTCTGGTCAAAGACACGATCTCTCATAGCTAATACCTATTGAAGAATAATATCTCGGTATTTTCCAATGCAGCAACCTGGCCCTAGAGTTGGGTGCATGAGGCGTTGGATGGACACTTCCGTTAACCCACCCACGACCACTCACTCACCCCCTCCCTCGCCTCTCGGGGGAGGGGGTGGACCAGGGATTATCCGCCCGAGGCAGGGAAAAGGGGGCAACGGCTACAGCGCTGTTGCTCTCTTAACTCAAATTAGATCGTTGTTTTGAGTGGAAAATAACTGGATGGGTTTGCATTTCGACATGGAGTTTTGCTCAGATGCTTGATCAGCAATCACCAATATCCAGGATGAATATGGACTTTGACTTACCGCTTGTCTTAGCCCCCTAAAACTGTGCCACAGTTGGCTTAGTGTTGGAGGCAGGATTGATGGCGCG
>NZ_JAXBMB010000057.1:0-1989 GCF_033963905.1 Cognatiyoonia sp. IB215182
CGGCCCATTCTGGTCCCTGACTGGGCCGACCAGCGATGGTCTTTGGACTTTGTCTCTGACGCCTTGTTAGATGGCCAGCGGTTCCTTGTGCTTTGCATTGTGGATGATTGCACCCGTGAAGCATTGGCGACGGTCGTGGATCGATCCGTGTCCGGGCGTCGCATGACCCGCGAACTGGACGATCTGATCCGGCGGCGCGGTCAGCCTGACATGATCGTCTCTGATAACGGAACCGAAATGACATCGCATGCCGTGCTCAGGTGGTGCCAGGACACCGGCGCCGGCTGGCACTACATCGCGCCCGGAAAAGCCGATGCTGAATGCCTTTGTCGAGTCATTCAACGGCAGGCTCAGGGACGAATGCCTTCTGTAATCGGGGCGTGTCCGTCAAGTGTGATCGGCTTTGGTTCCGTCATGGGGTCATGCTTCTGTCCGCGGTCGGCCCGTTGTAGGGCGCGCCGCATGTTGGCGGTCGAAGGTGAGGCGGACCATGCTAAACGGCGGGCTTGCGTGATTGCGCGCGCAAGCAGCACCGGGCACGCGTGCGGCCTTCGCCTCATCCCCGTCCCTGACGGGACCCTTGCCAAAGCCCTGGGCGAATTGGCGCCAGGGCTTCGGGATCAGATCATGCAGCGGCTCCCCAACGGAAAGGGGCGTCGTCGCGCCACATGCGATGCATTACGACGGCGAGCTTACGCGCCACCGCACTCTTCGCCTTCTTCAGACTGCTCCGCTTTGCGATCCTCAAGCCCCAGGCTCGGATCGACGTCCATTGGCGTGAGCGAGTGAGCATGACGTGGGCCGCAGTGAAGAGCGCCGTGCGCGTGAAGGCATCGCCGGACCGGCTGATGCGCCCCCTCACGTCGGTCTCACCGGATTGGTATTGTCGTGGGGTAAGACCAAGATGCGCGCCGACATCGCTCGAGCGGCGAAAGCGACCCGGATCGTCGATCGTCGCCTTGAATGCCAGCGCCGTGACCGGGCCAACTCCGGGAATGGTCATGAACCGGCGGCAGAGTTCGTCGTTCGCCGTGAGGCGCAAGAGGGCCCGGTGGCGTTCAGCCAGTTGCGCCTGCATCTCGGCGCGCCCGCGAAGCAATGCGGACATGCAGAGTTCAAGGTTTGGATACCCCTCGACGAGCTCGCGCACCTTGGCCTCGAAGTCCCTCGCCGAGACACGGCCGACCTTCAGCCCGAACGGACGCAGAAGTCCACGGATCTCGTTCTCGTGGTCGCGCAGTTTGTTGACGAAGAACGCGCGCGACATCAGGAGCGTGCGCATCTCCTGGCTCTCCGTCGACTTCACATGGACAGCCTTGAACCAGCCCGAGCGGATGAGTTGCGCCAGAGAGCGCGCGTCATTGCGGTCATTCTTGTTGCGGTTCATGGCCACCATCGCAGCCTTGGCATGTCGCGCTTCAATGCAGACGGCGGGCAAGCCTGCACGCGTGAGGCCATTGTAAAGCCACTGCGACAAAGGCCCGGCTTCGAAACCAACGCGTTCGAAGGTGCCGTCGATACCAGCCAGCACTTCGCCGATGTCGACAGGGTCCTAAACCGCCTTTGTCTCGAGGATCATTCCGCCCTCGGCATCGACAACACAGATGCTGGTCATCTCGAGTGAGACGTCGAGGCCCACATACAATACTCTGGTCATGGTCGTTCTCCCGGTTATGGATGTACCGGCGAGAAGACTACCGGCGAATCCGGGGACTGAGCCCCGATTACGCCATCTCAACGAACACATCTTCGGCAAACTCGCTGAGGCGCGGAAGATCATCGAAAACTGGAGGATCGATTACAACACACAAAGACCACACACATCGCTTGGCGGGCTGGCCCCTGCCGTCTACGCCGATCTCAACCGTGCCACCCGGCCTGCCTCGCTTGAGCTCCGCGAGGGCTCCGCTCAGCAGGCCTTGACCGCACACCTATCAACAGAAACAAACAGGAACGGATGCTACACCCGAACGGCACGGATCAGGGGGC
>NZ_JAXBMB010000058.1:0-1900 GCF_033963905.1 Cognatiyoonia sp. IB215182
TCATCAGCTCATCAGCTCATCAGCTCATCAGCTCATCAGCTCATCAGCTCATCAGCTCATCAGGCGCTGCGCTCTGGCGTAGGAAGTAGCACACACCGATTTCCTCATTCTGATAATCTGACAGCCGGCCCTAGGTCGGCTATCGCGCGTGGATTAACGGGTCGCCCAATTGCGGTTTCTGGAGTGGATGGTCTGACACAACCGTGCTGCCCTCTGTTGACGCACGATGTGGCTGTTACCGGTGCGAGATCAGCTGCAACCACCCCGCACATTTTATCCCGATCAGAACGGACGGCGCGAAAGCAACGCGGCCGATTCCTGACGGTAATTCGCTTCTGCCTGAGGCTGAAACACCGCCTCTGGCCGATCTCCATACCTATACCCGCATTTCTGCCACCCCACTGACCGCCTGACGGGCAGGGCCTTGCCCCGATTGTGCTCAAGTCCCTCACAGGAGAGTTTCAAAATGACAAACCAGTCCTCAGATACCCAATCAGCCCTTCGCCCGCTTAACGTCTCTGTTCGAGGTGGCCGCTTGACCAAGTTCAAGGGTCAGGTGGCAAGTATTGCGCCGGGGCTTTTGGTGGTGGCAACTGCTGCGGTGACGCTTGCAGGTGGCGCGGACCAAGTGGCGGCTCAAGCACTCAATGCGTGCGGGCCAGACGCACCCGGTCAAGACACCGTCACATGTGACGCTCCCACTGACCCTGGCACGAACCCCTATGCTGATGGCATCACCTATGACAATTCTGATGGGCTCACTCTGATCCTTAACGAAGATGACATCACGGTGCGCGGCTCTGGGGCGCGGGTGGTGGGGTCGACGTCGGGTGAGGGCGATATTTCTATGCACTTGCAGAACGGCAAAGTCATCACGGATGGGTCAGCTGCGTTCGCGCCCGGTCTTTTTGCGCAGATCAAGAACGAGGAGCGTACAGCCACGGCGACGGCGCAATTGGGCAAAGGGGGGGAGGTCACTACGGTTGGCCTGCATCACTATGGAGTTTTGGTGAGCAACAGCGGTCTTGGCGCTGCGACGGCGGAAATGGACGGCGACGCGGTTACCACGCATGGGGCAAATACTCATGCGCTTTTTGCGGAGATCAAGAACCAGGAGAGTACAGCCACGGCGACGGCGCGTCTGATCAAAGGGGAGATCACGACGACAGGCGGGACAGAGGCAACCCCAGGGGTATTCGGTCTCGGGGCTCATGGACTTTTTGCGCAAACCGCTGGCGATGGGGCTGCGCTTGCTCAGATGGATGGCGGCGCCATCACCACGAGTGGTGCATCGGCGCGCGGGCTTTATGCCGAGACCAGGGCTGATGAGAGTACAGCCACGGTGACGGCGCGTCTGACCAAAGGTGATATCAGTACAGGAGGGCGCGGGGCCGATGGGCTCTATGCGCTCACCTTTGGCACCGGGGCCGCGCTTGCTCAGATGGATGGCGGTACCATCACCACGAGTGGCGCATCGGCGCGCGGGCTTGAGGCGTGGATCTTCAACAGTGATAGCTCCGCCACGGTGACGGCGCGTATGATCAAAGGGGATATCAATACAGGAGGGGGCGAGGCCTATGGGCTTGAGGCGCACACGTCTGGCACTGGGGCTGCGCTTGCTCAGATGGAGGGAGGGACAGTCACCACGCTCGGAGAGGATGCCTACGGCCTGTTTGCGTCGTCGAATGGTGGTCAGGCAAAGGCCATCCTTGGCGAGGACGCCACTGTCAGGGTTTACGGAGCGGATGCAGACGGGATCCGCGCTGAGGGTGCAACAGGCTTTGACGTGGACGTAGCCGGTCGTGTGACAGGTGGCGCTGGCAATGGCGCTGCGATCCGCACGATCTCCGACGCTGACGGCGGGGGAACAATTGATATTGCCAGCACTGCCATTGTTACT
>NZ_JAXBMB010000059.1:0-1897 GCF_033963905.1 Cognatiyoonia sp. IB215182
GATAACCGAGAATTATCCTACCGATGTGGCCATTTGAGGATGTTACGGGCGCCCTTATCAGCCTGCTGATCGGCGGTCTTCTTGGAAGAGAGCTGTACAGGATAGTCGACAAGCCAAGCGTCACGATCCAATATCGTCAGCCAGTGGTCTTTCAGCAAAACGACGGACAGTTCCTCTCTATCAGGGTTGGTAATGTCGGTCGAAACGCTGCCGAAAAGTGCTTGTGCACACTTTCGATATTTGGTGAGAGCCAGAGCCTCATCTTAGACCCATCGGAAGCGGAGGCCCAAGAGAATCTCCACGAGTACAAGGACGAAAAACTAGATCTTGAGTACCCGCGCTATCAGCTGATCCAGCCCGATTCACAACGCACGGTCGAAAACGATCAACTGTGCTGGTCAGCACTAGGAAATCCCGCTCAAGTTGAAATCAATCCGGGTACCACACAGGCCATTGACCTGTGCAAGCACTTCAACTCCAACGGAAAGCAATACTTTATCTTTCCTTCGGAGTTTGGATGGAGGCGCGTCCGAACACGTATGCGCAGCGATAAGCCCTTGAGATGCAGGGTGCTGGTATGTCCTGCCAACGACTACCCAACACCTCTCGACTTCGAACTCTTCGTCGACCGCGGAAACGTTCGGATAAAGAAGACCAAGCTGACACTGCTTGATCGGTTGCGCCGCCTACTTCTCCGTCGATCCATCTACACCAAGCAGATCTAGATATGTCCGCGCGTAGCGTTCGGCGCACGACCTGAAGTCGTTGTTCAGCCGGAAAAGGATTGACGCCGTTTCGGTGTCCGTCTGATTGTCGGCGGCAACGATCGCTTTTGCCAAAGCTGATGGATCATCGACTGGCACGAAATGCGCGTGAGGAAAGCGTCTTGCTATCTCGAGGTATGTTGGTATGCGAGTGAGGACTGTGGGTCGCCCACTTGCTAGGGACTCTGTGATCGATAAGCCATATGAACAGTATCGCTCAGGCGATACGACGATGTCCGTTTGTTGGTAGGCCTCATCCATCGATGCGAACGATTTTATGGTGACTGCGTCCTCGACTTGGAGCGCCCTAGCGTCGTCACGAAACTTTTCCACCTCAGACAAGTAGTACTCTCGCACCCCGGTGAACAGAAACTTGAACCTCGTGTGCCCCTCATCTTTCAGTAGCCTGCAAGCGCTCAGAGCAACGTCTTGCCCCTTTTGGCCAGGAAAGAAGCGCGAAGGCACGAGCACGGTCCGATCCGCTGAATGCGTCTTGCGACCAAGCCTTCCAAACCTCTGAAGATCGGTCCCCAATGGGTTGGCTTCGATTTTCCGACCCAACTCGAGGGTGTATTTTCCGGCATAGTGATGGCTGGGGGTGAACAGGCGGTCTGTTGACCCGAGAGCCTTAGGATCTGATCTGATCAACTCTACCATCGTCGCAAACGACCCTTCGCCCCAAAATCGATCGAGTTCCAGTTCGTTCTCGTGGTTAGTGACGACCAAAGGCCTATCAGTTTCGAAGTATACTGCCGCTGAAAAAGCATTTAGGTGCAAAATGTCAGCGTCTATGCCTTGAAGCTGTTCTTCGACGTAGTTTGAGACATTTCGGAGAGACTGAGCCGATGCAGTGTCGCGATAGACTGCGCTTCTCATGAACTCGGCAATGTTTGGGTCGCTTGATCGAAACTCTTCTTGGAAGCTCTCAGGCACGCGTCCGATGACCTTTACACCTTCCACCTCGATCTCGGGTTGCATGTTCGAGCAAACAACAAACGCGTCAAAGCCAAACGTGCGGAGCTCCTTGGCAAGATCGATTAGAAAACGCTCTGTCCCGCCGATGAAGTCCTGACGAAGCCCCCAAGCGGTGTGCAAACAAACTCGTACCAATGGTCTGATAATTCTCGGTTATC
>NZ_JAXBMB010000060.1:0-1848 GCF_033963905.1 Cognatiyoonia sp. IB215182
TGTAAACGCCATTCAGAAATGTCACCTGGGTTTGCAAAGCAGGAATGTCACCCTGAGTGCAACGCGAGCAAGGCTTTTGAGCCCGTAGACCCCACATATCGCAGGGCTTAAAAGCCTTGCGGGGATTGGCTTAGAGCCCTAGCTTGCGTTGTTCGGTCTTATTGTAGAATGCTCTGATGCCGTCTTCGCGCACGATCTTTTCAAAGGCACGCCACGCGAGGACATCACCAAAGAAGGGCGGGTTGTCTGAAATCGTCAGCGTGCCGAACTGGTTCTCAACTGACAGAATCCAGCCGGGATCGATGCTGGTCTTGTAAATCTCGACGTCAAAGTGATGCCCGTCAATGGTGACGGTCTGCGTATGTTCGGAGAATATGATCTCTGGGTCGTCTTCGGCATCCATGCCAGGAAGCTTGTGGCTATTCCTCGGCGTGTGCAATCTTCTTCTTGCCCACTGTTCCTGATTGCCTGCCTGGCCGCCGGCCGTTCGGCTTGTAACCCATCTTCTCTGAGTTCGTGCGCACCTTCGGTTTGGGCGGGGCGGCGTCTTGCATCTCTTTGATGTGCTCAAGAACCGCGCCCAGGCGTTTGTTGCCGGTGATGGCGGCATGGGTGACGCGCTGATCCATGTCGAAGATTTTGTAGGGCAGGGAACGGCCTTTCGAGCGAACCTCAAACCGTCCATCCACAAAGGCATAGGTGTCCACGTATTTGCCGACCAACCCACGCGTGGTGTCATTCTCTTCGAGCATGATGCGTTTGCGGTCGTAGGAGAAAGTGAGCTGCTTACCGACATAGCGGTTCTCCCGCCAGCACAGCACATCCGCCAGCCGATCCGGCTCGACGTTGAGCGCGCGGTGCAGGTTGTCTTGCTTGGCCGGGGCTTTGGCGAACTTCGCGTTGTGACGCTCCTTGAAGCCTTGCAAATAGGCGTTTCCAGCCTCCATGTCAGAGATACCTGCGATCCGTAGCTCTTTGACGAGGCGGTCTTGCAACGTGCGGTTGGCACGTTCTACGCGACCCTTGGCCTGGCTCGTGTTGGCGCAGAGGATCTCGACGTTCAGCTCGCTCAGCGCCCGCCCAAACTGGGTGATCCGCGCACCGCCTTTGGCGTCGTCCTTTGCGACACGGAACACCGTGTGCTTGTCAGAATAGAATGCGACCGGGCGGCCATGGTTGTGCAAGTAGCTTTCCAATGCCTCGAAATAGCTGAACGTGCTCTCGGACTTCACAAACCGCAGTTCCATTAAGGTGCTGGTGGCGTCATCGATGAACACCAGTAATGTGCAGGGTGGGGCGCGATCCTCGAACCATCGGTGATCAGACCCGTCGATCTGGATGAGTTCACCGAAGCATTCCCGCCGCAGGCGCGGTTGATGAATCTGGCGTCGCTGCTTGCGGGACAGCCAGATGCCATCTTCTTGCATCCACTTGCGCACCGTCTCGCGCGAGACTTTAAACCCGTGATGCTCGGCCAGCATCTCAGCCGCCAAGGTTGGCCCGAAATCCAGATATTGCTCCTTGATCACAGACAACGCATAATCGCGCTTGGCATGATGAATGCGGTTGTTCGGCGCGCGCCCACGCGACTTGTGCCGGATCGAAGAAGCGCCATCCTGACGATACCGCTTTAACAGCCGGAATATCTGCCGACGTGTCAGGCCCAACATGTTCGCTGCGTTGTCGACGCTCAGCCGACCATCATCGACCTGCGCCAGCACTTCCACGCGATTCAACTCGCGCTCGCTCATCATCACCCATCCCATGTCCGCTCGCCCTCATATCGTTTTGCGAGGAGAGTGACACTTCTGCTTTGCTCATGGGTGACATTATCGCTTTGCAGCTACA
>NZ_JAXBMB010000061.1:0-1789 GCF_033963905.1 Cognatiyoonia sp. IB215182
TGAGGGTCGCCTGATGTTCTCGTACGCGTCCAGTGGCCGAGCGCAGATATACACTGGGTGCAGAGCAATCATTTTGCTCCAATTGCAACTCGTAAATCGGCCTTTTCATCTCATAGATGGCACGAGCATAAGCTTTTGATAAGCTAATACTGGATGTAATTGGTGGCTAAGACTGCCAATCGATCATTTCTGCAAGCCCAGACGGAACTTGTCCCAGAACGAGAACCGACAATTTTTCCTCGGCTTTCCAACTATTTGCAAGATCCTTTATTGTCTCATATTGCTGCTCGCACATTGTTGGAACAAATAATTCGTCCCCGCTTAGATTATTTGTCAAGATTCTTTCGTCAATGGCGTCCTCAAAGGCTACTGAGTTGCTCCCAAATAGAATGCACAAACTACAATTAACCAGTAAAGCTTCGAAGGTTCCTGTCTCTATAATCCTCAATGCAATACTATCCGTATTGATTACGAGAATATAGGCGCCAGCATTGCTTAAAGCTATTGTCGTCAGGTCCTCATTGCTAACACTGGACCACGGTCTTTGGCACATCTAATGCTCCTCTAACGCAACCTTTCAAGGATTTCATTGAACGCGCCCCGGAAGGCTGTTACCTCCCTTTGTAAGTGAGAGATTCGACCCCGAAGCGCGCTCTGAATTTCAGCCTGAGTGAAGGTGCGCGTGCCGTTGTCAATTGCTTGCCTCATGCCAGGTGGAAGGGTGGGGTCTAGTCTGAACCTCGCTATCTTATCCTCATGCTCCAATATCTGTCGCTGCAACGATCTTAGCGACCTTAAATCACTCATTATCTCCGGAGCAATACGCAAAGCCTGTTGAGCAGTCGGGGCGGCAAGAGCCGATGCGACGCCCCTGACCGCTAGCTCGACCGAAGTACCGGCGGGAATCATTCCCAACACAACCATACCGCTTTCCACGTCTTGCCCATAGTCGTGCGTGATGTCTCGTCCGTGGTCGATGGCAGCTAGCCGATCAACTTCCATGTTGATGCCTTGATAAGTGCGCGCCAAAGACTCTTCGGATAGCTGTGCAGCCAGCTCTGCCGTTGGCCCATAATTCTCGAGCGTAATCGAGTTGCCTGCCTTGTCGATCATCGTGACAGTACCCGTCTCGTCGTCTATTCGGTATTCACCTCGCTCATCTGGATCCTCGTCGGTCAATCGCGTGGCGTTCCCATTCGGGTCCCTTAAGTTCACAGGATCGTTAAAGCTATAGCTGTACCGATTTGTACCCACGCCTGGCTCTGTGACTTCGAACCAATCCGGTTGCAGGAACAGGCCCAGTTCCGGGTCGTAGTACCGGGCGTTGAGGTATTGCAGGCTGGCGTCGCTGTCGAAGCGTTCGCCGATGAAGCCTTTGGCGTCCTCGGCCACGGCGGGGTTGTAGGTCTGGCTGACGGCGGAGAGGCCGAAGGGCAGGAAGTTCTCCTCATGCGCCTTCGCCCCGCTCGCATCCGAGATCACCACGACCGAGTTCAACTGATCCCGGTGCAAATAGCTCTCCACCCCATCCACCAGCCGCACATTCGGATGCGGATAGGCGACAAGCGACGCATTGGTCTGACCATAATTGCGCACTTCGATCGGCCCGACATAGAGCGTCTCGCTCTCATTCGCTGTGCCCGCCTCATTGATCAGTTTCAGTCGTGACCCGTCAGCACCATAAACATAGCGCGTTTGCACGCCGCTATGCGTGACCGAGAGCGGGCGGTTCTCATTGTCATAGGTCATGACCTTGCCATGCAGGCCGGTCAGCATGTTGCCGTTGGCA
>NZ_JAXBMB010000062.1:0-1433 GCF_033963905.1 Cognatiyoonia sp. IB215182
TCATCGCTTCATCGCTTCATCGCTTCATCGCTTCATCGCTTCATCGCTTCATCGCTTCATCGCGCCGCCCTGCTGCAGAGTACAGCGTTGGTTACGGCTTGCGCCATTCTGACGCCCGGGCTGGGGTCGTCTCCCGCTCAGGCAGAGGCGGGGCGCGGGTTCTTCGGGTATTGGGTCGAGGGCGAAGAAGGTTCTACGAATTTTGACACTTTTGAAAGCTTTGGCACGTTAACCCTCCCTGGAGCCAATACGCCAGTGTTGGTAAATGACGGTCAAACGCTTGATCTCGATAATATTGCACTTACCATCGGCAACGAGCATGGCAATGATGGGAGGTTTGTGGTTTCTGAGGGGCAGCGACTTGTAACAACCAATGGCATAGGTGTGCGCGGCGGCGAATTTTCTGTCACCGGCGCGGGAGCGATCGTGGAGACCTCAGGTATCTCCGTCTATTCCAAGCCACATAGGCTGGGAAAACTCAGTATTGCCGACGGTGGAGTCGTTAGGATCGCTGGGGAGCAACCTGAGATCGTGCAGCTTGTGTTTGGACAGGATCTTTACTGCCGCTACCCCAATAACGACCGGCGTCCGGACGCTGACTGCGCACATGAAACCGAACTTGAAATCGATGGTGAGGGCTCCCTTCTGGAGCTAACTCCACCCGCAAGCGGCCATGTGGGGTTCCTCAACAGTCACGCCGATGTGCAGACTGCAACCATTACCATCTCGAATGGCGGAATGTTCAGGATCCGTGAGGCAACAGGGATTTACCGCGTGTACCTCCGTTGCGATCCTATCCTTGGTTCGAATGCGTGTACGCCGGTTTATCGTGATGCCTATCCGGGGGAAGGGAATGCTGGCCCATACCAAGGTCACCCTATATATCGGCCTGATGATGGTCATCTAACGTTCAACATTGGTGCGGCTTCGGGGCAGGATGCTGTCGCAGCTGGATTTGTCGACTTCCACAAACCACTCCCCCTATCGGGTACCGGCGAACTGGTCTTCAATCACACTAACACCGACTATAGGTTCGGAGCCAGCATTAGCGGCACTGGCTCTGTTCTGGTCGAGAACGGCACAACAATTCTGACCCACGAGAACAGCTATACCGGCGGTACGACGATCACGGGTGGCACTTTGCGGTTGGCTGACGGTGGTAGCATAGCCAGTGATACGACGATCAATGGCGGCACGTTGCAGGTGGATGACGGCGGCAGCATTACGGGAAACACGACGGTGTCCGGAGGCGTAGTGCTGGTCAATGGGAGCCTTTACGCGGTTACGCTCAATGATGGTGGTGTGCTTGGTGGCGACGGTACGGTTGGTGCGGTGACTGCAAACAATGGATCAACCCTTGCGCCCGGCACTTCCATCGGCACATTGAATGTAGACGGGGATATCACCCTGAGCGCAGGCTCAAGCTACGCGGT
>NZ_JAXBMB010000063.1:0-1418 GCF_033963905.1 Cognatiyoonia sp. IB215182
TCATCGCTTCATCGCTTCATCGCTTCATCGCTTCATCGCTTCATCGCTTCATCGCTTCATCGCTTCATCATCCGTCGCGCCGCCCTGCTGCAGACGACAGCGCTGGCCTCAACCTGCTTCATTCTGACGCCCGGACTGGGGTCGTCTCCCGCTCAGGCGGAGAGCTATAGGGTCAGTCATGATGCTTATGGTTTCCGTGTTCTGGCGCGTCCTTCTCCTGGTACGCTGGCGTATTCGGATGAGGACGCGTTACAGCTAACCACTAAAGTCAGAGATTTCGAACAGGCTGTGAGTAGTGTCAACGGTGCAATGCTTAGCTCCGACACGAAGACACTGGATCTCGGTACCCATGGTTTGACCTTGGGCGCTAGCCATGGCCTAAGGGGTGGTAGGTTTACGGTTTCTGAAGGGGAGCGCCTTCGACTTGGTAATGGTATTTCCATTCAGGGGGGCTCCGAATTTGTGGTCACTGGCGCGGCAACCAAGGTGGAGGCGATGTCATTCAATGTTTCGTCTCACAACGATCAACACGGAAAGCTTAGCATTGCTGAAGGTGGGGTCGTCAGGCTGGGTGGTCATGTTTATCCTGAAGGCATCGGTGGTGCAGGGCAATTTTGGGCTGGCAATTCGCATGGCGCAAGTGTCCAAGCCGAACTCGAAATCGACGGTGAGGGGTCCCTGTTTGAGATTACTCCCGAAGCAAATGACCGGGTAACTTTCGTCCAGGGATCTGATGCAGATCCAGCAATCGTTTCGACCGTAACCATTACGGTTTCAAATGGCGGAATGTTCAGGATCAATGAGGCAACAGGGAATTACACTGAGTATGATTTTGTCCAGGTCGAGCCCAATTGCACTAGCGCTTGCGCATTAAGGCCAATTCCGAGAGATGTCTCGAAGGAAGAGGCGAATGCTCGCACATATGGGAACCATCATCATGGTAATCTAGCGTTCAACATTGGCGCAGCTTCGGGGGAGGCGGCTGTTGCGGCCGGTTATGTTGAGTTTGCAAGTTCTATTCCTCTTACGGACACCAGCCAGGTGGTCTTCAATCACACCAATACCGACTATGAGTTCGGAACGGCAATCAGTGGCGCGGGCTCTGTTCTGGTCGAGAACGGCACAACAATTCTGACCCACGAAAACAGCTATACAGGCGGTACGACGATTACAGGTGGCACGTTGCAGGTGGATGACGGCGGCAGCATTGATGGTGCCACGACGGTGTCCGGGGGGGCACTGTTGGTGAATAGCAGCCTACAAGGGATCACACTCAACGATGGGGGTGTGCTTGGTGGGGATGGGACTGTTAGCGGGGTGTCCGTGAACTCTGGGGCAACTCTGGCGCCAGGCAATTCCATCGGCACATTGAATGTAGACGGGGATATCACCCTGAGCGCAGGCTCAAGCTACGCGGT
>NZ_JAXBMB010000064.1:0-1401 GCF_033963905.1 Cognatiyoonia sp. IB215182
GCGCTATGATAACCCGCATCAAAAAACACCCCATCGATCTCGTGCCGCAGACCGACATCAACCAGAAACGTGTCCTGTTCTACAGGCGCACCCTCTATGGCAAATACAGCGTCGTCGTCAAAGCGCATGGTCTTGGCCGGATCCACATCACCGAATGCGTGACGCCAACCGAGGCTACCGTTCAGCAGGGTCGCACCACTGCCGAAGCTTTGAAGCTGCCGCTCAAACCGGCTGCCCAGTGAGAAGACGCCGACAGCCTGCGACGCGCTGTTGGCGCGCAGTGCGGCGGCATCGCCTTCTTCGACGAAATCCTGCGTGCGCTGATTGATAAGTGCCAGGCCGCTGAAGGGCTCAAGACGGGCGAACCGGGTTGTGTGTGTATAGCCAACCTCACCAAAAGCCTCGAGCGTTATGGCCGCATAGTCCGCACTCACCTCATCGGAAAAGCTGCCGATCGTCACATCCCGATTGATGGTGACGTTGTGCCAGGCATTGCTTGCCCCGAACCGGAAATCGAATTCATTCAGCTGATACCCGGCATATGCTCCCAGAAGGAAGCTGCCAACATCGCCAGACGATTCCCGCTCATCGATCGTCAGGCTGGTGGTGCCATAGCCACCAAACAGACCGGTCCGCCAGCCTCTGAGAGTGTCTATGTCGGCACCGGTAACAAAGCCCGCCGTCTGGCTGTCAATGGCAGCCGTATTGTCGGTATCGCTGATTTCGCTCCAGTGGCCGTAGCCCTCGAACCAGCCCATGGGGCGCCCGGTCTCTGAGGTTTCGTCAGACCGGTCAAGGGCAACCGCCTGTTCTTCGTTTGCGGCGACGCCATCGAAGGCACTACGGATACGATTGTTGACGGCATGGCGACCAATACTGCTGTTCTGGATCAACAAGCCATCCACCGACGGGTGGATTTCCCCCGAAAGGGTGTGATAGGCACTGCGCGCATCATCTTCGCTGAGGCCCAGGACAGCATTCACGACATCATTGCTATTACTCGTGTTCAGGCTGCTGACAGCGATCGCAACGTTTCGCTGGTTCTCTGTGACAGCAACATCCGCAAGGCTCGTCAGGTTACGCTCCAACACCAGGATGACCTGGTTGGGCGTTCTATAATCCAGAGCTGAGTCCAGAAACGCAAAACTATCGGTGACGCCACCAAAGGTTCCGGTGATACCACTGTCGGCCGTCAGGATGGTGTATGCAGTGGACGGCGCATAGTAGAAGCCGGTATCTGTGCCATGTTCAGCCGAAACATGGACCATGGCCCCCTGGTCAATCGTCACGGCACCATCAACGGCCAGAAGATCGGCCTCGCCATTCCTATTGACCTCAACCGCGTAGCTTGAGCCTGCGCTCAGGGTGATATCCCCGTCTACATTCAATGTGCCGATGGAA
>NZ_JAXBMB010000065.1:0-1249 GCF_033963905.1 Cognatiyoonia sp. IB215182
CATAATTCCTAGTTATCCGCCCATGCTAGCGGCGCGGTGCAAACGCCTCGGCAATGAGCCAAGGCGTAAGGAAACTTGGCCCTTCAGTAGGCGTCGACTTTGGCCAACGTGTCGGCGTCAGTCACTGCCGAGCTAAGTGAGTTGTCAGAGACCTTCGTGTAGATCTCCGTTGTGGCAATGCTGGCGTGTCCGAGCAGGCGCTGGACCAACCTAATATCGACGCCTTCCTCAATGAGCAGAGTTGCTGCAGAGTGCCGAAACCGGTGCGGGGTAAGGTGGGGCTCTATTCTCAGTGATTTGGAGAGCGTCCTAAGCCTCTTTCGAAATGCCTGAGGGGTGAGGCGATCTCCCATCGAGTTGGTGAACAGCCAAGCCTGCGAACCGGCCGCGTCGCAGCGATCTTCCCAGAAGCGTCTGAAGTCGGTTTGGAGGCGATCATTGGCAACATATACGGTGCGTTCTCGGTCACCTTTTCCTCGGACACGGATTTGCGTTGCGGCGCCAGTTACGTCACACACACGGAGCGAAGTCAGTTCTCCAATGCGTAGGCCTGTCACGATCAGCAGCCTTGCAATCAAACCTGTGATCTGCGCAGCTGGAATTTCTCTTGGTGCAGATAGCTCCTTGTTGGGATTGAGTTGTACGATGTGCTGGGCCGACCTGAAAACCGCACCAAGTGTGGGCCGGTCGACTGGGCGGGGGAGGCGTTTGGGTACCCTCATGTCCAGTCGCAATCCTTCAAAGGGTGATGGACAGCTGGCGTCATTTTCCCAAAGCCAGCCGTAGTAGGATCTCAGCGTCACCAATCGCCGCCGGATCGTTGCGGGGCTCGCTCCTTGTTTCTCTCTAAGGTCCTTCTGAAAGTCGATAATGTCAGCGGCCAAAGGGGGCTCGTTTAACTTCGCCTTTTGTTTGAACTTTGCGAATGCGGTTAAATCCTGTCGATAGGCTCGAAGGCTGTGTTCACTCAGCCCAAGTTGTTCACGACAGTAGTTCTCAAAATCGTCGATCCGTATTGTGATCATGTTCCCTCACTTGCAGCTCTGGGGCCGCCATCTTTTGTCGACGACTTCCAACCCCTTCAAGGCTGCAGAGGAATCGAGCAAATTTGCTTTGGCAACAGAGAGGTATGACTTTTCAAACTACGAAAAGAATGATGACTCACGGCGGTCGCAACTGTAGGGTGATCCAAGATTTCAACCCAAGCGGCCTAGGTATACGGGCGCTGTAATGATAACCGAGAATTATC
>NZ_JAXBMB010000066.1:0-1188 GCF_033963905.1 Cognatiyoonia sp. IB215182
TGTCTTAGCCCCCTAAAACTGTGCCACAGTTGGCTTAGTGTTGGAGGCAGGATTGATGGCGCGGAAACGGTATTCGGATGAAGATATTCTGCGGCTTTTGCGCGAGATTGAGCTGAGCCTGGCGTCTGGTTCGGATGTTGCGACGGCGTGCAGAACGGCTGGTGTCAGTGACGCGACCTATTACACATGGCGCAAACGTTTTGGTGGGATGGGGCGATCAGAGATGGCCAATCTAAGGGCGCTGCAGAAAGAGAATGATCGCCTCAAGAAGATCGTGGCGGAGCTTGAACTGGACAAGCTCATTCTCAAGGAGAGCCTTGATTATTTAAAGCCGAAGGCCTGACGGCAGACCAGCTTCGTCAGGCCGTGATGCATATCCGACAAAAGCTGGCAACATCTGAACGGCGCACCTGCCGTGTGATCGGGCTGGCGCGGAGTACGTTGCAATACAGGGCTGCCCCAAAGGATGATGAGGCGTTGCGCCTGGCGATGATCCGGTTGGCCAAACAGTACGGGCGCTATGGCTACCGCAAGGTCGCTGAACTACTGCGGGTTGAAGGCTGGTTCGTCAATCACAAGAAGATCGAACGCCTGTGGCGCGAAGAAGGCCTGCAACTCCCGCGACGGCACAAGAAACGCAAACGGCTGTACCACAAGAACAGTTCGATCATCCGGCTCCGACCGCAATATCCCAATCACATCTGGAGCATCGATTTTGTTCACGACAAGCTGAGCAACGGACAGAGCTACAAGATGCTCACGGTGCTGGAGGAGTATACCCGCGAGGCGCTCTGCGTAGCGGTCAAACCGAAGATGAACAGCGCAGACGTGCTGGATGCGCTCTACCCACTCTTATTGCGGCACGGGAAGCCTGAATACATCCGTTCCGACAATGGTTCAGAGTTCATCGCAACGGCCCTGCAGACCTGGCTAAGAAAGGTAGGCATTAAGCCGATCCAAATCTACCCGGGATCACCTTGGGAGAATGGATACAACGAGCGCTTCAATGGCACACTTCGCCGGGAAGTCCTCAACGCAGAATGGTTCCACACTACCAAACAGGCTCAGATCGTCATCAATACTTGGCTCAGGCAGTACAATCAGATCCGACCCCATCAGGCCCTAAACATGCGCCCGCCAGTTCCAGAAACCTGGCTCAAAGGTGGCCCATAGAAATGGGGCTGGACA
>NZ_JAXBMB010000067.1:0-1020 GCF_033963905.1 Cognatiyoonia sp. IB215182
TGAGCCAAATTTCAGAATGCAGCGGTGTGCGCAATTCTCAAAGATGCGCAGAGAGGGAGTTTTGCGCGCTTTTATAGTTGGCCATAGAGGAGTCGCATTTCTTGTAATAAATGGGTCCATTACCGACCTTGGTTGCCCTCTAATGTGGTTCGCGGCACACTCCGTATGGCCCACCAAGACTGCTAGCGTCGCCTGCACCTAATTGGAGCGCCTCAAGCGTATGCATTGTGCAAGGTCGAGAACAATTTAAGAGAATGGATAATCTGAGCGCCGTTATGCAACGCTGTATGCCCACCGCCCTGCAAAATGAGAGGCGATGGGCATTTTGATCACTAGCACTGCGAGCTTTACCGATTGAGGGCTGCCTGGATTCCGCCGCGCGTCGATCCCGCACGTTCTTCATCATTTCTCTCAACGTCGATGATCTCGACAAGTGCACTGAGTTCAAGCGTTGTCGGATCCACGTCGTCAAAGCCGTAGTCGTCAAGAATACGATCGGCTGCGATTTCAAGGCCGCTCAGGCCGGTTTTCGTGCTGTGGACGCCACCTTGTTCCGCGGATGCTGCGAAGGGCAAAGAAGCGGCAAAGGCGACGGCAGTGGCGAGGATGGTGGTTGATTTGATAGACATAGTTTCGTTCCATTTCAGTTTTGTAATGCGGCGTGTACCGCGGGGTTTATGTTTTGGCGTCGTGTGTTTGGCGCCGTTGATGAGGCTAAAGTTGGGTAAGCCGCGGCCTAATTGAACCCTCGTATCCATCACGAAAAATGTGACCCTTGTGAGTGCAATCTGTGCTTGACATGTTATGAGGTGGGTAATTCTGATACTTACGTGCAGAAATGCACATAAATATTGCCAGCATTGTGCGCCTGCTCACCGCCGCAAGACATGTTTTGTGTCAGCCGTTCACACATTTCAGATGGGCGCAAATGCGTGAGCGTGCATTATTTCTGACAAATCTCGCCCCTGTGAGCGATTTGAAACGAAAACAAGCCGGTACTTGTGCGAATCCCTAGCTCTG
>NZ_JAXBMB010000068.1:0-845 GCF_033963905.1 Cognatiyoonia sp. IB215182
TAGTGTCTGGACTCATTGAGTTTCAAAGCCAGTAGATGATGATGGCCGCGAGAGCGATAGCTGACAGGAAGACCTTTGGGCATCTGTCGTAACGTGTAGCCACACGCCGCCGGTCCCTGAGCCTACCGGACATGATCTCGATGCGGTTGCGCCGTTTGTAGCGACGCTTGTCGTATTTTTCCGGTTTCGTCCGCTGTTTCCAGCCAGGGATGCGGGCGCGTATCCCTTTGTCTTTCAATGCTTCTCGGAGCCAATCGGCGTCATACCCTCGATCTCCGAGGAGCCATTCCACCTTTGGCAAACTGCTCACCAAAGCGCGAGCACCTATGTAATCGCTGACTTGACCGGCCGTAACAAACAGATTGAGGGTGCGGCCTTGGCTGTCGCAGATGGTGTGCAGTTTGGTGTTCATGCCGCCCTTGGTTCGGCCAATCAGCCGTCCACGCTCCCCTTTTGACGCCCATGCTGGTCGCTGTCCGGTGGGCCTTCAGATACGTCGCGTCGATCATCACGGTCTTCTGTTCGCCGTGTTTGGCAGCCAGCCCAGCCATCGTCCGCGCGAAGATGCCCTTGTCGCTCCACCGTTTCCAACGGTTGTAAAGCGTCTTGTGCGGCCCATACGCAGCAGGGGCGTCGCGCCACCTTAAACCATTGCGATTGATGAAGATAATGCCACTCAACACGCGCCTATGGTCCACGCGTGGCTTGCCATGAGACTTGGGAAAGAAGGGCTCAAGACGCGCCATCTGCGCATCTGTCAGCCAGAAAAGATCAGTCATGTTCACCGCTCGTTTTTCGGACCGTGAATCACGCCGTCCCAAGGAAATCAATGGGTCCTCACCCTA
>NZ_JAXBMB010000069.1:0-785 GCF_033963905.1 Cognatiyoonia sp. IB215182
GCCGGGAGACGCCCTTTCTCGACACAGTTATTCTGCGAGCTCAGCAAACTGGCAGAAGCCGCAAGTCCTCGGGCCAAGCTGGCATTTGCGGATCACGTGCGCCACTTCGATCCCGGCAAGCGTTGCAGCGGCCGATGCGAAGCTCTTGAAGCCCAGCATCGGTCGCGTCAACCGCTTAATGAACCGATGATCCTGTTCGATCATGTTGTTGAGATACTTCGACCGAACGGTGTCGATTGTCACCGGGATCATCAGCCGCTTGAAGATCTTGTTGATCTCCTTGATCCCGGCCGCATTGCTGCGGCTCTTATCGATGGTGATCCGATTGGGGATGCCGTTGTGGGACAGGGCATTGGCGAAGAACGCCTTGGCCGCTTTGGTGTCACGCTTCTCTGACAGCATGAAATCAAGGGTTTGGCCTTCCCGGTCGATAGCCCGGAACAGATACACCCATTCACCCCGCACGTTGACATAAGTCTCATCCATCCGCCAGGACACGGCTGTCTTCGCTTTTCGTTTCTGTGCTATCCTCGCCACCTCGGGGGAGTATCTCACGACCCAGCGGTTCAGTGTGGCATGATCAGCGGTTACCCCGCGCTCTGCCATGATCTCTTCAAGATCGCGATACGAGACCCCGAAGCGCACATAGAAATAGACCGCCAACATGATCACGGGCTTGGGAAAATGCGCGCCTTTGAAAGAGATCATGCCATCGCCTCAGTCGCTGTCCAGTCCATCGTCACTGCATTCCTATGGCACGACCAACAAAAGGTCGCGACAGGACT
>NZ_JAXBMB010000070.1:0-775 GCF_033963905.1 Cognatiyoonia sp. IB215182
AGGGACTTTGTGTCTATGCTGTTCTTCTTCTGCGAACAGGCAGCAACCTTTGGTTTGTCTCATCTCTGTGCTTCTTGAGATAACGCATGAATGGTGTTCCGCCGGTGCCAATGTCAGTGTCGTTGCCTGCTGCGATACGGGACTGCCGGTTGATGTAGGATGCGGCGTATTCAAGATGCCGCGACCGAAAATCGGCGACCGCCTGGATGTTCGCATTGTAGGCTTCCACGAGGCTGGGCAATCCGCAGCGCGCGACAAACTCTCGCAACTCGCTTTCGGACCGAACATCCTCAACGAAGCGCCGGTGCGCAGGCGGGCGGTACATGTGTAACTCGTCAAGATAGGCCTTCATCGGATCATGCGCGTGCCCGACACCCAGAAGAGCGTCCATCGCAGGTACGATTGACGATTGTGACCCGGTTTGCCCCCTGAATGCCTGACCGACCGACCCGAAACGTTCGACACCTTCGTAGCGCAGTCCGTTTGGCAGGGCTGGATTGTCCTTCCAGCCGTGGATGTAGGGCCGCACGCGCTCGAAATAGATGTACGGATCGCAGCGCTCCGGCATCCGGTCGAAGATCGCGTTGATCTCGGCCCAGACGTCGGCCATTTCTATGAGGAGGGTCTGAACCATGCCTTCGTCCTCGGACTGCACGGCTTCGATGACACTCGGCATCCGTGCCAAAGCACCGCCGGCCTGCGCTTCGATCGCAACGTGGATCAGAACGAACCACGCTTCGTCCTGGCCGCCAAGGAAGTGTTGGATCATACGCGT
>NZ_JAXBMB010000071.1:0-688 GCF_033963905.1 Cognatiyoonia sp. IB215182
ATCGCATACAGACCCGCTGCGGCGACGATCCCGGCTTGCCGCATTCCGCCACCTAGCATCTGCTGATGCCTGCGCGCTCTTTCGATCACTTCTTCAGACCCCACAAGGACTCTCGAAAGCGCCCGTGCCGGTTCTTCGAAAACGTGGAGTGGTCAGGAACACGGTCGGTCAGATCGAGGCGACAGAACCAGCGATACGCCAGGTTCAGATGCACCTCTTCACACAGACGCCGTTCGGACCGAATACCGAAGCAATAGCCTACCAACAGCATCCGGATCAGAAGTTCAGGATCAACCGATGGACGACCCGTGTGGCTGTAGAAGTCCGACAGATGCACTCGGATATTGGTCAGATCAACGAACCGATCAATCGATCGCAGCAGATGACCTTGCGGAACATGATCTTCCAGCGAGAACTCATAGAATAGTGCCGACTGTGCTTCTTGCCTCGGATCCATCATCGCCAATCCCTCCCGATAGAAAGAATTGAATCAGCAGCTTACGCCCCGATCAAGGCAGCGTTTTTCAACGAAATAGGCTGGCACCTATCATCGGACCCAACCGTCAGATGTCGGAAACGAGCCAAACGAATGTTCCGCTGTGCGCGAAACAAGGTCTGTCGAGTCCTGAAAATTGGTGGTAAAATCTGACCCACTGCGCATTTGAAGGAGGCGGCTGTGTATATCGTC
>NZ_JAXBMB010000072.1:0-627 GCF_033963905.1 Cognatiyoonia sp. IB215182
ATCATAGTTGAAGTCGCTGCCAAAGGACGACACCCAGGGGAATGTCCAGCCACGCTTGGCCTTGTAGGCTTCAATTTTAGCGATCGGCGCGCGTGAGACATAGGCGAATGCAGTATCGCCATCGTGAAGATGCTCAAGATGATTTGACGAGATCTCATCTGCCAGATGAGTGCAACTCGAACAGCCGTTATCCCATTCGGGATCAAACATGAAATGGCCGATAAACAATTGGTGCGCATCGCCGAAAAGATCGCGCAGCGTCAGTGCGCCCTGGGGTCCTTCAAATGTGTAGTCCTTCTCCATGCGAACCATCGGCAGCCGTCGCCGCATGGCGTTGACCGCATCGCGTTCACGCGTGATCCTCTTTTCTTGCGCCAGAAGCGCCTTGCGCGCCTCCAACCAAGCGTCTTTCGACACGATTTCAGGATAGGCAGTTGCGTCGGGCATGGTCCGTCTCCTTATAGAATGAGTTGAGTTGGCGAAGCATCATGCAGAGCCCGCCGCGCGTTTGGCGTCGGCGGCCCCGAAATGCGCAATCTGGTCGGCATATGCCTTCTTGAACGCCGCCCGTGCGGTGGCACGCGCCACATAGTCTTGGCAGGCTAACCGCTCGGCAAAGACATCGTA
>NZ_JAXBMB010000073.1:0-620 GCF_033963905.1 Cognatiyoonia sp. IB215182
GGCACAGTGCGGGGAGTAACAGCAGGAGCCCAGGCATTCGCAGTATTGCAATGCATGCCAATAGTCGGTTCACGCTTTGGTCAGAGGTTTGCATGGCTTTCGTTCGTTTCCTAGTTAGGGATCAAGGCCCACAAAAGGAGACAGACTGTGGAACAAGAGCCGTCACCTCAACCGATCCTGCAACTACTTCACAATCATATGGCAACCAAATGTGTCTGTGTTGCCAGCAAGATCGGACTGTTTGAGGCTATTGCGGATGGTCACCAGACGTTGGACACACTTGCGAAGCAGCTCAATGTGCCACACCGTGCTCTCCGGATTGTCGCAGATGCCCTCGTTGCGATCGATTTCATTGAAAAGTCTGCGGACCGGTATCACAACACACCGCTCACAGCGACGTTTTTGAGCGGGCAGCCAGGCAAGGACCTGCGTCCCGTCCTGAATCTTTGGGATAGTGTTGTCTATCCACAATGGGCAACGCTGGAAGCATCTCTTCGTGGTAACACGCGGACCTTCGGGTTTCCGGAATTCAGCTCGGAGCAGCGGCATACCTTCGACATGGGGGTCGCCGCCTTGACAGCGCCAGCCGCACAGGCCCTAGCGCAGAAATACGATTTCAG
>NZ_JAXBMB010000074.1:0-600 GCF_033963905.1 Cognatiyoonia sp. IB215182
TCGCCCGCATTGCTGAGCCCGGTGGCATAGGCAACGTCGCCAAACAGATCCACACGCTCGGTCAGGGCATAGCTACCGCCAAGACCAGCCCCAAGGGTCCAGGGTTCACGCTCCGTCGTCAGCGACGTGCCCGCCACCTCCACCTCACTGCCCGCGCCAAACTCATGGTACAGGTTCACAATGCCATAAAGGCCACTCTCCCCACGCTCCTGCGCCGCGACCTCAAGCCCAAGCCGCAGCTGCTGGCTGGTCGCATCGCTCAGCGCGACCGCCTCCTGGTGCGCCTCACTCGTGAAGTCACTGAACGTCACCGACGACAGGCTCAGCTGGGATTGCGGGGTCACCGTCAGCCGCGTGCCCAGATCAAGCTGCTGTCCGGCCTCCAGCGACAGCGCATAGCCCGTCCCGCTGTTGCCCTCCGTCAGGGTCCCAAGCCTGTCCGCGGTCAGATCGCTGGTGTAGGAGGTCAGCGTCACCTGCCCGTCAACATAGAACCGGCGCGCATCATACCACGTGGCGGCCAGCCCAAGGCCCAGGCCACTGGTCTCGATCGACCCGTCCCCCAGGTCAGAGCTGACATCCGTACTGCCCGTCCCGTAG
>NZ_JAXBMB010000075.1:0-587 GCF_033963905.1 Cognatiyoonia sp. IB215182
TCATCAGCTCATCAGCTCATCAGCTCATCAGCTCATCAGCTCATCAGCTCATCAGCTCATCAGGCGCTGCGCTCTGGCGTAGGCAGTAGCACTCACCGGTTTCCGCTTCCTGATCATCTGACACCCAGCTGTAAGTCGACGATCGCGCATCGACTAAGTAGCCGTCCAATTACAGTTTCCGGATTGGATCGCCGGACACGATCATCTCCGATCCTCGCGTCATGTGATGTGGCCGTTAGCGGTTCGGGGTCTGATGTGATCCCCTCACACTCTATCACAGTTGGAACGGAACCACGTTTGGGATGGATGGCGTTGCGAAAGCAGCGCGGCCGATCCCTGGCGTTGGATCGCTTCTGGCTGAGGCTGGAGCAGCGCTTTCGGATTCTGGAACTTCTCCAACATAGGCAACAGGTGCCAGTGTTGGGTACGGAACGAGCTGATTGCCTTGCTGCTGTTCGGCAGAAAATCGCCGATATATGCAATAAAAACAGTATGTTAGTTGAATTCCGGGTGTGCCCGATATATCATCGGCTCATCGGCTCATCGGCTCATCGGCTCATCGGCTCATCGGCTCATCGGCTCATCGG
>NZ_JAXBMB010000076.1:0-533 GCF_033963905.1 Cognatiyoonia sp. IB215182
TACGCCAATCCAGATGACAAGACGCAGACCTGGACCGGCAAGGGACGGAAGCCTGAGTGGTTCAAGGCAGCTATGGCGTCAGGGAAAACACCTGAACAATGCGAGATTTGACACCCAGTCTTCGATAATGGATTCGAGCAGGCCTGGTGCGTGTGCTGCGTGGTTTTCCGGGCCGAAATGCTGATGCAATGGATCAGTAAAGTTGAGCCGCGCGATAACTGACATTCTGACCGAACTTGATACCTACCTGCGCTCAAGCGATAGTCCACCGGATAGTTTGGGTTTGTCTGATCTGGATGGGTTTTTGACTGGGCTGGTCTGCACTCCAAAGCCAGTTGCGAATTGGGCTGATGTGGCCTTTGGGGCAGGCACCCGCGTTCCAAAACGCATCATGAAGCTGACAACAAAGCGGATGGATCAGATCGCAACAGGTCTCGCCGCGACGACACCGGTGCTGGAGCCAGTGTTCTGGCAGGCTCCTGAAGGACACGCCATCGCGATGGACTGGTGCGAAGGCTTCATGGAGGCGGTGA
>NZ_JAXBMB010000077.1:0-523 GCF_033963905.1 Cognatiyoonia sp. IB215182
GCGCGATCTTCGCATCCGATGGGCCCTCGAAGAAGCGGGATTCCCCTATGAAATAGCGACAACCCCTGTAAGCGATGTCGAGGCGCGCCTGCCATTTCAGCCGTTCGGCCAAGTGCCATGGCTCACCGATGGCGACGTAACGATCTTCGAGACTGGGGCGATCCTATTGTATCTCGGCGAACGCAGCACTGCCTTGATGCCGGCTGATCGCCAGGGCCGCGCCAACGTGACGCAATGGCTCTTCGCGGCGCTCAATTCGGTCGAGATGCCCGCAGTACCTTGGTCGCTCTATCGGTGGGCCGACGATGACACGCAGTCACCCGGCCGCGCCCATCTCGAACGCTTCCTCGACGGACGCCTCGACCATATGGAAGCGGTATTGGCGCAACGCGATTGGCTTGCCGGTCCGTTCTCGATTGCCGACATCGCGATGTCCGACGTGTTTCGGCAACTGCAGAGTTACGATGTCTTTGCCGAGCGGTTAGCCTGCCAAGACTATGTGGCGCGTGCCACCGCACGGGCG
>NZ_JAXBMB010000078.1:0-523 GCF_033963905.1 Cognatiyoonia sp. IB215182
GCGCGATCTTCGCATCCGATGGGCCCTCGAAGAAGCGGGATTCCCCTATGAAATAGCGACAACTCCTGTAAGCGATGCCGAGGCGCGCTTGCCATTTCAGCCCTTCGGTCAGGTGCCCTGGCTTACCGATGGCGAAGTAACGATCTTCGAGACCGGGGCCATCCTGTTGTATCTCGGCGAGCGAAGCACCACTTTGATGCCGGTTGATCGGCAGGGCCGCGCCAACGTGACGCAATGGCTCTTCGCGGCACTCAACTCGGTCGAGATGCCCGCAGTGCCCTGGTCGCTCTATCGGTGGGCCGACGATGAAACACAATCACCTGGCCGCGCCCATCTCGAACGCTTCCTCGACGGACGCCTCGACCACATGGAGGCAGTGTTGACACAACGCGACTGGCTCGCCGGTCCGTTCTCGATTGCCGACATCGCGATGTCAGACGTGTTTCGACAACTGCAAAGCTACGATGTCTTTGCCGAGCGGTTAGCCTGCCAAGACTATGTGGCGCGTGCCACCGCACGGGCG
>NZ_JAXBMB010000079.1:0-503 GCF_033963905.1 Cognatiyoonia sp. IB215182
ACGGAAGCGGTATTCGGAGGAAGATGCGTTGAAGCTTTTGCATGAGATCGACGTGCATTTGCATGATGGGCTGGACGTTGTGAGCGCGTGTCGGAAAGCAGGCATCTCGGACAAGACGTATTACTACTGGCGTAAAAAGTTTGGTGGGATGGGACGCCCTCAACTGTCAGAGATGCGGGCGCTGCAGAGTGAAGCCGGTTAAGCCAACGATCCGGGGGATCGTTTGCCAGGCGTAACAATGAGCGGCTCAAGAAGATTGTCGCTGACCTACAGTTCGACAAACTGATCCTGAAGGAGAGCCTGGATCATTTAAAGCCCAAGGTCCCATTGCCCGGCAGGTGATTGCACAGCAATCGCCGGGAGGAGGGCGCAGGAGCAACTCCGTCAGGCGGTCATTCACACCCGCCAAAAGCTGGATACATCGGAACGCCGGACTTGCGCGGTGCTCGGTGTCGCTCGGTCCAGTCATCGTGACCTGCCCAAGCCTGCCAATGATGATGCGC